>NZ_JAPYKR010000008.1:0-364454 GCF_037179655.1 Mesorhizobium sp. Cs1299R1N1 | reverse complement strand
CAACGTAGCTGAACAACTCGCCAGTTCGATTGTCGCCACCGCGCACGTGTCATCTCCGAATCTCTTCGGAATTAGTGAATCACGGTCATCGACCTGCGGCGAGCACCTTTTTCAACAGCCTGCTAGGTGGAAATCAGTCTCGTCGTTGTGTTACCCTACTGCGGAATATTTTTACCGGTTCTGCCAAGGACAGTCGAACTGCTGAGCGATAGCTGATCCAGATTATAAGTAGCAAAAGGTCTAGTTCAGCAATGATCTTCAGTTACCTGATTTTTTCCTTAGATAATTACTTTTGTGAGACGGGTGCCGTACTATGATAGGCAATTTTGATGCTGTTACGTGTTCGCTTCAATCAGGATTCAAAAGACCTAAGAAAAGCGTATTCTGATAAGGCGCGGGTTTTAAATAATCCACTTCCTGGATCTCTTATTCTGTATTATACTTCAATTTGGAGCATCCGTCACAAGAAAAATCTCGCCTGCCGCCGAGCATGGCTTGAAGGCGGGCGCTATTTTGTGCCTCAAGGAGGGGGGGCGGCACGATGACTTCGCCTGCCACCGACGCCGATCTGCGCGCATTTCTGGCGGGCACAACCCGATCGAATTCGATCGACGAGGTCGTTGCCGAAAGTAGGATGCTTTCAGCTGGCCGCCTCGAATCAGCTGGCGCGGAAGCAACCTCCACAGACACGGCCCTGACGCGCATGACGCTGGAGAAGCTGGCCCGAGGCCAGGCGCTAGACCCTCGCGAGCGCTATCACCTGGAAGCCATCATTATCCCAGACAAGCGGCCAGCCATCGATATCGTCCGGGGCGATTTCACGACCCGTCATCCAGACTGGCTCTTTCTCAACGACACCGACGTCAAGGGCCGCCTCAAGGCCCTCTTCCCGAGCATCGGGCGAATCGAACTGCCTAACCATCCGACCGCGCCGTATGGCGGCACCGGCTTTGTAGTTGGCCCGAACCTCCTGATGACCAACCGCCACGTCGCGGAGATCTTTGCCAGCGGAATGGGAAGAAACGGGCTAAAATTCGTCGCCGGCCTGGAAGCCGGCATCGACTTCCTGAAGGAGCGCGGATCGACCGAGGCGGCCTACCTGCGCGTCGTCAGGGTGACGATGATTCATCCACACTGGGATATGGCGCTGCTCATAGTTGACGGCCTGCCATCCAATCGTTCGCCGCTGCGTCTGTCGACGACCGACCCGGAAACCCTGCGGGGCCGTGACGTCGTGGTGGTCGGCTATCCAACCTTCGACGTTCGCAATCCCGCCGGCGTGCAGAACGACGTCTTCGCCGGCGTCTACGGGATCAAGCGCCTGCAGCCTGGCAAGCTGAAGGGCATCGCTCCAGTAGAGGCCTATTACGGGCGAGTGGTAGACGCAGGGCTGCACGACAGCAGCACACTGGGCGGCAATTCGGGATCCTGCGTCATCGATCCGAGGACGGGCGAGGTCGTCGGCCTGCATTTCGGCGGCGTCTACGCTGTCACGAACTACTACGTGCCGGCGGGCGCGTTGGCGCAGGACGGCTGCGTAATCGACGCCGGCCCCGTCTTCTCTGGCCCAGTGTCGCGACGCTCGACGCGATGGGACGACGCCTGGCAGGAAATAGAAGCGGCCGAGACCAGCGCTGGCTCGGTTCCGGCTGTCCAGCCTCCGGTCCCCTCCCCGACCAAAACCTCGAGACAATCAACACCAACTCCAACTGGACCGCCTGCAATGGAGACGAAGATCGTTATTCCTCTTGAAATAACGGTGCGCCTCGGCCAGGCCCAGCCTGTCCCGCCGGGCGGCGACCTATCGCCTACTCCGGCACCGACAATGGAGGACACCGGGCAACCGGTAGTCGTGGAGCGGGCACTGGAGCCGGTCCACGACACCGACTATTCGACTCGCAAGGGCTACGACCCGAACTTCCTTGGCGTCGCCGTACCGTTGCCGCGGCCGCGACGCTTGGACCAACTCGCGCTTATGGCGGACGGTGGATTCGTTATCCCCTACAACCATTTCTCGATTGTCATGCACAAGGTGCGGCGTCTCGCCCTGCTTTGCGCGGCCAATGTCAGCGTCGATCCAAAGCGGAAGCGGCCGGGCAATCGTCCGGATAAGGATTATCAGCGCGACGGCCTGGGCGGGCTCGGCGAGCACGACACCGAGAAGTGGTTCGGCGATCCGCGTATCCTCGGAACAGAGCAATTGCCCGACAAATTCTACAACCAGGACCGGAAGTCGTTTGACAAGGGCCATATTGTGCGCCGCGAGGACGTGGCCTGGGGCGACACCTATGAGGAGATGCGCAACGCCAATGGCGATACGTTCCACGTCACGAACTGTTCGCCGCAGACGGCTTCGTTCAACAGGCCAAACGAGGCGGCGGAAAATTGGGGTGCTCTTGAGAACCTCGTGTTGGCAAACGCCAAGACGGAAAACCTGGTGGTCTTCGGGGGGCCGATTCTGGCCGAAGGCGACCTGATGTTTCGCGGCGTCGACACGGAGGGCAAGGTCGTCGTTGCGGTGCCGCGAAAGTTCTGGAAGGTGATTGTCGCGCGCAAGGAAAATCGATTGCAGAGCTTCGCCTTCCTCCTGGAGCAGGATCTTTCGGGCGTGGTGGTTGAGATGGCAGTGCCCGACAAATGGCGCCAGCACATGGTGTCCGTCGCCGAAATCGAGGAACTCGCCGGCATCGACTTTTCGCGTGCCGTTCGCGAAGGCGACCAGTTGGGCACCACTGAAGGCGTGACGGTCCGCGGCAAGGCCGGGATCGCCGGACCCGCCCAGGCATCAGAGGAAGCCCCCGGCTCGGCGCCAGATCTCGTCGTGGGCGACATCACGGCGTTCTGGCGCGAGCAGCAGAAATCGCGCGAACCGTCCGTGCATGACGTCCGCTTTGTGATCGCGCTGGCAACACCGCTCTCGGACGAGGTGATCCGCGACCAAGTTGGGGGCGCGCTGGAGCTGAACGTGCGCGTGGGACCGCTCTTCGCGCCGGACCGCGACCTCGACCGCTTCCGCGCGCTCGACATTCCTGGTGTCGTCGCTGAGGATCGCTCGGACCTATTCGATATCGCCCGTTTCATCAATACGCTACTTGGTAGCGAGACAGCGGAGCCGGACCTTTCCACCAACTACTTCGACGACGGCTCCAATGCATCGGCGCCGGAAGGTTCGGCTGAGAGTTCCGACTTCGCGTTCTGGTGCTGGGTTGACGAGACGAAGAGTTCGCCGACGGATCCCGACTGGGCGCTGAACAAGACCAGCGTGCGAAAGGCCTGGGCATTCTCGAGCGCGGCCGGCCGGCCGAGCGGCGGCAAGGGCATCCTGGTGTTCCAACCGGACACCGGCGTGGTGCCCACTCAAACCGAGCTGCCGCCCAACATCGTCAGAAGCAAGCTCGCAGGGAACATGATTGAAGTCGGCAAGCCGCCGATCGACCCTATGAAGGGCAGCGGCAATGTCGGCCATGGGACGAGCACGGCCAGCGTGGTCGCGAGCCCGCAGGCCGGTGCGATGAGCGGCTCGGCGCCGCAAGCAACACTGGTCCCGATCCGCTGTATCACCTCCGTGGCGGTCTTCGACCAGAGCCGCATCGCACAGGCAATCGATCATGCGCGGCTCAACGGCGCCCACGTCATCACGATGAGCCTCGGCGGCGTCTTCAGCTCCGCTCTCCATGCCGCCGTGCGCAAGGCGGTCCAGGCGAACATCATCGTGGTGGCGGCAGCCGGCAATTGCGTCTTTACGGTGGTCTGGCCGGCACGCTACGACGAGGTTATCGCGGTCGGCGGCATCAACGAGCAATTCCAACCCTGGAAGGGGTCGAGCCGCGGCGAGACCGTTGACATTTCTGGTCCGGCCGAACTCGTCATGCGAGCGGATGCCAGAGACCTTGTCAACAACGGCAAGGTCGGACCGGGCCAGGGCACGTCCTACGCGACCGCGCATCTCGCGGGTGTGGCGGCCTGCTGGCTCGCCCATCACGGTCGCGATGCCCTTATCGGCCAGCTCGCGCCGGGCCGGACGTTGCAGTCGCTGTTCAAGGCGACGATCCAGCTCAGCGCGGATGTGCCGGCCGGTTTCGATACCGGCCACTATGGCGCCGGCATTGTCAACGCAGACGCGCTGTTGCGCCGAAAGCCAGAGTTCGCCGGCGCGCCTGAAACCGTCGCCATCGCGCGCTCTACAGTCGACCAGGTCCGGGATCTGCTGGCGGAAGTGGCGGCGTCCGGCCAGGTCGAGGCGATCGCTCCAACTCTCGAGGACAAGCAGAACCTGCTTGAACTGGCATGCCTCGCTTTAGACACGGCTCGGGCAACGCAGGCGCGAGCCGGTAAGATTGAGGCGATGCCGCCGCGCCTCGTGTCGCGCTCGCTGCGCGCGCGCCTGGGTGACGATTTCAGAAGCTGGACCGACCTGGGAGCTTCCGATGGTCGATGAACTGGAACCGAGGCTCGATCGCACGGCTAAGCGCGTAAGGAAGCTCTTTTTTGGCGGCGGCCGGGGTGCCCTTGGCGTCGGCTTCGAGGGAGCCGCGCCACCCCCAGGCCCTGAGTCCACGTTGGAGGCCGGCGGGACTCAAAACCGGATGCCGGACGAGCGGGACGTGCAGGCCATCACAGCCCGCCTGCTCGCCGCACGCGCCGCCTCTGGCAGGGTGATGAATCCGGTCGAGGCGGAAGGACTGGCGCGCACCATCGTTGCCAATGCCAACCGCGCGCTGCTCGACCTGGACGGAGCGCCGGACGGCTCACTCGGGCAGAAGGCCGCGATGGCACTCGAAGCCGTCGTCCAGGTGCGCGGCCGGCCTGCGGTTCGGATCCTGGCCGAGGAGTTCGACAGGTTTACTGATCCAGATTCGGAAATCTGGCAGTTGCTGGCCGGAGAACATTTCGACGCAATGTGGGCAATCGCCTCGGCGACGGCCGCCGTGAAGGTCACCGAGCGCTTCATCACGAACCGGAGCTGGGTGCAGGGAACCGCCTTCCTCATTGGACCGGGTATGGCAATGACGAACCGTCATGTCTTGTTCCCGCCCGACGGTGGCGTGCGCCTTGGTCGGCGCTTTCCCGGAACCACGACGGCGCGGCTCAAAGGCGACTTCGAGATTACGCTGGACTTTGCCTTCGATAACGGTCGGGTGCGTGAGAACGTCTACCGGGTCGTTGGCGTTCCGTTCGTTGCGGAGGATAACGACCCCGTGGATGCGGCGATCCTCGCAGTCGAGCCGATGAGCGGACCGCAGCCTGCGCCGCTACCGATCTCGCGCTCGGACGCGTTCGACGTCGGCCGGCTCTATATCGTCGGCCACCCCGGCTATCTGGAGAATGTCCCGGAGGACATCCTGACTGTTTTCGGGAGGCCCGACGAGCGGAAGCGAGTGAGCTTTGGTCAGTTGATGGATCCTGAGCAGGCCAACCAGGCCTACATCGTTCACGACGCTTCGACTATTGGAGGTTATTCGGGCGCGGCGGTGCTCGGCTTCGGCTCGAATGAGGTCCGAGCCCTTCACTACTGGGGCGACTCGACTGCGGGCAACCGGGCCGTCGGGGCGGACGCGATCCGCCGCCATCCAGTTATCGGGCCGATGCTGACATAAGTGGAGCACAGCGATGGACGGAGGAACCGAAATCGACCTAGGCCTCGCTCTCACGGATGCGGAGCTGGACATCCTCGCCGGCATCTGCGCGCGGGAAGTTGCGCCCATTCACATGGAGAACCTCGCGCGAGAGAATCGTATCGTCGATGACTTCGAGACGTTCGTAAAGGAGACGATGGCGGGGCAGGCCGACCCAATCAAAGCGCTCAACAGGGCGATCCTGGCAGAGCTTAATCGACGGCGCATTCTGACAGCGATTGTCGAAACGATGTTGATCCAGATACCGTGGACCGACGGAAACAGGAGGATAATTGCGGGATTTGCACAATCGGTCAGAAGCAGCCCGACCCCTCAAATTGCCCTCCAAGCTTTGCTGACGAAAAGAGGTAGTTTCTTCGCAGATAATAAATTGGGCGTTTTGTACAATGACATTGGGCCCAGAATTGGAATTCTGGCGGGAACCTTCCTTGACGTTAATGGAGCCGTGGCTTCTATCAACGCAACCGTATTTCTGGTCGGGCCTGATCTCGTCCTTACGGCGAAGCATACTTTCGACGACGTCCAGCAACTGCCCGAAGTTCCCGACTGCTTCAGCGTGGCGTTCGATCATAAATTCGGCGATCCGATCGTCGACCATCAACAATTGCTGCAACGGCCGGGTCTGCGGGTCGTCGGTCTCCATCCGGATTGGCTGGTGACGTCCAGCCCGTCCGTTAGATGGGCGGGAACCGTCGCAAATCTTGACCCTCAACAGATCCAGGAGCTTTTACAGGGTTTGGATTTCGCATTGCTTCGACTGGCGACTCCGGTGGGAAACCTGCCTGTACAAACGGGAGCGCGCGCACGCCGTGGATGGCTCAAGGTGGCCACGCCAGCGGGACCTTTTCCTTTCGCGGCAAATACGCAGCTCGCGATGCCCCAGCATCCGGGCGGCCTTCCACTTAAACACGCGTTCGGCAGCATCACGGGACCTTGGGATCCGACAACGAGGATCATCTATCAGCTCGATGCAGCGAGAGGTTCCTCCGGCGCCCCCTGCCTCAACGCCGATATGGACGTCATCGGTGTGCACAGCGCCGCCTACATGCCCGGCCAGGTCGTCCTGGGCAATCTGGCGGTGCGGATCGATGTAGTCTGTCCGCAGGTCGTGGCCCATCTGCAGAATCAGGCGCCCCCACCACCACCTGCAGCGACAGCGTGGCGAGCGACACGCGCGGATCGATCACTGGTGCCGATTATCGGCCGACAGAAGCTGCAGGTCTGGTGCGATGCTGCGATGAAGGGGGCGACCGCCGTGGCTTCGCGTGGTCGCAGCGACCGGGTCTATGCGGCTGATGCACAATCGCAGCGCGCTGGAAAGACATTCACGGACGACATCCTCAGAACCCTGCTGGTCGGCCAGTTGGGGCACAACATCGTCGTCATCGGCGGCAAAACCTCCGCCATGCCGGAGACGGTCGAGGAATTCATCAATGTGTTAGCGGCCGGCTTCGGCATGAGCGCACAAGATCTCGGTGCCATGCCGACGCGTGCAGGCGCCACCCTCCCGCAGGGGGCGAAGGACGGTGACAAGCTCGACCGGTGGCTGTCGCAGGAGTTACCCGAATGGTTCGCCGGTCGCCTCGCAGCCCACCGGACGGTCGAAACCAACCGATCGGCAATCGCGCGGTCACTGGTCGCGGCAAATGAAGCATTCGGCCGGCCGAATGCACAGGAAGACATAACGCTCGCCAATGCCAGCCCGCCGGTCATCGTCTCAGAGGATCGCTGGCGCAAGACTTGGGTTCTACTTGAAGACGTGGATCGACAGCCGCCATCGACGGAAGTACGCCGATTCGTCGCGGGCCTGATCGGGGCCGACGTAGATGAGAATGCGGTCGCGGGCGTTCGCTCGGCGATCCAGTGGCTGTTCCTCGGCCGCGCCCCCGACTTCCTTCTCGCGTCGGACATGACCGTCGAAACGATCACGGCCGACATTGTCCCGGTCGACGCACTGGAGACGACTTTCGCAGCCGCGTTCACAGAAGCTGGCATTGAGGACCTCGATGCTGCGAGTGTCGCTGCCGCTATTCAGCTAATCGCGCCGGCCGCCCTGCAGACCGAACGGGGGAAGCAGAATGTGGAGCAAACGCTTCTAAGCGTCTGCCAGCGTTTGGCCACGGACCTGATCGCAGGCATCTACGCCAAGGGAGGGCACCCGCTATGAAAGGCCTCTCAAATTCCTACCTGACTGACTTGCTTGCGAACCCACAAGCGAGAGCATTGCTAGAGAAGGCCGTGGGCAGAGACGTCCTGGAGGCTGCCGCCAACGCCGGGCGTGCGGTGGTCGAACAGATCGCTCAGCGCGAGGCGGTAATCGAGAACACCACTAAGGACATTCCGCCAGTGGTGGACGAGGACATGCTGCAAGCGGCGACCAGCTACAATTTCAACCCTGAGGAGTCCGCCGACGATGCCGAGCGCAGCTGGTTGGTGCGGCAAGCGAAGATGGTGTCGGTTGGCGCGCGCAGGCTGCTCCGCCTCTACAACAGCGAGCGCCGACGCATCCTCGATGCGCCCGAGGCGACTTCGCTCCTGCCGCTCCTGCTAGCCGCCCGTGAGGTTGCGGATAGGGCCACGCTCGCTGCGAAGACCGTCGACTTCGATCGGCTGGTCGACGCCTATTTGCGTGAATTTCTCCGGGGCAATTTCGGTTCTGCCGCCTCGCAGCTCCCGGCCCTCCACCAGCGTGCAGCGGTGGCGGCTCGAGAGGCGCTCGATGGCATTGGTAGACTGCCACCAGCGGCACCCAGCCTGGCGGACTGTCGCCGGCAAGCCAATCTAGCAGAAATCCTCGCGCCGCTAGGCGTCATTATTGGCATCGCCGACGATGCACCAGTCGGCAGCAAAGACCGTTTCGTGGGACGTTCTGATCAGCTTGCGACGCTGCGTAGCGTCGTCGATGAACTCGGCTCCGAAACACTTCTGGAGGGGCTGCGGCGAACCGTGCAGCGGTTGGTTCGAAGAAAGCCACGTCTGCTGACGATCAAGGCGCGTGGCGGCCTCGGCAAAACGGCGTTGGTCGCGAAGTTCCTCTACGATCACGCTACGAAGCCGGGCGAGCGTTTCCCCTTCGCCTATCTTGATTTCGACCGCTCAGACATCCAGCCACGCGCCGGCGGACTGCTATTGCTCGAAATCTGTCGGCAGCTAGCTTGCCAGTATGGCGAAGAGGAGTCCGCACTTGCTGATCTCAGCGACCAGATTCGCAACGTCCTCGCCGGTCGCGCGACGGGCAGCCTGACCTCGTGGTGCAAGACTTTCCGGGTGATCGTGCGGCAGATCATTTCCCGCTCCAGCCACTCGGCCACCTTCCTGCTCGTGCTCGACACGCTGGAGATCGTGGACGCCGATCCGGATGCAATGTTGGGGGTTGTCAGTCTCGTGAGAACTCTAGTGGAAGAGCCGTTCATCGAACTGTGTCTTGTTGCGGCCGGCCGCTCCGGCTTCGAGGAATTTCTGGAGATCGAGGCGTTCGAAGTTACGCCTGTCGTCTTGCCGCCGTTCTCGCTGGAAGACGCGCGGGCCATGGTCAGTAGACTTGGCATCGATCTGCTCCAGTCCGAATGGAAATCCAACTGGGCTAACCGCTTGGCCGGTCGAAAGACGGACCCGGCCGTCCGGCGCGAGCCGCTCAGCCTTCGACTCGCCGTCGAATTGGTTCGCAATGCCGATCCGTCGCAACGCGACAAGGTGGTCGCAGACATAGAGCGCGACGGCGAGAAGGCCGATCAGGCATTTGTCGCCCGGCTGTATGAACGGCGAATTCTCGATCACGTGCGCGACAAGCACGCCCAAAAGCTCGCCTGGCCGGGATTGGTGGCCCGACGCGTGACGCTCGACATGGCGAAGAATGTGCTGGCTCCAATTTGCGGACTAACGCGGGATGAGGCTGAAGCAGCTTTCGCGATCCTTGGGCGGGAAGGCTGGATCGTCGACGTCGAAGATGGTGGCAGGACGTTACGTCACCGCCGCGATCTGCGGGCAAGGACGTTGCCTTTGATGCGCAGGCACAATCCGGAACTCTTCAACAAGGTCGCGGACGCCCTCGTCGACTACTACGGCAAGTCGCAGACGGCCGATCCAGTCGAGCACGCCTACTACACTCTGCTTCGCGGGGAAGACGACAAGCTCTTCTCAACGGTCGTGGAACCGACGGTCCTCGCCGAGCTCTACGGCGATCTCGAAGACTTCGAGGTCGGCTCGTCGGCCTGGGTGCTCCTTCAGGCGCGGTGTGCGCGGCGTCCGCTTGAGTTAGAGCCGATGCGGCGGCTACCGGACGAGCTGGTCTGGGACCACCTCGGCCGCACGGGCAGCGGCCTGCGAGGCGTCAATGACCGCAAGATTGAGCCGAGGACGGCCATGCTCATGCATCGTGGCCCGCCGGCAACGAACGAACTGGCGGCGATGGGACCCTGGCAGGCGATCCAGATCAAGTGCGGCCTGTGGAACAACCTGACGCCGAGCAATCTGACGGTTCCGCTCTCGCAGTACGATCTGACCCTGTTCGCCTTCTACATCGCGCAGCTTTCCCTTGCAGGGGAAGTCGCGCCGGATTTCTGGGCAAAACACTATCCCATTTTGATCGAAAGACTGTACAGCGCCCGTGGGACAGACAATTGGCATGCGCTGACCTTCTCGCTCACAGCTGCCAAGCTCTATGATCCGGTTCTCGCTGCCCATATCGACCGGCGGATTGTATCATCACTCGAAGGAGCGTCCGGACAGGGCCGACTGCGCGACATCTCGTTGCGTACCCTGCTGGCGCTCGGCGATGAAAGCCGGATGCCTGCTCTTTCTGCGTGGTGCGTGACGGAGCCTGATCGCATCTCAAGCGGCATTTCATTCGCTGAGTTCGTTGCACTGGCCTGGGCAACTGACTATGAGGTGCCGGCCCAAAACTTTCCGGCAGCCGAAAAGCTAATGGAGTCGGCACGTGCCTTCCATGTGATGAGCGCTGCGCAAGACATCTCAACCTTGCCGCGGATCCTTCACAACGAGAAGCAGGTAGTCCTTTATGCTTGTGAAATGATCCGGGCGATTGGCTCATCGGCTGATGCAGGGAGGGTGAAAGCCTTTGGAGGCCTGTACAGCCGAATTCGCGAGCCTGAATGGATCATTCCCTTCGCGTATCTGCTTAACGATTCGCTTCAGCCGGGCTGGAAGGCGCGCCTCCAGCAAAGCCTCTCGCCGCAGATCTACAGTTCCGACCGAGACGGGCTGTTCAATCCGTTACAGGCATTGCTACGCCGAGCAGCGTGGCCGAACGATCTGGTTGTACTCCTGACCGCAGCCGACCGGGCCGGTGATTTTGACGGCATCCTGTCGCATCTGCAGCCGCTTGTCCGGGACGATGAGGCTGACGCGGTTTCGAAGCTGCAGGGGATCCGCCAGCTGGCGCGACGCCGTTTCAGCGAGCTTGCTGACGCACGCTCCGCCGACAACAATGGACGCGCGTTGGCGACGCTGCGTTCACGACAGGTCAAACTACCAGCGGGTTGATATCAGCCTGATTGGAGCACGTCGCGCACAAGTTCCGAGATGATGTTGTTCCACTCTATCCAAACAGCGTATATAAACTCGGGTACATTCAGAGAGCAACTTCGTGAATAAAAAGGACAATCGTCGCGGCGATTTGGACCAAGTTCCGGTCGCTGGCTTTTTGATGATCTTTTTTCCGATCTGGACCGTGATCTGCGCGCCTATGGGGTTGTGGATTGCTGTTTCAGCATTTCTCAACATCGTTTCTTTCTTTATTGAGCTATTCTCATATTCTATAAGTATAAGTCGATGGCTAATTGCAGGCGTGCTGCTTTTTTGCGGGATGGTAGTTCAGATTGTGTTCTTATATCTACTCCTGACGGGTCAGTCCGAACGCCAGAAATTGAAACGCATAGCAGTCCTGAGCATACCTTTGATGATGATGTTTTCTATACCGATCGTCCTGATCGGGAACGGCATGGCATGAATTTTGAGTCTTTTTATTGCAGATCACCTGGTGCCACTCGCTGTTGACGGGCCATTGAGTATTGGACGAGCAATGGGGAACGGACTGGGTCTTATTTTCGGGCCGTTGCTATTTTTTGTCGGACTGGCAAGAGGCGTTTTGGTTGCGGGGCACCCAGCAGCACAGTTCGGGTGCAGCGCAATACGCGATGCGGCCGCCCTTGGTCTCATCAATATCAGCTCGCTTTTCGGCTTGCTGAAAAGTCTCGTCACATTGCCTGCGAACTGGGAGGTGCTTGAAATATTGGGCTTCACTATGAGACCTGTGATATACAGCTTGAATTGGTGGAGCACAGTTTCGGTTGCAGGCTATATCGAGGCCGCCGCGGAAATTGCAGTCTGTTACAGCTCTGGCGGGTTGGGTGTATCGCGCTAGTTTTGAGATTGGCGTCTCCTGCTGACGGACATCGATTTTTGTCGCTGGATCACGGCCCAATGGCCGATCCGGACTCGATCTGGTCGAGCCTCGATCCGGTATACATCATGGAGTGCAAGATGGCCTGCATAAGCTCTTCCAAGTCAAGCACGCCCCTGTCTCAACGGTCAATAGGTAGTTGGCCTTGAGGTGCCTCCGGTTTTTCGAACCGTTCTGAGCTGGAATTTTCCAATTATGATCCCGGTGACGGGAGAAGGAGAGTTCCATACCGCGTGGATCGTCCGGGTCGAGACCTTGGTGTAGAGCGCTGTCGTATCGAGCTTGCTGCGTCCGAGCAGCACCTGGATGACGCGGATGTCGACATCCTGCTCGAGCAGGTGGGTGGCGAAGCTATGACACAGCGTGTGCGGACTGTCGCGTTTGCGGATGCCGGCGACTTCGGCGGTTTCCTGAACCGCGCGATGCAGTTGCCGCGACGAGATCGGCGCCGTACAGCCGCGCCCTGGGGAACAGCCAGCCATGCGGAAGCATGACCCCGCGCCGAGAGCGTCGAAGGAAGGCTGCGAAGCGCCGGACATGACGAACGTAGTCCTGCTGCGTATGCGGTCCCAGATCCGAATTCGTCCACTCCCACCTCCTCCAAGCACGAACACGTCAGCAGATGGTACCGGAAACCGCCCTCCTCATTTCCGGCTGCCCGACTCGACCGATCTTGCGAATTTGGTTGGCAGCTGATCCGATTCCTATCCAGCCATATCCGCCGCTTCTACTCCCTCTCACTGCGGCTTCTATTTCTTATCCACATACCCACTCATGGCCGTGCAACTGCATGATCCACGGTTTGGGAGCGTGCTTAAGCCTGCTCACATGCTCCCGACGTCTGACATTTGGAGAGCCTGATGGACGACAGGAAATTTTTGACAGCTGAGGAAGTGTCGGAACGCTAATCGCGGCAGCATCTCTCTTGGAACGCTGCGAAATTGGCGAGCCAAGAGGATTGGACCGGCGTATGTCAAGCTTGGCAAAGCGGTGTTGTACCCAATTGGGGAACTCGAGATGTGGGATCAAAAGAATACAGTGGCGTGCCGTGCGTCAACGCGATTCACCATAGTCGCCGGTGAGTGAGTGTGATTGGCGACCGAGGAGCATCCAATGCCGCCCGTAGAGGCCGCTCCCAACACTCTTGGCGAGAATGATATTTACTATATCTTTCGAAACGATAGCATGCGGGGCGAAGAAGTTGCACAACCTTCCTGATCGTGCTCGCCACGACCTGGGGAGCGACACAGTGGACCTCATGGAGGCTCTCATCATTGGCTGTGCAGCGAACAAGCCTGGAGCGCGAATCTTCATTGCCAGTCAGTGGTCTGCCCTATGAATCATCCCGCCAACTTACTCATTGCGAAGCGGGCTGACTGGCGCCAGAGATCGGTCATTTTATACCGACGTAGAAAATGTGATGGCCGACCTTAAGCGAGACCTTCGCGGCCGGCGAGTTTTTCACCCAAGACGGCTTGACGATTCCGGTTGCATGATAGTGCAGCGCTCCACCCGTGTGATCAGCGATCTGCCCCGCTACGGCCCGTGTCGCGATGTCGAGGCACCTATCGAAACGTGGAGCATCAGAGCCTTTCACCAGCTTGATGATTTTGGACCTGTTGGGATCGCTGCCATTCCAGCAGGAAAACTGCTTAGGGTCGAGACAAACACCTTGCACTGTCGTCTTCTTGCGGAATTTGGCCACAACCCTATTGATCACGACATTGGCGACTGCCTCAACGGCGAAATCGCCTTTGCCTTCTGCATCGAATTCGCCCCTGGCTTCGCCGTAGAGCGTCCTGGCCAGGATCAGAACGTCCTGTGTTGTCCCACCGACGGGTGATCCGGGTACGGGTTTTGTCGTCGGTTCGCCGGGAGCAGGCGGCGGCACCGTCGCCAGCCAGCGTATCGCGACGATCTTGCCGCGGGAGATCGATTTGAGACTGACGCCGCCGGTCTGGTTGCCGCCAATGATGCTGATCATGTTGCCGCTTTTCAGGCTTTCGAAAAAGCCGACATGGCCCGACGTGCCAGTTGCCAGAGGCTCGAAAACAACGATCGCCCCTTTCGGAATTCCGTTTACGTTATTGTCCTCCGCACGCAGCCGCAACTGCGTGTCTCCCCACTTCTTCCAATTCGCCGCCCAACCGGCGTCGACGACCACGCTCGATCCGCCGGGTTCTCCGGATTTCTTGAGGCAGTGACCGACAAAGGCGCCACACCAAGGCTCGACCTTGTGGAGTTCGACGCCAATCGACGCGAAATATTCAAGCACGCGGGCTTTGCCGTCGCCGTCGCTCTCGGTCAGGTTGCCATTCTTCCAGACGGCCATTTCAGCCTGCGCGATATCGAACCAGGACCCCGAAGACCCGATCTCGGCCTTAGGCGGAATAAGTTCCGGGAAATGCTTATTTATGAGCTTGTAGGCCCGGGTCAGACTTGTGTTGAGCGCGCGGCTCGTCTTGGCGTTGAAGCCATCGACGGTTACGACGGCCCCTCCATCCTTCAGGAACAGTTCGCGTCTGCTTATCAGCGCATCCCGATCTGCCTTCACTGGAAATGCGGCCGCGAGAGCCGTTTCCATCGAATCGCTGCCCTTGCCGTCGAGGAGGCTTTTCTGAACTGCGACTGCGGCATTCACGCCAATGAGATGGGCATGCAGGACGTTGAGATAGGTCGGCACATAGGGACCGTCAGTGGGAACAGGCAGAGCCGTCAGCTTGTCGCTGAGCGCCTGCATCTGCTCGCGCGACACGTAGGCGGCCGTATAGGCATGGAGGATTGGCAGTTCCCTGTCGGTCGGGTCTGTTCCCTCAGGCGAGTCGGCAAGGAAACTTTTCCACTCCGTGTCGGTCAGTCCGAAGGGCCCATCCGCATTGTCGTTCGTCTTGTCGGGTGCCGGGTTTGAAATGCCGGATTCGATGATGGCCCAGGCGATCAGATAGTCGGCGTCGACCGGGAACGCATCGGCGCTGTCACCGGCATTCGAATCAAGTTCGGCGCGCACGCATTCGCGCACGAAAGCCTCTTCGTCCAGTGGCGGCCGCTTCTTGGGTTCTACCGGCGCCAGAAAGCGGCGCTCGACCCAGCCGCTCAAAGGGGCCGGAACGGTGGCGAACGTCACGAAGCTCCAATCCGCTGCGCTGCCGGTGGAACCGGCCGGAATGGGCGGCTGCGGGTCCGGCGCATCGACAGTTTCGCCACCCAGGAAGATGTTCACGATGGGAGCATCGGGCGACGGCTTTTCTCTCATGGCGACTGGACCGCCATCTAGATCGCGTATCGTAAAGAGCATGCCCGGCCACTCCGTCGTCTCGAAGGATTGACGTTAAAAGGCGATCTTCATTTTGCGGAACAGTGCTGGCGTCACTTCGTCGGAGTCGGCTCCATTGGAGCCGGTTGTTTGGAAGAAAGCATTGGCCGCGATGATGTTGGCCCGCATGGCGGCGAGGTCGGAGGCCTTTGCTCCCAGATCGACAAAACCGGGAACGTTGAAAAGCTTCATCGCTCCAGACAGGGCTGAAACTCGTCTCGGGTCGCTCAATTGCTCGGCTTCGAAGATGTTCTTGTAACTGTCGGAGCATGTGACGTTTTTGGTTGCGCTGGCGTATTCTTTTCGGTTGGAGATCTTGCCGTCCGCCTTCATTCCCGGCCGGCCGGCCATGTAATCCTCGAAGATCGCATAGGACACCCGGGTCCGCGGTCCAACTTTACCCAGTTCGTCGCGCGGCACGCATAGCGCAACCTGCAACTTCATAAGATCGGCATCGCCATAGGTTTCGGGAATAAACAACTTCCGCACCTCTGCCGATTGCGGAGGCAGGACCGGCACCGTTATGCGCTCGACGATGACTTTTTCCTCGGCCTTCCGTGGACCGGTTGCATCTACCGCGGCTTCAACGGACTGGGGTGTGATCAGTGGTCCGGGGTCGCCGCCACCCCGCTTTATGACCGTGAGGACATTGTTGACCTCGGTTTCAATCGAAAACGGCATACAGATTCGCAGGTAGGAGCGAAGAGCGTGCTCGACCGCCGGCTTGGTTTGAAACTTTATGTCGACGATGCCATTTCGAAACTCCCCCTGATTGTTGAGCACTAGCGCCTGCAACGTCGAGGTATCGATCTCGTAGAGCAGCCTGGAATTGTAATTGTTGACCGAATCCTCAGCAAACCCGAAGGCTTCAGCAACGACACCGATAGCGGCGGACGTCGGTGCGTAGGCTTGCAGGATGGCGTTCACCAGCCGGCCCGTAGTGTTGATCTGGCTGATCAGGGGTTTTTGCGAACGCTTGCGGGAGTCATACCAGGCCAGATAGGCATCGCATCTCTGGTCGATGTCGTTGAGGCCGGCCTGAACTAACGTGTTCCATTCATAAGTATGGAAGTCCGCGAAATCACAGCTAGGAATTCCGCGCGAACTTCCATTTTGCGGAAGGCCAGCCTGGCCGCAAAGGTAGCCATAGTAAAGCTGCTGGATTTGGTATTGCCGCTGAACATCGCTCGAATATAAATTCGTCCCCACCCCCTCGGAGACGAAACCTAAATTATCCTGATGATTGCAACCCGCAGAAAAAGCAATAGAACATAAGGCTACCCCTACAACAACATATCTAACGAGGCCCGCCCAGCGCATCTTTGATTTTCTCACGAAGAAAACGATACAGCTTTTCTGAATCACTAATGTACGGGACTGCGCTAAGGGTCGTCCATACGTCAGAGCAGGTTTCCACAGAAATACATCGATGCAGACTGGCGCAACTAAGAGTCTGAATCAGAATGTGCACCGGGTTTTCAAGCCCTTGCGAGCCGTCGGGTGAGCATGCGGATGTTTGCGATGAAGATCCAGGCCTGAGCGGATTCGATGGATCGCTCGAAGTCCTTTGCACGCCTTCGGCATCTGCCCAGCCATGCGAAGGTTCGCTCCACGACCCAGCGGCGGGGCAGGACCTCGAAGCCCTTAGCTTTGTCCGTCCGCTTGACGATCTCTATCGTGAACTTGCCGACCTTTTGCAGGGCGCCCCGCAGTTTCGGCCCTGCATAGCCGCCATCGGCGAAGACATGGCGCAGCCACGGCCAGCGCTTGAGGATGGATTTCAGGACGGTCGGCGCACCGTCGCGATCCTGGAAGTCGGCGGCGTGGACCACGACGCCGACCAGCAGGCCCAGCGTATCGACGCCGATGTGGCGCTTGCGGCCCATGATCTTCTTGCCCGCATCGAAGCCCCGGAGTCCGCCGCTTTCGGTGGTTTTCACGCTCTGGCTGTCGATGACGCAGGCCGACGGGCTCGCTTCCCGGCCTTCCCGTTCGCGTGCCGCCATGACGAGTTCATTGTTGATGGCGCGCAGCAATCCTTCGTCGCGCCAGTGCCAGAAGTACTTCTGCACCGTCGAGAACGGTGGGAAGTCCTTCGGCAGAAGCCGCCATGCTCCGCCCGACGACGCCATGTAAAGCAGCGCGTTCACGCCTCCCGCAGGTCCGTCTTGCGGGGCCGGCCGACCCGGTTCGGCGCCGGCATCAGCGGCTCGATCAGCGCCCACTCCGCGTCCGATCACTTCTTTTTGGAGCAGACACTAAGAGAATCGCGCGGCGCGAGGTTCGACAAATAAGTCTCCAACAAACGAGCGTTTTCCTTGGCGTTACTGAAATCAGCAAGAATCCGAGCGCAAGGCTTAAGCTTCGGAAGCAAGGGGCAGTCGTGCGCAAGGCCGAGAAGGCCGACCCGGAGGGAAACACGTTGCTGTATTCCTCAAAGGACGCCAGTCAGCTGTCGGTGCGGTCGCAATCCTCGATCAATTTAAGTGCTCCGTAGCCTCACATGGCTAGGTTGCGGTCAGCGCCGCTTCCTCCCAGCGCCCTCAGCGCGACTTTCAACCACGTGCCACTGACGTCTCCTTGAAGCAACTCCGCCGGCGTAGCCTTTGGGCGGACTGCTCTTGGATTGGCAGGCAAATCCCAGCCTCGGCGCTCTCGAACGCCTCGGGACCGATGCCGCCCAAAAAGCTGTGGTGGCGGGTTCGGTTGTAGAACGCCTCGATATAATCAAAGATATCGGCTCCGGCGAGACCCCGCGTTTTGTAGATGCGTTTTCGGATGCGTGCTCGCTGCATGGCGGGCCTAGGGCAAATTCCAATCGGCAAGCCAGGTACTGCCGCCAAGGCGCGTATTTTTGCGACAGCGCCGGGCCGAACAAATGCCTTTCATCGGAGGCTCTTCCCTCTGCGCCACAACTAATATATCGTTGTTCCTCTTTGATTATACTAAAACTCTATACCAACTGCGGTTCGCGTGGCCACTGTTTTCCTGCATTGGCGACTTTGACCGTATGCTGAAGCTTGTCAAATTTTTGTTCCGCGATTCCTGCTCGATGCAAAAGGATGCCCGTGGCTCGAATCGTGACGAACTGTCCTGTTGGGGGGTCGAGGAGATGCAGCGGAGCGCTTCTGTCGTAGTTTATGTATTGCTTTTCTTATTTATCACCTTGCCAGCATACGCAGGCGATCCTGCACCGACCATCCCGGACACTGTATTCTCCGGCGCGGTCAAGGCTATCTTCGTTCTTTTCGTGTTGGCGCTCGTGCTGGAATCGGCGCTCGCGATACTTTTCAATTGGCGACCTTTCATTGAGACGTTCAATGCCAGGGCCACTAGGCCCTTGATCGCATTTGCGTTCTCCTGGTTTGTAGTGTCGATGTTCAATCTCGACATAACGACAAGCCTAGTTAATTCCGTAACCGCGCATAACCCGCCTTTTGAGCCCGGGTACGTCGGTTATATCCTAACTGCTATGGTGATTGCTGGTGGTAGCGCGGGCGTAAATACGATGCTAGTCGCCCTTGGATACAGGGAATTGAAGGTTCCGGAAGTGGCAAAGAGGCCACCGCCAACAAAGGCGTGGATCTCAATTCGGGCAATCCGAGATGTAGCGAAAACAGGTGATATCGAAGTATTTCTAGGAAAATGGATCGATAAAGACACCGTGCCCCCTCGCGTTGGAACTATTACCGGAAGCTCGAAAGGCAACATATTCACATTTTTTTTGAAGGATCGCGGGAGATTTCCAGCCTATGGCGGCTTCGAAATAGATCCGGCTGCTGGACCTTACTTTGTGGTCCTCAGTCCGGCTGGTACTCCCGCCAAAGCTGACCAATTTACTTGGGGGCAGCAAGCGTTGGCTGCTGGTGGTATAGTCGATGTCTCCATAAAGATTTGACGCTCGGCGCGAACACGAAGCTCGCCTGCGGATCATACTACCAGGTTAAAGAGACTGGGACATTCAGCTACCGCGGAGGAAGAGCGCATGGCCGACAATGGTGACACCGAGAGCGTCGGTGATGCGACGGCCGATTCTGCCGATGGCATCAGCCTTGACCGGGCCGACCGCGTTAGCCTTTACGCCGCTAGCCGCTACATCGGTCTAAAAACGCAAGAGAAGCTCGAGTTGCGCATACCATTCGATGCACGCGCATGCTGTCTAGCGCGCTTGCCTTTGCCGAACTGTCGAGCAAGGTGACCAATAACACCAGCGTCGTCCTGCTGATAGAATGGGGTAAAAAGCGCCTCTTGTTTGTCGGCGATGCCGAGTGGGATACGGGCTTCAAAGAAAGCAGGTCCAACGCCGCCTGAAATACGATGTGGAACAGGCAGCACGATTTGCTGAGCAAGCCCCTCGACTTCCTGAAGATCGGCCACCATGGCAGCGAGAACGCGACACCCTGGAGCGACGATTTGAACGGACCGCCTGCCGAACCTGCCCAAATTCTCGACGCCATCCTGCCGGTCCCGGCGGGGGGCAACAAGCCAACCGCGTTAGCAGTTGTCTCGACCGAACGCAGCAAATACAAGACCATTCCGCGCGGCGCGCTTCTGGTGGAACTTGGCAGTCGGGTGGCAGGCGCTAAGAACTACAAGGACGAATTCGATAGGCGCGGCCTTCAGGTTTCCGAACTGCCGAAGTTCGAGGAACTCGAAAAGAGCTTTATCGACTCGCCACAGCCGCTTCGTACCGATCTCGAGCGCTTGCTTGGCTCGCCAGGCTATGTTGAGGTCAAAATCGGACCATGACGTTTTTGGATTATCGCGTGAGCAGCCGATGACCGTATCGGCCCCCATAAGACCGGCGTTGGCCAGAACAGCATTAGCCGCAGGGGTGCAG
Organism: Mesorhizobium sp. Cs1299R1N1; assembly: GCF_037179655.1. Taxonomy (NCBI): domain Bacteria; kingdom Pseudomonadati; phylum Pseudomonadota; class Alphaproteobacteria; order Hyphomicrobiales; family Phyllobacteriaceae; genus Mesorhizobium; species Mesorhizobium sp. Cs1299R1N1. The sequence continues at coordinate 344,244 of NZ_JAPYKR010000008.1, read as the reverse complement.
ACCGTTGCGGTCGCCATCGGGTCACCCCCGGCGCACGCTCGCGTATTAATAGCGAGTCAAGGGTACCGGGTTCACATCGCCGAGGCGGCCGATGACTTTCGTCGCATCCAAGTCAAGGAACAGGAAGTGGAGCGGAAGGACCGCAATTGCGGACGCTACCACCCAGGAAACATCTGGGCTCCCGACCGACCAACAGTCTTCGCACTAGCCCGTCGTGTAGCGTGCCACCGAGATGTTACCTCGGTGACCGGAACAGCTTACATCACAATCGGGAGGTCGGCTTTGTACCCGATATTTGAGCAACTTGAAATGGAACCAGAAGAATACGGCGCAATGCCGTGCGTCAAAACGACTCACGATGAACGAAGGTGAGCCAGCATGATGATCACGCCGAGGCCTGCGTTACCGACCCCAATTACCGCTCCTGATAGCAATCAGACCGAAGAATTTTCTCATGTTTTCTTATACTTGATCTGGTCGCTTGGTTGCTCCACAACCACCCCTCGGGCGACCCAACACCGTCGCGCGCTGATATCGAGATGACAAAAGAGATCATCGAAGCGGCCAAGAGGCTGGGTATTTCCGTGCACGACCACATCATCATCGGGCGAAAAGGCTATTCCAGCATGAAGGGGTTGTTGCTGATCTAGGTCCGGAATCCCGCAAGGCAGCGCCGCCAGGACGCCGTGCGATGCCTTGGCTGGAATTTGAAAATCATTCAATCTTGGAAGAACGATGCCGATATCGCGCACTTTTCGGATCAATCTTCCGGTAGCGACAGCCCAAAAGGCTGCCCCTTTTCACAATCACGGCGGATCGGTCTTGCAGTTGCCGGCAATCTGTCTGACCGCCTCACCGAGGCCGGCAAGGTCGAAATCGGCCTGGCCGCGGCCGGACAGCAGCCCGAAGCGCCACGACAGCAGCAGGCGGTTTGCCGGGACGAGGCGCTTGATTGCCTCGGCGCCGTCGCGCATCAGCAGCCTGCCGCGTGTGCCGACGGACCAGCTCTCATCGAATTTGTTATCGCCGTCGATGGTGACCGACATGGTGATTTTCCGGCTGGCGGAGACCGCGTCGTTCAATTGCAGCCATTCGGTCCAGGCCGGCTCGCCGTCCGCACGGCAGGCAATGGTCAGCACCGGGCTGTAGCTCAGCGCACCGCCCCCGGTGATCAGCTTGTTTGTGGCATAGACCGATGCGGTGACGAGGCCGTCATTGCCGGTGTCGAAACGCCAATTGTCCGTGCCGGCCCCGGCAGCGCCGCAACCCAAGGCCAGGAAAAACACCGTGGCGGCAGCGCGCCTCATTTCCACGAACACCCCCAACGACATCACCAACCACCTCTGGTCTTCCAACCAATCAGATAATGATCAAGGCTTCGTATCGCCACCGGTGCCCATCAGGAACGAATCCGATGTTGCAGTTTCGCAACGAAAAAGGCCGCCCGGAGGCGGCCTTTCGGAATTCGTCGGAATGTGCGCCCTATTCGGCGTCCTTGGCCGCCTTTTTCTTCGGTGCGGCTTTCTTCTTCGGCTCTTCCGCGTCGTCGGCTTTCTTGTCGTCAGCCTTCTTCGCGGCGGCCTTCTTGGCCGGCTTCGCCTTGGTCGCGGTTTCGGCCTCCTCGTCGTCGGCCATCAGCTCTTCCTTGCTGACCTTGACGTCGGTGACCGAGATCTGTTCGAGCAGGTGGTCGACAACCTTCTCCTCGAACATCGGCGCCCTGAGCGCGTTCAGCGCCTCGGGGTTGCTGCGGTAGAACTCGAAGGCTTCCTGCTGCTGGTTGGCCGGGAAGCGGCGAACCTGCTCGAACAGGCCGCGCTGCAGTTCCTCGTCCGATACGGTGACGCCGGCCTTCTCGCCGATCTCGGCCAGCACGAGGCCGAGGCGCACGCGGCGCTCGGCAAGGCGCATATATTCGGCGCGCGCCTCTTCCTCGGTCGTCTCCTCGTCGGCGAAGGTGCGGCCGGCGGCTTCCAGGTCGCGGTTGACCTGTGCCCAGATGTTGTTGAATTCCGCCTCGACGAGCTTCGACGGCGCTTCGAACGAATAGGCCGCATCGAGCTGATCGAGCAGCTGGCGCTTGACCTTCTGGCGCGTCATCGAGCCGAACTGGTTCTCGATCTGGCCGCGCACGATGTCACGCAGGCGCTCGAGCGACTCCAGGCCAAGGTTCTTGGCGGTCTCGTCGTTGATTTCCAGTTCGCCGGGCTTCGACACTTCCTTGACCGTGACGTCGAAGGTCGCTTCCTTGCCGGCCAGATGCGCTGCCTGGTAGTTGTCCGGGAAGGTCACGGTGACCTGCTTCTCGTCACCGGCCTTGGTGCCGATCAGCTGCTCCTCGAAGCCCGGAATGAACTCCTTGGAGCCCAGCACCAGCGGCTGATCATTGCCGGCGCCGCCAGCGAAAGCCTCGCCGGCGATCTTGCCGACATAGTCGATCGAGACGCGGTCGCCTTCGGCGGCCTTGCCGGTCTTCGGCTCGTAGCTGCGCGCCGATTCAGCGACGCGCTTGACCTGGTCATCGATTTCCGAATCCGGAACGTCGAACACCTGGCGCGTTACCTTGATGTCCGAGAAATCCTTGATCTCGATCGCCGGAATTACCTCATAATTGAGGCGGAACTCGAAGTCGGCGCCGCCGGCCAGGATCTTCTCGGCTTCCTTCTCGTCCTCGGTCATGATGACCTCGGGCTGCATGGCGGCCTTTTCGCCGCGCCCGGTGATGATCGAACGCGTCGAGTCGTTGAGGATCTCGTTGACCACCTCGGCCATGAACGACTTGCCATAAACCTTGCGCAGGTGCTGCACCGGCACCTTGCCCGGACGGAAGCCGTTGATGCGAACCTTGTCGCGGGCGTCCGACAGCCGCGCCATCAGCTTGGCTTCCATGTCACCGGCCGGCACGGTGATCTTGATCTCGCGCTTGAGACCGGAATTGAGTGTTTCGGTGACCTGCATCGTAAAACCTTTGTTTTCACCAATGAGGCTGCCAAACGGCTCCCTGCCGTTTACAGCCTGCCGGTAATTCTTGCCGGGAATGGCTTTGGTACGGAACCTGGCGATTTGACCGGAAATGCGGCTCAAACTCTCCCAACTGCGTTCCAAAATGTGAATAAGTTCTTGTTTTTCCTACTTCTTATCACATCTTGTAGAAGCGGATCGTCGCGTCCCGTCACATTTGACACGCCTTTTGTCACAGGCGAGCCTAATTTTCAACAGTCTTCGCGTTTAGGCGAATAACCAACATTTCGGCCCTGACCCGACATCTTGTCTCCGACATTGACAGAATGATGGCTACATGGGATTGCCAGGTCATGCGGATGTGGCGGAACTGGTAGACGCCCTGGATTTAGGTTCCAGTGCCGAAAGGCGTGGGGGTTCGAGTCCCTTCATCCGCACCAACCCCACATGAGCGTTTGGCTCCGCCTCATCCCGGATCTGTTGCCATCGTCCGCGCCCGAAAGCCCGTGAAAAGTCCTACCGATCGATCGCTTGAGAGATTGCCGATAATGAGGTCAACTCATTGTCGGGAATGGCGGGACAATGATCATGCTTGAATACTGGAACAAGGCCCACATCTGTGGGCTGCTCTCGGTGCGCTTCGGACTCACGAGTTACCTGGAGATCAACACGAGCACTACGGGCTTCAGGTATACAGAAGCATCACAATTGGGTTTTCAGCCCTGCATGCGCCTGGTGTATCGGGCAACTGAGCCGCCAGTCGATGGCCTCCCCGTGGATTTCACATCCGCAGACGAGGATATTGCGGCATGTCTCAATGACGTGCGCCTAAAGGGGCAGACATTCGACATTGTGTTCGTTGATCCGCACCACACATACGAGTGCTCGGCGCGCGATATCCGGGAAGCCTTCCGCATGGTCTCGCCCGGGGGTGCCGTGGTGGTGCATGACTGCCTGCCCCCAAACCGGACCGCGGCCAATCCCTCCTTTTTCCTCGGTGAGTGGTGCGGCGTGACCTACAAGGCATTTATTGATTTCGTTCTGGGCAATCCGGATCTCGACTATTTCACTGTGGATGCCGACTACGGCTGTGGCGTCATCCTGAAACCCAAGGGGGCCGTCGCCAAGGTAAAGAACTGGCTGCGCGCACGGCGCGTTCGCGCGTTGAGAGATGAATGGCGAGCGATCGGGAATGATTTCGACGCGGCATTCGACAGATTCGTGACCGACAAAATCAGACTCCTCCGCATTGTCGACTTTCGACTGCTTCGCCGAAAACTTCTCTGAAATCACATTATGGGCGCGATGGACATCAATAAACCGGCTCCTCGAACAGCGTCTTGTCGCCATCCACCAGCGCCTTGATCTGCGCCGTGCCATCGGCGGCGAGTGCCAGCTTGATCCCGAACGGGCGCACCCGCATGTCGCCCTGAATCGCCAGCCCTTCGCCTTCGGGCAGGTAGAACCGTTCGATGCCGTAATCCGGCGCGATCGTCATGCCTTCGCCGCGAAGGTCCCAACCCGCGGCGACATGGCCCGAAATGTCGGCCTCCTCTGCGCTGGCCGGGCCCGGCGCCTTGCCGAACCAGGCGATGCTCGGTGTCCAGTACCCATCGGCGCCCTTCTTCAACCGGACCACGATCGGCGTGTCGTCGCTCGAGAATTTGCCCTCGGGAATGTTGGCGATCATTTTCACCGGTATGCGCGAAATGTCATAGCCGAGGATGATATAGTCGCCGCGCAAGAGGTCGCGCGGATCGACGGGCTCGATCTTCAGCAGCACCTCCTTGCCATTGCGCAGGATCGCCGCCCGTCCGGCGATGATCCAGCTCAGGAATCCGATCTGGACGAGCGTCAGGACCAGTGCCGAGATGACAAGCCTCTTTCCGGTCATCATGCCGTGGCTCCCCCGATGGCTGGATCCTTCATGCGTTTTTCGACGCGGATGATGACGATCGCAAGCACGCCAAGCAGCACCGCGGCGGCCAGGAAGAAGCCGGCCGTATCGAGCATCGACTGCAAGGTCACGACATAGATGATGGCGAGTTCGAAGGCGAAGCCGAGATAGGCGAGCCAGCGCAGTCCCCGGCTCTCGCGCCCTGCCAGCACGATTGCCGCGACGATGCCGGCCAGTGCGACGACCGAAGCGATGGCGAAACCGCTGTTGTAGGTACTTTCGTCGGCCAGTTCGAACTGGATGATGGCCAGGCCGGCGAGGAAGCCAAGCAACGCGTGCAGCGGCAAGCGGCCGCCAAGCCGCACGATCCTGTCGACCGGTTCCGGTGCAAAGACGGCAACAGCGAAAAGCACCACAGAGACAATGACCAGCGGGATCGCCACTGGCAGCGTGGCATGGTCCATCGCCAGCAATACGAGATAGAAGAGCAGCGACAGGATGATCAGGTGCCGCGCCGGCTGGCTGCGGGTCCAGAACGAGACGGCAAACAGCACCACCGCCATGACGACGAAGGCATGCGGAAAGTCGCTACGGCTGTAATAGTCGAACCCTTTCAGGAACAGCCAGGCGTCGGCGATACCGACCGCCGCGACGGTCAGCGGGTTCGACCGCAGCGCAATCGCCGCCAGCGCCGTGCCGGCGCCCCAGGTGACCAGCGCCGAAGCCTCGTCGCCGGACAAATGGTACATCTGGCCAATCAGCGCGATCGAGCCGCCGAACGCGGCCGCCGCCACGATCCACAGGGCTTCGCCGATTGCCGCATGGTCGCGCGTCTTCAGCACCGCGCCGCCGACATAGCCGCCAAGGATGATGGCAAAAAGCGCGGCCACCCGCGCCAGCCGCGGGATCGCTTCCCAATTGGCGGCGACGAAGATAAGGACGGCCGCTCCAAAGAGCAGGGCTGCCATCATCGCCAGTATCGAGCCGAAGCTGAGCGACTGGCGTGCGTTGATGTCGACGTCGCGCCTCAGCACATCAGCCGTCGAGGCGTCGATCAGTCCGGCCTGCCGCCATCGCTCGATGTCGGCCCTGACCCGTGTCGAGTACCCCGCCATGTCCTCACTCCCCACCCGGTCGTCTTTTTAGCCGACGCAGCCAAACCCTTGACGCCACGGCACTTTCTGATTCCGGCTTCTTTGTGTCAGGTCCGTGAAGCCGCGTTAATGTTGCATTGCACAATTTGCATTGCTGCCATGCAGTCATAGCGCTTTTAAATCGATATGGGTCCCCCTATTTATGGTTCGTACACAAACGGAATGATCCGCGAGAAAGACGAAACGAGAACTACCATGAACCTGATCCGCAACTACCGCAACTGGCGCCGCTACCGGGACACCGTTTCCGAGCTGAGCCGCCTGAGCACCCGTGAACTGACCGACCTCGGCATCAGCCGCAGCGACATTCCTTACGTCGCTCGCAAGGCGGTCTAATTCTTCGGACCGCGAATGGTCCGAACCAGTTTTGAGAAGAGCATGACAATGAACCTGATCCGCAACTATCGTAACTGGCGCGTTTATCGCGAGACGGTTACCGAGCTGGGTCGCCTTTCGAACCGCCAGCTGCATGATCTCGGTATCGTCCGCGACGAAATCAAGATCGTCGCCCGCAAGGCGGTCTAACCAAGGAATTTCGCTGGGGTCGACCTCCTCCCCGACCCAAGCGAAGACGGTCAGCCCTTATCCTCCTCCCAAGGGTTGACCACCAAAACGGCGCCCGCCGCACCTCCTCCCGCGGCGGGCGTTGTTTCCCAGGCAAAACGAGTTTTGCCCAGAGGCCTTGCCCCTCTTTAAAGTGGCGAAAAGAATTTCGTCAAAGCCGACCTCCTCCCCGGCGATGACGAATAGGCCCAACCTTCACCTCCTCCCGAGGGTTGGCCACCCAAACGGCGCCCGCCGCACCTCCTCCCGCGGCGGGCGTTGTTTCCCGGGGCAAAACGAATTTTGCCCCAGAGGCTTCGCCCTCGCTAAAAATGCGAAAAGAATTTCGTCTGAGCCGACCTCCTCCCCGGCGACGACGAATACGGTCGGCCTTCACCTCCTCCCGAGGGTCTACCCCAAAAACGACACCCGCCGGACCTCCTCCCCCGGCGGGTGTTGTTGTTTTCAGGGGCAGGCTTTCCCGACCAGGCGTTTCGCGCGCGCGACAATTGCAATCGCCGCGGCAAGCGATTATTCCGGCGCCATGAGCAAAAATCCAATCCATATCATCGGCGGCGGGCTCGCCGGTTCCGAAGCGGCATGGCAGGCGGCTGAGGCCGGCGTTCCCGTCATCCTGCATGAAATGCGCCCGGTCCGCGGCACCGACGCCCACAAGACCGATGGCCTGGCCGAACTCGTCTGTTCCAATTCCTTCCGCTCGGACGACGCCGAAAACAACGCCGTTGGCCTTTTGCATGCCGAAATGCGGCTCGCGGGCTCACTGATCATGAGCGCCGGCGACGCCAACCAGGTGCCGGCCGGCGGCGCGCTGGCAGTCGACCGCGACGGTTTTTCCGACGCAGTGACGAAAAGGCTCGAAGCACATCCGCTGATCACTATCGAGCGCGAGGAAGTTCCCGGCCTGCCGCCGGCGGAGTGGGATCAGGCGATCATCGCCACCGGGCCGCTGACCGCACCATCGCTCGCCCAATCGATCGCCGAGGCGACCGGCGCCGACGCGCTGGCCTTCTTCGACGCCATCGCGCCGATCGTCCATTTCGACACGATCGACATGCACACTTGCTGGTTCCAGTCGCGCTACGACAAGGTCGGACCGGGCGGTACCGGCAAGGACTATATCAACTGTCCGATGGACAAGGATCAGTACCTCGCCTTCGTGCAGGCGCTGGTCGACGGCCAGAAGACCGAATTCAAGCAGTGGGAAGGCACGCCCTATTTCGACGGTTGCCTGCCGATCGAGATCATGGCCGAACGCGGCGTCGAGACGCTGCGCTACGGTCCGATGAAGCCGATGGGCCTGACCAATGCGCATAACCCGACGGTGAAGGCCTATGCGGTCGTCCAGCTGCGCCAGGACAACGCGCTGGGCACGCTCTACAACATGGTCGGTTTCCAGACCAAATTGAAGCACGCCGAGCAGGTGCGCGTGTTCCGCACCATTCCGGGCCTGGAAAACGCCGACTTCGCCCGCCTCGGTGGCCTGCACCGCAACACATATATCAATTCTCCGACCTTGCTCGACGGCTCGCTGCAGCTGAAATCGCGGCCCGGCCTGCGCTTCGCCGGCCAGATCACCGGCTGCGAAGGCTATGTCGAGAGCGCCGCGATCGGCCTGCTCGCCGGCCGCTTCGCCGCCGCCGAGCGGCTTGGCCATGCACCGTTCCTGCCGCCGCTCACCACGGCATTCGGTGCGCTGCTCAACCACATCACCGGCGGCCATATCGTCTCCGACGATGAGCCGGGCAAACGTTCCTTCCAGCCGATGAACGTCAATTTCGGCCTGTTCCCGCCGGTTGAGGCGCAGAAAGTCGAAGGCAAGCGCCTGCGCGGCAAGGACAAGACCGTAGCCAAGAGGCATGCCATCACGTCGCGTGCGCGGGCCGATTGCCGGCAATGGCTGGGTTTGCCGGCACTAACGGCTGAGGCCGCGGAATAGCGGATTGCCGCATCTGTTTGGATCAGAGCGCAAAGTGGTATAGTATCCTACTTTGCGTCTCAGGAGCCGCTCCATGGAATCCGCCGAGAAACTATCCGTCACCGTCACGCCCGCCATGGCACGTATGATCCGAGAGAAAGTCGAGGATGGCTCTTTCGGCTCAGCGAGCGAGGTCATTCGGGCGGCCCTTCGCGCCTTTCAGCGCGAAGAAGAAGAACATGCCGAACGTATGGCCTCGATCCGGGCCCGCGTAAAAGCTTCGATCGAAGACACGAGGCCAGGCGTCCCGCTGGACGAAGCGATCGCGAGAGTAAAGAAGCGAATCTCGGAGCTGGCGAGAGAGAGCGATGATCCAGCGTCTCGCCATCATTCTTAGCCAAGAGGCGCTCGCTGATCTGGATTCGACCGGATCAAGCTTCGCTGCCAGAGCATCGGCAATGCGCCTCGCGGCGGGCGGTCCCGCGACGGGATAGCGCCGGGGCTGCGAACCGTGCCGTTCGAACACTCGGCCGTCATCGCCTACGCAATCGACAACGACCTCGTGCGTATCGTCAAAATCTTCTATGGCGGTCGCGACTATGAAGCGCTGATGCGTGATGGCGGGTCGAGTGAGCCATCGTAGCAGAACTATTCCGCCGGCTCGACGCTCGCCGGCGGCAATCCCGGCTTGCCCGCCTCGCCCGGATTTCTCCTGACATACGCCGCTTTCAAGCTCTCCGACGTATCGCGCGAGCCGTCATGGCTCCAGCCTGGCGGCTTGATAAGGTAGTTCAGGCGCTCGCGCGGCGTCAGATCGGGTGCGAAGGCGTCCCTGAACATGCCGATCCATTCGTGAAATGCAACTTTCAGCGGATTGAAAGTGCCCAGGTTCCTGACGATCCCGTAGCGCGGCCGGTCTTCCTCCAATTCCTCGACGAAGGTGCCGAACATGCGGTCCCAGATGATCAGCGTGCCGGCATAGTTGGCGTCGAGATAGCGCGGATTGGTGGCGTGATGGACGCGGTGGTGCGAGGGCGTGTTGAAGACGAATTCAAACCAGCCCCACATCTTGCCGATCGTCTCGGTGTGGATCCAGAACTGCCAGATCAGGTTGAAGCCGAAGGTGAAGGCAATCACCGCCGGGTGAAAGCCGAGCAGCACCAGCGGCGCCTGCAGCACGAACATGAAGGTGAACAGCCCGGTCCAGCTCTGCCTGAGCGCCGTCGACAAATTGTAGTGCTGGCTGGAATGGTGATTGACGTGCTCCGCCCACACCCAGCGCACCCGGTGCGCAATGCGATGATAGACGTAGTAGCGCAGGTCATCGAGCAGGAAGGCGGCCAAGAATACCCAGACCGACAGGCCGAGATTGAAGATACGGAACTGCCAGAGCCAGAGCAGCGCCCAGTAGGAGACGACGCCAAGCAGCAGCCCGGCAACGACATTGCCGGTGCCCATCATCAGGCTGGTCAAGGTGTCGCGCGTCTCGAACGAGCCCTTCGCGCGACCTGTGCGCACCAGCCATAGCTCGATTAGGATCGCGGCGACGAAAAACGGAATGGCCAGTTGGGTGACCTGCGGAAAATCGTAGCTGTCCATCACGCGGCCTCCCTGGCGGAACTCGTGTCTCGCGGCTCGAGAGCGTTCAGCAAGGCCCGCGCGTCGGCGGTATTGGCGAAGCGGAAGCGGCCGCCCTTCCAGGTGAAGTCCGTCAGCCGCATCAGAATTGTGTTCGTCTCGTCAGGTTCGGACACCGCGACGTCCTCAGCGGTGACGATACGCGTCAAGAAACAGTCGCCGATGCCATGAACGATGCCGATGCGCCCTCGCCCGATATCCAGAAACGCCGTCTTGGCGTCTGTCGTTAGGCAGACTGTGGCGGCCATCTCGTCCGGAAAATCTTCCGCGAAACGGCTCAACACCTGGTCCGCGCCAGCCAGCGTTGCTTCCTTGCTGCCGCCGGTGAAATGCACGGTGGCAAGCGACAGCGCAATGCCTAGCACGACGATCGCGACCAGCACGGGCAAGCTCATGGATTTCCTCCTGGCCAGCCTGTCGTCTTCGGCGACAGTTCTCGGCAGGCGGACCTCCTTAACACGATTGACGTTTACGTCAAAGTGTCGGCCAGCCCTTGCCTGCACGACGCAGCAGCAACCAATGCCGGCGCAATGCCGAAAGCCGTGCCACGCCGCTGAGCGGTGAGTGGCGCGGGCCTTCCATCTTGTCGAGATAAGCGCGTGACAGCGCCAGCGGCAGGAATGCCGGACGCAATGACGCCGGCAGCGCGGCGGCACCCCGCTCGAAGGCCGAAAGATGTTCGCGCGCCAGCGCGATCATCGCGGCCACTGCGCGCTGGGCGCCAGACCCGCCGTCACCGGCAACAAATTCTTCCGGCGACGAGCCCGCCGCCGCCAGGACGTCAGCCGGGATAAAACACTGCCCGCGCCTGCGGTGCAGCGGCAGCAGAAGCAACAGCCCGGTCATTGCCTGGGCGCAGCCCGCCCTGCCCGCCAGTTCGGCAAATCCTGGCGCCTCGGCGGAATCGAGTACCATCGCCGCGAGTTGGATGAGCGCGGCCGCCGTCTCGCCGCAATAGCCCTCCAGATCGGTGCGCGATGGCATCGGGTCATCGTAGAGATCGAAGATACGTGCCTCGAGCATGTTCTCGAAGGCCAGTTTCGGCAGCTTGAATGCCGCAATGGTGGCGTTCAAGGCTTCGGCAACGGGATGGCCAGCACCCGCTTCGCCGCCGGCGTCAATGACATCGCGCCACCACTGCAGCCGCACCTCGCCGGGCAACGCCTCATGGATGCGGTCACGGATGCCGGCGATCTCGGCATTGAAAGCGTAAAGCGAAAACAGCGTGTCGCGCTTGTCGGCAGGCGCGTAGAGGGCGGTGAGATACCGGTCATGGTCGGCGGCGCGCACCGCCTCCATGACGATTTTGGCATTCTGCGACATATCAGTCGACGGCGATGAGCGCGGCAGCCACGGCGCGGTTTTCCGCCAGAAGGACGTTGTAGGTCCGCACTGCTGCCCCGGTCGACATCGGGTCGAAGGCTATGCCTGCATCCTTCAATGCCCCCCGCAGTGCCGCCGGCAACGGCCGCAGATCCCTGCCCATGCCCACCAGCAGGATCTCGACCTTGTCGGCCTCGGCCAGAAGCCGGTCGAAATCCGCGACCGTCAGCGCCAGGGGATTTGCCGGCTCCCAGCCGTGGATGCCGGACGGCAGACATAGGAGCGAGCCGCGATGCGACATGTCGGCAAAGCGGAAGCCGCCATTGCCATAAGCCTCGATCGGCGCGCGGCCGGGGAAATGCGCCTCGCGGATGACGATGCCTTTGCCGGTCACCACTCTGTCACCCCTTCGGGGCCGCGCGTCAGGTCGCGACCGCCTTGCCACCGTTGACCGGCTTTTCCTCATCGGCTGAAGCCTGCGGCCGCAGCTTGAACAGGATCAGCAGCGGCGCCGCGATGAAGATCGACGAATACGTGCCGAACACGACGCCGAACAGCATCGCCAGCGTGAAGGAGCGGATCACTTCGCCGCCGAACAGCACCAGCGCCAGCAGCGCCAAGCTGGTCGTCACGGACGTCAGCGTCGTTCTCGACAACGTCTCGTTGATGGCGTTGTTCAACAGTTGCGGCAGCGGCATTCGCTTGTATTTTCGCAGATCCTCGCGGACGCGGTCATAGACGACGATCGTGTCGTTCAGCGAATACCCGATGATGGTCAGGATCGCCGCAAGTGACGACTGGTTGAATTCGAGCCCGCTGATGACGAAGAAACCGAGCGTCATGACCACATCGTGCACGGTCGCGACAATGGCGCCGACCGCGAACTGCCATTCGAAACGGAACCAGACATAGACCAGGATGCCGACCAGCGCGACGATCATGGCTATCGTTCCTTGCTTGGCCAGTTCGCCCGAAACCGTCGGGCCAACCACTTCGACGCGGCGGAAATTATACTGGTCCTGCAGCTCGCCGCGCACCTTGTCGATCACGGTCTGCTCGGCATTTTCACCCGCATCTTGCGTGCCGACGCGGATCAACACGTCGTTGGGTGCACCGAACTGCTGCACCTGCACTTCGCCGATGTTCAGTTCCGTCAATCTGCCGCGGATGTCGGCGAGATCGGCAGTGCCCGACTTGGATTGTACCTCGATCAGCGAGCCACCCTTGAAATCGATGCCGTAATTGATGCCAACACTCATGAACAGCACCACGGACAGTATCGACAATGTGCTCGACAGCGCGAACGTCCACCGGCGGATACCCATGAACGGAATTTTCGTGCCCGGTGGAACGAAGGTCACCGGTGCTTTCGGCAATTCCTTCGGACGGGCTCGCCGCAGCCAGATCGAGACCAGCAGGCGGGTGAAGGTGAAAGCGGTGAAGACCGTGGTCAGGATGCCGATGGCATAGGTGATGGCAAAGCCCTTCACCGGTCCGGTTCCGAGATAGAACAGCACCACGGTGGCGATCAGCGACGTGACGTTGGAATCGACGATGGTCGCCAGCGCCTTCGAGAAGCCGGTGTCGATCGCCTGGATTACCGAGCGACCGGCGCGTCGCTCCTCGCGGATACGCTCGTAGATCAGCACGTTGGAATCGACCGCCATACCGATGGTCAGCACGATACCGGCAATACCCGGCAAGGTCAGTGTCGCGCCAAGCAGCGACAGCAGCCCGACGATCATCGCCACGTGCACCGCCAGCGCGATATTGGCGAGGAAGCCGAGGAAACCGTAGGCGACGAACATGAAGGCGACGACGAGGATCGAACCGATGATGCCGGCGACCTTGCCCGCATGGATCGAATCCTGGCCCAGGCCCGGACCCACGGTGCGTTCCTCGATGACGGTCAGCGTCGCCGGCAAAGCACCGGCGCGCAAAAGCACGGCCAGATCATTGGCGCTCTGGGCAGTGAAATTACCGGAGATCTGACCCGTGCCGCCGAGGATCGGCTCGCGGATCTGCGGCGCCGAGATCACCTGGTTGTCGAGGATGATGGCGAACAGCTTGCCGACGTTTTGCGCGGTGGCCTGGCCGAAGCGTGCGGCGCCCTTCGAATCGAAGCGGAACGAAACCACCGGCTCGTTGTTCTGTGAATTGTATGTCGCCTGTGCGTCGACGAGGTTTTCACCCGATACGATAACGCGGTTCTCGATCAGGTAGGGAACCGGCGGATCGTCCTGCGAGTAGAGCACGGAAGAACCGGCCGGCGGGCGCCCCTTGAGCGCGTCCTGCACCGGCATCGACTGGTCGACCATCTGGAAGGTCAGCTTCGCGGTTTGGCCGAGGATTTCCTTCAGCCGCTGCGGATCCTGCAAGCCAGGCACCTGGACGAGGATCCGGTCGTCGCCTTGCCGCTGCACGATAGGCTCGGTCGTGCCGAGTTCGTTGACGCGGCGCTCGACCACTTCGATCGACTGCGCCAAAGCGGTCGAAGTGCGGTATTTGATGCCGGCATCGGTGACGGTGAACTTGAGTAGGCCCGGCTCGGAATCGTCGAGCGACATTTCCTGGATGGAACCGCCGGTGAAGAGGCCGGCAGCCACAGGATCGGTCAGGGTCTTCAACGCCTTCTTGGCGGCATCGAGTTGGGCAGGATCGGTGATGCGGACCTGCAAGGTGCGTCCCGTGCCGCCCAAGCCGGTATAGCCGATCTTGGCATCGCGCAGCCGTGTGCGGATTTCATCGCGCGTCGTCTCGAGCCGATCCTTGATCAGATCGTTCTGATTCATCTCCAGCAGGATGTGCGAACCGCCCTGCAGATCGAGGCCGAGCGTCATCTGCCGCTTCGGCACCCAACTGGGGAGTTGGGCCAGCGTGCTGGCGGGGAACAGATTGGGCGCGGCGAGGATCACTGTGGCGGCCACGGCCAGCCAGATCAGGATCATCTTGAAGCGCGAAAAATAAAGCATATGGCGTCGTCCGTCAGAGCGTGTCCGCGGATCGCTCCGCCTGGAATTTGGTTATTTCTTGGCGTTCTGGTTAGCGACCGGTTCGCCCTTGACGCGCACGTCGGCGATCGTCGAGCGCAGCGCCGTCACCTTGGTGCCGCCGCCAAGATCGATCTCGAGCTCGTTGTCGTCGATCACCTTCGTTACCTTGCCGACGAAACCGCCGCCGGTGACGACGGTGTCGCCGCGGCGAACCGCCGCCAGCATCTCGCCGCGCTTCTTCAGCTGCGTGCGCTGCGGGCGGATGATCAGAAAATACATGATCACGAAAATCAGGACAAACGGCAAAATGCTGATGAACATATCGGGAGAGGCGCCGCCGATGCCTTGGGCGTATGCCGGTGTCACGAACATCGAGGTACTCCTGAATTTTGAAAAGCAGCCGCCAAACAGGTAAGCGAGATTTGGCGGCCCCGCGAAATTTGGCCGGAATATAGTCGGTAAAGTTGCCAATGCAACTGCGCGGTCGGGCAAATCCGCTGCTTTTCCGGCCTGTTTAGCCGTGTTAGAGCAGGATCACGAAAACCGAGACCCGGTTTTCGCAAAAGATCACGTTCGAACAAATGGTTGCAACCGGTTTCGAAACCGCCGGAATCGAACCGGGTCCGCCTGCCATCGCAAGAACCAAAGCAAAAAGACCTGATATGACCGATACCAGCATCGACGCCCTGAACCAGAAACTGGACCGCCTGATCGAGGCCGTCAGCCGTCTCGCTCCGCCGCCGGTGCCTGAAACCGACCTCAACGTAGCCGACTGCTTCGTCTGGCAGGCCGATCCCGGTTATCTGGAGCCGGTGGGCAAGGTAAACCGCGTCGACATTGGTCTGATCCGCGGCGTCGACCGGGTCCGCGACATCCTCGTCGACAATACCGAGCGCTTCGCTGCAGGATTCGCTGCCAACAACGTCCTGTTGTGGGGCGCGCGCGGCATGGGCAAATCGTCGCTGGTCAAGGCCGTGCATGCGCAAATCAATGCCAAGACCCACTCCGGCCTGCCGCTGAAGCTGATCGAAATCCACCGCGAGGATATCGATACGCTGCCCAAGCTGATGAGCCTGCTGAAGACGGCTCCCTTCCGTGTCATCCTGTTTTGCGACGACCTCTCCTTCGATCATGACGACACGTCCTACAAGTCGCTGAAGGCAGCGCTCGAAGGCGGCGTCGAGGGCCGCCCGGCCAACGTCATCTTCTACGCCACCTCGAACCGCCGCCACCTGTTGCCGCGCGACATGATCGACAATGAGCGCTCGACCGCCATCAACCCGTCCGAAGCGGTCGAGGAAAAGGTCTCGCTGTCCGATCGTTTCGGCCTGTGGCTCGGCTTCCACAAATGTTCGCAAGACGAATATCTCGATATGATCAACGGCTATGCCAGCCATCATGGCCTTGACGTCGATCCCGAGCAGCTACGGGCAGAGGCGCTGGAATGGGCGACGACGCGCGGCAGCCGCTCGGGCCGTGTCGCCTGGCAGTTCACGCAGGATCTTGCCGGCCGTCTCGGAAGGCCATTGAAGGATTGAGGCGTTTGATCGCGTCGCCAACGCGACCAAACGCCAACGTCATTTGGGCGGCTGCGCCCGTCGCAGGTCGCGCGGCGTTTGGCCGATCTCGCGGCGCATCCAGTGCGCCAGATGTGACTGGTGCGCGAAGCCCGTCATTTCAGCCACTTCGCTTGTGCTGAGATCGGCTCGCTGCAGCAGAACACGTGCGCGTTCGACGCGACGTCGCAACACATAGCGGTGCAGGGTGACGCCCGTCGCCACCTTGAACCATATCCGCAAATGCGAGCTGCTCGCGCCGGCAACACGGCTTAGTTGATGGATCGAAAGCGGCTCGTGGAGAGCTGCCTCGATGTGTTCCAGCACGCGCTGGAGCTGGGCATTCGACAATCGGTTCGTTCGATCGATATCAGGTTCACCGAGGCCAAGCAGCCTCACCGCCAGTGCGGCGCCAATACTGTCGGCAAACAAAGGATCGCTCGGCGAATTTGCGTTCAGTTCGCTCTCGAGCGCTCGAGCGAGATGTTCGATGCGCTGGTCACGAAGCAGGTGACGCGTGTCGAGCCGCAACGCTTGCGCCTTGCCGCCAAGCTCCGCCGCCACCCTTTCCATCAAGGCTGGCTGCAACGCGATCTCGATCGTGTCGAACGAGGTTTCGGCCTCGAAGCCGCCCTCCTGACCGGCCGGCACCAGGTCGATATCGCCGGCGCGCCTGACGAAATATCGTCCGACCTGTTTGCAATAGGAGCGCGTCGCCGCGCTGGCATGCACCATGATGCGATGGTGTGGCGCCCGGGGCAGGCGGTGGACGCCAGCTTCGATATGCCGAGAGGCTATTGTTATGTTGGACGCGACTTGGGCCGGAGCGTATTGCGAACGCATGCTCTCTCGATTCATGGCAAAACCTGTTCAAGATTTGGCAATTCCCGCGCGATTTTCAATGCCTTGGACCTGTACTCACGCCTCTCCATCAAACTTGGACGAGAGGTTAAGCTATGAGTTTCTATGTTGTTGTCGGAGCCGGCCCGGTCGGTCGCGAAACCGCTCGCCTTCTTGGCGAGGAAGGACATGATGTCGTCCTCACCAGCCGGAGTGTCGGTTCGAACGCATTGCGGAATGTACGGGGCGTACAGGCCGACGCCACCGATGCGTCGGAACTCGCGCGTGTCTGCCAAGGCGCCGATGCCATCTTCATGTGCGCCATGGCCACCTATCACAGGTGGCCGACCGATTTTTTCCCCATCATCGACGGCACCGTGCGCGCGGCGGAAGCGGTCGGCGCGAAGCTCATCGTGCTGGGAAACCTGTATGGCTATGGGGAAAATGCCGACAGCCCGCTTCGCTCCGACCTGCCCCTGGACCCGACTTCGAAGAAAGGAACCGCGAGGACGATCATGTGGCAGCGGGCGGTTCGTGCCGACGTACCGGCGATCGAAGTGCGGTCGAGCGACTATCTCGGGCATGGCGCCATCAGCTACTTCTCGCTGGTCGCTCTGCCCTCCATCATCGACGGGAGACCCACCGCTTTCATTGGAGACCTCGATGCGACGCATGCGTGGACCTTCACCAAGGACGTCGCCAGAACGCTTGTCGCGGCTTCCCGTTACGCGGGCGAATGGGGGCGCGCGTTTCACGTCCCCTCGCAATACGCCTCACCCAGGGAGCTCATCCAGAAAACCGCTGCGATGCTTCGACGAGAGGTTTCAGAAATCCGATCCTATTCCACTGCCGAGATGGAGGCATTGGGCATGCATGAACTCATCGAGATGAGCTATCTTTTCGAGAACCCCTTGCTGGTCGATTCTTCCGACGCCGAGATGCTTCTCGGTATCAAGGCCAGCAGCCTTGAGGTCATGATCGCCGACACGCTACGCGATCATCTTTGAGCCTTGAGAAGCAGGCATCCGACAAAACTGAAAAAGCCCGCTCCTTTCGGGGCGGGCCTGAGCCGGCGGGCCGGACTGGAGGTCAGACGGCCCGCAAATCGCTTTTTTTATTCTATTCGAGATAGCCTGACGGATCGACCGGAGCCGAGTTCTTGCGCACTTCGAAGTGCAGCTTCGGCGAGTCCGTCGTGCCGCTCATACCCGAGAGTGCGATTTCCTGGCCGCGCTTGACCTTCTGGCCGCGCTGCACCTCGATCGAGCTGGCATGACCATAGACGGTGACCAGACCATTCTCGTGACGCACCAGCACCGTGTTGCCGAATTCCTTCAGCCCGTCGCCGGCATAGATGACGACGCCGTTCTCGGCCGCCTTGACCGGCGTTCCTGCTGGCACGGCGATGTCGACGCCGTCCTTGCCGGATCCGAAACCGGAAATCACCCGGCCGCGAACCGGCCAGCGCATCTTGCCGATCCCAGTGGCACCCGGCGCCACCGCGTCGTCGTCCTCGGCCTGCTGGATGACCTTCGCGTCCTTCTTCGGCGGCGTGTAGGATGCCAGCGTTTCCGACGGCGTGGTCTTTGCCGGAGCTTGCGTGGTTGCCGTGGTCACCGGATCGACCTTGGCCGGCTTGGCGCTGGCTACTGTCGCTGTTCCGCCCGCCGGTACCTTCAGGGTCTGGCCGATCTTGAGCAAGCCATCCTTCATGCCATTGGCCTGCTTCAGCGCGACGACGCCGACGCCGGTCTTCCTGGCAATCGAGGACATCGTGTCTCCCGACTGGACCGTATAGGTGCCCGCGGCGCCGGTTGCCTTGGCCAGCTGCGCCGGCTTGGGCTCCTTGGGCTGGCTCGCGGCGGCCGACGCGTCGACCTGAGCCGCGGACTTACCCTCCTTGGGCTTCGGCTGCTGCGGCAGCACGGCGACCTTGTCCGGCGCGGTGGCCGGCAGATCGTGCTTGCCGTCTTTCGCCGGCTTTGCGTCGGCAACCTTCGGCTCGCCCTTGCTTGAATAGCCATAGGCCGGGATGACGATCTTCTGGCCGGTCTTCAGCCCCTTGGTCGGGCTCAGGCCGTTCACCTTCATGATGACATCGGCCGGCACCTTGTAATGCGCCGCCAGGCCGGAAATGGTCTCGCCGTCCCTGACGACGATTTCTGTCGCGTGCGGTGTGCCTGCCTGGGCCATCTTCGGCTCGCCGGGCTGGGCATTCTTGAAAGGCTTGGCGGCCGGCGCGACAGCACCGGTCGTCGTCCTGTCGACATGAGGAGCGGGCCGAACCAGGGCCGGCGCCGATGCGACACGCACCGGATTGGCGGCGGACGCGAGCGCTGGAGCCGGCTGCGCCTGCGCGGAAGCCGGCGGCGGCAATGGCCGGCTGGAAACCGGTTCGAGACTGGAGCGACTGACCGACTGCGTATGGCTGCCGTCGAGCGGAGCGGCCGACACATCGCCCGGATAGGGCTGCACCGCATCCTGCTTGTTGATGATGGCGCGCTGATTGTTTGTCGAGGAAGTGAAGACGTCATCGACACTGTTGAACCGCGAAGCCTGGGAACTGCACCCAGCCGCCGCGCCCGCAATCATCAGAACAGCGCAGCCCCGCGCCAGATTGCGACTATTTGCCTTCAAAACACTGAGTTGCATCGCACTAACCCGCACAAACGCTGCACCAACTGGACAGGATTAAAGCGCGTTAATGTTACTGGGCGGTTAACCCATTAGAATCCGACGAAAATTTTCTTAAAACATTTGAGGATGGTCGGCGATGCCGATAGCGGGCCCGAAAGAGATCTGGCAGCCGGCCTGAAACTAGATAACCGCTGCCAGGCTGCGCAGAATTGGTTGCAGCCGCACCATACCGATATCCTCGCGTTCGAAACGGCTGCCGACCTTGGTGAGCTTGGCCAGCACCTGCTCGCCCTCCTCCGGCCCGATCGGTGCGATGACGATGCCGCCGCTCGACAATTGGTCGAGCAGGAAGCGCGGCAGGCTGTCGAACGCCGCCCAGGCCACGATGCGGTCAAACGGCCCCTCATTGGGCAATCCGTTGGAACCATCGGCCTGGCGCACGATGGCATTGCCAATGCCGAGCGCCTCGAATCGCTGCCGGGCTTGCTCGACCAGCGTCTTGTAGCGATCGACGGTCACGACGCGCGCCGCCAGCCGCGATATGACAGCCGAAGTGTAGCCGGAACCGGTGCCGATCTCTAGCACGCGGTTTCCCGTTTCGATAGCGAGTGCGGCGATCACCGCCGCCTGCATGTCAGCCCCTTCGATCGCTTCGCCGCATTCGATCGGCAACATGCGATCCGACCAGGCGATCGGGTGGAACTGCGCCGCCAGGAAGCCGCGCCGGGGTGTCGCCTCGAAAGCCGCGATCAGCGCCTTCGGCACCGTGCCCCTGCCGCGCAGGCGCAACAGGAAAGCGGCAAATCCTTCGCGATCGTCGATTGGAAAGCCTTGGTTCATGCAAGCGCCTTGCTCAATTGGTCACGGATCTCGTGCGCGGTGAGGTCAAGCTGCAACGGCGTCACCGACACCAGCCGGTTGCGCAGGGCAAAGAGATCGGTTCCCTGCTTGCCTTCGACCGGCTCGCGGCCGAAGCGCAGCCAGTAATAAGGCAGGCCACGGCCGTCGCGGCGCTCGTCGACCCACAGGCTGTGGACCAGCTTGCCCTGCGTGGTGACAACAGTGCCGGCCACCTCCTCGGGAAGGCAGTTGGGGAATTGACGTTGAGCAGCACGCCGTCGGGCAGCGGCGCCGCGACGAGCTTCTTCAAAAGCGCCGGCGCCAGTGCTTCGGTCGTCTCGTAAGGGACGACGCGATCCTCGCCGACATAGCTGTAGCCCTGGCTGAGCGCGATCGACCTGATGCCGAGCAGCGCGCCTTCCATGGCACCGGCGACGGTGCCCGAATAGGTCACGTCATCGGCGATGTTGGCGCCCGAATTGATGCCGGACAGGATCAGGTCGGGGGCGCCGGGCAGGATCTTCCTGACGCCCATGATGACGCAATCGGTCGGCGTGCCGCGCACGGCAAAATGCTTCTCGCTGATTTTTCGCAACCGCAGCGGCTCCGAGATCGAGAGCGAATGGGCATAACCCGACTGGTCCTGCTCCGGCGCCACCACCCAAACATCGTCGGACAGTGTGCGGGCGACGCGCTCGAGCGACGCCAGGCCCTCGGCATGAATGCCGTCATCATTGGTCAGAAGAATGCGCATTATTTCGATTCGATCTTTTCCAGGCCGCCCATGTAAGGCCGCAGCACTTCAGGAATGGTTACGCTGCCATCCTCATTCTGGTAGTTTTCGATGACAGCAATAAGGGCGCGGCCGACAGCGGTGCCCGAACCGTTGAGCGTATGGACGAAGCGGTTGCCCTTGCCGTCCTTGTCCTTGTAGCGGGCATCCATGCGGCGCGCCTGGAAATCGCCGCAGACCGAGCAGGACGAGATTTCGCGATAGGCATTCTGGCCGGGCAGCCAGACCTCGATGTCATAGGTCTTGCGGGCGCCAAAGCCCATATCGCCGGTGCACAGCACCATGGTGCGGAACGGCAGGCCGAGCCGCTTCAGCACTTCCTCGGCGCACTGCGTCATTCGCTCATGCTCGGCCAGCGAGGATTCCTGGTCGGTGATCGACACGAGTTCGACCTTGTAGAACTGATGCTGACGCAGCATGCCGCGCGTGTCACGCCCCGCCGAGCCTGCCTCCGAACGGAAGCAGGGCGTAAGCGCGGTGTAGCGCAGCGGCAGCTTTTCATGCGACGTGATTTCCTCGCGCACGAGATTGGTGAGTGGCACTTCGGCGGTTGGGATCAGGCCAAGCCTGCCCTCCCCGTGTGGCGTGAAGAACAGATCCTCCTCGAATTTCGGCAACTGGTTGGTGCCGAACAGAACGTCGTCCTTCACCATCAGCGGCGGGATGATCTCCTCATAGCCGTGCTCGGTCGTGTGCAGGTCGAGCATGAATTGGCCGATCGCGCGTTCCATCCGCGCCAGGCCGCTCTTGAGCACGGTGAAGCGCGAGCCCGACAGCTTTGCCGCGCGCTCGAAATCCATCATGCCGAGCGCTTCGCCGATCTCGAAATGCTCCTTCACCCAGTTCGGCCGCGTCGGTGCCTTGCCAACGATATGCCTGACGACATTGTCATGCTCGTCCTTGCCGACCGGCACGTCGTCGAGCGGCACATTGGGCAGCACCGCCAGCGCGTCGTTCAGGGCCTTGTCGAGCTCGCGCTCGCGCGCCTCGCCGTTCTGGATGAAAGTCTTGATCTCACCGACTTCGGCTTTGAGTTTTTCGGCAAGGGCGGCATCGCCCGAACGCATGGCGTTGCCGATCTCCTTCGAGGCGGCGTTGCGGCGCTCCTGCTTGGTCTGCAGTTCGGTGACATGCTCGCGCCGCGCCTCATCCCGGGTGATCAGGTCATCGACCGTGGACTGCGCCTCAGCCGACGGCCACGAGCGCTTGATGAGCGCCTCGACAAGGGCCTTCGGGTTGTCGCGAATCCATTTGATGTCAAGCATGGTTTGAACGCTCCTCGGGTAGCATGTCGCCCAAAAGTGCGTAGCGGTTTTGGGACAACGACATGCTCAAAACAAAACTGAAACGCACCGCCTTTATGGCGATGCGTTTCAGTCAGAGGGGGTAAACCGCATCCTTGATCGATGCAAGATGGGCTGATTGCTGTTTTCCGACGCTGGCCCGGCCCTGTTGTCCTACGAAGCAGCTGGCGCTGGCGGCTCGTCCGGCGCCTTGTCCGCCACGGTCTCGCCGGCTTCCTGCTTCTCGCGGGCAAGCCGCTGCTTTTCCTGATCCCGCTCGATCCATCGCGCGGCCCAGATGGAGACCTCGTAGAGAAGGATGGTCGGAAGGGCCAGACCGATCTGGCTCATCGGATCTGGAGGTGTCAGCACCGCGGCCACGATGAAGGCGATGACGATCGCCCATTTGCGCTTTTCCGCCAGCGCTTTGGACGACAGCATGCCGACACGCGTCATCAAGCTGGTCACCACCGGCAGCTGGAACACCAGACCGAAGGAGAAGATCAGCGTCATGATGAGGCTGAGATATTCCGACACTTTCGGCAGCAGGGAAATCTGTACCTGGTCGTCCGTGCCGACCTGCTGCATGGCGAGGAAGAACCACATCACCATCGGCGTGAAGAAGAAATAGACCAGCGAGGCGCCCATCAGGAACAGGATGGGCGATGCGATCAGGAACGGCAGGAAGGCATTGCGCTCGTTCTTGTAGAGGCCGGGCGCGATGAATTTGTAGATCTGCGTGGCGATCAACGGGAAGGCGATGACCATGCCGCCGAACATGGCGAGCTTGACCTGGGTGAAGAAGAACTCTTGCGGCGCGGTGTAGATCAGCTCGACCTTGTGCGGGTCGAGCCCCGCCCATTTCGTCGCCCATTTGAAGGGGACGACCAAAATGTTGAACAGCCGCTTGGCGAAGAAGAAGCAGACCAGGAAGGCTACGAAGAAGCCACCGAGCGACCAGATCAACCGCCTGCGCAACTCGATCAGGTGCTCCATCAGCGGCGCCGACGATTTTTCGATCTCGTCCTTTTCCTTGTCCGAAACGCTCACTTGGCGGCTCCAGCCGTCTTTTTGGTCGCCTGCTTCTTCGCCGGAGCAGGCTTCGGTTCGGCTTTCGTCCCAGCCTTGGCGGCGGTCGACTTGGCGGCGGCAGGCTTCGTCACGGCCGCAGGCGTTGCCGCTGTCGTGGCCTTCGTCGGCGCCTTGGGCGCGGGCGCGGCTTTTGCCGTCACGGCCTTCGCGGACGTCGAGGCCTTGGACGGCGCCTTCGCAGCCGGTGCCGTCTTCGCGGTTTTCCTAGCTGCCTTGGGCGCAACGGCAGATTCCGTGGATGCCGCCACCACCGATTCATCGGTCATCGCCGGGAAAATCGGGGCTGGTGTCGTGGCTTCAGGCCCGTTGACGCCAGGCATGGTCGTTGCACCGTTCTTCAACGGCTCGGCCACCTGTGGCGTCGAAGCGGCGGGCGCCGACGGATCGGCCGCTGGTTTCGGCTTCATCACGGCGTCGACGCCGGCGCGCACATCGGCCGCAGCCTGCTCGAACGGATTAAGCTGCTTCTTGATCTCGGCAACCGGGCTCAGGCCCCTGAGCTCGTCGACCGACTTCTTGACGTCGTCGAGCTCGGCTTCCTTCAACGCCTCGTTGAACTGCTTCTGGAAGTCGCCCGCCATGGCGCGCAGCTTCGCCGCCGTGCGGCCAAAGGTGCGCAGCATGTTGGGCAAATCCTTTGGCCCGACGACCACGATCATGACGATCGCGATCACCAGCATTTCGGTCCAGCCGACTTCAAACATGGCAATCTGTTCCGACTAGAACTCTTTGGCTCAGCTCTTGCTGGCCTTTTCCTTCGCGGCCGAAACGGTCTCATCGGCACGGTGTTCGACGGTGCGCTTGTCGTCGGCGACGTCGTCGTCGGCCATGCCCTTCTTGAAGCTCTTGATGCCCTTGGCCATGTCGCCCATCAGCTCGGGGATCTTGCCGCGGCCGAACACCAGAAGCACGATGACCAGCACGATCATCCAGTGCCAAATCGAAAATGAACCCATAGCAAATCTCTCTCGAATGGTTTCCCTGGCGATGATCTATGCGTTTTCGCGTTGGGATTCAAACACAACCGCGACA
Organism: Mesorhizobium sp. Cs1299R1N1; assembly: GCF_037179655.1. NCBI lineage: Bacteria > Pseudomonadati > Pseudomonadota > Alphaproteobacteria > Hyphomicrobiales > Phyllobacteriaceae > Mesorhizobium > Mesorhizobium sp. Cs1299R1N1. The sequence continues at coordinate 319,726 of NZ_JAPYKR010000008.1, read as the reverse complement.
GAGTTTATGAAAGGGTGTCGGATGTCACGCATTTTCAGCGAAGCGGCCCGCTACCAAACGGCGCATGTAAAGGCGTAAAGCGGCTTTTGATAGGCGCTCGTGGTCAATCTTCCGTGACGCGCGGCGTCAGCAGGCCGAGCTCCTCGAGATCGATGTCGGTCAACGGATCCTCGTCCTCGGTCAGCACGTCGGGATCGGCGGGCGGCTGCGGGATGGAGAAGTTCGACGGCATGCGGCCTGAGAGCAGACCCGAGCCCTTCAGTTCCTCCATACCTGGAAGATCGCGGATCTCCTCGAGCGCGAAATGGTCGAGGAAGGTTTCGGTGGTGCCATAGGTAACGGGACGGCCGGGCGTTTTGCGCCGGCCGCGCATGCGCACCCATTCCGTCTCGAGCAGCGTATCCAGCGTTCCCTTCGAGGTCTCGACGCCCCTGATGTCCTCGATCTCGGCGCGCGTCACCGGCTGGTGATAGGCAATGATCGCCAGCACCTCGAGCGCCGCCCGCGACAGTTTTCGCTGCTGCACCGTATCGCGGCTCATCAGGAAGGCCAGGTCGCCGGCGGTGCGGAACGCCCAGGCGTCGCCGACCCGCACCAGATTGACGCCTCGCCGGGCGTAGATCTGCTGCAGCTCTGTCATGGCGAGGGCGACGTTGATGCCATCGGGAAGCCGTGCGGCGAGCTGCTTTTCGCTGACGGGCTCTGCACTGGCGAACACGATCGCCTCGGCCATGCGCACGGCTTCCGCCATATGCAGCCGCTCGGCCGGATTCTGTACTGGATTCTGGGCCGAAGCCTGATCGATCTCGCCCTCTTCCGGCTCATCGTCCATCTTGAAAGGAATGACCGAAGCGTTGGCGCGTTCGCTCATGATGCCACCTCGACTGCCTTGATTGCCTGTGCGCGGTGGTCGCGCAGATAGATCGGTGCGAACACCTCGTCCTGCCGCATATCCATCTTGCGCTCGCGCACCAGTTCCAGTGTGGCCGCGAACGAACTGGCGATCGCGGTGCGCCGCTCTTGCGGGCTGGTCAGATATTGGATGAGGAAGCTGTCGAGCGTCGTCCAGTCGCGCAGCGAGCCGATCAGCCGGGTCAGGATGTCGCGAGCATCCTTGAGTGACCAGACGCCGCGCCTGGCGATCGTCACATTGGTGATCGCCTGCTTCTGCCGCTGCTGGGCATAGGCGGTCAAGAGATCGTAGAGCGAAGCCGAATAAGTGTTGCGCTTCTCGATGATGACCATTTCCGGCATGCCGCGCGCGAACACGTCGCGGCCGAGCCGGTTGCGGTTGACCAGTCGCGCCGACGCGTCGCGCATGGCTTCGAGCCGCTTTAGCCGGAATTGCAGCACCGCCGCCAGTTCCTCGCCGCTTTCGCCCTCTTCGCCCGGCTGCTTGGGGATCAGGAGCTTCGATTTGAGAAAGGCCAGCCACGCCGCCATCACCAGATAGTCGGCGGCAAGTTCGAGCCGCAGCGCCCTCGCCGTCTCGACAAAGGTCAAATATTGCTCGACCAGCGCCAGGATCGAAATGCGCGCCAGGTCGACCTTCTGGGTGCGGGCAAGATGCAAGAGAAGATCCAGCGGGCCTTCGAAGCCGGCCACGTCGACGACCAGCGAGGGGTCGCCCGTCAGCCGTGACTCATCGTTCTCGGCCCACAGACGGTCCATCGGTGCAGCCTTCGCGGCCTTGCTTTCCAATGCTTCCGCCACTGCCTGTCACGTCCTCTTGCTAGGCCACCGCGTCGAAATAGGTGGCGAATTCGGCACGGATCTCGGTTTCTTCGGCCGCGTCGCGCTTGCTTATATAGGTCATCGCCCGCTTGGCGCGCTCCAGCGACTTGCCTTCAAGTCCTGTGGTGCGCGATGCGATGCCAGCCATCTCCTCAAAAATACCGTTGCAGTGAAGGACCAGATCGCAGCCCGCCGCAAGGATCGAGGCCGCCTTTGTCGGGAAATCCCCAGAAAGTGCCTTCATCGACGTGTCGTCGCTCATCAGCAGTCCATCGAAGCCGATCTCGCGTCGAATGATCTCGTCGATGACCTTGCCGGAAGTCGTCGCCGGGTTCTTGGGATCGATCGCGCTGTAGACGACATGCGCGGTCATTGCCATCGGCAGATGGTTGAGCTCGCGGAACGGAGCGAAGTCGTGCCGCTGCAGATCGCTGAGCGAGGCGTCGACGACAGGCAGTTCGAAATGCGTGTCGGCAAAGGCTCGGCCGTGCCCCGGAATATGCTTCATCACGGGCAGCACGCCACCCGACATCAGGCCCTCGCCCGCGGCGCGGCCGAGTTCGATGACCGGACGCGGATCCTTGCCGTAGGCGCGCGCGCCGATGACATCGCTGGCCCCTTCGATCGGCACGTCGAGTACCGGCAGGCAATCCGCCGATATGCCGTAGCGGAGCAGGTCGAAGGCATGCAGCCGTGCCATCAGCCAGGCGGCGCGGGCACCGGCGTCGTGGTCATCGCGCCACAGCGCCCCAAGCGCGCTACCGGCCGGATAGTTCGGGGCCAGCGGCGGCCGCAGGCGTTGTACCCTGCCGCCTTCCTGGTCGATGAACACCAGCGCGTCAGGGCGTCCGATACAGTCGCGCATTTCGGCGACAAGATCGCGGATCTGCTCGGCCTCGCCGATATTGCGGGCAAACAGGATGAAGGCCCACGGGCATTCGTTGCGATAGAAATTGATTTCTTCGCGGGTGAGCGATTTCCCGGCACAGCCGAGGATCATGGATTTTGATTCGGTCATTTCAGGAGTCTAGGGCTTCGCGCGATCAAAGGGAATCATGCCTGACCGCATGCGGCGGGCTGCAAGACATGCTTCCACATGAAAAAGTCAGGCATATGAATGTCGCCATATGAAAAAGCCGGCGTGTGCTTGGGCCGCGCCGGCTTTGAGAGATGGATCGACGTCTAGCGCGATACGAAGCAGTTGCCGCCCGCAGCCTTGTAGCTGGTGCACAAATTGATGGCGTCGTTGCGCGACTGGGCCGGAACGCGGACGCGGTAGAACGTGCCCTTGCCGGCAATCTCGGCCTTGACGATGTTGGCCGTGCGGCCGGAAAGCACGCTGCCATAGCGGCGCTGCAGATCCCGGTAGGTCGATTGGGCGCTGTCCACCGTCGGCTGCGAAGCGATCTGTATCGACCACGAACCGCTGCCGGTCGCGGTCGAGGCCGGATCGATGGAAGCGACCTGATCGGGCTTGACCTCGCCGACCACGTCGACCGGCTGGTCGGACGGACGCTGCGGCGCGATCGCAACCTTGGCTGGCGTGTTGGCCGACTGTGCCTTGGCTTCAGCCTTGGCAGGCTTGGCGGCGGGCTTCAGAGCCGGCGCATCGTCGGCCTGCGCGGCGGCGGGCGCCACGGTGCCAGTCTGATCGGTGCCAGTCTGATCGGTGCCAGTCTGGTCGGTGCCAGTCTGGTCGGCCTCGGCCTGACCGGCAGGCGCCACATGCTGTGGCGCCGGATCGGTCGGCTCCGCCGCGGCCACCTGGGGTGCCGCCGGTGCCGGGTCCTCGCGCGCCACCAGTGATCCGTCGGATTTGACCACCATGGTCCTGACCTTGCGCGGCGCAACGGCAACAACATTATTGTTGGTGCCCTTGTCGGCGTCCTGCAGGACCTGCGCGATGCGATCCTCCGACTTCGGCGCGGGCGCCGCGTTGTCGGCCGGGGCCGCGCCAGCGGTCGAAACGTCGCCGCCGCCATCCGTGCCGGCGGCAGCGTTCTGGTCGGGAGAAAGATCGACTGCGCGGGCCGCGTCCTTCGCCTGCACGTTCACCGGTTCCTCGACGTTGGTGACAAGCTTCTGCTGGACCGGCTCGGCGGGCTTCGCACCCTTGACCACCGCGTCATAGACCTTGTTGTCCTGGTTCGGCACCACGGCGCCGCCCGGATTTTCCGGCTTGATCTTGATCGGCGAATTGTCGGCCTTGACGATCACCGGAGCTTCGCTGCCGCCCTTGCCGCCCAAAGACAGCGCGAAGGCGCCAAGACCGCCAGCGACCGCCACGGCACCGACAATCGCGGCAATGAACAGGCCGCGCCGGCCCGACGACCTGGCGGCTTCCCGCTCGCCGAGGCCCGGAACCGACATCGCTTCGTCCAGTTCGGGATCGTAGTCGAGTTCATCGACGGTAAAATCGTCCGCCTGCGAGACCGGCTGGCTGCCGGGCAGATTGTCGAGATCGAAGCCTTCGGCGGCATCGGCATAGGCCGAAGCCGCCGACGCGCGGCCAGCCATTTCCGCCGGCCGTGCCGCATAGGTCCGCGCTTCCGGCTGATAGGCTTGCCTGGGCTCTTCGGATCCCGGATTGGCCGCGCCATATCTGGGATTGACGCTGTCATAGCCCGGATTGACCCTGTCATATCCCGGATTGACTGCGTCATAGCCCGGATTGGCTGCGCCATATCCCGGATTGACCTTGTCATAGCCCGGATTGTACCCGGCATTGTAGGATTCGTCGGCATAAGCGGCGGCGCTGGCGTCAGCAGGCGCGACCTCCACGGAATTCATCTCAGTCAGAAGGCTGGCGAATTCGGCGTCGAGATCGTCATAACCGGACGCTGCCGGCTGATCTTCCTCGAAATGCAACTCTGGAATGTCGAGATCGTCAGCCAGCGCCACGACACGCTCCGGCACATCGACCGTCTCGACATCGGGCATCTCTTCATAGCTCGAGGACTGCGGCGCCTGCGGTGCCGACACCGGAGCCATATAGGGAGCAGCTGCAACCGGCTCGGCCGAACGGTAGGAAGGCACCGTGGCCACTTCCGGCGCTGCCGTCCTGGCCGCCGTCGAGGCGACAGGCTGCGCGGCAAATGCCGGCTGTTGGGGGACCGGTGTCACGCGGCTCCAGGAACGGGCCGGCTCCGACTGTGCGGAGCGATCCGCCAGCCAATCGAGCGAATCGGCCTGATCCCGCCGGGACGCTGTTTCGTCATGCGAATGGATGCTTTTGGCCAGGGCGGCATCCAAGGCATCATTGTCGAGATCGACATCGCCCTGTTCAGCGCCATCCGAACCGAAATCCTGGTCCTGAAGTTCATCGAGCAACAGGTCGTCGAGGTTGGCGCCGGCGGCCTGGGCGGATCCGGCGTGATGCACATCCTCGGATACTGCTTCGTCGAGATCCCAGTCGAGATCACCAACAAAATCGGCGGGTTCCTCCGCGACCTTTGCTGTCGCGCCGAGAGGCGGCTGAACGGGTACCGCGGCCGGCTGGTTCACGACGGACTGAGCCATGACCGGCTCCTTGGCCGATGGCGGCGTGCGCGCGGTCATGGCGCCAAGAAGCGCGTTCAACTCGTCTTCGAGGCTTCGTTCGTCCGCGATGGGGGCTTGCACTGGCGGTGCAATGGTTGCCACGGGCGCTGCCGACTGCGCCGGAGCCGCGGCGATTTCAGCGACGGGCTCTTCGCCAGGCTGGGCAAACGCCTCGTCCAAATTCAGATCGAAAGCGTCATCCGAAATGGCTTCAACACCTGGAATCTCGTCCGTCGTGTCGACGGCATCGGCAAGCAACTGGTGCGCTTGCGTGCCGTCAAAAGCCTCTGGCTCATCCGCCTGAACGTCAAAATCCACGTCGACATCTGCCATGGCGTCGTCGAAGTGATCCACGAAATCCTCTTCGGAGATCGCCTGGGTCTCACTCGCGGTGGCCAGTACAGGTTCTGGATATTCGACAGCAGCCTCTTGGCGCTGATCCGCCGGATGGTCGTCGAGCATCAGCTCGTCTTCGAGCGAGATCGCGACCGCATCGTCGAATTCATGATTGGAGGCCGGCTCGACGGCCACCGGCACTTCGGCAACCGGCGATTCAATGGCATGCCGGGTCTCGGCTGCCTCGTCCTCGATATGGAAATCCTGGTCGAGGGAGGCGGCAAGCTCGTCCTCCATTGGCAGATCGTCGTCGAAGGGCGAAACGTCTTCCAGAGAACTGGCGACGGCACTATCGAAATCGGCGTCAAAGGCAGGCTCGACGGACAGCACGGCTTCCGAGGCGCCAGGGTTCGCATGGCTTGCGGCGACCGCCTGGTCATCGACTTCAGCCATGTCCAGGTGGAAATCGTCATCGAGCGACAGCGCAAGATCGTCGTCCACCGCATCGACGGCCATCGGCTCGAATGCCGGCTCACGAGCTTCGACAACTGGAGCAGCAACGCTATCGACAGCGTCGAACTCGCCCATCAGTTCCTTCTCGAGATCGATGTCGAAATCGCCCTCTCGCGCAGCCCCATCGGTGACAGCGGCTTTCGGCTCGGCCGGCTTGACCGGCTGGCGTGGGTCGAATCCCATGATCCTGGTCAGTTCCGCGAACGGATCATCCTCGCCGATATCGTTGTTGTCGGCTACTCTCAGCTGGGTTCTGTCTGCCATTATTGTTCCCGAACTCGCACTCATTCGGACGCCTTGGACGTCGCGCAGGGTTGGCCCTTACCAGCGCAATGTGGGCAAAAGGTGACAGGTTTTTTAGTCAAACCTAACGCATTTCGGTGGGCGCGGCGGCTCCGATCAACGTCAGGCCGGACGTGAGAACATCCGAAACAGCCTGCACCAGCCCTAGTCTGGCATGCGTCAATTGTCGGTCGTTAACCTTAACAAAACGTAAGTCCGGATTATCCGTGCCACGGTTCCAGTGTCCATGGAAACTGGAAGCCAGATCATAGAGATAAAATGCCAGCCGATGCGGCTCGAGCGCAAGAGCGGCGGACTCGATCAGACGCGGATATTCAGCGAGTTTTCGGATCAGGCCGATTTCACCTTCGTCGGTCAGCGACGTTGCCGCGGCCGCCAGGCCGTTGCGATCGAAATTCGCCTCCCCCAACTGTTCGCTCGCCTGCCGGAACACCGAATGGCAGCGCGCCGAGGCATACTGCACGTAGAACACCGGATTGTCCTTGGACTGCTCGGTCACCTTGGCGAAGTCGAAATCGAGCGGCGCATCGTTCTTGCGATAGAGCATCATGAAGCGGATCGGATCGCGTCCGACTTCCTCCACCACCTCGCGCAGCGTCACGAAGTCGCCGGACCGCTTCGACATACGCACCGGCTCGCCATCGCGAAACAGCTTGACCAGATTGCACAAGAGGACGGTGAGCTTGACGTCGTCGCCGGCAATCGCGCGCGCCAAGGCTTCCAGGCGCTTGACGTAGCCGCCATGGTCGGCACCGAGAACATAGATCAGGTCGACGAAGCCGCGATCGACCTTGTCCTTCAGATACGCCACATCGGCGGCGAAATAGGTGAACGAGCCATCGGACTTGACCAGCGCCCGGTCCATGTCGTCGCCGACGGCGGTCGAGCGGAACAGCGTCTGTTCGCGGTCTTCCCAGTCGTCCGGCTTCTCGCCCTTGGGCGGCGGCAGCTTGCCCTTGTAGATATGGCCCTTCAGCGTCAGGTCGTTGATCGCAGAGCGGATCTTCCGGGCATTGTCCGCATGCAGCGTGCGTTCGGAGAAAAACACGTCGTGGTGGACGTTGAGCAGCGCAAGGTCCTCGCGGATCATCGCCATCATCGCATCGATGGCGCGATCCTTGACGATGGCCAGCGCCTCCTCATCCGGCATCTGCAGCAGGCCCCGGCCAAATTCCTTAGCTAGCGCCTGGCCAAGAGGGACGAGATAGTCGCCCGGATAAAGCCCTGGTGGTATCTCGCCGATGTCGTCACCGAGCGCCTCGCGGTAGCGCAGTATGACCGAGCGGCCGAGCACGTCGATCTGCCCACCGGCGTCGTTGATGACATATTCCTTGGTCACGTCGTAGCCGGCGAACGCCATCAGGTTGGCGAGCGCATCACCGACGACGGCACCCCGGCAATGGCCGACATGCATCGGCCCGGTCGGGTTGGCCGAGACATATTCGACGTTGGTTCTGTGGCCGGCGCCGATCGTCGAACGGCCATAATTGCGCCCCTCGCCCAGAAGCGCCGACAGATGCGCCTGCCAGAAACCGTCCTTGAGCCGCAGATTGACGAAACCCGGACCGGCGACCTCGGCGGCGGCGACGTCCCTGTCGGCCCGCAGCGCTTCCGCCAATTTCTCGGCCAGCGCGCGCGGGTTTTGTCCGGTCGGCTTGGCCAGCACCATTGCCGCATTGGTAGCGAGATCGCCGTGGCTGGCGTCGCGCGGCGGCTCGACGGCGATACGCGACAGATCAGGCGAAACGCCGTCCTTGTCTTTCAGGTCAAGCGCTTCGACAGCTTTTACGACTCGCGCGGTGAAATCGGCGAAGATGTTCATGGTGTATGCTCTGGCGGCTTTGTGACGAATCCGGCCCTTTGGCCGGCAAATCGAGCCCGCCCTAGCTCAAATCCGGGGTGCGGTCAAACAAACGCCTGTGTTCCTTGAGCGCGTAGGTGTCGGTCATGCCGGCCAGGAAATCGGCGACGCTGCGCGCCTTGATGCGATCCTGCGCGCGGTCCAGCCCTTCGCGCCAGCCGTCCGGCATGGCGCGCGGATCGGCGAAATAGACATCGAACAGGTCCCTGACGATCTGCTCGGCGTCCGCGCGCACCCGCATGACCTCCTCGTGCCGGTAGAGGTGCTTGTAGAGGAAGGCCTTCAGTTCCTTCTCGGCTTCCGCCATCTCGGCCGAAAAGGTCACCATCGTCTCGCCCGCCGCCCTCACCGCGTCGGCACTCGGCGGCCTGATCCGCTCCAGATTGGCGGTCGTCGACTTGATCACATCCTCGACCATGGCCGTGATCTGCCGCCGCATCAATTCGTGACCGGTGCGCACGTCATCAAGCCTCGGATAGCGCTCGCGCACACTCGTCAGGATCGTTCCGGGCAGCGAAACGCCCTTCAGCATGTCCAGCGTCAACAGCCCTGACCGCAGCCCATCGTCGATATCATGCGTGTTGTAGGCGATGTCGTCGGCAATCGCCGCGCACTGCGCCTCGATGCCGGCGAACCGGTCAAGTTCGAGATCCTGCAATTGCGAGTAGTCGCGGATCGCCTGCGGTACCGGCCCTTTCAGGCCTTGGCCGCTGCTGTCGGTGAGCGGACCATTGTGCTTGACCAAGCCTTCCAGCGTTTCCCAGCTCAGATTGAGCCCATCGAATTCGGCGTAGCGAGCCTCCAGCCTGGTCACGATGCGCAGCGATTGTGCGTTGTGGTCGAAGCCGCCCCAAGCCGCCATCTTTTCGTTCAGCGCGTCCTCGCCTGTGTGGCCAAAGGGCGTGTGGCCGAAATCATGCACCAGCGCCACCGCCTCGGCGAGATCCTCGTCGCCGCGTAGCGCCCGCGCCAGCGCACGCGCGATCTGCGCCACTTCGATCGAATGGGTCAGCCTTGTCCGGTAGTGGTCGCCTTCATGGGCGATGAAGACCTGCGTCTTGTGTTTGAGCCGCCGAAACGCCGTCGAATGGATGATCCGGTCGCGGTCACGCTGGAACGGCGTGCGGGTCGGACTTTCCACCTCGTCGAACAGCCGGCCGCGCGAGCGGGCCGGATCCGTGGCATAGGCCGCGCGTGGCCGATAGCCGAATCCGATGTCGCCAAGCTCATTTGTCATGGCTGATGCTGCCGCAGTTGACTTGCCCCGTCGCGCTTCATACCTATCATGTGAAACCGAAAGCAAGGTGACGCCTATGGGCGCGGATGCCAAGACCGCCATGAAAGTCGAGATGACCGAGGCTGCCGCCAAGCGGATCGCCAGGATTGTTTCGGCCGAAGCCGGCAAGACAGCGCTGCGCGTTTCCGTCGAAGGCGGCGGCTGCTCCGGCTTTTCCTACAAGTTCGACCTCGTCGACACACGCAACGACGACGACGTCGCCATCGAAAAGGATGGCGCCACGGTGCTGATCGACGATCTGTCCCTGGTCTATATGGGCGGTTCGGTCATCGACTTCGTCGACGATTTGATGGGCCAGTCGTTCCAGATCAGGAACCCGAATGCGGTCGCCTCCTGCGGCTGCGGCACCAGCTTCTCCATCTAGGACCGAGATGCCCGCAACCGGCGCGGTTCGTCAGGTTGCGCTCTCCGCCGGTCGCGACCTCGACGCGACGTTGGCCTTTTGGCGCGATGTCCTCGGCATGAGCGTTCATGCCCGCTACGATCCGCCCGGCATCGCCTTCATCATGGCCGGCGATGTCAGGCTGTTGTTCACCGATGGCATCCCGGCCGGCACCATCTATCTCGATAGTGTTGGCCTCGAAGCCTTCCACGCCGAGGCAAGGGCAGCCGGCATTCCCTTCACCGCGCCGCCGACGCTGGTCCATCGCGACACCGAGGGGCAGTTCGGTCCGGCGGGGGAAAGCGAATGGATGGCCTTTATAAAGGACCCGGCAGGCAATACGATCGGACTCGTCGAACGCCTTCCGTCGCAGGAACAATGAGACCGTCATGAAAATCGTCACCTGGAACATCAATGGCGTGCGCGCCCGCATCGGCAACCTGACCCATTGGCTGACCGAAAGCGCGCCCGACATCGTCTGCCTGCAGGAGATCAAGACGGTCGACGAACAGTTCCCGCGCGCCGAGATCGAGGCGCTTGGCTACAATGTCGAAATCCACGGTCAGAAGGGCTTCAACGGTGTCGCGCTGCTGTCGAAGCTGCGCTTCGACGAGGTTATCAAAGGCCTGCCGGGCGACGATGCCGACGAACAGGCGCGTTTCATCGAAGGCGTGTTCTCGACCGACAAGGGGGCGCTTCGCGTCGCCTCGCTCTATTTGCCGAATGGCAACCCGATCGATGACGAGAAGAAGTTTCCCTATAAGCTGTCCTGGATGGCGCGGCTGGAGCGCTGGGCGCAGGAGCGCCTGAGGCTGGAAGAGGCGCTGGTGCTGGCCGGGGACTACAACGTCATCCCCGAGCCGGTCGACGCGCGATTTCCCGAGAACTGGCTGGGCGACGCGCTGTTCCAGCCGCAGACGCGGCAAGCCTTCCGGCGGCTGTTGAACCTCGGCTTCACCGAGGCGGTGCGCGCGGTCACCGATGCCTCGGACACCTACACCTTCTGGGACTATCAGGCCGGCGCCTGGCAGAAGAACAACGGCATCCGCATCGACCATCTGCTGTTGTCGCCGGAAGCCGCGAACAGGTTCTCATCGGCCTCGATCGAAAAGCATGTGCGCGCCTGGGAAAAACCGTCCGATCACGTCCCGGTTGCCATCGACCTCGCCTTGCTGCCGGCCTGACCTGGGGCCTGCCGCTGCGGGCTAGTGCCAGGCACGCCGATGCCGGAGGACCTTATATCGCCACATTCCGACGCATGATGGGAGATCATCATGGCGGCCGGGGTTCCCATGACCATTCGATTTGCTCTTTGTCCGATCGGCTTGGCATTCGCCACGGTCGCGATCGTGCCGGCCCTCGCCGCGCAGGAATGTCTTGCCAATGGAAAATCCTATCCGGTCGGCCAGGTCGCCTGCCTGACGGTCGCCGATCAGAGTCATTTGGCTCGCTGCGACATGGTGCTGAACAACACATCCTGGACCAAGGTTGGCGATAGCTGCCCCGCAAACACCATGGCGCCGCAGGTGCACGTCACGCCGATCTCGACACCCGCGCCAAGCATGGTGCCGACGGAACCGACCGAAAACTGATTTTCTTCTGGATTGCCTCGCCTTCAGGTCGAGACGAGCCTTGATAGGCCGACGCTGCCCCTCAGTGCCTTGCTGGCGTTTGTCGCTCGAAAAGCCAAGCAGTTGGCTTTTCGTCCACTACACGGATCGCTCCTCCGCTCGTCGCATGGTGACGGGAGAAAGAGCCTACTGATCGGTGTTGTTGCCCTTGGTCAGGATATCGTCCGCCAGCGAGATCGCGGTGCGGCGGTCGGCTTCGCCGGCCGCGGCGAACGCCTCTTCCTGCATGCCGCGGATCCAGGGCTGATCGGCCGGCGACGCACGCTCGAGGGCCGCGGTCATCATCGCCAGGCCGCGCACGATCTTGCCGCTCTGGAACAACAGGTGGCCAAGCGTCGCCTGTGCGCCGGCATGGCCCTTCTCGGCGGCGAGCTGGAACCAGCGCCCGGCCTGTTTGACGCTGGCCTTCACGCCGCCCTCGCCCTTCAGGAACATCTGGCCCATCTCGAACTGGGCGTTCGGATTGCGGTAGTTGGCGGCGGCGCGCATGTAGTATTCCTGCGCCGCCACCTCGTTCTCGGTGACCGGGCTGCCTGGAATGCCCGTGCGCAGATAGTCGCCGAGCGCCACCAGAGCGTCGGAGACGTAGCTTTCTTCCGGAGAGCCGGGCTCGACGTCCTGGTCGACGATCTCCGAGAAGAACTTGAACGCCTCATAATCGTCGCGGGCCACGCCGTCGCCTTCGGCATACATGCGGGCAAGCTTCCAGGTGGCGCCGATCTGGCCGTTTTCGGCGGCGTATTTATAGGCCTCGGCGGCCTGCTCCTTGTGGCCACTCTTGTAGGCGGAGAAACCGAACTGGAACACCGCCCAGGGGCTCGACTGCGGCTTCACGCCGGTCTTGTCGTCGAACACCTTGTCGTCGAAGGCCATGGCCTGGCCCACGGCGCCAAAGATCGCAACCGCGACCAGTGCCGAAAGGACGGATGACCTCAACAACTCTGGTGTTGACTTCAACAACTCAGATATCCGCATAGCAGTGTGTTTCTTTCGCACCGCCCGGATGGGTGACCGCGCCATCCCTGGCGGACCCTACCGTTTGTGCGTATTTCCATATCGCGCCAGACTGATAGTCGGTCGTGCGCGCCTTCCATGTCTTCGCTCGCGCCGCCAGCTCGCTCTCGGACAGCGCCACCTCGATCGTGCCGTTCACCGCGTCGATCGTGATCACGTCGCCATCCCTGATGAGACCGATCGGGCCGCCCACCGCCGCTTCCGGCCCGACATGGCCGATGCAGAAGCCGCGTGTCGCGCCCGAGAAGCGGCCATCGGTGATCAGCGCCACCTTGCCGCCCATGCCTTGGCCGTAGAGTGCCGCAGTCGTCGACAGCATCTCACGCATGCCCGGGCCGCCGCGTGGTCCTTCATAGCGGATGACCAGAACCTCGCCTTCCTGATAGGCGCGGTTCGTCACCGCCTCAAAACATTCCTCTTCCGAATCGAAGCAGTGCGCCGGGCCGGAGAATTTCAACTCCGCCATGCCCGCGACCTTCACGATCGCGCCTTCGGGGGCAAGGTTTCCCTTCAACCCCACGACACCGCCGGTTTGGGTAATTGGTCTGTTGGCCGGACGGACCACATCCTGGTGTTCATTCCAGGCAACATGCTCCATATTTTCGGCCAAAGTACGGCCAGTGACCGTCAGGCAATCGCCATGCAGATAGCCGTGGTCGAGCAGCGTCTTCATCAGCAGCGGGATGCCGCCTGCCTCGAACATGTCCTTGGCGACATATTTGCCGCCTGGCTTGAGGTCGGCGATGTAGGGTGTCTTCTCGAAGATTTTCGCCACGTCGAACAGGTCGAACTTGATCCCCGCCTCATGCGCGATCGCCGGCAGATGCAGTGCCGCATTGGTCGAGCCGCCGGTGGCCGAAACCACGGTCGCCGCGTTTTCCAGCGCCTTCAGCGTGACGATGTCGCGCGGGCGGACGTTTTTCGCGATCAGCTCCATGATCTTTTCGCCCGAGGCGAAATTGAAACGGTCGCGCATTTCGTAGGGCGCCGGTGCGCCGCAGGAATAGGGCAGCGCGAGGCCAATTGCCTCCGCGACGGTGGCCATGGTGTTGGCGGTGAACTGGGCGCCGCAGGAACCGGCCGACGGACAGGCGGCCTGCTCGATTTCAAGCAGCTCGGCATCGTCGATCGTGCCGACCGAGTGCTGGCCGACCGCCTCGAACACATCCTGCACCGTGATCTGGCGGCCGCGATAGCTGCCGGGCAGGATCGAACCGCCATAGATGAAGATCGACGGCACGTTGAGCCGCACCATGGCCATCATCATGCCGGGCAGCGACTTGTCGCAGCCGGCGAGGCCGACCAGCGCATCGTAGCAATGGCCGCGCATCGTGAGCTCGACCGAATCGGCGATGACTTCGCGCGACACCAGGGACGACTTCATGCCCTGGTGGCCCATGGCGATGCCGTCGGTGACGGTGATGGTGCAGAACTCGCGCGGTGTGCCGTTGGCGGCTGCGACGCCCTTCTTGACCACCTGCGCCTGGCGCATCAGCGAGATGTTGCAGGGTGCCGCTTCGTTCCAGCAGGACGCGACGCCGACCAGCGGCTGCGCGATCTCGGCCGCCGACAGGCCCATGGCATAGAGATAGGACCGGTGCGGCGCACGCGCCGGACCGACAGTCACATGGCGGCTAGGGAGCTTAGCCTTTGAAATGACCTTGGCGTCCATTCTCATCCTTGCCGCGGGCGGTGCGGCCCGTCCCATCGCCGAGCCTTTTGGCGCATGTCCCGGGACAAGATCGAGGTGCGCCGGGTTTATGGCGGGAAATGGGCAATTTCCTCGGCCTGCCCCTTAGCGGAGGGGTTGTTCAGAAAGTGTTGCTGAAACGTCACAATTGCGCGAGGCGGCGGAGAGCGCGGCTTATATGCATCGCCGCTTGGATAACAGACTTGACGGCAACCCAGGCTCAAACGAAAAAGGCCGAGCATCGCCCGGCCTTTTACTACCATTTTCAGAGGCTTAGAACTTGATCTTGAGGCCGCCCGAAATCGCGGTGACTAGGTCGTTGCCGAAGTCATAGCTGACCTCTTTACCGGCGACGTAGCCGTTCTCACCTGCCACTGTACCCGAATGGCCGCTGGTCAGGACGCCGATCGCACCAGCCAGACGAACCTCGATGTTGGGCTTGGGCGTGTAGGCGACGCCGCCGCCCAGCGTCCAGGTGTCGGTTTGCGACCCAAAGCCATGCGAGGTGCCGCGATCCCAGGAAAGCTGCCCAGCCGCACTCCACTCATCGTTGAATTTATGACCGATGCCGCCCGCAACCGTCCAGCCGTCACGATACATCAGATCCAGCGACGTGATCTGACCTGAATGCAGAGCATCACCTGTAACGCATGCCGCGGCGGGAGTACCTTGCACGCAAATCGGAACACTCTGCAGTAGGCTCCAGTTGACCCACTTGAGCGAACCAAAGGCAAGCCAGCCGGGCGCTATGCCTGACTGCAACTTCAATTCCACCGTGTCCGGCATGTACTCGGTCGCGCCGTAGATCGGCAGCACGACACTGCCGACATGCGTCAAATCCAGCGTGCCCGTGATGTTGTCGAGCTTGACCCGCGAATTGTAGACGAGGCTAGCGCGCAGCGCGATCTCAGGGATTTCATAGGCCAAGCCAGCGCGCCAGCCCCACCCGGTGCCTTTGAGATCGACTCGGCCGGTGCCCTGGAAGCCCGGCACCAGCGGCGACACCAGGTCTTCCTTGAAGCCATAGACTTCCTGATAGTAGACGCCCCCGATGAAGCGGACCTGACCTTTGCCGGCGTCCATCTTGTAGGAGCAGGTGCCGGCATAATTGTTGCTCTTGATGTCGGTTTCCATATTGGACTCGGCACCGGCCCAAAGACCCGGATTGGTGTGTGCACCCCAGGGCTGCGAATAGTCGAACATACAATCGACGCCCTGGACGACCTGCGCCTTGACGCCGATGCGCGGCACCCAATAGTTCTCGCTGTCATTCGCCGTGCTGCCCAAGAACGTGACGTTTCCGTCACTTGGATCTGTATCCACCGCATTCTTAAGCTTGCGTTGCGGCATCACATAAGTCGCTTCCGCTTCCGTGGCGAACGGCGCAGGATCGAAAAGCAAATCGATGTCGTAGCCACCGCGCTCAATGCCGCCGGCATGCGCCGGGTTCATCGCCGAACCCATCAAAGCCAACGAAAAGCACCCTGCCCCCAGCAGTGCTTTCAGACGCAAATTGTTCATGGACATCCTCCCCGAATAACTATTGGATCAAGCTAGAACCAATTCACGTTAACGGTGCAATAACGAATACGTTGGGCGTACATGTACATGTTCGCCCAACGCATTTCGGGCAAAATGCAGGCGGACGCCGCGACGCCAAAAAACGGTCTTTGGTGAGGTTCACCGCTCCAAAAGAGGGAAAAAGCGACCGGAAAGGCTCAAAAAAGGCCGATTTAAGCGGTCTGCGGCCCCATTGTTACATTATGGCAACAATGGGGCAAAAACTTCCGTTTACGTCAACATTAACGCAACGGAATGCCGGTTTTCGAGGCACGAGACCGCCCATTTTAGAGGGCGCTAAAATCTCCCGAATCTGCCCTTCAGCCGGCGTCACGAACCCTGGTCAGCGCCACCGAAAGCTTGTCCTGCGCGTCGCGATATTCTGCGAGCTTTTCCCGTTCGCCTTCGACGATCTCGGCCGGCGCGCTGGCGACGAATTTCTCATTCGACAGCTTCTTGTGCAGGCGCGCGATTTCCTCGGTCACCTTGACCAGTTCCTTTTGCAGCCGCACGGCCTCCGCCGTGAGGTCGATCAGGCTGCCAAGCGGCAGGCAGATCGTCGCCTCGTTGAGCACGATCTGCGCCGACCCCTTGGGTGCCGCATCGGCGAGCGAGATGTCGCCGACGCGCGCCAGCCGCTTGATCGCGAACTCCTCGCGAACCAGTCGTTCGCGCGTCACGTCGTTGGCGCCGACCACCACGAGCGGCGCAATGGCCGCCGGCGGCACGTTCATCTCAGAGCGCACCGAGCGGATGCCGGAGACGAGATCGACCAGCCAGTTGATGTCGGCGGCTGCTTCCGCGTCCTCGAAATCCGGCGACGGCCATGCGGCATGGCACAGCAGCGAGGCCCGTTCCCTGCCTTCGCCCGCCGTTTGCGCCCACAACTCTTCGGTCATGAACGGCATCATCGGATGAAGCAGCTTGTAAATCTCGTCGAGCACGAAGGCGACGCAAGCGCGGCTTTCAGCCTTGGCCGCCTCGTCCGTGCCCATGAACACCGGCTTCAGCAGTTCCAGATACCAGTCGCAGAACAGGTTCCAGACGAAGCGGTAGGCCGCTCCAGCCGCCTCGTTGAAGCGGTACGAGGTGATGCCGTCGGTGATCTCGCGCGCGGCGCGCGTCAACTCGGTCAGGATCCAGCGGTTGACCGCCAGCTTGGCGTCGTTCAGCCAGAAATCGTCATTGCGCGCGACTTCGTTCATCTCGGCAAAGCGCGTCGCGTTCCACAGTTTGGTGCCGAAATTGCGGTAGCCGGCGATGCGCGCCGGGTCGAGCTTCACGTCGCGCCCCTGCGCCGCCATCACGGTCAGGGTGAAGCGCAATGCGTCGGCGCCATATTCGTCGATGAGATCGAGCGGGTCGATGACGTTGCCTTTCGACTTCGACATCTTGGCGCCGTTCTTGTCGCGCACCAGCGCATGGACATAGACGGTGTGGAACGGTTCCTCGTCCATGAAGTTCAGGCCCATCATCATCATGCGGGCAACCCAGAAGAAGATGATGTCGAAGCCGGTGACCAGCACGTCGGTCTGGTAGTAGGTCTTCAGCTCCGGTGTCTGGTCCGGCCAGCCAAGCGTCGAGAACGGCCACAGCGCCGACGAAAACCAGGTGTCGAGCACATCCTCGTCGCGGATCAGGATCTCGCCCGGCTTGAAGTTCTCGAGCTTGTCCTCGACCCAGGCCTTCCATGGCCCTTCCAGAGCCAAATAATATTCGATCGCCGCACTCAGCGCCTCTTCCTCGGTCTTCTCGACGAAGACGCGGCCGTCCGGCCCATACCAGGCCGGAATCTGATGTCCCCACCACAACTGGCGTGAAATGCACCAGGGCTGGATGTTCTCCATCCAGTCGAAATAGGTTTTTTCCCAATTTTTCGGGACGAAGTTGGTACGACCTTCGCGCACCGAGGCGATCGCCGGCTTGGCGAGCTCGGCCGCATCGGCATACCATTGTTCGGTGAGGAACGGTTCGATCGGCACGCCGCCGCGGTCGCCATGCGGCACCGCATGGCGATGCGGCTCGACCTTGTCGAGGAAGCCGCCGGCCTCCATCAGTTCGACGATCTTCTTGCGCGCGACGAAACGGTCGAGGCCGTCGAGTTCGTCCCATACCGCCTGACGCTCTGGTGTCACCTCGAGGCCGGCGAGGAAGTCCTCATTATCCCTGAGCTTGATGGCGGCTTCGACGGTGAGGATGTTGATCGCCGGCAGCTTGTGGCGCTTGCCGACCTCGAAGTCGTTGAAATCATGCGCCGGCGTGATCTTGACCGCTCCCGACCCCTTTTCCGGATCGGAATACTCGTCGGCCACGACAGGGATCTTGCGCCCGACGATCGGCAGGACGACGTTCTTGCCGATGAGATGCTGGAACCGCTCGTCGTCGGGATTCACCGCGACAGCCGTGTCGCCCAGCATCGTCTCGGGACGAGTCGTCGCCACGATGATGAAGGTTTTCGGGTTTTCCGGATCGAAGGCCGCGCCTTCGATCGGATAGCGGAAATGCCAGAGATTGCCGTTGACCTCCTGCTGCTCGACCTCGAGGTCGGAGATCGCGGTCAACAGTTTCGGGTCCCAGTTCACAAGGCGCTTGTCCTTGTAGATCAGCCCTTCCTTATAGAGCGTGACGAACACTTCGAGCACGGCCTTGGACAGGCCCTCGTCCATGGTGAAGCGTTCGCGCGACCAGTCGGCGGAGGCGCCGAGACGTTTCAGCTGGTTGAAGATCAACCCACCCGATTCGGCCTTCCATTCCCAAACCTTCTCGATGAATTCTTCGCGGGTGAGATCGCGGCGATGGATCTGCTTTTCCATCAGCCGGCGCTCGACCACCATCTGCGTGGCGATGCCGGCATGGTCCATGCCGGGCTGCCACAGGACGTTCTTGCCACGCATGCGCTCGAAGCGAACCAGAATGTCCTGCAGCGTGTTGTTGAGCGCATGGCCCATATGCAGCGAGCCAGTGACATTGGGCGGCGGAATGACGATGGTGAAGGCCTCGGCCCCCTCCTCCGCCCCGGCGCCGGCGCGAAACGCGTCGGCTTCCTCCCACACCTTGGCGATCTTCGGCTCGACGGTCTTGGCGTCGTAGGTCTTTTCAAGCATGGGGAAACGGTCCGCGCTGTCGGGATTTTGCTGGTTCGGTGTAAATCGGAAGGTCCTGGCCAAGTCAACCGCGAGGCCGCCCGGGATCATCACAAGCAGATAGGCGCGGCCCTGTTCATTTCAACGGACGGCCGTAAGGCATCGTTGCGAACCGAGCCCTGGGGCTCCCGCACCTTCATTGTCAGCGACCCCCGACGGCAATTTGATCGCCTTTGCCAGTTCGGCGACCAGCGGTTGACCTCGCCACAACGAGAAACGCCGCCTCGACGGCGGCGCTTCTTCTGGAATGCAAGCCTGGACGCTACTGTGCCCCGCGTGCCACGCGCTCGATCTCTTCGCGCACCAGCCTTTCGACCAGCGTCGGCAGATTGTTGTCCAGCCAATCCTGCAGCATCGGCCGCAGCATTTCTTCGGCCATCTCGTCGAATGTCTTCTTGCTGCGGCTTGCAAAGGCGTCGGACAGTTCGCCGAAGGCGGCAGCAACCTGCCGGCCGGTATGTTCGGAAAGAATCGCGGGACGCACCGCATGCGCTTCGTTTGCCGCCGCGCGCGCCTGGGCCGTGCCCGGAGCATCGCTCGACGAAGACCGCTCGGTCGCGGGGTCCACCGCCGTTTCGCTCGCCGCCACCTCCGGCCGTGCCGCTGGCTTGCGGATGCTCCGGTCCGGCATCGCCTTGGCTTGCTCGCCAACCGCCGCGATCTCGCGACGCCAATCGGCGATAATGGCTTCACTCGCCGCAAGCTCCGCGGGAGCCGCTGGCGCGTCGCGGCTGGGCACCGGCTCGGCGGCAACCCGGGCGCTGACCTCGGCCAATGTCGTCGGCGTCCTGCCAACAGCCGGATCGGCACGTGGCGGCGCTTCCGTGCGTGCGATCGCCGGCTGTACGGCTGGCGCCTGGACTTCCGCCATAGCGGCCGGTTTCCTGACCTCGGGAACGGCATGCAGTTCGGCGCGGAACGCGTCTATATCGGCGGCCGCAACAGCACTCGGCGCGGGCTCCAAATCCTGCTGCAACTCATCGGCCTCGCCAGGCTGCTTGCGACCGTTGTCGCTGTCTTCGATGATCCTCCTGATGGAAGCCAGTATCTCTTCCATGGAGGGTTCGCGCTGTGCGCTGCTTGCCGTTGCCATCGTCACATCCGCCGCCCTTGTGACCCGTTGCAGGTTTCCGCTCCGGCAACAGCCGGATTCGAATCATGACGACAGCGTAACCGACGGATCGCCGCACGAGAATCCCCAATCTGGGGACATGTGGGATTTCAACAGATTAGAGCGATTCCGCCAAAGCCGCGTGACGGCCCCCGTCAGCAACCCATCGAAGGACAACGACAGTCAGGCGTTTCCGATCGAACCGCTCAACCCGGAAACGCCGTTCGAACGAAAGGCCTAGCGGCCGTCCGGCGTGCGCAGGCCGATCCACTTGTCCTTGACGGCGTTGTAGTGCTCTTCGGGCTTGTATTTCGTCACCTGCAGCGCAAGCCGGTCGACCGACAGGTGGCCGATCGCGGAGAGGATGGCATAGCTCGCCACGACCACGTCGTGTTCGGAATTGGCCTGGTTGATCTTGGCCGTGATTACGGTGGCCTGTGCATTGAGCACGTCGAGCGTCGTGCGCTGGCCGACATTGCGCTCCTCGATGACGCCGTTCAGCGCCAATTGTGCGGCTTCGATCACCTGCCTGTTGGCGGATACGCTTTGCTGCGCGGCGGTGTATTGCGACCATGCCGTGGCGACAGCCTGGCGGACCTGGTCGCGGCTGACGTCGACCTGGATACGCGCTTGCCCGAGCGACTCCTTGTTCTGCCGCACGATCGCCGAGGTCCGGCCGCCGGAATAGATCGGGATGGTCAGCGTCGCGCCGATATTGGCCGAGGTCGAATTGCCGTTGGAACCCGTCACGTCGGGGATGGAGTTGCGGTAGTTTTCCGAAACGCCGGCCGAAGCCGACAACTGCGGCAACAGCGCGCCCTCGGACGATTTCACCGTGAACCCCGCGGCGTCGACCAGATGCTGGGTGGCAAGGATGGCCGGATGTTCGGCCGAGCCGATGGCGATAGCGGCGTCAAGGCTCGACGGCAGCAACCTGCCCAATGGCGAAGCAGGCTTGAGCTTGCCGGGCTCGTCACCGACGACCTGGTGATAGGTCGCGGCACTTGCCAGCGCCTGCGCGCGGGCCGCGCTCAGCGATGCCACCGCGGAAGCGCGCGAGGCATCGGCCTGCGCGACATCGGTGCGGGTGCCTTCGCCGACCTCGAAGCGCGAGCGCGCGGCGCGTGCCTGCTCGGTCAGGAACTGCAGGTTCTGTTCGGTCAGCACCGCGATCTGCCGGTCGCGAATCACGTCCATATAGGCGGTAGCCGCATTGAACAGGGTGTTCTCTTCGGTGTTTCGCAGGCTTTCGACCGACGCCTTGACCTGGGATTCAGCCGCCGCCACGTTGTTTCTCGTCTGGAAACCGTCGAACAGCGACTGGTTGATCTGGATGCCGTAGCTGCCGCTTGTCAGCTTCGAATTGCCGCCACCATTTGCCCGGCGCGTGTTCGTATAGTCGATGTTGGCCGATCCGGTAACCGTCGGACGCCAGCCCGACTTGGCAATGGCCACGCTCTCGTCGGTCACACGCACGCCGGCACGCGATGCATTCAGTGTGGAATTGTACTGATAGGCTTTTGCTAGGGCACCGGTGATGGTTTCAGCCGATGCAGCCAGTGGGGATAGTGCGGTCGCCGAAACAAGGACGGCGGTGAAAAGTGATTTGCGTACTGACGGCACGGTATATCCCTCATTCGTTTTCCATGGGAACCGCGCCGCGCCGGCTTCTCCTTCTGGAGCAGCCGGCGTGGCGTGTTTCATGTTCCCTGTCGCTCGGCCCAAAGTGCCCCCAGTCTGGGATCAGCAACGATCGTTCAAATGCAAGCGACCATGACAAAGCCTTTGCTGCAAGGCCAAATCATTCAGAATTCGAAAGCATGCTCACGTTCGAAGCCGGGTAGTGGCTTAATTGCCGCATTAAATGCCCTTCTCCCGGTTACAACCCCCCCACCCTTGAAAAAAAGCCGCGCCACGCCGGAATTGCCCTGTCCTTCGACCGCGACCAGGCGTCCACCTTCGGCGAGTTGGTCGAGCAGCGACGCAGGCACTTTGCCGACACTGCCGCCGATGAAGATGACATCGTAAGGTGCCTTGGCCGCATGGCCTTGCGCCAGTGCGCCCTGAACCACGGTCACATTGCCGCAGCCCAGGCTGGACAGGGTCGACGCGGCGGTTTGCGCCAAGGCCGAATCGCTTTCGAGCGCCACGACGAATCTCGCCAGGCGCGACAGGATCGCCGAGGCGTAGCCGGTGCCGCAGCCGACATCGAGCGCCGAATCGGCCACGCTGATCTCGGCCAGTTGCATCAGCTTGGCCAGCGGCGAAGCTTCCATCAGGTATCGCGGGCCATCGGCGCTGCCGGCGATACGGATGTCCTCGTCGATATAGGCCAGATCGCGCTGGCGATCGCCGACGAAAACCTCGCGCGGCACGGAAAGCATCGCGTCGAGCAACGGCGCGCTGGTCACGTCGGTGGTGCGAACCTGACCATCGACCATCTTGATGCGAAGTTCGGAAAAATCAGCGCTCATGTTCCAACCAATCTGCTTGCCGCGTCAGAATCGCGGTTCATTTCGACCGGAACTTCAGGCTCCGGCGCTGACGCGCGGGAGCCTGGGCATTGGAGGCCTCGCCCGGAATCGAACCGGGGTGCAAGGATTTGCAGTCCTCTGCGTAACCACTCCGCCACGAGGCCTCTTTGCTCCCGGCGTTCCACCCGGTTCCAATAGGTTGCGGCGAAAATGCCGTCAAGCGGCCACGACGTATTCCGAACGCTTTCCTCTGCGCCGGCTCCGCCCCCCTGTCAGATCGCCGTCACGGCCGCCCTATTAGCAATCCATTAAGCATGGCGGATGATCGAGCGAAACGCCGCGCACCGGCTTGCGTTGAGAAACAGGGAGACTGCGCCATGCCCATGGCAAAACCAAAGGATGAAACGCACGAAACGGAAAGCGTGCCGCTGCTGGGGTGCGAGGAACTGGTGCGCTATGCCATCGACTGCCTGAGAATTGAAGGCACCGGCAGGCTGTCACCGCGTGACCGCGCGCGTCTGGCCTCGGCTTCCGCGGTCCTGAAGGAGATCAGCGAGGATTTGAAGGCAGGCGCGCAACCCGATTCGGAGGAATCTGGCACGGAGAGACGGCGCCAAGATTGATTCTCTTCGAAGGCCACCGCCGTGCGAGGTGCGTCGGCAAGGGCCGCTCAGTCCGGCCGGCGTCGCCGCTCCCACCAGACGACCAAGCGGCGCCGGTGGCGGCGGACCATGGCGATTTCGTAGGAGAGTACCAGCAGTCCGAGCGGCACCATCCAGAAGCCAAGGATCGGCAGGAACCCCAGAAGGCCGCCAATCGTCAAAAGCACGCCGATGGTGATTCTGAGACCGCGCGACTGCGGCATGGTGAATTCGCGCCCGAAAACCGAGATCTTTCGTGCGGGTATCCGGTTTTCGTCCGCTGCCGTCATTGCGAAAAACTGCCTGTCTGGGGGCCAGATAATGCCATTTTACGAAAGCCGCGACCGCCCTTTCGGTTCCGCGCCCGTCGCCAAGACGGCTAATATGTGGGTGGGCAAAGCCGATTGCGAGAAACCACCGGGCGAAAAAGTCTCGACAAAATGCGAAATGCTGCTTTGCAAAGCCGAAACGGGTTTGCTATAGGCTGCGCCACTTGCTCAAAGAGCCTCCGTTCCCCGGTAGCTCAGTGGTAGAGCAACCGGCTGTTAACCGGTTGGTCGCTGGTTCGAATCCGGCCCGGGGAGCCACTATCACCAGAAAAGTCTTGAAGCCCAAGGATTGCAAGGGTTTCCGCTTCCCCAGAGATACACCGCGCGATACACTGCGGGGTACCCTGAGCATGAAGATTGACGTGAAGCATATACAGAAACGCGGCAAAGCCGGATGGCGCTACAGGCGCAAAATCCCTGACGAACTTCGGACCGTTTTGGGCAAGCGAGAACACCTCGTGCCGCTTGGGGCCACCGAGCAGGAGGCGCTTAGGAAATATCCGAGAGTTCACGCTGAGGCTGAGAAACTCTTGGCCGACGCGACCAAGCGCGCCAATGGGCCTGCCCCAACTGAATGGGGTCATTTCCGCGACGGCATAGCCGCTGCCCGCAAGATGGGCTTCCGCCAAGACCGGGACTTCCCGTCTCTCGACGAGATCGAGCATGACACGGACTGGCAGGCCAGAATGAAGGCCGTCGAGAAGATTGCCCGCAAGTACGTTCCAGATTTCGACAATGTCGAGGATGACGACGACGACGACCTCCCCTTCCCCGATTTCCTCCCGACCGAGGCAGACACCGCATTGGCGCGCGCGCTGATGCTGAACCCATCGGGTACGCCAGCCCCGACCCTTGAGGACGCCAAGAGGCTCTATCTTAAGGAGCGAGTTGGGGACGACGAGACGAAGCAGATGGAGCTTGAGCGGGTCTTCAAGCTCGTCGTGGAGGCACTTGGCAAGGACCGCAAGCTGGCCAGCATCAAGCGCGAGGACGCCAAGGAAGTTCGCGATCACATGCTCGATGGGCGCAAAGCGTCTTCTGTAGACCGTTACTTGAACGTGGTCCGCGCGGTCATCAACCACGCCATAAGGGAATTTGACTTAGCCGGCGCCACCAACCCCTTTATGAACTTGGAGGCTGCGCCGAAGGACAGGGCGGAGCCCGACAAGGACAAGCGTCGGCCATTCACCCTGGACGAGGTTGAAGCCATAACCGCCCGCATCGCCTACCATGCCAAGACGGACCTTAGGCACATTTGGACAATTCTAAATGGAACCGGATGCCGCCTTGCTGAGGTGTCGGGCCTTCGTGTGTCGGACGTGAACCTTGACCACGCCATTCCACACATCACGGTCGAGTGGCATGACGACCGGCGTATCAAGAATAAGGTGTCGCGGCGCAACGTCCCTTTGATCGGCGACGCTCTGGACGCCGCAAAGGAAGCCGTCAAAGCTGCCGGCAATGCCATGATGCTGTTTCCGGCCTATGGACGACCTCGGGGTCCCGCGTCCGCTTCAGCAGCCCTCGGGAAACACGTTAGGGCTTGCGTGGCGGACCCAAAGGCCACAACGCATTCACTTCGTCACCTGATGAAAGATCGGCTGCGACTGGCTGGCGTCAGCAAGTCAGACCAAGACATCATCCTTGGGCACTCCTCAGGCAGCGTTGGGGAGGACTATGGGGGCGACGAGGCGAGGCTTGAGGTCGCCAGACGGGCGCTTGAGAAGGCGCTCGCCACCGTGAACAGATCGGTTTCGTGACCGTCTATTCTTGCATTGCATCCGAGATAAAGATGCGGTCAATCTCGCCTTCTGAGTATTGCGGCTTGCATTTGACCGCTATCGGAATTTGCCGATCAAACGCTGTCGAGTAGGGATTGTTTGGAACCCCCAGCAACGGGTCGGTGATTTGCCCGGAAACCCGGCGGTTTGGCTGCTCGTCGCCAACGACAGAGACTTTACAGGTCTTGGTTACCAAGTCGAGTTCGGAAATGCTTATCGTCATTACCTGCTCGGCCCCTATCTCTATGGGCTCGACTTTCTCGATCTCAGCTCGATCCGTTTCCGTTACCGGGAAAGCCCCACTGTCCAGATGGCCGACTTGAAGTGTTTGAGCCGATGTCCCGATTGGGCTGACCAGCATCTTTACGCCCGCATGGTTTGATAGTGATAGCCGTTCCGCCATTTGAATAGCAGCCCGTGCCGTATGCCCCATTTCCTCCAAAGCCCTTACCGCGACCTTGTTAGCAGCGTCCATTTCTTTGGGTTTGTTGGCCCAACGGGCGATGGTTGCATTTACCAAGGCTTCAGTTGCCTTGGTCGCCGCTGTTCTGATTGCAACATCGATGTAAGGGAGTAGTGGAACGGTCACGGCCGCTGCCAATCCAAACCCAGCCTGAACCAGTACCCAGATGTCATAGGACCCAGGCTGTGGAGGCAGTGCATAGACCTTTACAGAATTGCCTATCTCGCGCTTTGAATAGCGTCCGGTGAGCGCCACCTGACCACCAGACGCTATGAGCTTGGAGGCGCCACGAAGTGAAAGCGCAAGCGGTTCAAGTTCAACGATGTGTCTGTCCGCATCCAATCCATCGAACTTGATCCTTATCGGATCGACCTTTTCCACTTGCATGGTGCCCTCGCTCCCAAAGTGGAAATGAAGAACAAATAGACACGAAAGTCAAAAGGCCCGGCCTCAGATGACAGTCCCGACGAAGTACGCGAACAGCTATGTGCCCGTGAAGTATTTCCTCTCCTCTTACCGCGCGCTGTCCGACGGCCGCAGCGGCATCCGTCACCTTGACGAACGGCTTGCAGAGGCGACGTTCCTGCTGTCGGAGTGGAAGGTCATCTGGATAGGCACCTGCGCGGTCCTTAGGACGGCGATCGACTTGTTCCGGGTTGACGCAAAATCGTGCCTTTCGCCTCGTATCAGGCAAGAGATCACGGTCGAGTGGAATGCCATCAAAGACCAGAGGGAACATCACGCGATCTTTTGGGATTTCCTTCGGCAGGAACGTGACAACGTCATCCACGAATATCAGTGGCGCGCTTACGAGCAATGGATAAAGCCAGACGGCACATTCCGGGCTGCTCGGCTCTCGCTGCTGGCGCTGGCCGACGATGATGCCAAGCCTGTGCTGTTGATGAAAGGCGGCCCCTTCGAGGGTCGAAACTCGCTCGATCTGCTGAAGGAAGGTGCGGATTGGGTGGAGGCCCGCATCTTTGGCGCGATCCGGCGTGCTGGGTTCGATCCCGAAGAGCGGCGCGGGCTTGTCCATTTCCAGCCACGCCCCACTTTGAAGGGCGGCATTTTGAGCGAATTGAGCGACGACGCTACGCAGCCATAGCGTAGGCTACTGGGACACTCTTGGTAGGTGGCGACGTCCCAAACATAGAATGAAGGTGCTGGTTTGTGGCACGTCTATCTCGCAGGCCGAGCCACAAGTTGAGATGCTACCACGGCCACCACGAAGATGATGGCGCGGGCGCTCTGGTCACGTAGTTGTCAGCCGCGACGTTGAGGTAGTAGAGCTGGCCCTCGATTACCCTCTTTGTGCCATCGGCAGGACCGCATTGTATCAAGAGGGTCTTTTCCGTGCCAACAACGATGTCCCCCAGCTTGGCCTCCGGGCAGTCGTAGTTAAAGCGCCGGATGGCCGACGCGAGCCTGAAGCGGTTACCCTCGGGTTCGATCCAGCGGCTATCCTCGGCTTTGATCGGGAGGATATTCTCGGCCATAGCCGGCGTGAATGCCAGTCCAGCGAGGGCAACCAAAAGAAATCGTCTCATGCTCGTATTTTCTCCTGCCCGGCTGACTGGCGCAGCCTGCCCAATGTCTCTCTTCGAGGGGCTTGAGCGCCGTGTCAAGGTTCCGAGGAGGTGTGATGCGAACGTGGCCCGGCTCAGGCGGGCGGAAAGAACATCTTCTCTTCCTTGGCTGCCGCCTCGAATGCCCTACGGGCGTCCTGAGGGGGCACATCGCCTTCCATGGCGGCCATGCAAGTCTCGACAGCCTGCTTCCACTTAGGGCCGCGCTGGGTCCACTTGAGGAGTTGCTCGGAGGCACCCTCTACATGGCTGACCCCGAAGCGAATGCCAGGTCGGTCAGTCCTAACGTAGACCGGAGGGTTGAACCAGTGGAGTGCCATCAGGGGACGCTAATGGAGGTCGGGAATGTTTGGTACAGATTTTTCTGACCCCGATCAGATATGCGGCAGCGCGCGATTACCCCCGTACCCCCTTTCGGCCTTCGGACGCTATGACAGCGTCGCATCACCCGATGGGTGGCGCGCCAGAGCCGTTTGTCGATGCGGCCATGTTATTAGACCCTCACACACGCACCCTGGGCCACGGGTTATCCTGCCGGTGTTTGGGGCGGGCTTTTCCTTGAGGCCGTCGGCCCGTCCTCTTTGTCCGCGTCTATGACCGTGTAGGTAGCTCCACTCTTGGCGCTCGCTGCGGCCTCGGTAAGCTCTTCATAAAGATACGTTGCAAACATCGACCCGGCTCCCAGTACCGCCCAGAGGGGCACCCCGACGCCCACCCCGAGAGCGGCAATCCCCGCACTATGACCGCCAAATACTGCTACCCCCAAGACTGCGCCACCGAGCCCGAGGCGCTGGGCCATAGTCCTGTTGTCCCACCCAAGGCTCTTCGCACGCCCGAGCGCATTCTTGAGCATTGGTCCTACGACTTTGCCTTGCACGGTTGCAGCTACGGCCAGTTTGGCCTTCGTTCGCGCCGGCAAGTCCGACTGGCGGATTTCAAGGAGCTTCAACGCCCACGTGCGGAGCGCGTCGGCTTGCTCGGGAGTTGCTCCCTTCACGATTTGGATGACAAGCTGTCGCTCCCGGTCTGGTTTGTCGTTCATGCGTTCTCCACTTGGCCGGGGTTGGACAGCGTCAACAATCGAAATGATCTATCAGGTACGGACTGTCGTTGCACCACGGCCAATACGCCAAGGCTCCGATTTCATGCTTTACCACTTTGGCTCCGGCTGATAGGCCATTTGTGAGACCACTTTCGTCGCGTCTCCGCGCCGTTGGTACTTCCCTATCAAGCCCTTCTCATCCTCTTCCGAGACCGAATTGACGCGGTAGAGGTTCCACATTTTGTCTTTCGTCGGTGAGAGACGGTATGTCCTGCCATTGACGCGGCAAAACCAGTGAGGGGATTTCTGGAGCTGCGTCCACTTGCAGTCTGCGCCTGACAGGAGCCGCTGTTCGCGAGCTATCCGGTCCTCCTCACGCGATCTCTTGTACCGTTCTTCCTGCTCAACCCGAAGCCGTTCCTCTTCCCGCTCCACGTGGTCCCTGAGCAAGCCGATGATGGCCGGAAGCTCAGTACCGTGGGCTCTTTCCTTCTCGTAAAGCGCGAGGCACCCAGGGCGAAGCTGCTCTTTTGGGTATGAGAAGTATTCCTCGTCCTCGAACGCTCTCAGGCGCTGGTCGACATCTGTCGTCGTAACCTGTGGCCCTGGCATTTCATTGATGAAGTCGCGCAGAGCCTCGACTGGTATCCAACAACCCAGGGCGGACTTGAGAAGGACCTCGCGTTGCCCGTCCCACTTCCTCCAGATCGAATTGCCTCGGTCAATTCGCCTAACGATCTCCTGCGCCAATCTGATCAGCGAGTAGGGGTCGCGGATATGGCGGAGGGACGGGCTCTTCACGTAGGCAAAGAGGAGTTCCTTAACGATCGAAATGCGCTCGTCTTCTCTCATTCCATCTTCCTCGTCGGGCACGGCGCTACAATTTAGCGCTGTCGTGACGGTGATTTGAACAGGCATTTCACCCAGTCTCTTTGGGTGTGCCCTTTCCGTACCGGGCTGATGTTGGTTCGATAAATGCCTCTTGACCAGTCAAACCGAACCATCTATTAGCGAACCAGTCAAACCGAACTGGAGGGCACCGTGACATTCATTCGAGCCTACCTCAGGGCCTCGACCAAGGAACAGGACGCGGGGCGCGCACGAGGAGACCTTGAGGCGTTCTGCAAGGAACGTGGTCTGACCATTGCGGCCACCTACGAGGAGAACGAGAGCGGGGCTTCGCTGCACAGGCCAGAGCTGTTCCGGCTGCTCAGGGACAGCAAGCCCGGCGACATTCTGCTGACCGAACAGGTCGACCGCCTGAGCCGCCTGTCGGACAAGGACTGGGATCAGCTCAAGCGTGAGATCAAGGACCGAGAGGTCAAGGTCGTAGCGCTGGACTTGCCGACCTCACACATGATGCTGAAGACCGAGGACGCCTTCACCGGGCGGATGTTCGACGCGATCAACGGGATGCTGCTCGACATGCTCGCCGCCATCGCTCGCAAGGACTACGACGACCGACGCCGCAGGCAGGCTCAGGGGATTGCCAAGGCGAGGGCTGAGGGGAAGATGAAGGGTCGCCCCGAAGACGCCGAGCGCAATGAGGCGATCATGGACATGCTGCGCAAGAAGCAGAGCTGGAACACCATCGTAAAGGCCACCAATTGCTCGCGCTCGACCCTCGCGAAGCTGGCGAAGCGTCTCGAACCAATCGCCGGGAGGTGAGGCGAACGCGCCCTATCTGCACCAAGGGCGTGGCGTCGGCGGACAGCTTGTGGAGAAGCATACAAACGGTACAGCCAACCCCTCTGACACCAATACGTCGCCAACATCGCGGCCATCGGCAAAGAGAGAGCCGCAGCTTCGCCCGTAGTTGCACTTGTCCGTGCCCTCGGTACCCGGCGGGCAAGAACACGGAACCATCTTCAGTTCCAACTTGGCAGTGGCCACCAGCTCTTTGAGGCGCGCCTTCGCTCGACGCCCAAGGTCTCCCTCAGAGGCGCACCTTGGCTCGATGCTTTCGGGCGCATTGAAGCCGACCAGCCGAGTACCCTTCGCGGCACCGCTGAGGCGAATAGTGTCACCGTCCGTGATGGTGAACTGGCTCCTCGTCAACGGCGTGGTGGTGGTTTCCGTCTCTGGCGACCCCACGGCCCAACCGCTTGAAGAAGGCATGTGGCGGGTTCCGGTAAGGTAAGAGTAGATGAGGCCTCCGACGATGACTGCCAGAGCGATCCCAAAGGTTCTGACAAATCGACGGGCCAGATATCGAGCCTCCCGCGCAAGTGGGCTCCGTCGGCGGCGGCGCGGCCTCCACGGGCTGGACCGAGAGCCGATAGGGCGTGGCTGGGGCGGTGCCTGGCTCATTGGTGGGGCGTAACCGATGGCCTCTAATAGCTTGGCGCGCTGCTTGTCGGTCAGCCGCGTGTTGGAGCCGTACTTCTGCAGACGGACGTGAATATCGACGAGGAAATGCCTTTGCCATTGGCTCAGGCGGTCGCCTGCCAGCGCAATCTCGATGCGGGACTTCAGGTCTTCGGGCTCCACAGTGAATGCCCCCCGGCCTCACAAGACAGACCCCGCCGAGTTGCCGTGGCAGACGAGGTCAAAGCCCAGCCTATCATTTCGCCGGGGAGAGGCACAGACCGCGCGCTTTTGCCCTTGTCGTTGCCGCCTGACTTGCGATATCTCGCTGGCTCGGCAACCAGTGACAGGCAGCCGTAGGTGCGCTCTGACACCCCGCGAGACGCTGCCGAGCCTCCCACCTCAGCCCGACCTCACGCCCGCCCGTGGCCCTCTGTGTGGCCGTGGGCGCGGGGTGGCCATTTTGAAGAATTGGAAGATTGTAGTTGGACCAGATCGCCCCGCTTTCCGCGACCTCAGATGACGAAGATGACGAACGCGATCGTCCGTTCAATGCGTATCGGTTCGCTTCGTCAGACGGCACCAAGGGCATCGTGGCGGAAGCCATCAGGTTGCTCCTGAACTACGAGCAGCATGCAGGGTTGACGAGGAACAAGCGTCGGGTCGTAGACCAAGAAACCTTCGACCTGACGGTGGATGCCATCCTGTCTGACCTGATGCATCATCATCTCGTCGAATACCCGCTCGACATCTATGTCACCCGGTCCAATCGGGTCTTGGGAACGAGGAGCCGATATCGCCCGCGAGCCTACAGCAAGGTATTTCCACGCATTCTGGACCTGCTCGCCAAGCCCGAACTGGGCTACGTGCGTCAGGACAAGGCCGCTCCGATACCTGGCGCTTCGAAATCGACGGTTATCCGACCGGGGCCGACTTTGCTGAAGCGAATGGATGACGGCGACATCCAGACTGACGACCTCGACGAACATCCCCACGGCGAAACAGTTGTCCTCAAGCGAGTGAAGGACCCTGACAACTATTGGGATGAAGGGGGACTGGAGCAATACGCCGACACCCCTACCACAGAGCGTTACCGCCACGAGCTTGAGAAGATCAACCAGTGGCTGGCGGCGGCCGACCTCAGGTATGATCCTCTGGGCATTCTGGGGCCACACACGGCTTTCGACATCCGAGACAGGCGCTTACGTCGCATCTTCACCCAGGCGCGGTTCGACAGTGGCGGCAGAATGTTCGGAGGTTTCTGGCAGCAGCTACGGAAGCACGAGCGACGGCAAGGGCTCAAGATCGGGGGAGAGAAGGCCGTGGAGCTGGACTATGGTCAAGTGGGCGCCCGCATCCTCTACGGCATGGCAGGCCACCTCCCGGCCACCGGCGACCTCTATTCGATGGCCGGATACAACCAGCATAGAGATGGCATCAAGAAGGTGATGAGCGCCATGATATTCGCTGAGGCCCGGCCAGACCGCTTCCCCAAGGGCACCAAGACGCTGTTTCGCAAGACCGACAAGATCGGCGAGGTGGTCGACGCCATCGAAGCCAAGCACCCATTAATCAAGGATCAATTCCACAAGGGTCTTGGCCACGACGCTCAGTTCATTGAGAGCAGCATTCTTGTAGACGTTCTCCTTAGCCTTCGCGCCGAGGGGATTGTCGCTCTGCCGATCCATGACGCAGTGATGGTTCCATCCTCCAAGGTGTTGGAGACTAAGGAAGTCATGCTCAATGTGTTCAAGGCCCATGTCCATGTTGAGGGCACCGTTACGGTTGAAGGCTAAGGGATGGGACTTCGTCCCTGTACTTGGTCCTATCAAACTTCATCTGCATGTTAGGCTACCCCTCCATCTCACTCAGGTAGCCCTTCACCCCACTGCTTGTTCCCTTAAGGGGAAACCCACGGCACACCTAAGAGGGACCCGAGATTGACGAATTGGACGAAGAAGCGAGAGCGCAAGAGCGAGGTCAAAGCCCGAGCGGCTGACCCAAGCCATATGTTCACACGCTGCCGTGTCTTGGGCTGCGGAAAGCCTGCTCGTGCGGGCACCACGGATGGTCTGGATACTCGGTTCTGCCGCTCGCATTCTGACCACCTTGCCCGTCACGGCAGCGCGTACAAACCATCCTACACGGCCAAGGAGATCACACCCTATCGCAAGGCTGCTCACGTTTGGCTGGAGGCGAACGCGGACAACGTATGGGTCACAAACGCAATCGAGCGCGTGGAGACATTGTACAGGGCCGCAGGGCCTCATGTGGAGGCGTTCAGGCTTCGCGGGTTATCTCCTGACGATCGTACGCGAGCGGCCTGGGCGAGGCTACGCAAGGCGAAGGTAGACCCCCGTCGCGTCGTCGCGGCCGCGCTCGCTGTCGAGATGGTTATCCGCGACGATCCCCAGGCGGAAACCAAGGCAGAGTTCAAGCGTGTACAAACTGCAAAACTGGTTCACAAGATGTCGTCAGGAACGCACAAACAATGGGGAAGCGGCATCGGCGCGACAGAGTTGCATGCCTATCCGAGGTCGAGAGGTCGTGTCCTGCGTCACATCGGTCGCGACGTTGAACTGGCTTGTGAACTTCTAATCCAGCACTCCAGCCTGCCAGTTGCCCGCTTGTTGCGGCCCCTCCCCGCGTGACCCCCGTCAATGTTTGGTCAGAGTTGCGACCTGAGCGGAAGCCCGCTCTTGATTGAGCGCGAACAGGCGGGACAGAACCTCCTCGTCGGACAAGTTGGCGGGCCACCCATAGGCCGCCGCCACAGCGTCATCCAGCGCGTTGTGAGCGTGCTGAAGCCATGCTGGTCGTTCGTTGTAGAGGTTCGTTAGAGTGCGCTTGCTGAGTATCACGGCGGCATTGTCATCGACTGGAACAATTCGGTCGGGGTAGCCGAGGACAACTTCCGGCTCTCTTCTCACAAGATCAGCCGGGTTCAGCCAATTCTCGCGCAA
This sequence comes from Mesorhizobium sp. Cs1299R1N1, assembly GCF_037179655.1. NCBI lineage: Bacteria > Pseudomonadati > Pseudomonadota > Alphaproteobacteria > Hyphomicrobiales > Phyllobacteriaceae > Mesorhizobium > Mesorhizobium sp. Cs1299R1N1. Next base: position 286,025 of record NZ_JAPYKR010000008.1, on the reverse strand, counting down.
CTCGTTGAGCCGTTTGGCGGCCGCCGATATGGCAACTGCGCTTATGGGGTGTTGGTCAGCAGGCTTTTGGGGCGCCAATCCCTCGGGGAACGGGAACGTTTCGAACGTGCTCGTGGGCGTGTAACGAGGGTCATTCCCAACCCCAAGCCATGTGCCCATTCGCAGCGACCACAACTCGTGGAAACGCGAATGGAGAATGCCGAATGTGGTGTCATCGTCGCGGGCAATGGCGACAACCGCGCTGTCCGGCAAGGTGTCAGACGAAATCCATACGAATACGCGGTGCTTCGAAACACGGGGCGTGACAATCGCTCGATTAAGCCCGGCCATGCGTCCCTTCAGCCCCGGCACGGTTTCCCCATGCATCCACCAGTTTAGCCGTCTACGATCCCTACGATTGCTATCACGAGATGGCTTGACGATAGCTCGGATGTGTTCGAATGGACCCTCGTAGACAGAGGCATCTGCCTCGGCCCGTTCGTGGAAGTCGACTATCCACATATCCCGTCGTCGCCGGACAATATCAATTCCGTTCACCCATGGGCGGATTACGTCAGCGTTCGAGAGCCGTCTGGGTTGGTAGGCAGGGTCAATAGCTTACGTGCAAAATCTCCACTGATTTCGAAGGAGCCGATCTTCACAGGCCCTTGGAAGGCAACTCCAGCGTTCTCCGCGAGACGGCGTGCCTTGGTCAAATCGAAATCGGTGGCAGTGAGGTCTGAGTTGATCTTGGCAACAGGCCGTCCGTCTAGATGCGGAACCTCATGCTCGTACAGCGATCCGAACACGACCAACGAAACCCTGACTGCCGCACCATCCACTGTCCAAGGTTCATCATCCCATGCCGAGATGATGCTCATGTTCTCCGCGATGGCTTCCATGACCCTGCGGTTCGCTCCGCCGCGTATGGAGTTCGTCGTAACAAGCCCAGCTCGGGTCGATGGCCTTCGTCGAATTGCGGTTGCGGCTTTCTCTACCCAGTAGACGACAAGGTCAGCCTCGGGCGGAACGCGACCACGATAGGTTGCGAACAGGCTGGCCACGGCGCTGTCTCCCAATTCCGAGCGCATGATCTTCCCGCCGAGGAAAGGTGGGTTTCCTATGATTGCATCAACCTCGGGCCACTTGGCTTCGATCCATTGTCCCCTGTCGTCAGCGTCACCAGGAACCCACGTGAGCAGGGCATCCCGGCACTCGATGTTGTTGAGTGGCTTCAAGACCGGGTTCTGGCTGGCGGCGAAGCCATTCTTGAGCATCCACTGTATCTCGCCAATCCAAACCGAGACGCGGGCAAGCTCCGCCGCATAGGGATTTAGCTCGATGCCCTTGACAACCTCGGGACCAATCTGCGGAAACCGGCGCGGCAGCCCCATCGCTTCGGCCTCCACCTGAGCCCTATGTTCGAGGTCCTTCAGCTCCCTCAGAGCGAGGTAGAGGAAGTTTCCTGAACCGCACGCAGGGTCCAGCACCCGGTACTCCGCAAGCCGCTTTAGGTGTCGCTCCAAGACACCTTGGGCTTGGTTGTAGGCCCGTGTTGCGATGCTGCCCTTCGATGATGCCGCCTTCGCCATCAGCCCCGAGATTTCGGCCTTGGCCTTCTGCCATTCGGCTGTTAGCGGATCAACTATCACTGGGTTGATGATCATCATGATCTTGTCACGGTCGGTGTAGTGCGCGCCCAGCTGGCTGCGCTTATCCGGGTCAAGACCGCGTTCGAACAGCGTGCCGAGAATGGAAGGGTCGATGTCTCCCCAATACTGCGAGGCTGCCCGGTGGACCAGCTTGATTTCTTGCTTGGTCAGGGCAAAAGCTAAGTCGTCGTCGAACAAGCCACCGTTGAACCACGCTACCTTCTCGAAGCCGACCCGACCACCGGACCTCATCGCCACAAACAATTCACGGGCAAAGCGTTCGAACTCGGTCGGATCGTCCAGCGCCTGTTCCAGCATCCGGGTGAAGATCGTCTCGGGAAGGAGCTTCACATCCTCCGCGAACATGCAGAAGACCAGTCTGTTGATGAAATGGGCCACTTGTTCCGGCACATGGCCGCGATCCTGTAGAGAACGGGCGAGTTGTGCGAACTCCGCAGCAACCTCTTCAGTCAGCTGTTGGCGGGTCTTTTTTGGGCGCAGAGCCTCGGGATCAGACAGGGCAGACTTCAGCCAACCGCGTTTTTCGCCGTCGCCAAGATCGGAAATGGCGATCGTGTAGGTCTTAGAAACGGAGTTAGTCCAGTTGGTATGGATACGGATCGTGGTGCCAATGTCCGAAACGATGAGCAGAGGCGGGTTGTCCAATGCTACGGCGTAACGTTGAAGCTGTAGAAACGCGGTGTCGAGGTTGGCCTTGGTACCCTTGTATTCCCATCCGAAGTGGTTTCGCTTGAAGACGTCAGCGAACCCTTTGCCGCCCATGGTCTTAGAAGCGCCTACCTCAAATCCGTAGTCCAAGCCTGTTGGGTCGGCGTCGGCGGGCGTGGGTTCCCCGAGCATATGGCAAAGATCGAGGAAATGTTCCTGCGCAGCTGCCCGCTCCTTCAACTGAGAGTTCTGCCACTTGGCGATGAAGGTTTGCGGCGTCATGCTGTGGTGGCCTCCCCTACGCTGGAGGGACCAGCGAGCGCCATCATAGGGGTTGTTCAGGCACCATCAAGAGACCTGACTGGCTATACATTGTTGCTTGGAGAGTGGCAAAACCGAGCTTGACTGAGAGATACACCGCTGCTACCCCTTGAGATACACCGAGGCGGCTGACGCTTTGAGGAAGAGGTCCCACCAAGCGACTGGAAATAAAGGCTTTTCTGGCCTTGTGATACCCGGTTCGATTTGTCGAACTTGTCTGGCCCGGGGAGCCACCGCCTCTTCTACGCCATGGCGCGATGCTGCGTGCCAGCGTGCAATTTCTCCCATACTCTTCGATCTCGATAAGTCCTGCTTCCAGAGTGTCAGAACATCGAGGATCCTCGTCTAGGCTATCCGCCCGCGTAGTCGTTGCCACCATGGGCGGCGATGAACATGGCGACGGCCGATCGGCAATAGGATTCGATTTCGTTGTCGTCCTCTGCTCTCGCCTGATCGAAGCGTGCGATAATCAAGAGATCGGATCCTTTGAAAAGCGCGGCGAACAAGCGGGCGGACCGGAGAGGATCGGGCACGTTCAGAACCGCCTTCGCGTGTAACTGACGCAACAGGGCCTCGATTTCGGCGATGATATGGGCGGGGCGGGCTTCGTAATGGAGCTTGCTTAACGACTTTTGATTGGTCTTGTCGGCCATGATCATGGCTTCGACATTGCTGACGTCCGGCCTCATCAGGGTGCGAAGCAGGGATGATCCCACCGCCATGAGCTGATCTTCGGCTGAACCGTCGACGCCCTCAAAAAGAGCCTGTGCAAACTGATGGCAGCCGGCCGCGATGGCCGCGCTGAACAGCGCCTCCTTGTTCTCGAAGTGCCGATAGATGCTGAGCTTGGATATCTTCGCTCGCTGGGCGACCTTGTCCAATGTCGTCGCTTGAAAACCCAATTCAACAAAGAGTTCGCTCGCGGCGTCGATGATCGTTTGGCCAAGCGCCTCGTTGGCGGGCCGGCCGCGCCGGCCCCGGCTGTTTTCAGTCACGACAATTCCAGTCCTTGACAGTATCCTAATTCCTGCATTATGATACCATATAGTATCTGAAATGCAAGTCGTTGTGCCCTGGGCCCAGCGCTTCATCCACAACACGGAGCCCATCACCATGGATGACGTCATCATCATCGGCGGCAGCTTTGCCGGTCTCGCCGGCGCCCTGCAGCTCGGCCGTGCCCGCCGCAAGGTCACCGTTCTCGATACCGGCCAGCCGCGCAACCGCTTCGCCGGCCACTCGCATGGCCTGCTCGGCCACGATCACAAGCCACCGCTGGACATCCTGGCCGAGGCGCGGCGGCAACTGGCGCGTTATCCCACGGTCAGGCTGGTCAATGCCCGGGCCGACAGCGTCTCCGGCGCCATCGACGATTTCGCGGTCGCTACTGAGGATGGCGAAACCCTCCGGGCGCGCCGCCTGATCCTGAGCTATGGCGTCATCGACCAGATGCCTGATGTTGCGGGCTTTGCCGAAGGCTGGGGCAAGTCCATCGTGCCCTGCCCCTATTGCGACGGCTTTGAAGTCGCCGGCCAGCATTGGGGCCTCGTCTGGTCCGGCCGGCAGTCGCACAATCAGGTCAGGCTGTTCCACGATTGGACCGACAGGTTGACGGTCTTCGCCGATGGTCATGACATTCCGCCCGATATCCGGGCCGATCTGACGCGCCGCAACACACCTGTCGTCGATGGCCGGATCATCGAGATCGCGCATCACGGGGGCCATAACGCCACCGTCAAGCTCGATACCGGCCCAAATGTCGCGGTCGACATCCTGTTCGCGCATCCGCGCAACAAGCCGTCCGCAAACCTCCATGAATCGCTGGGCCTCGCCACGATCGATACGCCACTCGGCATCATCCTCAAGGTCGACGAGCGCCGCGAAACCAGCACGCCCGGCATCTACGCCGCCGGCGACCTCGCCAACCCCCTTACGCCGCCATCGGTCACCCTGGCATCATCGCACGGCGCGATGGCGGGTATCTTCGCCCAGCAGTCGATGCTGGTTTGAGAGCAGAGATTGGAGAGGAGCATGGCCGTCGAACCGGACAGCGCGGGTTTGCGCTTCCCTCCGCCCTTCGTCTATCTGGGAGCGCTGCTGTTGGGGCTGGCGGTGGAGCGGTTCGTCCCCTGCGCTCTTTCGGCATCGACTGGCGGTTGCTGGCGGCGACGGGCGCTCTGCTGTTCGCTGCCGGCGCGGCGATAATGCTTGCAGCGGCGGGGCTGTTCCGGCGGCTGGGCACCAACGTTCCCCCGTCGCAGCCAACGACCCTCGTAGCAACGACCGGTCCCTATCAGTGGACCCGCAATCCCATGTATCTCGGCATGGCGCTTATCTATAGCGGCCTTGCCATCGGCCTCGACGGGCCGATCGCCTTCGCCTTGCTCCCGTTGGTGCTGATCGCGATCCAGACGCAGGTGATCGCCCGCGAGGAGCGTTATCTCGAAGCGAAGTTCGGCGACGACTACCGCCGCTACAAGGCCGAGGTTCGCCGCTGGCTCTGACCGTCAAGCAGCATCACGTTTGGCGGCGCGATATACTCCATAACCGACTTTGATGAGCAAGCCCTCATCGCACATCCGGGCTAGGTAGCAGCGGGGAATGCCGATTGCTGTCAGTTCAGCCGTTCGCACCTCGCCACGCTCGCGAGCGAGGGCCGCAGCTCGGTCTCTCAGCGTCGGCTTTGGCCCGCCAGCAAGGCGTAGGGCTTCTGCGCGGTCACGATCACGTTTGCGCATCTTCGTCACCGAGGGCGCATTCTGGCGTAAGGGAATCGCGAATTCGAATTTCTCAGCTTCGTCGATCCTGGGGAGCCAACATTCTCAAGCTATACAGGGTTTCCAGGAACGGCCGAAAATCGGCCGATTTACAGCATATCTACACAACTCGACTTCGCTAGGCCCCGATCTATACGGGAATCGCCCGGAGGAGAGAAATCCCATGGAACGCGTTTTTGATGATCTGATCGGCCTGCAGCAGCCGCGCTCGGGCCAGAATTGGCGCACCGCTGCTACTGATTGCAGCCGGACGCCGGTGTGTCTCAGTCAAAAGACATTTCTTTGCGTCGAAACGAAATCTTCGGGAACGCAGCGAGAAGCGCGGCGTTGGGACCATGAAGGGACGGCCGTCCCTGCCACCGCAAGGCCGGCATCGGACAGCAGGCATCGGAGTATCCATCATGCGAACTCTCATCGTCATTGCGGCGTTTTCGCTGCTTGCCGGCCCCGCGTCGGCAGCCGATCACCTGTTCACCGCTACGTCGGCCGGGGGCCTGACGACCTCGAGCCAGCCGTTCATGAACGGCATAAACAACAGTGCACCGACAGCCGACGCCGTGCCGGGCCAGGGCAGTCCGCTGTCGGGCGACGAGCATACCGTACCGGCCACTGATACGCAGACCGGTGCCTCACTCAGGACCCCGCCGTCGGTGACTCAGGGTAAGACGGCACCATCGGCCCACGCCCGGTAACAGCCTTGTCGCCTGGCGAACACGCAAGGCGACACCGCCACCCATCATCAGCGAGTGCCGCTCTCGGGTCCCAAGCGGACTGCACCGCCCGGAGACTGATCGTCACTCGCAACCGCTGACCGGAACCGGCCAGGCGCGCGGCACGTTCTCTGCCCGATGGACTGGTTCCAATTGATATTGCTCTGCGGCGCGGGCTTTATGGCCTGGACCCTCAATACGCTGTCGGCAGGCGGCGGCGGTCTGATGCTGATCCCGGCAGTGACCTTCCTCACGGGCAGCGCCGCCGTCGCTCCGGTGATCACGATCACCGAGTTGATGGGAAATCCGGCGCGGATCCTGGCGTTTCGCCGCGACGTCGATTGGCATATCGTGCGCTGGTATTTGCCCGGAGCCATCATCGGGGCGGCAGCGGGCGCTTGGCTGTTCGCCAGCGCGCGCGCCGATTGGCTGCAGATATTCATCGGCCTCTATCTGATAGGCGCGGTGTGGGAGTTCCGAGGCGGCGCGCGCGCGCGCAGCTATCAGGCACGGCGCTGGTGGTTCTTGCCCGCCGGGCTGATTGTATCCCTGCTTTCGGCGCTGATGGGCACGGTGGGCCCGGTGCTGAACTCACTTTACCTGAACTATGGTTCCAGCAAGGAGACCTTGGTAGCGACGAAGTCGGTGAACTCCTTCGCGACCGATGTGATCAAGATTGCAGTGTTTGCCGACCTTGGCGCGTTCGGCGGGCACGCCCTTGCCTTTGGCCTGGCGACCGGGATAGGCGCGGCGCTCTCCACGGTCGCCGCGCAGCCATGGCTTGGGCGGATGAGCGGACGCCAATTCCGGACAGCCGTCGTAGTGCTGATGGCCCTGAGCGGCGTGCTGATGATCTGGAAACAGAACGAGGTCATCATCGCGCTCTATCACCATCTCGCTGGCGGTCTCTAGCCAGCCTGATCGGATCCGCGCGGGGTTGGATCCGCGTTGATGACCTGACATCGACGTCGAGCATTATCAAGTCGCCCAGCGCCGGCTGCGACGAAGGATGCGCACATCCGCCGCCGCACCAACGGTGATGAGCGCTCCGTCCGGAGCATCGAGGTCTGGCTAGCTTAATCAGCTCGGCCCATTCTCGGCACCCGCAATCGCTCACGATTTATCCGATCACCTGCCATGCGCGACGGGCTGGGTCCAGCAATGGCAGGTCGTCGGATCAAGCGGACGAGACAGCTCGGCGCCGAATTGTCCAGCCTATGCCGAACAACGCCGCGAGCGAGGCTCGGACTGCTTCGCTCAGAGGGGTTGGCGCGCTCCCCTCGCCGCCCGGCCGCTGCGACCGGCTCCTGATAAGTGGTTCCGTAAGCAATTCCGGACGGAAACCGCTCACACCTTTCCTGGAATTGCTCTTCCTGGAATTGCCCTGGTCCTTGCCACAAGGGCCATTATCAGCACGGCCGGCATGGTCAGCATCGTCGTCTTGGCGCTTATGCCGACGCTGGTGGAGTTGATCAGCAATGCGAAAAAGAGCGGCAGGATCGCGCCACGGCCGCCGACCCGCAGCATCTCGATGAACCAGCTCAAGATGCCCAGCCACAGAACCGACGAGAAGACCAGACCATAGCGCAACAGGTGGCCAGCCCACGCGTTCTCGATACCCTCGCTGAGGCCGTTTATACGTACACTCGTCTCCAGTTCGTCCTGACTGAATCCGATGAGCAGTTCGCGCAGCCCGAAATTGTCGAACAGGCGAAACAACTGAATGCGAGTCGCCGCACTGCCGCTGTCATTGGTAAAACGCGCGAGGAAATTGTCGAAATAGCCGAATTGGTACATTGCCGCGACAGCGACGACGCCAAGCGGTGCAAGAACGAGAATGGCGAGCAATGCGCGCACTGAAATCGCGCCGCCGCGCATCAGCTTCAAAATGAAGAGCAGGCCCATCACCGCCGCCACGCCATAGACAACAGCAAACGAGGTTCGGGCGCCGAGAAGCGGCATCGTCGCCATGCACAGGAGTATGATGGGCAGGCGCCAGCGCGGGCTCAGCCCGCGAACATCTTTCACAGTCATCAGGATCACCGCGTAGACGCCAGTGACCAGCGCACCGGCAAGCGGGTGGCCAAGCAAAGCCGTGGCCCGATGATCCCAGGTCTGGACCCGATCCTCAATGAGGAAGGGAAACAGTCGCCACGACGTCAAGCCTTCGGTGATCGCAATCAGGCAATTGAGGACCATCAGCATGTGAAGGCAACGGGCAGCATAAAGCCGCAGCTTCTCGCCCGAGTCGCAAAACAGCATGGTAATAACGGCCGCGACCATCAGCGCGTCGATCAGGAAGGAGGCGGATTGATCGGGCTTGTAACGGGAGATGAAGTACCAGAGCAGCAGGCAAGCGGCGAGCAGGCTGGTCGATCCGGCGCAACGAACGAGAAGGGAGACCGCGTAGCCGACCGGGTTTCGATTGGCGAGCACCGCCAGGACCAGCGCCAGGCCAAATGTGTAGGTTGCCGGATGGATCTTGGTGACGATCGATCCGCTCGATGAATCATACGGGATGCCGAGAAAGTCGAGCGCATAGTTTGATAGGGAGAATAAAAGTACCGTGGCCAGCAGAATGAGCGGATCGACCAACTGCCGCCAGGACGCAGCGTCGCCTTGCACCTTTAGAGGGAAATCAGCCACGTTCAGCCGATACTCTATTGATCCCATTGTCATTGACTTTCAGTGGCCGCGTCGGACCGATGAATGCCTTTCGCCGCGACGCAATTTCTTGGCCAGGGGAACTTCATGCGGCCTGATCGATAGCCACGTCCTTCTCAACCGACACCACCGAAACATCCATGTCGCCATCGCCGGCCAACGCATTTAAAGCCTGGCGTTCGCGTGGACCAAACACACCGTCCCGCACCGCCAGCACCGACCGGCTGGAATATCCGGCAATCACATCGGCCATGGGACCGGGGCTGGCCTCGAGTGTCCCTCCATTGACAACGATGTGGTCATATTCCTGAATTATCGCGCCAAGGACCGCTTCCACTTTTCCGGGCGACAGGCGCGCGACGGTATCCTTGCGCCCGGCGTTGAGCATCTGAAGGCCCGATTTACGGCCGATCCGGATCGCTTTCGCGACCGGGGATTCACCAATTGCTAGTTCTGCAAGTCCGGCTATGTCGGAAGGTGCATCAGACGCGACATCGATGAAAATGACCTTCTGGTCGGCCGCCATTGCGTCTCGCGCCAACTCGAACGCGGCCTGACGGGCAAGGGCGGGATCATGGATGGAGACGACTGTTACAAGCCCGCCGGTGATGCCCGCCTTGGCAGGTTCCAAAGGCTGAGCCTGAGGACGCGCGGCGAGCGCGCCGGCAGCCAGATCCCGCAATATCGCGGCAAAGACGCCTATGAACAATCCCAACAGTCCGGCGGCGATAAGCAGCGGCAACTTAGGTGGATACGAGGACGAACTTGGAACCGCCGCTTCAGCGATGATACGGGCATTGGGCGGCGAAATATTTTCCTGCTCGGCGGTTTCCTTGGCGCGGACCATAAACGCCTCGTAGACGACCTTGCTCGACTGCGCCTTGCGCTCAAGTTCACGCAGCTTGATCAGATCCTGGTTGGTATCGAAGGAAGCTGTCTTGGCGGCATTAAGGTCTCCGGTGACCTTGTTCAGCGTGTCAACAGCTGCGCGATAGTCGTCTTGCGCGGCTTGCACCAGCCGCTCACTTTCCGCACGGATTGTCGCGCGAGCTTGCATAACCTGCCCTTCGGCAGCCGTGACGCGAGGATGACGCGGTCCAAGGATCTGCTGGAGTTCGGCCAGGTTTCGCTGCGCCTCGCCAAGCTGGGTGCGCAGGTCGACCATGGCGCTGTCGGTGCCGGTGATGACCGTGCTGACATCTCCGCGCGTCTTCAGCGCGGCCTGCATAACCTCGAACCGGGCCTTTGTTTCGTTGACTCGCGCAGCACTAGCCGACTGGCGAGCCGAAAGGTCCGTCAGTTCGCGATCGCCGAGCAATCGTCCGTCCGACTCCGAAACATTGTGGTCGCGCTTGAAGGCCTCGACCTCTTCCTCCGAGCTATTCAACTCGCTTTGCAATTGTGCGAGGCGGTCACGGATCGACGTGCTGGCGTCGCGTGCGGTGCCGGAAGTTGTTTCGGCCTGATAGCCCAAATAAGCGGCAGCCACGGCGTTCGCGAGACGAGCCGACTTGATGGCTTCTTTGCTGGTGACGCTGATCTGAAGCACGTAAGTGTTTTCGGGCCGCACGACCTTGGTCGCTTGCGCCAGCGCTTCAAGCGCAATGACTGAGGGATCTTGCCCGCTTTTGATGGCGGATATGAATTCGGGATCCGTGGCAAGGCCGCTGCTCTGGACAACCCGCTTGAGCACCGCTTCCGAGGTGATCACCTCGATCTGGCTTTCCACCAGCGCCATGTCGGAGCCGAAGCCTTGCTGCACCACCTCGTTCTGCATGACCCGCTGCTCACGCGGATCGATAAGGATGCGCGACGTCGCTGTGTACCGCGGCGAAATCAGGAACAACGCCAACAGTCCCAATGCGACGAAGGTCAGCGTGAACGAAAGAACGATCCAGCGCCGGCGGATTAGCGTATCGGCAAGGCCGAGCAAATCCACCGAGGTATCGACCTGCGCTCGCCTGGCGGCAGATCGATCGCGTGAAATGCCGCCCATGGAGGTCGCCATAGTCTCGTCTCCACCGCACTAAAATCATCGTGCGCATATCGCCAACATCCATGCGCGGATATGCTTAATATCGGGTTACAGGATATCCCTCGACCGAGATGCCGGCGTCACCCTCATCGGGAAGACGCCGGTCAGGGCGAGGTCTCAGTCCGGGATCTGACTTACATCTGGTCAGCGACGGATATGCTCCCAACGGGAGGCCGCATGCGGTTCCTCAATCGTGCCGTAGTCCGTGGAAGCACCCTTCGGAAATCCCCGTCCGGCATAGGCTTGGCTTGCAATTTTAGCTTGTCCGTTGCTTGAAGATTGCATCAGTTCGGCCACGCTGGCCTGCAGTTCGGCGAGCTCGGCATGAATGCTGTGGATTGTTTCAGCGGTATTCTCATCCTGGTCTTGGAATATCTCGTTGTCATGAGGAAAGTAGTCCAGTTCCAGTGGATCGAGGAGCCGTAGTCTAGCAGGCGAGCCGGCAAAATCGTCATCCCCGTAGATCACGCCGGTCTGTGAAGCCGCTAGATTGCCGCTCCTCTTGCGCAGCAAATTGGTGATCAAGGACAGCAATCTCAATTTTTTCTCGCTCGACGGTGGCAAATCTGAGTTTTCACCCGCCCTGGCGGCTGTGTTTCGCGCGTTGGACATTCCGCGATATCCATGAAGATAAAAAGCCTCTCCCAATTGGTATGCCAGTTTGGGAAATAAAGAATTAAAGTGCCGGCTGTCGATTGGTCGTCGAGCAGGCCCCAGGTCCTACCGCCCATCGGCGGCGGGGCTCAATAAGTGTGTGACGTGCTCGACAAGCCGAGAGCGTGCATGGGCCGGCGTCAATGTATGATCGGCGGCATCCAGACGCACGAGAGTGATACCTTGCATGCGCCTCAAACGCTCGCCGTCCGGCCCGAAGTGACGGGCAATTTCATCCAGGCTCCGATCGTTTTCGGCGCTTACCACCAAGACGCGCGTTCCACGCGCGGTCAGATTTTTCATCCAGGTTTCCACGGACTGGCTTCCCGAACCGCGCCTGCGCCAAAAGTTGGACGTCGTGGATTTCGACAATTCCAGGCCGAAGCGCAGGGCGCGCCCGCCAAGTCTGGACAGGAGCGCTTTCAAGCGAGGTGATCTCAAGGCCGTTCCGTGTGAATGCGGCTCAGCCACATCCGCCTCGCCGGCGCCGTCCTCGGGTTTGAGTGAGCCACGCGCATTGTCCCTGACTTTCGACAGTTCCATGTCCAGGGCATATGAACTGTTCCATGCGAAGCACAAAGGATTGACCATGGTGAGCGAGGAAATACGGCGATCGAAACGCGCGGCATGGAACGCCTGATAGGCCCCGGCGCATGTGCCGATCGCGCTGACCTGATCAAATCCATACTGCTCGAGCCAGTTTACAATGCGCAGCATGTCATCGCGACCGCGCTCATCGTAGAGAAACAGCCGTTTCTCGTCCGGCGTCCCACTCTGGCCGAGGCCCGGCAGATCGACCCTCAGCGAGGCTATGCCATCTCGGGCGAGTGAACGCGCCATGTCGACCGCGCCACGTGCCCAACCGATATGCGGTATCGCGCCGGCATTGAGGATAAGGGCGACCTGTCCCTTGGGCTTGGCCTGGGCAGGCATGCACAGCACGCCGCAAATCTCCGGTGCGGGCGCGAGCACCAGTGGCCATTCGTTATATCCACCCTCCGCCAGAAACACGGGCGCGGTGGCCACCGGCTCGTGGGAAGCCGCGCCGACGGGCTTTCGGCGCTCGACTGCCCACCCCACGACCATCTCAAGGGTGGATTGCGGGATGTCGTTGGCGGTCGGGTTGCTCATCAGCCGGGCAAAACCGGCAAATGTCTCGATCCGCACGCTGCCACCGGCCGCGGCCACGCCTTCGGCGAGCGCCGAATGCGACGTGGCGGGTTGTGTCGTCACAAGCAGAATATCCTGGCGCAAGGAACCGGCGAATTCACGCCACTCAAGCGTCCGCAGATCCGCGATCGTCTCGGCGCTCATCCTGAACCCGGCGGTTTCGATGCCGTCGAATGGCTCGACCTCAGTGTCGTATGGCGGCAGGGCTGCGTCGATCATTCTCGCCAGGCCTGCCATCTCGCGCACATAGGCCTTGCCCGATATTGGCGGCGCAAGCAGTGCCAGACCGGCAACGTCATCCCGTCCGCCCATGGCCGATGGAGCAAGGAGAGCACCGAGACGGAAGCCGATCACCAGCACATCGGTCACGCCGGTTTCGGCTTTCAGCCGCCCTATCGCCGTCTCGATGCTCGACACCCAGGCAGCCACGCGATGGGGCTCGGTGTGATCGCCGATGGCGTCTCCACAGCCTGGATAGTCGAATTGCAGAACGGGTAGACCAGCTTGGGCCAACCGCCTTGCCATCAATGTGAGAAAACGCCGGCTGCAAAGGTCTTCGAAACCGTGCGCGCCCGCTATAACCACGCCCCGGCTGCCCCCTGCGGGATGAACCCAGCCGACAGTCCCTTCGAAAACGATCGGCCTCACGAAATGCCCCTGGCTGCACCCATTTTAGGGAACGGCTCGGTCAAGTCGAAAACAACAGGTCGCTGCGCATTGAGGGCTGTAACGGTCCCGGTAGGCATCGGTGCGCCCGTCAGCGCGACCAGCCTCACTGTTTTTTCGCGACCAGGCAACAGATGAAAATAATCCTCTTCGGCCCGATAATGGGGACCGCCGACATGGACATAATACGCGGCCCTGTCGCAGGCGAGCCGAAGCCGCCAGCAATCGCTGCCAGGTTCGATCTTGGCGCGAAGGCCGACATCGCACGGTTTCGTCATGACATTGGGCAGAACATGGAAGGCTTCCGCCAACTGGGTTCCCTGCGAATCCGTAAACTGCCCCACGCTCAACTCATGCGCAACCGGACCGAAGCGGTAGGCGTAAGAGATATCGAAGAACGCACCGAACAGCTCGAAGGCCGAAACCGTCACGGCATCATGCGCCGCAACCGCGATCTCGCGTTTGCCTGTGACGACCGGTGTCAAACCATCGCGCAGGCAGGTCAGGGTGAGCCTGCCTTCAACCAAATCCGGTCCATCGTTGATCACATGCACATGGAGGCCGTTCAAGCCTTCATCGCTAAGGATCAGGCGCAGCGGACGGAAGGCCCGCTTCATCGCATGCCAAACTGATTTTGGCCGGCCGGTCGCATCGATCGCGCCCCAGCCGGCGCCGACGGCCAGATCTTTCCAGAACAAGGTCAGTGCACCCGCCGTCGGCGAGGCCGGTCGGCGCCATTCGTCAATCGTGCGCTCCACAATCTCGGCCGTCACGGCACGCGAGAGGTCGAGGTAGCGTGCACCGTCCTGCAGCCTCAACGCACGGGCGTCGACGCCGAAGACGTTTTCCAGATAGTGGTCGCGTACATCCTCGAAATCCCAAGACGCCCCAACGTCCCTCGGCGTCGCGGCCTTCCAGCCTGGATCATGCACGGGCGCAACGGGCAGGAAGGCGTCCAGCGTCTCCTGATCCGGCACGTTGGCGAAGGCAAGGCACTCGCTGGCGAAGCGGACCTCGGCACGGCGCGCATCCTCCAGCGGCCGGCAATAAGCGCCCACGCCATAATAATGCACGGGTCCGGCTTCAGCGGTGAAAGGCAAGCTGCCGCCATGCGGCGAGGAAGCAACCTGCACGAGATCAGGTCTAATGGCGTCCGCAAGCGGCCTCACCACGGTGTCGAACCATGGCGTCGGATCCATGGACGCTGGAATTCCCATCATCGACGCCTGCTGGGCGATTTCGCTGCCGCCGCAAATCACAGCCAGCGAAGGCGAGTGCCGCAATCGTCGCAGCAATGCTTCTACTTCCGCCGCCAGCGCAGCGCACCATTCGTCATCCCGGGCGGGATAGTCGAAATTCGCCAGCATCAGATCCTGCCAGACGAGTATGCCGAGTTCGTCGCACAGGGCATGAAAGGCGTTGGATTCATAGACGAAGGGGCCGGCGACACGCAGCATGTTGACACCGGCATCACTTGCCAGGCGCAAGGCGGCGTCCAACGGCGCCGCGCTCCCGTCCAAGGACACTATGTCCGACGGTGTCCAAACCGCGCCGCGACAAAAGACCGGGATGCCGTTGACGATCAGCCGAAAGTCGCGCCCGTCACGGCCGCGATCCAGCTCCAGGCGTCGAAAGCCGACACGTCCGAGGTTTACCTCGTTACTCCCGATGGTAGCGCTGACACCATGAAGATCCGGCGTTCCATGGCTGTGCGGCCACCAAGCCGCAACGTTGGCGATGTCAAGGCGCGCATTCAGCTTCTCGCCATCGCCGGTGAGCGTCGCGGTTTTTCCGGCACAGCTGATAAAGGCGGTTTCGCCGTCGACAAGCGGCGTGAAGAGCGTCAGCTCGACATCGAGCTTGCCTGTAGTCCCTTCGAGATCGGAACGCATGTCGACGTTAGCGACGCGCGAAGCCAAATTCTCGCGCACCAGCAGAACCGGCCGCCATGCGCCGACGACGTCGAAGGCCGGGCACCAGCCCGGCATGTGGCCAAGCAGGGTCGTGCGAACGAGCCGCAAGCGCTGATCGTCAATCATGCGCGCCTTCCAGCGGGCCCGCGGACCCTTGAGGCCGTCCATATAGGCGTCAAGACTGCGAAACGCGATGGCAAGCATTTCGCCGCCTTTCAGCGTCAGCGACGTCTGACACGGCGCGAACATGGAGGTGGAGACAAGGACCAATCGATCGTCGATGTAGATTTCGGCAATCGTCGCAAGGCCTTCGAAGACAAGCCGCACCGGCCCGCTGGCTTCAAGGCGACAGCGATACCAGATGTCCTTGTCGTGCAATGGCATCGGTGCTTGCCGATCCCAAAGGCCGCCCGCCTCGAGCGCCGCCGCCGCGGTACCAGGACATGTGGTGCGCAGCCATGTTGCCGAAGGGTCAGCATCGCTCGGCCCGCGCCATGCGCCAGCCGGTGTCAGGGCAAGCTGCCATCCTGCTTCCAGCAACTCAGCTGAATCGGCGACGGAGATCACTGTCGTCATGGATCTGATCCAGGCTACGGCAGCCGAATTCCGCTCGCCGTTCAGGCCGCCTCCGCCAGGGTTGCCATGCGCGCGTCAAGCACGTTGATGATAACATCATAAGCGCTGGCCATCGGTTCCAGCATTGCCTCCAGGCCATCGAAACGCCCGCGCGCCATGGCCCTGGCGAGTTTGAACTGCATGACCTTGGCGCCTTCGGCGATATCGCCGGCGGCCTTGGCCGCTTGCTCGAAACTCTCGCGGCGATTTTTCCCGAGCCACTCCAGATGGCTGCCGAGAAGCTCGAAATTCGCGCCTAGCTGCCGCAACGTGTTGAAGGAGTAGATATGAAAATACTCCGGCGGGCGGTGGACCAGCATCTCGACATGGCGGCCGAACGCAGCAGCGTAGGATCGCAACGGATTCTGCTTCGGGCGGCGTGACAGGTGATGTGAGAGCAGTGTCGCGGCTGCTCGTGCCATGTCTTCCGGCGGCTGCGTGACGCCGAATTTCACGAACTCCGCGTAGGGAAACAGTGGCAACGAGCCCGCGCTCGCAAGGTCCGCGCCGCCGAAGATGCCTTCATAGTCCTCACCACCCAGTGCGAAGACACCATCATTGTGAAAATAGACCATCCGCTGCGTCCGCGGATCGATCTCATTGATACCGATGGTCGTCTTGGAATGGGCCGCGCGATAGGTGATTCCCCTTGTGTCGGGCAGGTAGAAAGCATCGACTTCCACCAGCGGCAGGCGTCCGAGGTCGATCTGCGTCGCAACATGCGTTTCCAGCCGGTCGAAGATCGCCAGTTCCTGGATATCGAGACCCGCAAGCCGCTGCAGATCGGCGATCGGAAACTTGAAGAAGGTGAACTGATCGCCTTCGAAATCCTGGGCAAGGGTAAAGCCGAGCGCGGCCACCGGGTCATGGCCGGTCGCATGCATGACTTCAATCAGCAGGTCGACGTAGCAATTTGTCTGCGGCCAGCGCCGTTCGGCGCTGTGCAATTCATGCGGCCTGTAGCCCGCCGGGTCGAGACCGGGGATCACGGCGTTCATGTCAGGCATCCCAGAGAACCGCACGGACAGCCGGCGGCCAGGCATTAACGTCGGGGCCATGATGACGAAACAGCGCCAGCGCCACACGTTCCAGGCCGAAGCCGACGCAGGCCGAATGGCACAGGCTGCCATCGGCGAACTTCAATCCCCAGGTTTGGCCGAAATGATCCTGGTGATAGTTGAAACTCAGGCAGGCCGTCGGCTTTTCCTGGCTGCTTACCGGTATCAGCAGCTCGAACTTCAGCCCCTGGTCGCGCTGGTTGTTGGCCAGCATCTTGCCGCCGCGGCCGAAGAACGGGTCGTTGGCGAGATCCAGCTCACAAGGCAACTCCAGCGACTCGATCATCGCCTTGCCACGCTCAAGCCAGCTCTGGCGAAACGCATGCACATGATCGGCCGTACCGATGCAGACGAATTCCCGCATTCGGAAAAGCTGCATGCGGGCCGGGTCCTGCGACGGCTCATGCCGGAAACAATAGGATGAGAGTTCAAACAGGAGACCGTCCATCGGAACCGGTCCGCGTGCGGCGACCGTCGGATAGAGCGGATAGCAGGCGGCAGGCGTCAGCGCCAACTCCGTTGGCTGCTGCAGTTCAGTCCAGTCCTGGCCGGCATCCATCATGCCAAGCAGCTTGGCATGGCCGCGCTCGTCGCCCATGAAGGAGTGCACGCACCCGGCAAGCTGCGGAAAGCTTTTCATGTAGCCGCTTTTTTCCAGCGTCGCGCGGCTCATGCCTGGCGGAAAGTGGATACGGGTAGGCTTGTCGACCGCGCCGAGGCGCGTGACCAGGCGCTCGAAACGTTCGATGACTTCCTCGAACATGCCGGAGCGGCCATAGAGGCCGTCGACGCCGGTCTCAAACAGGATGCCGTTATCGAACAGCTTGTCGAGCAGGTCCTTTGAGGTGAATGTCCCGGTATCCATCTCAACCTCCCAGCCTGGCATCGAAGCGGCTCATCAGAAGCAGCGTCGACGTGTTCGCATGAATGCGGTCGTTCGAAATCATCACTGTAGCGGAGGT
This sequence comes from Mesorhizobium sp. Cs1299R1N1, assembly GCF_037179655.1. Lineage (NCBI taxonomy): Bacteria > Pseudomonadati > Pseudomonadota > Alphaproteobacteria > Hyphomicrobiales > Phyllobacteriaceae > Mesorhizobium > Mesorhizobium sp. Cs1299R1N1. The sequence goes on along the minus strand of NZ_JAPYKR010000008.1, from coordinate 268,180 downwards.
GATGTCGCGCAGATGCCGGCCGACGCTGAACGGCGTGCCGTTCTTATAGCCAAGGATGCCGCAGATCAGCATTGCGAGCCGCACGACTTCGCCCGCCTTTTCACTCGCGGCCACCTTCAGCGCGTTGATTTCAGCGGCAAAGCCTATCGAGGAGAGATCGTCCTCATTGCGTTCGGCGATTTCGAAACGGCGGATGGCGGCAACGAGATGTCCCTTCATCTCCTGCAGCTTGGCGGCTGCCTCCGACAGGCGGAGCGCGCCTGGCGGCGTCAGGTTTGGCTGCTTGCGGGCGGCTTGCTTGACGAAGGCCTGGGCACGCGCGAAGGCATCGGCCGCAATGCCAAACCATGTCGCTGCCCAGTAGATGTGCGAACTCGCCAGCATTGATTGGGCAGCGATCTCCGAAAACGGCTTGGTGAATATCTGCGCGGCATCGCCGGTTGCGGTCAGCAGAAAGCCGTCGGAACAGGTGCCGCGCATGCCGAGCGTGTCCCAAACGGACTTGCGCTCCAGCGTGCGGTTGGCGTCGGCGGGTATGACGATCATGGACTGGTCGGTGCCGGCTGCATCCGGTGCCCGGCGCGCTGTGGCCAGGATGGCGTCGGCAAAGGCGCCGTAGGAAATCACGGTCGCGTCCTTGGTCAACGAGAAGCGGCCATCGATGACGTTGAGCGCGCAGATAGAATTGCGAAGATCGCCACCAATGCCCGCCTCGGAGGTAGCGGATGCCATCAGCAGCTGCTCGCCGGCAATGCGACGCATGTAGGCACGATGCCATTCGCTGCCAGTCCCATGGCTGGCCAAGCTCGCAATCTGAATCTGGTGCATGCCATAGATCATCGCGCTGGAACCGCAGGCCTGCGCCAGCTGGACGATCAGGTCGGCAATAGCGGCATGGCCCATTCCCTGGCCGCCGAATTCAATCGGCACAGCCACGCCAAGAAGGCTTTCCTGCTTCAATGCATCGAAGACTTCGTGGGGGAAACGGGCGTCGCGATCGACGGAATCGGCCGCCTTGGCCGCAACCTCGGCAACACGGGCCATGCGCGCCGTTGGGGCGTCACGGTGCATGCCGGCAGGGGTGACGCCAATTGCTTTCGCGACATTCATGGTCAGACTGCCTGCTTCGCAAGTTTGGAGACCGCCTCGGCGATGTTGGCAAGCGAGGCGAATGTTCGCCGTGTCAACATTTCCTCTGGAAATTCGGTGTCGAATTCCTCCTCGATCGCCAGCATGATCTGGACGGAAGCGAACGACGTCATCCCCGCATCATAAAGGTTGTCATGATCGGAGAGTGTTTCGATGTTGAATGAAAGCGCCTCGTTGCGGGCGAAAAGTGCACGAATACGATTGATCATCTGTCCAAGTCTCCCTGTCTGGAAGATACGCTTCAACTCTAGCGGCGCAGTTAATGCGAAATCGTATCCGCGATTATGCTTAACCAACGACTTCCGGATCCATTATAATGCCAATGTTTCACCCCGACGCACCATCAGGCATCCAAGGATGCCGACTTGGCGGGCGCAGCGGAAAGGTCACGATCGCGAAGCAACGTGCCCTTTTCACCGCACGTCCGGCCAATGGCGAAGCGGGTGAACCCGATATAGACCACCGTCTGCAGTGACCAGGCGATGGCGCGGGCTATAACGATGCCGAGAGCGCCGCGATCTTGCAGAAACCACGTTGCAATGATGAATGTCAGCGCCCATCCAGCCGTGATCGAAAGCCCGGTCCACATGTAACCGGAGGACACCGGGACCTGTCCGAGCGGCAGGGCGGCGGCGATCATGGCGGCCGCGAGCACCACGATCATGAAAATCGGCCAGTGCTGGGCGGGATCGAGCTTGAACAGCACAAGGAACCAGTTGCCGAACGTCATCATGACCACGACGAAGCCTATGGCTATGGCTATATTGGTGCCGATGCCCATGCCAAGCACGTTGATCACACGCCGGCGGTCGGCCTCGCCGAAGCCGGTCGACAGCATCGGGATAACCACTTGCACCACGATCTGCGGCACGAACAGCAGCAACGTCTCCAATTGCATGGCAATGAAGTACAGGCCGACCTGGGCAAGACCGTCGGGATTGTTGACCACCATCGCCGTGCAGATCCAGTTCACCGGCTCGTACAGCAGGCTGGCAAGCAGCGCCGGCACCGCATAGCGTGTAACCAGCCGCCACTGCGAAAATGCCTCCCGGAACGCAATCTCAATACCGCGCCGCCGAAGCGCTGCCACTACGGCCGGATAGGCGATGAGGCATCCACCCAGATAAGCGCAGCCCAAGGCGATAAAGCTGCCCGAGAGGCCGTAAAAGTAAAGCCCGACAGGCACCAGCGTGATCATCAATCCGCCAAAGATCACGTTGAGGCGAGCGATGGTCCTGAAGGCCTGGATACCGCTCAGGATAGCCGTCTGGACCGTGTTCATCGCGTTGACCACAATCACGGGCGCGATGATCTGGAGATAGAAAGCGAGTTCCGGTTGCTTCAGCAGCCGACCGGCGATCTCATGCGCGAACAGGAAGATCATCAGGCCGATCAATGCCGCGGCGCCACCGGTGAGGAGGAATGCCATGCCGGCCAGGCGGCCCGCCGTGGCGGGGTCGTTTATCGAGTAGGCGGCGATATTGCGCGTCGCCATCAGGCTCACTCCGGCCGATGCCAGCAGGCTGCTCGACATCAGTGTGCCGTAGGTCACTCCGAATTTGCCGACGAATTCAATGCCGAACCAGTGTGAAATCAAAATGGTGGTGATCATCGGCGTCAGCCGAACGATCACCGTTCCAAAGGTCGACCAGAGCAGCCCGGCGCTGAATACCCGAATGTCTGCGGATCGACCGATCAATGTTCTGAGCGACGCAATCAATTCTCGTCCTGTCGATTGGATAATTCTCGCCGACTGCTAACAGGAATGTATGAGCTAAGCGATTACCGCCGAGGCGACCGGTTCGAAAGGTTAACGAACTCTCTGCGCTTGCCTCACCGCCGCCCGAGAAAACGCGATCCATAGGGTATGAAGAACGTCTGTCTGAGGTATTATAGAGGATTGCTAGACCATTCCTTAAGTCGTGCCGGATAAAGTAGTTTGGAACCTGGCATGCATACCCAACAGTTTTCTCAACGCAGATTGCCAGCAGCCGGCGCCAAGGGTCGCGAGAATGAACTCACGGTTGAACACGGCAGCCGATGGAGAGGCACAGGCTGTCTGGTCCGACAGACCTTGTGGTCGTTTCGAGGTCGCCGCTTTTACCAACCCTTCGGATATCGAGCGCGAATGGCGCCAACTCGAGTCGACCGGCGTGGCAACGGTCTTTCAGCGCTATGATTGGGTCGATGCCTACGCCCGGCATGTGCTGCCAAAGGAGAAAGCCACGCCAGCCATAGTGTTGGGGCGGCTCGACGGCAATCCGGCCTTCATCCTCCCGCTGGCGACCTCGACGTTCGGACCCGTTCGCGTCGCGACCTGGATCGGCGGAAACCACTCCAGCTACAATTTCGGCCTGTGGAGCCACGAAGCCGCGGCGGTCATGGCCAGCATGAGGCGCACCCAGATTGAAGCCACGTTGCGCGCCGCGCTCGATGGAGTGGACTATGCGGTGCTCAGGAGAATGCCCAGGATCCATGACGACATGGCTCAACCGCTCGCCGCGCTGTTGCGCAGCCCATCGCATACGGAAGGCTACTCCTTCGCTCTTGCCGGGGGATTTGCGGCTGTGCTGCAGAAAAGAAACGGCGGTTCGCGCCAACGCAAAATCCAATCGAAAGAGCGTAAAATGCGAGAGGCAGGCGTGCTGGAATACGGCACGGTTCGGTCTCTCGAGCGCGGCAATGCCGCTCTCGACTTCTTTTTCGAGCAGAAAGCCTTGCGCCTTGCCGAGCAAGGCCAGCTCAACAGCTTTGGTGCCCCAGGGGTGACGGATTTCTTCCGCGACCTTCTCGATCGCTCCCGGCACATGAGCGAGCCGTTGCTGGAAATGGCGGAGCTTCGGGTGGGCGGCAAGATATGCGCTGTCATCGGTTCGGCGATACATCGCAAGCGGGTCAACGTATACTTCATGACCTTCGCCAGGGATGAATTGGCGCCACAAAGTCCGGGCCAAGTGCTGACTTTCAGGCAAATCGCGGAGTGCTGCGAACGCGGCATGGCCGCCTATGACCTGGGCGTCGGCTTCGAAGACTTCAAGACCCATTGGTGTGACGTCATCCATGAACTGGATGATGCCTATGTGCCGCTCACATCACGCGGCAAAGCCGCTATCGCGGCGATCCAGCTTGGTCGGGCAGCGACGGATCGACTGCGTCGAAACCCATTTCTGTGGCAGCGCCTTAAATGGTTGAGGGCATATTTGGCGCGCCATGCATTCGCAGGGAACAGATGACAGCCTTGGCCTCGAAACAATCCATCGCGACCGCTGACGTGATATCGCCACAGCAAAGTCCGCTGGCTGGAGTCCGCGTCCTGTTCGTGGCGCCAGACGACTACCCGGCATTCCGTGTCGATCTGGTGGAACTGTTTTCAAACCACCTGGTTGGCCGTGGGCTGAAGATTGACTGGAGCCTGCGGCCTTACGCGGATGGTCCCAAACGCGTCGACGTGCGCGGCGCCGAGCGGTTCTATATCGCTCGTCGCCAGATGACGGAGAAATTCGGTTCGCTCCGTTATATGATGGCGGAAACCCGGCTTCGCCTGAAGCTGGCCTGGCGGGCAATGCGTGGCGAATATAACCTGATACAGATACGCGATCAGCCGCTGTGGGGCATCGTGTACGGCATCGCGGCCAGGATCTCCGGTACGCCCTTCGTGTTCTGGATGAGCTATCCCGTGCTGGAAGCGCGCATGCGTATCGCGCTTCACAATCTCGTGCCCATGAGCCTGCCGGCCCGATTTGTTCGACTGGCCTATGCCGTTATCGGCAGCGCCCTCTTCTACCGGGTCGTGCTGCCGCTGTCGGACCATGTCATTGTCCAATCGAAAAGAATGCTTGAGCGCGTTGCCGAACGAGGCATACCGACGAAGAAGATGACGCCGATACCGATGGGGGTCACGGTTGAGCGCTATAATCCCGCGTCGATCCCTGCCACCGACGACCCGCGGCTCATCGGCAAAAAGAGCATGGCTTATATGTGCGCCGATGTTCTGAACCTGACCACCCGCCTGACGTTCGAGGCATTGGCCCTGCTGGTAGCCAACGGTTACGACGCGGTCCTGGTGATCATCGGGGCCGTTTCGGCGCACGAGCGTGAACAACTTGCCTCTCAACTCGACAGGCTCGGCCTGTCCGAGAGGGTGATCTTTACCGGACGTCTTCCCCTGGTCGAGGCGCTGGGCTGGGTAAAGCGTGTCGACGTCTGCCTGTCACCGTTCGAGATGGATGCGGCCCAGCAGGTCGCCACGCCCACAAAGCTGGTTGAATATATGGCCATGGGACGGCCGATCATTGCCACCGTCCACTACGATCAGAGCGAGGTGGTCAACCGCAGCGGCGCCGGTATCGTCACGGCATTTTCGGGCGAAGCAATCGCGGAAGGTGTCGCGCGATTGTTCGACGACCCGGACAAGGCCCGGACGATGGCCGCCAAAGGGCCCGTATGGGTCAAGGCCAACCGTGACTACGCCCGTCTGGCAGACGAAGTTGAGCGCGTCTATACCAGCCTGCTTGCCCGATAGTGGTCGCGGGAGTTGAGGCTCTAACTCTTGTTTTTACACAATCTTGGACGGACCCGAACTTCTCCTGGAATTGTGCTGGCAAGCATCGCTGCGGCGGTCCCGAGGCGGCGATTGCTTTCAGCATGTCGCGGCGAATAGGTTCCGGTCGACCTGCCGTAAGCTTCTGATTTTATGCATGTCGTTATCCCGGAACCGAGGACACTTCCGGGCGAAATGCATTAGCCTGACATCCCCAATGCCTCGACGATCGAAGGATCGATCCGGTTGTCGTCGGCCCGCTGAATACCAAATTGCCGGCCGTTGATTTCCCAGAGCGCCCAGCCAAATCCCTGCGTCTTCGCAATGCCTGTCACATCCGAAAGCCAGGCCCGGCGATAGGTCGGCTCGGCTCCCGTGAAAATCCGATCGCGCCGCGTCACCCCGCACTCGCCCATCACGATGCGATTCCTCGCGATGCCGTTACGATCTGCCCAGTTCGCCACACGCACGAAGTCTTTCTCGACGCGGGCGCGGTTCCAGCCGTCGGCCAGGAAACCATCGAGAATCCGACGTGCATCGGCCATGGCAGCCGTCTTTGCAGCCTGGTCAAGCGCCGTGTTGGCGGCAATGCGAGCTTCTATTTTCGCCGATATCTCGTCGGGCGAGACAGCGTCGTAAGGATAAGGAAGATCGACGACGTAGGGCGAAGAGGGGGCGTCCGGCGTCCCAAAATCGATGCCTTGATGGGTGAAGCTGAGCGGCATGTAGTAGTGGTAGGAAAACAGCGTATTGCTATCGATGAATGGTGATGGATCCAGATCCGTAAGCCCACTGATGCCGCCATAGTCGGCGCCGGTCAGCAGGATCGGCAGATCGACCGCCGCCCGCCGCGCCGCATCGTGCAGAACCAGCTGCGCCGCGCCCCAGACTTGGACCTGGGTTCGATGACTCGCCTCCCCGACCACCGGCTCATTCATGAGTTCCAGCGCGACCCGCTCCGACCGCAGTTCACCCAGCAGAGCCGCCAGCCGGCTGATCATCGCGGTGTATTGAGCAAAAAGCGGCGCCTCCAGATCCGCCAGGATTGACTGAACCGAATAGGCCGGCACCTGCTCGACCGGATGGCAATCCACGATCACGGAAAGCCCGAGCTCCTGGAAGAGTTGCAAATTGTCCATGAGCTTCCGCTCCAGCGCGTCCCTGTCGCTGCCCTGCAACTGAATGAACGGGCCAACGTCCAAGCTGAGTCGGATAAAGTCGAATCCGACCTGCGCAAAATCGCGCACCAATTCGGCTGGGAAGACGTTTCGGGCCGTTTCGAACGGGCGCGCCAGATAGTGTTGTGGATCGCCGTCGCGCAACGCTCCCCAATTCATCATTGTATGGATCGAGCCGCCATGTTGAAAACGGGAATTCGTTTTTGGCGCCGCGGCAGCACGCACCGACAGGGCCGTCAGCGCGGCAATCGAAGCTGACAGAAGCTGGCGTCGTGAGAATTCCATATGGCGGCGCTCCTTGCGAGGCCTCGTAAGCCCGCGCCTACAAAGATACGGTACCCGGCCGGTGCGCGCGAGGACAACGCGACAAAGATGCCGATTAAGGTTAGCGGAGCCGTCTGCCCGATAGCCTGCCGATGTTAATCTCAAGGCAATGGCAGTCCGTTAGAATCTGCTCCATGTTGAGACGTTTGACCTGGTATGCACGACGGCTTGCCGTGATGGAACATGGCGAGGTCCGTCATCGGTTTCGTGAGCAGTTGGAGCGCAGGCGCGCGCGGCGCGAGCGCCACAACTGGTCCGACTTTGCAACGGCCGGTGCGCGACCCAGCGTGTTGCCGCTGTTTGCGCCCCTGTTCGAAGCGGACTTGCCGCTGCCCGTCGCACAGCAACTGCAAACCGCCGCTGCCGCGTTTCGCGCCGGCCGGCTGAGACTGCTCAATCGCGATTGGCCTGTATCGATGCTGGACAGTAGCGGCCGGGTCGATCCGGTGATCTGGCGGCTGGACCCGGTGAGTGGCGCAAGCTGGCCTGGCGCCGAGCGATCGACCTTCGACATCAATTTCCGCTTCGGCGAGGAGCATGGAGACGTCAAGTACGTGGCCGAGGCAAACCGGCTGCATTTTCTGGCGGCGCCGGCAATCCATGCCCGCCGGGAAAACGACGCAAGCCTCGCCGACGCCATACTCGGCTCCGTCTTCTCGTGGATGGAAGCGAATGTTCCCGGCCGCGGCATCAATTGGTATTCAGGCATCGAGGCCGGCTATAGGCTGATCTCGCTGTCCATCATCATAGCGTCGCTCGATCCATGGATCGACCGGGCTGCCGGCGAGCGGCTGGCGTCCTTTGTCTGCGCCCACGGCCTGTGGCTCGCCAGGTTTCCGTCACTCCATTCCTCGGCCAACAATCACCTCGTCGCCGAGGCGATGGGCCTTGTGCTTGCCGCGCGCATGCTGCCGGACCACTCCGGCGCCTCACGCTGGTTGACACACGGTCGGACGCATCTTGAAGACAGGGCGCTGGCCCTATTCCATAAGGACGGCGTGGGCAAGGAGCAGTCGCCGGCCTACAGCGCTTTCACGCTCGAAATGCTGCTCATCGGCTTCAGCGTTTTGGGCGGCGCCACAGAAACCGCACGTAAGCGCATGGCTGAAGCCGCCCGCGCCTTGAACTTCTTTCTCAATGATGCCGGCCATACGCCGTTGATCGGCGATGACGACCAGAGCCGGGTCCTGTTGGCATTCGGCAGCGACGAGCCGCGTTATGTCGCATCCATCGTCGGCGCGATTGCCGGTTTTCTGGATCAGCCCGAACTCGGACCGGCTATACGCGATCCGCATTGGCGCGATGCTGTATTCGCCACCCCATCGTTGACGCCACTGCCTGCCGACGGCGCGGTTACCCTTGAAGAGGGCGGCTATACCATCCGGCGCGGTGCAATAAAGGGCCGCCGTGTCCATTTTGTCTTCGATCACGGACCGCTTGGATTTGGCGCCTTGGCCGCACATGGCCACGCCGACGCTCTCGCGGTATGGCTCTCACTGGATGGCCTGCCGCTGCTGGTCGATGCGGGCACGCATCTTTATCATTCGGAAGGCGAAAGTCGCCGGCGCTTCCGGGTCAGCGCCGTACACAATACCCTTACCATGGACGGCGTCAGCCAAAGCGAGCCGTCAGGTGCTTTCAACTGGATGCCACGGCGTGCCCGAGCAAGATTGGACGCCAGGTCGCAAGCGTCCCGGCTGAAAGTATCCGCCTCGCATGATGGTTACATGAGGCGCTTCGGCGTCATTCACCATCGGGATATAGAAGAAACCGCCGAGGGTTTTCTGATCACGGACCGGCTGGTTGGCACGAAGCCGTCCGGGGCGGTCGAGATCGCTTTCCTGATTTCGCCGGAACTCAGCGTGTCCGTCGAGGACAATTGTGCGGTGGCACGCCGCAACGGCCGGTCGGAACTCAGCATCGTAGCGCCCGAAAGCGCCGAGATCGAGATTGTACGCGGCGACCAGACATCCGGACGCGGCCTGCAGTCGGCTGGATTCGGGCTCCTCGATGAGGCGGCAACCGTTGTTTTCAAGGTGCCTGGCCACCGGATGCGGTGGCAAAGCAGATTACTGGTCGGTTTGCTAACCTGACCTTTACTTGTCTTTTTTATGTTCTTCGAAAACAAGCGTGAAGGTGGCTCGATCCGCCTTTCGAAAGAAAGAACAGGACAGGCGAGCTATGAAAGTTTCCATCTTCGGGTTGGGATATGTCGGTACTGTTTGTGCTGCGTGCCTGGCCGAGCGCGGGCATGACGTCATCGGCTGCGACGTCAGCGAGGCCAAGGTCGATCTCATAAACAGTGGCCGAAGCCCTATCATCGAGAAAGATGTCGGCGAACTTGTCGCTGCCAATGTCGCGTCGGGTCGTCTAAAGGCCTCATCGTCGACCGAGGAAGCCGTGATGAACAGCGACTTGTCGTTGCTTTGCGTCGGCACGCCCTCACGCCCCAACGGCTCACTGGATCTGTCGGCGGTTCAGGCGGTATCGCGCCAAATCGGATCGTCTCTTTCCAGAAAGGCGGACTATCACTCGGTCGTCGTTCGCTCGACCGTGCTGCCGGGGACGTTGTCCGACATCGTCATTCCGGCGCTGCAGGCAACTGCATCAAGGAAACTGGGCGAAACGTTCGGCGTGGCCTCAAACCCCGAATTCATGCGCGAGGGATCGGCGGTCGCCGATTTCAATAATCCAGCCAAGACCGTGATCGGCGTTGACGATGAGATAACCCGGGATCGGCTATTGGAGCTCTACGCAGGCCTGCCTGGCCGCGTTGTCGTCACAGAGCCCCGGTTGGCCGAACTGGTCAAATACACAGACAACACCTGGCATGCGCTTAAGGTCGCCTTCGGCAACGAAATCGGCAATATCTGCAAGGCGGCGGGCGTTGACAGCCATGAGCTGATGGAGGTGTTCTTCGCCGACACCAAGCTGAATATCTCGAATGCCTATCTTCTGCCCGGCTTTGCGTTTGGCGGCTCGTGCTTGCCGAAGGACGTACGTGCGATCAACGCCTACGCGATCCAGAACGATGTGGAAGCACCGCTGCTTAAATCCCTGCTGCCGTCGAACAAGCAGCAGGTCGAGCGCGCACTGGACCGCTTGCTGAGCTATGGCAAGCGCAAAATCGGCTTCCTCGGCTTCTCCTTCAAGGCAGGCACCGACGATTTGCGCGAAAGCCCCTATCTGGAACTTATCGAGCGGCTTGTCGGGAAGGGTTGCGACATCCGCATTTTTGACCCGAACGTGTCGTTGGCAAAGCTGATGGGCGCCAACAAAACATACCTAATGAACGCGATCCCGCACGTTACGCAGCTGATGGTCCCCTCGCTCGACGAGATGGTGATGCATTCGGACGTTGTCGTGGCCACCAGTCGTTCGCCCGAATATGAAACTGTGGTTGACAAGATGAATGCAGACCAGACGCTTCTCGACATGGCCAGGCTGCCGAACACGAACCGGTTTGCGGGGACCTATGACGGCATCAACTGGTAAGCGCATCCTCATCATCGTCGAAAATCTGCCGGTCCCCTTCGACCGCCGCGTCTGGTCAGAGGCAACCACGCTGGTGAAAGCCGGCTATCAAGTGTCGGTGATCTGCCCGAAAGGCAAGGGCGCGACGGCGCCCTACGAGGTGATCGACGGCGTCCATATCTATCGCCACTCGCTGCCGCTCGACGCCGAGGGCTTCCTTGGCTACGTGCTGGAGTACAGCACCGCGCTGTTTTGGGAATTCCTGCTGTCACTCAAAGTGGCGCGGCAGCGCGGTTTCGACGCGATCCATGCCTGCAACCCACCAGATACGATTTTCCTCATCGGCGGGTTCTACAAATTGTTCGGCAAGAAGTTCCTGTTCGACCATCACGACATCAATCCAGAGCTCTACGAGGCCAAGTTCGGCAAGCGCGGCATCGGCTGGAAATTCATGGTCTGGCTGGAGCGGCTTTCGTTCCGAACCGCCAATGTCTCGATCGCCACCAATGAAAGCTACCGCGACATTGCCATCAGACGGGGGGGCATGCTCCCCGAGAAGGTGCATATCGTGCGTTCTGGCCCGAATCTGGACCGGGTCAGAGAGGTTGCGCCCGATCCGAAATGGCGCAATGGTCGCCGCTTCGTCGTCGGCTATGTCGGCGTCATCGGCAAGCAGGAAGGGCTCGACCTTCTGCTCGACTCGGTCGACCACCTGGTGAATGCCAAAGGGCGCCAGGATATACAGTTCGTGATCTGCGGCGGCGGTCCCGAGCTTGATGCCATCAAGGCGGATACAGTCGCGCGCGGGCTCGGCGAGTACGTCACCTATACCGGTCGCTGCCCGGACGAGATTCTGTTTTCCGCGCTATCGACAGCCGATGTCTGTGTCAATCCCGACCGGCCCACGGCGATGAACGACAAATCGACCATGAACAAGATCATGGAATATATGGCGCTTGGCAAACCGATCGTGCAATATGATCTGCGCGAAGGCCGCTTTTCGGCGCAAGGCGCCTCGCTCTACGCAACCTGCACGGAGCCGACCGACTTCGGCGACAAAATCGCCGAACTCCTCGACGACAGCGAGCGCCGCGCGACCATGGGCGCGTTAGGCCGTGAGCGGGTACGCAAGGAACTCGCCTGGAGCCACGAGGGTCCGAAGTTGCTGGCCGCCTATGACGCCTTGTTCGGCACGCCTTCCAGGAGCCAAATCCAGAAGCCAAGTTCGGGGTCCGACCCGGCCATGTGCAGCGGTCAGGGCTAGCCGCCATGTGCGGAATTTTTGGGTTCCACGCCCGATCACGCTTGCCTCTCGCCGAAACGCTGGATGGGGCCACGGATCGGCTGGCCCATCGCGGTCCGGACGGGCGCGGAACATTGATCATGCGGAGCCCGGATGGCGAGTGGCAGGCCGGACTCGGTCATCGTCGGCTGTCGATCCTTGATATCGAGGGCAGCCCGCAGCCGATGCATTCGCATGACGGCCGATATGTCATCGTCTACAATGGCGAGGTCTACAATTATATCGAATTGCGCGCCGAACTCATGGAACGCGGACATCGCTTTGCCACGCAAGGCGACACCGAAGTCGTGATCGAGGCCTGGCGCGCCTGGGGCGACGACTGCCTGCCGCGCCTCAACGGCATGTTTGCCTTTCTGCTTTGGGACAGCGAAACCGGCCGCCTCTATGCCGCGCGCGATCCTTTCGGCAAGAAACCGCTCTTCCTGGCTTCCGGGGACGGCTTCCACGCCTTCGCCTCCGAAATCGATTCGCTGCGCCATTTTCCAGGTGTCGACGACCGTCTGGATCAGGATTCGCTGCGCGAATTTCTCAGCTATCGCTATGTCCCTGGACCGGCCACGTTCTTTCGCGGCATCTCCAAGGTTCCGCCAGGAACCTTCATGGTGGTCGATGGCGCCAACATCCGTGCGGAGCGCTATTTCACGACGCCTTTTTCACGCACGTCGCCCACCGTCGAAAGCTTCGACGAGGCGGTGAAGCTTTTTGGCGAGAAGCTTGATGAGGCGGTACGGCTCAGATTGCGCTCGGATGCGCCGTTTGGCGCATATCTTTCCGGCGGGCTCGATTCCTCGATGATCGTTGCGCTGATGAGCCGTCACATGGGCAAGCCCGTGGCGACCTATTCAGTAGGGTTCGATGTGCCCGGCTCCTCCGAATTACCCTATGCCCGGCAAGTCGCCGACACCTTCGGCAGCGACCACAGTGAGCTCGTCGTGAACATGGATGCGTTCACGTCGGTGTGGGAGGAGGCGGTGCTGCGGCGGGGCGCACCGGTATCCGAGCCGTCGGACCTGCCGGTTCTGCTTTTGTCACGGCTGGCGAGCCGCACCGTCAAGATGGTGCTTACCGGCGAAGGCGCCGACGAGCTCTTGGGAGGCTATCCCAAGCATCGCGCCGAGCCGTGGGTTTCCATGTATCAGAGTCTGGTGCCGGGCGGCTTGCACGAAGCCCTTGTGGGTCCCGGCGCACGCGCCCTGCCCTATGCGGCGCGGCGACTGAAGATCTTGGCCGGCGTCGCCGGCATTCGCGATGCACAGGCCCGTATGGTGGCCTGGTTCGGCGGAGCAGACGGCGGACAAGCCGAAGCGCTCTATTCCGGTCCGCCCCAATCGCGCGATCTCGACCCGCTGCCGTTCACGACGGATGGCGAAATCAGCCCGCTCAAACGCATGCTGCATTTCGATCAGACGTCATGGCTGCCGGACAATCTTCTCGAGCGCGGCGATCGCATGATGATGGCGGGGTCGATCGAAGGGCGCATGCCATTCATGGATGTCGGCCTGGCCGAACTCGTCGCCCAATTTCGCGATGCTTTCCTGACCGGCGCGCCAAAGGGCAAGCGCGTGCTGCGATCGCTTGCAGCGCAATTGCTTCCCCGCCAGATCCTGGAGCGCAAGAAGGTCGGCTTCCGGGTACCTGTCGAGCAATGGTTCCGTACCGGCATGTCGGATCAGCTTCGAGATCTGCTGCAGAGTGACAGCGCCACGGTGCGCAATGTCTGCAATGCGCGCGAGATAGATCGACTGGTGAGCGAGCACCTGGGTGGCGCTCACAATCACGAGAAGATACTGTGGGCGCTTGCCAATCTGGAGCAGTTCTTCCGGGTGTTCCGGCCGACGCTCGATGCTGAACAGCCGCAAGCCGCTCAGCGACGGGTCGCCAGCGCCTTCCGATAGGCTCCCTGAAGACCTTCGATCATGGTTTCGAGGCGGAAACGCGCATTATAGATATCGCGCGACGCGGTTCGAAACGCTTCGCGGCGCGCGCCGTTTTCAATCAATTGCGCAAGGGCATGCGCAAGCTCTTCCGCATCGTCCGGCTTCACGCTTAGACCGTTCCGACCTTCCCTCAATATGTCGGGCACCGAGCCGACCGATGTCGCGACCAGGGCTGCGCCCGCACACGCACCCTCCAGCAGGCAAACCGGCAAGACCTCATTGCGTGACGGCAGGACGACGATATCGGCCTGCCGATAGAGCGGCAGGATCGTCTCGAGCGCCAGCCAGCCGGTGAATTCCACCTGGCCGAAAAGCCCTGAACTTATGGCGCGGTCGCGGAAGGCGGCGACATCGCCGGCACCCGCGAAGGTCGCGCGCCATTGCGGCAGATCCTTCGGCAGAAGCGCAAGTGCCTGAAGCAACACCCCGGCGCCTTTGGCCTCGGTGAGGTTGCCGGCAAACAACAGTCGAACGGGCGCATTCTCCTCGCGCGGTTGCGGTGCATCAAAAGCGAAGTCGGCGACGCCATTGGCCACGACGTCGAAGCGATCCGGCGGCATGTGATAAAAGTGGGCGACGAAGTCTCGCCAGTAATCGCCAAGCACGATGATGGCGTCGGCTCTCTCAAAGACAAGGCGCAAGACACGGACCCAGCCGCGTTGCGCATCTCCGGGCTTGGGAAAGGCCGAGCCATGAAAGTGGACGACCGTGGCCGCGCCGGCCAATCGCGCCATGGACTGCATGACCCATTTCCTCCACGACGATGCATTCGTCGCGGTGTTGAGGTGGACGATGTCATACCGGCGGGTTGCCAGCAGCCAGCCGTGGCGGATCAATGCGAACGGGAAATGTGCCAGCCAACCGACACCGGACGCGTCGCCACGCGAGGCCAGGAAATCCATCTCGATCGCACTGCCGGCCGTCGAACGAAGCTGTTCATCAACGTGAGAAAACAGCGTCTCGATGCCGCCACGGCCTTTCAGGCCCCGCGGAACGACACAGAGGACCCGGATTCGATCCAAAAGGTCACACAACCCTTCGAAGCGCCGACCTGGGCGCGGGTGCACGACAGTCGATGACTTCAAGATGATCGCTGCTGTTGAGAGTATGGATCATCGGATAAGGTCTCTTTGCCGAAGCAAGAATGGGCACTGGTAAGGTCAAACGCACCTTCGTCTCGTCCAACTCGACAAGGTCGGCAAGTCCGAGCCCGCCGCCATAATTGTCCGTGCCGTTCTGCAATGGCAATATGATGCGATCGCCCATACGCACAAAACAGCCTCCGGGCCGGGCTGCGGCGCGATCGATTCTCACCGGATTGCTCCTGTGCGGGAACCATGGTCCCTCCAGGGCCTGCGCATAGTAGACCACGAGGGTGTCCGAGGCGCTGCCGTAGCCGTCGCGTTCGGTCGCGAACAGCCAAAGCTTGCCGCCATGCTCCAGCAAGGTCGCATCGAAAAGTTCGCGGTCCGGAATCAGGACCGAGTGCCGAACCCACCGGTCCGGGAACGACTCGGCCCGGTATAGAACCAGATCTCCACCCGAACCGCCCTCGGGAAGCATCCAGATCTGGCCGCCATGACTGAACACTTGCGGATAGGACAGATGATAGGGTTCCTCGATCACCACACGCGGCACGGTTGGAGTGCCGTCTCGGAAGACCTCTGTCACGGAAATCACCGCTTTGGTACTGGCATGGCAAAAGTCTTCAATGAATATGAAATATCGCCCCTGCCATTCGAACGGAAACGGATCAGCATAGAAACGATCACCATCATCGGGCAGATCGATCCAGGGTTCTCCGGCCAGGAGACCCGTGGCCGCGACGGTCTGGCCATTGTGAAACCGGTAGCTCACCCGCCAACGATTGAGGCGGAACCCCAAGCGCCTGGCCGCCCCTGCTGTTTGCCGGGGTATGGTTGAAAGAAGGTAGGTACCGATCAGCTGTCCATTGGTTGGACACTGACGCGCGCCCCCTGTCGGTTCGGAGCGGGCCTTGTGGCCCTTGAGGAAATGATCCGTGGTATCCACCAGCAGTGTACACATGCGCGCCAGAATGTCATTGAGCCCGCGAAGGATCGAAAGCCGGCTGTCGACCATGGGGGCCGCGCGCGCGATGCGTTCACCATCCAGAATGATTTCGATATCGGGAAGGCCGCCGGCCATCAACACCCGGGCTGCTTCGGCAATTGACGCGGAGCCCGCGAAGCCCGGGCGAAGGCCGGGAGAGGCAATAGGCAGCATGACGCCGGTCAGATCGATACGCAGGTCAGCGTCAGGCCGGGACCGAGAAAGTTCCACGCCCTCGACAGGTTCAAGAAGGTCATGGCCCCGAATCTGCACTGCCTTGCGCTCAAGGCGCAGAATATAGCCAAGCGGCCATTGTACCCCGGGCGCCGCAACGCCGACCAGCGCAACGTCATGACCTTTCTCGGCCAGCCGCTTGGCGACAAGCATGTGCACCGAACACACATTGTCATCAGGAACAAGTATATCAATTCTGCTCATCGGGATTCCGTCAGCGAAGGTCGAGAGACTATGAGAACCAGTTGCTAAGTTCGGCTTAATACCGCGGACTCTGTAAGGTGTGTTCGGCGGTGTGCCTTCTGCCGACCACCGAGACGCGCGACAGCATGGCTTTCTCATTCGGTGCCAGGTGGCAATGGGTCGAGCCATTCCGACGGTCTCACCGGCAGGCTTGCGCATGGGAAGTCTCCCGAGCAATGCTGCGGCAGTGGAGGAATCATGCGGAAAATCCTGATAGCGGTACTGCTGGCCGCGGCTGCACTTTATGCAAATTGTGCCCTGGCATTGGACAGCAGCGGAACCCCCGTCGTCGTGACGCCACTCGCATCACGCACGACCACTGCATCAGGTCAGCCGATCACGCTGCCGCAGAAGAACGTGCAGGTGCTGGTCTCGACCTATGACATCAGGCCCGGCGCGACCTTGCCGGTCCATCGCCATCCCTTCCCGCGCTACGCCTATGTCGAGGCTGGAACATTGAAGGTCACCAACGTCGAGACCGGCAACAGCAACGTCTACAAGACAGGTGATTTCATCATCGAGATGATCGGCCAATGGCATCAGGCCACCAATATTGGCGACGGGCCGGTCAAGCTCCTGGTGATCGATCAGGTCGAGGAAGGCGCCAAGAACACGGAATTGCGCCAGTAGCCATCAAGACTATGCCCGCGCCCGAGGGCGGAAAGGCAATGCCCCGCCCGCCCTCGCCTCGCGGACCATTCGAACCAGGCGCCTAGCCCCAGGCGCCAACCGGCTGCCGGGTCGTTGCGTTCAGCCTATTGAAGGCGTTGATCAGGGCGATCTGGATGACCAGTGCGGCAAGCGCCTTCTCGTCATAATGCCGGGCCGCTTCATCCCAGACATCGTCCGGCACTGCGTCCGGCCGGTCGGCGAGCCTGGTGCCGGCTTCTGCCAGCGCCAATGCCGCGCGCTCGGCGTCGGTGAAATACGGCGTCTCCCGCCAGGCCGCCAGCGCAAAGATGCGCTCGTCCTTTTCTCCGGCCTTTTTCAATTCGCGCGCATGCATGTCGACGCAGACGCTGCAATTATTGATCTGGCTGGCGCGCAGATGAATGAGCTTGCGCGTCACATAGGGCACGTCGGCCGCCTCGGTCGACTTGTCCAGCGCCAGCAGCGCCTGCACCGAACCGGGGATGAGCATCACCGGGTTCTTGATCCTTGCTTGCATGATCCTTCTCCTTTTGAATTGTTTCTCCGGGCGTGTTTTCCCGGCCCGGACGCCTCGCATCCAGGATTCGAACTTGACAGAACTGTTGGCTGCCTGCCGCGTATCAGGCCCGTTTTGCGGTAACCTGTTCGAGTCGTTCCAGAATGCGCGGCCAGCCACTTCCCATGCCGATATAGCCACGCTCGTCGGCCGGCCGGAATCCCGACTGCTCCATTCGCACCCGGGTCGCCACACCCTCGGGCGTCAGTGACCACGTCACCACGGTTTTCAACCCGCTGTCCGATTCCGTCCCATCGCCCCAACTGTAGGCCAGCAGCCGCGGCGCCTCGACTTTCAGCACCACGCAGTTCGTCACGCCGGACCATCCGGGAACTGGTGTCGCACGCAGTGTGAAGCGATGCCCCTCTTGCGCAGCGAAGTCATTCTGCATGAGCCATTCGCCGACGAGCGCCGGCACGGTCAGTGCCCGCCATATCTTTTCCGCCGAATATGGAATCAGCCTTTCGACGACAATCGATTTGGTTTCCGTCATTCCTTGCTCCTCTCGTTGTTGTCGTCGTGCCACGCACGCGCAATCAATAACCCGCCAGCTATACATTACCCATAACCATGCGGTTATGCGATTGTCAAGAAAGGAATCTGCCATCTGGTCCAAATGGCGCATAGGGTTCACGCTTTCGCGTCAGCCGTCCTGGTGCTAGGGCTCTCCACGACATCATGAACTGGATTGCCCCTTGACCATGGAAACTCGCCCGCCGCTGATCGAAATCTGTGTCGAAGGCATCGATGGCCTGCTCGCCGCGCAGGCCGCCGGCGCCGACCGGGTCGAACTCTGCGCCAGTCTGGTCGAGGGCGGCATCACGCCGAGCCTTGGCACTGTGCGCGCCGCGCTCGACCAGGCGACCGTGCCGTTCCACGTCATGGTGCGGCCGCGCGGCGGCGATTTTCTCTACAGCGAGACTGAATACCGCTCGATGCTGGCCGACGTCACCGCGCTCCGCGAGCTCGGTGTGCCCGGCGTGGTGTTCGGCTGCCTGAACGCCGACGGCACCATCGATGAGAAGCGCATGGGCGAACTGACCGAGGCCGCAGGGCCCGTGAACGTCACCTGCCACCGCGCCTTCGACATGACGCTCGATCCGGCCGAGGCACTGGAGGCGCTGATCCGCTGCAAGGTCGGCCGCGTGCTGACCAGCGGCCAGCGCGACACGGCGATCGAGGGCTTGCCATTGCTGGAAGAGCTGGTGCGTCAGGCCGGCGACCGGATCATCATTCTCGGCTGCGGCGGGCTCGATCTCGGCAACATTGCCGAGGTGCGCGCAAGGACCGGCCTGGCCGAAATGCACTTCGCCGCCCTCAAGGACGTGCCGAGCGCCATGCGCTACCGCAATCCGAAGGTCGGCATGGGCGGCTCCGATCTCGACCGCGAGTATCGCAACACACTGACCGACACACCGCTGGTGGCGGCGACAATCGCGGCGGCCAAGGCATGACCTCTCCCATAGACCGCATAGCGCAGGACGACGAAGCCGCCATACTGGCGCTCAACAACGAGCACGCCGCCGAATTGTCGTGGCTCGAAGCCGAACGGCTGTCCTTCCTGCTCGGCGAGTCCTTCTATGCCCGCCGCATCGGCGATCTCGAAGCCTTCATCATGACCTTCGACCAGGATGCGAATTACGACAGTCCGAACTTCGTCTGGTTCCGCGAGCGCTACGAACGCTTCATCTATGTCGACCGCGTCGTCGTGGCGGCGCACGCAAGAGGCCGCGGCCATGCTCGCCGGCTCTATCGGGACCTGTTCGACCAGGCGGAGAGCGCCGGCCACACACTGGTCACCTGCGAGGTCAACACCGACCCGCCCAACCCAGCCTCGGATGCCTTCCACGCCGCTCTCGGCTTCGCCGAGGTCGGCGACGCGGTGATCCATGGCGGCAAGAAAGCGGTGCGTTATTACGTCAGGCAGATCGCCGCCTGATCCGATGGCGCTCGGCGCTCATTCACCAATTGCGGTTGAGCCATTCGCGCGCTGGGCGCTCGATGAGGTAGTAGCTGCAGAGCGCGCAGGCAAAAACCCCGGCCAGCATCGGCCATGGATTGCTGCCCTGCTCGTAGACGAATTTGTAGAAGGGCTGCTGCCACAGATAGAGCGAATACGACCACAGACCCAGTGTCGTCATCGGCAGGGATGACAGCCATCCGGATAAGAACCGCGTGCTGAAATCCAGCGCATTGACGGCAGTCGCCAGCAATGGCACCGCGATCAGGTAGTGGATCGGCGTCGGTACTGAATCCATGAACAGGAAAACCGCGCCAACGGCCGCCGCGACGGCGACATAGGGCCCCTTCAACAAGGCCGGCAGCTTGCCGTCGGCCTTGAGCAGGCAGACCGCGGCCGACAGCAGGATCGAGGCGATGTGCACATCGGTGCGCCAGTACGTGGCTTCATAATCCATGTGCAGGAACCAGTAGGAAACCGCGCCATTGGCCATGGCCAGCAAGGCCAGGACCAGCAGCAGCGGCACGACACGGCTGCGGCTGGCAACGATTGCACTGATCGCCGCCAGGATGATGTAGGCATGCTCTTCGATACAGAGCGACCAGATGTGGTCGAGTGCGCCGGCCCGGTTCAGGAGAATTCCGGCATAGTTGTAGGTGAATGTCAGCGCCGTCAGGGCCGCCTTCCATTTGAAGACGATGAACGTGCCTGAGAGCGCGATCATGGCGACGACGACAAAGACCAGAAGCGCCGGATAGATGCGCGAGAAGCGGCGCTTGAAGAATTTCTTCAGCGGGTAGCGTTCGATGAACAGGATTTCGGCCATCAGCCGGCCGCTGAGCACGAAGAAGAATTCGACGCCCAGCACGCCCAGATTGATTCCGGGAACGGGAAAAAAATGCCCAATCAGCACCAGGGCGATCGACAGACCCCGCCAGCCATCGAGATAGGCCAGCCTTGTCCTGGCCGATCGGTGGACGATTGTTTGGGACGGAACCAAATGGGTCGCGGAAATTTCGGACATGCCGATCCCTTCGCATTGATATGCGAAAGGGCACGGCTGCACGCATTCCGAACCCGGCTCGCATTCCCCGCCCGCCCCATACTGCAGTGCAATATAAGTTTGTGCAAGTGCGAGATTAGCGCCGGTGCATTCCCGGGCAGGCATGGGTCAGAATCGTTTCAGGCAAACATGCGGCGGCCGGGAACCGGGCAGCTACAGGCGCCAGGAACGAAAAAGGGGCCGTGACAGCCCCTTTCCTTGTCCGCAATCGATCTTGCGTCAGGCGTTGGCTGCCGCCACCGCGCGCTTGGCCATGACCGCGATCAGGTTGGCGCGGTAGTCGGCGGAAGCGTGGATGTCGCTCATCAGGTTTTTCGCCGGCACTTTCACGCCATTGAGCGAGGTGGCATCGAAGCTCTTGGCAAGTGCCGCCTCGATCTCCTTCGAGCGGAAGACGCCATCATCGCCGGCGCCGGTGACGGCAACGCTGACGCCATCCTTGCCCTTGGCCACGAACACGCCGACGATCGCGTAGCGCGAGGCCGGGTTGCGGAATTTTTCGTACGCAGCCTTTGCCGGCGCCGTGAAGGAGACCGCCGTGATGATCTCGCCGTCCTTCAAGGCCGTCTCGAACAGCCCCTTGAAGAACTTGTCGGCTGATATTTCGCGCTTGTTGGTGATGATGGTGGCGCCCAGCGCCAGAAGTGCGGCCGGATAATCCGCCGCCGGATCGTTGTTGGCGATCGAACCGCCGATCGTGCCCTTGTGGCGTACCGCCGGATCGCCGATCAGCGACGCCAGATGGGCAAGCGCCGGGCAGGCCTTGCGCAGCTTCTCGTCATTGGCGACGTCGAAATGCGTGGCGGCGGCGCCAATCGTGACCGTCTTGCCTGACACCTTGACGCCCTGCAGGTCCTTGATGCGTGACAGGTCGACCAGGTCGGAAGGGGCCGCCAGCCGCGTCTTCATGGCGGGGATCAAGGTCATGCCGCCCGACAGCAGCTTGGCGTCGCCGCTCTTCACGAGCTTGGCGGCTTCAGTGACCGAGGCGGCACGATGATAGTTGACTGCGTACATGGGATCCTCCCCTAAGTGGTCAAGCAGTAGTGAGCAGTGAGTAGTCAGTAGTGGGAACGCCGCCGCCGGAGCTGGACACGGTGCCCTATTCGCTACTCACTACTCCCTACTCACTCATTTCGCGGCGCGGATCGCGGCCCACACGGTCGACGGTGTGGCCGGCATGGCGATATCGGCGATGCCGATGGCGTCGGTGATGGCATTGATCACCGCCGGCGGCGAACCGATGGCGCCGGCCTCGCCGCAGCCTTTGATGCCGAGCGGATTGCTCGGACATGGCGTGTTCGACGTCGAGACCTTGAACGACGGCAGGTCGCCGGCACGCGGCATGGTATAGTCCATGTAGCTCGCCGTCAGCAGCTGCCCGCTGGCGTCGTAGTGAGCGCCTTCCAGCAGCGCCTGGCCAACGCCCTGGGCGATGCCGCCATGCACCTGGCCTTCGACGATCATCGGATTGATGATATTGCCGAAATCGTCCGCCGCCACGAACTGGACGATCTCGGTCGTTCCGGTTTCCGGATCGATCTCCACCTCGCAGATGTAGCAGCCCGCCGGGAAGGTGAAGTTCGCCGGATCGTAGAACGCCGTTTCCTTCAGTCCTGGTTCCATGCCGGCCGGCAAATTGTGCGCGGTATAGGCGGCCAAAGCCACCTGGAACCACGGCAGGCTCTTGTCGGTACCGGCGACCTTGACTTCGCCATTCTCGATGACGATGTCGCCCTCGTCGGCTTCGAGTAGGTGCGCGGCGATTTTCTTGGCCTTGGCCTCGACCTTGTCGAGCGCCTTGGCGATCGCCGACATGCCGACCGCGCCCGAGCGCGAGCCGTAAGTGCCCATGCCCATCTGCACCTTGTCGGTATCGCCGTGGACGATCGACACCGAATCGATCGGCACCCCGAAACGCTGGTTGACCAGTTGCGCGAAGGTCGTCTCGTGCCCCTGGCCATGGCTGTGCGACCCCGTCAGCACCTCGATGGTGCCGACGGCGTTGACCCTTACCTCAGCCGATTCCCACAGGCCGACGCCGGCGCCGAGCGAGCCGACCGCGGCCGACGGGGCGAGGCCACAGGCCTCGATGTAACAGCTCATGCCGATGCCGCGCAGCTTGCCCTTTTTGGCAGCGTCCGCCTTGCGCTTGCCAAAGCCGGCATAATCGGCGGTCTTCATGGCCGCGTCGAGCGAGGTCGCATAGTCGCCGGCGTCATAGTTCAGGATCACCGGTGTCTGGTGCGGGAAGGTCGTGATGAAGTTCTTGCGCCGCAGTTCGGCCGGAGACACGCCGAGCTCGCGTGCAGCGGCTTCCATGGTGCGCTCCAGAAGATAGGTGGCTTCCGGCCGCCCTGCCCCGCGATAGGCATCGACAGGTGCCGTGTTGGTGTAGACGGTGCGCACATTGGCGTGAATGGCCGGGATGTCGTACTGCCCTGACAGCAGTGTCGCGTAGAGATAGGTCGGCACACAGGACGAGAACAGCGACATGTAGGCGCCGAGATTGGCGATGGTGTCCACCTTCAGCCCGGTGATCCTGTTGTTCTTGTCGAAAGCCATTTCCACGGTCGAGACGTGGTCGCGGCCATGCGCGTCGGTGAGGAAGCTTTCGGTGCGATCGGCGACCCATTTGACCGGCACGCCGGTTTTCTTCGAGGCCCACAGGCAGACGATCTCTTCCGGGTAGATATAGATCTTGGAGCCGAAGCCGCCGCCGACATCCGGCGCGATCACGCGCAGCTTGTTTTCGGGTGCGACGTTGTAGAAGGCGCTCATCACCAGCCGCGCGACATGCGGGTTCTGCGATGTCGTCCAGCAGGTGTAATGATCCTCGGCCTTGTCGTAATGGCCAAGAGCCGCGCGCGGCTCCATCGCGTTCGGCACCAGCCGGTTGTTGACGATCTTCATGCGGGTTACATGCGCCGCCGCCTTGATGGCGGCATCGGTCGCCTTGGCATCGCCGATCTCCCAGTCGAAGATCAGGTTGTTCTCGGCCTCGGCATGGACCTGCGGCGCGCCCTTTTCGAGCGCCTTGGTCGCGTCGACGACGGCCTTCAGTTCCTTGTAGGTGATGTCGACCGCCTCGGCCGCATCGCGTGCCTGGCCCTTGGTTTCGGCCACTACCACCACGACCGCATCGCCGACATAACGGACCTTGTCGACGGCCAGCGGCGACCATGCGCCCATCTTCATGGGCGAACCGTCCTTGGAATGGATCATCCAGCCGCAGATGAGGTTGCCGATACCGTCGGCCTTGAGCTCCTTGCCGGTCAGCACGCCAATGACGCCCGGCATGCCTTGAGCCGTTTTCACGTCGATCTTCTTGATCTGCGCATGCGCGTGCGGGCTGCGCACGAAGGCTGCATGCTTCATGCCGGGAACCACCATGTCGTCGACATAGCGGCCGGCGCCGGTGATGAACCTTTTGTCTTCCTTGCGCGCGACCCGAGCGCCAACACCTTCGATGCCCATGCAGAGATTCCTCCCGAAAAAGTGAATAGGAAGTAGTAAGCAGTAAGTATAGCCGCCGGTCCAGACCGACTACTGACTACTCACTACTCACTACTCGCTCTTCTCTCACGCCGCCTGTTTCGCCTTGTTCTTGGACCCCTTCGACATCGTCTTCGATGCGGCGAGGATCGCCTTCACGATGTTGTGGTAGCCGGTGCAGCGGCAGATATTGCCTTCGAGTTCTGCACGCACCGTGGCCTCGTCGAGGCCTTCGGGATGACGGTTGATCATGTCGATTGCGGCCATGATCATGCCTGGCGTGCAGAAGCCGCATTGCAGACCATGATGTTCCTTGAAGGCCGCCTGCACTGGATGCAGGTCGGCGCCGTCGGCGAGGCCTTCGATCGTAACCACGGTCGATCCGGACGCCTGGACCGCGAGCATGGTGCAGGACTTGACCGCCTTGCCGTCGACATGCACGACGCAGGCTCCGCACTGCGAGGTGTCGCAACCGACATGGGTGCCGGTCAGGCCGAGATTCTCCCGCAGGAAATGGACGAGCAGCGTTCGATCCTCGACGGCACCGCCGATCCGCTTGCCGTTCACCATCAACGAAACGTCCGACATAGCCCCTCCCTGGGTGTCAACCTTGGTCATCAGGTTGCCGACGCGCCGCTGGCACTTCGGCCATGCGTTAGTCGTACACCGCACAACGCACAAAAAACAACACGAGGGAAAAGTCGGATCATTGTACTTTCGGCCATGGCCAAGGGACCAAAGTGCATTTTTCCGGCCCCATTGCCAAAACGCCTCCTGGCGGCAAGAATGCCTTCGTCGCCCGCGCGCCAGAAGCACTTGAAAAGCCGCGCACAAGAAGGCGTCGGAGGAAATGCGGGAGAACGCCGCTGACCAGTTCACTGACGCGCTACGCATGCGGGTTGTCGGCGCTGACCACGGACGAGCCCGACCCGGACGTCTTCGCACGCGCGGTAGCCGCCGAGGCCGCTGCCATCGATGCCGGCTTTGCCCTCGTGTTCTTTTCCCAAAGCCTCGTCGAGGCAAGCACCCTCTCGCAGGCGCTCACGACGTGCGCGCCGGGGCTCCACCATGCCGGCTGTTCCACCGCCGGCGAGATCACGCCGCAGGGGCTCGAGGAAGGCCATATGCTGGCGATGCTGCTGCCCTCGGCGTCCTTCACGGCGGTCAGCACCATGGTCGACAATTTGTCGACATCGGGCATGGACAGGATCACCGAAGAGGTCGAGGCCCTGCGGCGCACGCTGCGCGCCCGGCCCGGCGGCGAGCAGACCAGGAACACCTTCGCGCTCTGTTTCATCGACGGGCTGTCCTATGCCGAGGAAGCGGTGAGTTCGGCCATCCACTGGGGTCTTGATGACATACCGCTGCTCGGCGGCTCGGCCGGTGACGATTTGAAATTCGAGACGACGCGTCTGATCTCGAACGGCGCCGTCACTTCGGACAGCGCCATCATCGTGCTGATCGCCACGGAAATTCCGTTCCACGTCTTCAAGACCGACAACTTCGTTCCCACCGACGAAAAGCTGGTGGTGACCGCGTCCGATCCGGATCATCGCATCGTGCGGGAGTTCAACGCCACCAATGCGGCGGAGGAATATGCCGCTTCCGTCGGCATCCTCCCGCAGACCCTGACGCCGCTGAGCTTCGCCTCGCATCCCGTGGTGGTGAAGGTGGGCGGAGAATATTACTGCCGCTCGATCCAGAAGATGCACGCGGATGGCTCGCTGTCGTTCTTCTGCGCCATCGACGACGGTGTCGTGCTGTCGATCGCCCAGCCCAAGGACATGGTGGAAGCGACACGAGCGGCATTGCGCGAGGTCGAGGAAAGGCTGGGCGGTATCGATATGATTCTTGGCTTCGACTGCGTGCTGCGCCGGCTGGATGCGCGCAACCGGCAGGTCTTTCGCGACATTTCGGAGCTCTACAGGGTCAACAATGTCATCGGCTTCGGCACCTATGGCGAGCAATATCGGTCGATGCACCTGAACCAGACTTTCACCGGCATCGCCTTCGGTGACCGGCAAGCGGCTGAATAGGCACAACAAAATGCCGCTCAGGGACATAAACGATCTCGACAGGCTGAAGAAGATCAACGCCGCCCTTGTCAGCCGCGTCGAGCGCTCGATGGACCAGCAAGGCAACGCCTTTTCGTTGTTCCAGACCGCGATCTCGCTGGAAAACCGGGTGCGCACGCGCACCGAGGAACTGCATTCGACCTTGCGCAGGCTGGAACAGTCGAACATCGACCTCAGCGCCGCCAAGGAGAGTGCCGAGCTGGCGAACCTGTCCAAGACAAGGTTCCTCGCCGCCGCCAGCCACGACGTGCTGCAGCCGCTGAACGCCGCCCACCTCTCCGTCTCGGCGCTCGCCGAGGTGCAGACCAGCGAGGAGGGAAAAAAACTGGTTCGGCAGGTCGAGCGCTCGCTGGAGACGATGGAAGACCTGCTGCGCACCTTGCTCGACATTTCCAAGCTCGACGCCGGCGTGGTCCAGCCCGACATCGGCGATGTCAGCCTGGAGGCGTTGTTCTCGTCGCTGCGCTCGGATTTCCAGCCGGTGGCGGAGTTGAAGGCGCTGTCGCTGAAATTCCGGCCGGTCAATGCGGTGGTCCGCTCGGACAGGACCTTGCTGCGCCGCATCCTGCAGAACATTCTCTCCAACGCGCTCGGCTATACCCGTTCGGGCGGCGTGCTCGTCGGCACACGCCATCGCGGCGATACCATCCGCATCGATGTCGCCGACACGGGCTGCGGCATTCCCGAGGACCAGCGCGAAGCGGTGTTCGAGGAATTCCATCGCGGCACCTCGCCGGCCAACGCCGAACTCGATGGCGGCGGGCTTGGGCTCGGGCTCGCCATCGTGCGCCGCATGGCCGGCGCGCTCGGCCACCCCGTGACGTTTTCATCCAAGGTTGGCCGCGGCACCATCTTCCACATCGATGTCCCCGTCGGCCTCGGCGCGCCGGCCGATGCCATCGCCAGCGCCGCCAGCCTGGAACGGCCGCGCGGCTACGGCCTGTTCGGCACCAAGGTGCTGCTGGTCGAGAACGATGCCGAGGTGCTGGAGGCCATGACCTTCCTGCTCGAACGCTGGCAGTGCCTGGTGCGGGCCGCGACGTCGACCGACGATGCGCTGGACATGCTCGGCGATACCGACTGGGTGCCCGACATCATCATCGCCGACCAGCATCTCGACGGCGGCGACCTCGGCACCGCCACCATATCGGAGGTCCGCGACTATCTCGGCCGCGCCGTGCCGGCGCTGATCGTCACCGCCGACAGTTCCGAAGCCGTGGCCAAGGCAGCGCGCGCCGGCGGCATCGAACTGATGCGCAAGCCGTTGAAGCCCGCGCAACTGCGCGCGCTGCTGGCGCATTTGCTGGCTTAGAGTCCCCAGCGGAGGACTAATGGCTCAAAAACCGGCCTGATCGCGAAACAGCTCGGCACTGTCCAGCTTCGACACCTCGATCACCGCTTGCGTGCGGCTGTAGACGTTGAGCTTGCGCAGGATCTCCGAGACATGCGCCTTCACCGTGGTCTCGCCGACCTGCAGCTCGAAGGCGATCTGTTTGTTGAGCAGACCCTGGCGCAGCATCTGCAGCACGCGCAACTGCTGCGGCGTCAGCTTGGAGAGGCGCTGGAGCATGTCGGCGCGATCGGTGCTGTCGGCGCCCGGCGGCAGGCCCTCATAGGTTTCCGGCACATAGATCGCGCCGTCCATCACCGAGCGGATGGCCGCGGCCAGATCGCTCTTGCGCGCCGATTTCGGGATGAAGCCGGCAGCGCCGTAGGACAAGGCCTCGGAGATGATCCTCGGCTCCTCGTAGCCCGACACGATCACCACCGGCAGGCGCGGATAGCGGGTCCTGAGCTGCAACAACCCGTCGAAGCCGTGCACGTCGGGCATGCTGAGGTCGAGGAGCGCCAGGTCGAAAGGCTTTGCATCGGCCAGCAGATCCAGCGCCTCGGTAATCGAGCGCGCTTCGACCGTGTCGACCTCGGGATAAGCCATTTGGACGGCGCTGTGCAGCGCCTCGCGAAACAGCGGATGGTCGTCGATGATAAGAAACCGGACACGATCGGTGGGAGGGGTCATAGGGCTCGTTCCGGTTTACCGGGCACACCATAGTCTCCTGACCATGGCCGGATTATTGGCAAATAGTCTATCGCCTGTTGACGGGATTCATCGCTGCAAAAATGGCCGGAAGCCTGAATTCCTCATCCAGCCGCGGCAAAGCCCATGCTTTATGAAAAGCGACGCCTTGCCCGACCCCCGAAATCGGCCGAATGTATCGCCATCATACGCAGAGATCGCCATGACCGCCTTCGTCCTTTCCGTCCCGCCAACGCCTTCTGTCGCCATTGCGGGTTCCGGCGAACGCTTTGCCGTGCGGCGCATCTTCTGCGTCGGCCGCAATTATGCGGCGCATGCGCGCGAATTCGGCAATGACGAGCGCGATCCGCCTTTCTTCTTCACCAAGCCGGCCGACGCGGTGGTCGATTCCGGCACTCATATCCCCTATCCACCGCTGACGGAAAACCTCCACTTCGAGATCGAACTGGTGGTGGCGATCGGTACATCAGGCTTTCGCATTTCCCGCGACAAGGCGCTGGACCATGTCTGGGGCTATGGCGTCGGCATCGACCTCACCCGCCGCGATCTGCAGGATGCCGCCAAGAAGGCGGCGCGGCCCTGGGACTGGTCGAAGGCATTCGACCGTTCCGCGCCCTGCGGCCCGCTGGTTGCCGCGCAGAAATCCGGGCACCCGACGCAGGGCCGTATCTGGCTCGCCATCGACGGCGCGGTGAAACAAGATGCGGACCTCGCCGAGCTGATCTGGCCGATTGCCGATATCGTCTCGATCTGCAGCCACGGCGTGGAATTGCAGGCCGGGGACCTGATCTTCACCGGCACGCCGGCCGGTGTCGGCGCGGTCAAGCCGGGCGAAACGATATCAGGCGGCGTCGACGGCATCGGCACGATCGAAGTGACCATCGGCCAGCCGAAGCCATGAGCGACGTCGTCCTGCACAACTACTTCCGCTCCTCCACCTCGTATCGGGTGCGGATCGCTCTGGAGATGAAGGGGGTGGGCTATGACTACATCCCGCATTACCTGCGTCACGGCGAGCATCTGGAGGCGGCCTATCTCGCGGTCAATCCGCAGGGGCTGGTGCCGGCGCTGATCTGGAGCGACGGCATGCTCCTGACGCAATCGCTGGCAATCATCGAATTTCTCGACGAGACCATACCTGAACCTCCGCTATTGCCGAAAGACCCGCCCAGCCGGGCACGGGTGAGAATGCTGGCGCAGATCATCGCCTGCGACATCCACCCGGTGAACAATCTGCGGGTG
This sequence comes from Mesorhizobium sp. Cs1299R1N1, assembly GCF_037179655.1. Lineage (NCBI taxonomy): Bacteria > Pseudomonadati > Pseudomonadota > Alphaproteobacteria > Hyphomicrobiales > Phyllobacteriaceae > Mesorhizobium > Mesorhizobium sp. Cs1299R1N1. The sequence goes on along the minus strand of NZ_JAPYKR010000008.1, from coordinate 238,648 downwards.
CTGACCTCGCTGCGCACGCTGTTCGGCGCCGGCGACCAGGATATCGCCAACTGGTTCCGGCATTGGGTCAATGAAGGCTTTGCGCCGCTCGAGCAATTGCTGACGGCTTCGTCCGAAACCGGCACATTCTGTCACGGCGACACGCCGGGGCTGGCCGACATCTGCCTTGCCGCGCAAGTCACCAGCAATGCCCGCTTTGGCGTCGATATGACGTCCTACCCGATGATTTCGCGCATCAACACCGCCTGCATGGCGCTACCCGCCTTCCAGAAAGCCGCGCCACAGAACCAGATCGATGCCGAGTAGAGAAGCCACCGATGCCGACGAGGCAAAGGCGCTGGCCGATATCGAGGCGTATGGCTGTCACATCCGCTACGTGCTCGAGGAAGATGGCGAACCGCCATTCGCCTCCTCCGTTGGCATCGAGGAAACGATTTCCGCTTGACCGGTCAGGGAATCGGCTATCGTTTCCCACCGTGCGTGCAGTCTCAGGGGTGGAGTGACCGATGAAAGCCGTCGTCTTCGAGAAATTCGGCGAAGAGCCGACCATCCAGACCGTACCCGATCCGAAGCCGGCTGCCGATGGCGTCGTCATCAAGGTCGAGGCGACCGGGCTGTGCCGCAGCGACTGGCACGGCTGGATGGGCCACGACGCTGATATCCGCCTGCCGCACGTGCCGGGCCATGAACTGGCGGGAATCGTGGTCGCCGCCGGCAAGCACGTCACCCGCTGGAAGGCGGGCGAACGCGTCACCGTGCCGTTCGCCGTCGGTTGCGGCCACTGCTTCGAATGCACATCAGGCAATCATCAGGTCTGCGAACATCAGTCTCAGCCTGGCTTCAACGCCTGGGGCTCGTTCGCCGAATATGTCGCCATCGAACACGCCGACACCAATCTCGTTCGCCTGCCCGACGAGATGGAATTCGCCACCGCCGCCAGCCTCGGCTGCCGCTTCGTCACATCGTTCCGCGCCATCGTCGACCAGGGCCGGGTGACGCCGGGCGAATGGGTGGCGGTGCATGGCTGCGGCGGCGTCGGCCTGTCGGCGATCATGATCGCCAGTTCGATGGGCGCCAATGTCATCGCCATCGATCTCACCGAGGAAAAGTTGGACTTCGCCAAAAAAATCGGTGCCGTGGCGACCATCAACGCCTCCACGACGCCGAACGTCGTCAAGGCGGTCAAGCAGATCACCAATGGCGGCGCTCACATGTCGATGGACGCGCTCGGCCACCCCACGACGTCCTTCAATTCGATCGCCAACCTGCGCCGGCGCGGCCGTCACGTGCAGGTCGGCCTGATGCTGGGCGAGCATGCCCGCCCGCAAGTGCCGATGGACAAGGTGATCGCCTTCGAACTCGAAATCCTCGGCAGTCACGGCATGCAGGCCTATCGCTACCCCGCGATGATGGAGATGATCCGCCACGGCAAGCTCAAGCCCGAACTGCTGGTCGGCAAGAAGATCAGCCTCGACGAGGCGCCAGCAGCCTTGATGGCGATGGGCGGTTTCGAGGGCATCGGCATCGGCGTGGTGACGAAGTTCTAAGGTCGAGACTCAATCACAGCCAGAACGCTATTGTGGTAGCGGGGGTGAGCCGATCCTCTTGGAGACAGTGTATGATCGCGACCGACCGGTTGAAGCTCAGGGCCTGGCGAGAGGCGGATAAGCCCCTATTGGGCGTTATCCACGCCGATCCGGAGGTGATGCAGTTCCTCGGCGGCATGAAGACCGCCTCTGAGACCAGCGACATCGTCGAACAACTGATGCGGCTTTCCGAAGTCGGCGAGCCGATTTTCTGGGCCGCCGAGCGTATCGGCGACGGGGCGTTGCTCGGCGCGGTCGGCCTGCACCGCCTCGGGACCGATTTCCCTTTCGGCCCGGCCCTGGAGGTGGGCTGGCGGCTTGCTCGCGACCATTGGGGCAAGGGTTATGCGACCGAAGCCGCTCGCGCCGCCCTCGACTATGCATTCGGCAGCCTGGATGCGCCGCGCGTCTACGCATTCACCGCATTGGCGAACAAGCGGTCCGAAGCCGTCATGCAGCGGTTGGGGATGAAGAAAATCGAGGGCGGCGAATTCGCTCATCCTGACCTGCTGCCGACCGATCCGAGCTCAATGCACATGCTGTATGTCGCCGAAAGGACAGTGCCGCAGTCGGGTACCTAGAGCTTAAACTCGTTCAGAGCCAAACGGCGGTGAAAGCAAAGCGACAAATCTAATGGCCGCCAAGGCCATGCTCGACAAGAAGGCGCCGCTGGTACTTTCATCGGCAATGTCGCAATTGAGCGCCAACTCGGCGCATCTCATGGCGGCTCTCTCACTACGCCCGGTACAACTTATGGGTCAGTGACTTAAGGAGAGTTTCCATGCGTGGTCATTGCTTATGTGGCGCTATTGCTTTTGAAGTCGATGGGCCGGCGCAAGCATGCGTGGTCTGTCATTGTGAAAGTTGTCGGCGGCAATGTTCCGCGCCGATGACCACCTACATTGGCGTCTTGGACGGCCACTGGCGATGGTTGGGCAAGCCACCGAAGGTATTCAACTCTTCACCCGGTGTGGAAAGAACATTTTGCGATCACTGTGGCTCGCCGCTGTCCTTCCGCTCAACGAACATGTCCGGTGTCATGCATTTTTTTGCAGCGGGGATGGAGGAGCCGGAAAAATTTGCACCCACGCTGCATGTCGCTTTTGAGGAGAAGCTCCCTTGGTTGAAACTCGCCGACGGCCTGCCGACACGGGTTGGGCCTGACTATACGAAAAACTAGTCAGGGATCGGCATCATCACTATGCAGTCGCACGCTGCGGCAAATCCCGCTTGGCAAACTTTTTCGCGCCGAACACACATGTCACCACGCCGAGCGTGACGACGATCATCATTGGGCTGACCTGCTCGTGCAGCAGCGTCGCCGCCAATGCGAGCCCGAAAAACGGCTGCAGAAGCTGCAACTGCCCCACCGCTGCAATACCGCCTTGCGCCAGGCCGCGATACCAGAAGACGAAGCCGATCAGCATGCTGAACAGCGAGACATAGCCAAGACCGATCCAGGCATTGGAGCCGACGCTGGCGAAGGACGGCGGCAAGGTCGCAAACGTCAGCACCAGCATGATCGGCAGGGACAGCACCAGCGCCCAGCAGATCACTTGCCAGCCGCCGAGCTTGCGCGACAGTGCGGCACCCTCGGCGTAGCCCAGGCCGCAGGCGATGATGGCCGCAAGCATCAGCCCATCGCCGACCGGCGAAGCCGTCACGCCTTGCGCAAGTGCAAAACCCGCCACCAGCGCACTGCCGAGGCATGAGAACAGCCAGAAGGCCGGCCGGGGCCGTTCACCGCCGCGCAACACACCGAAGATCGCGGTCGCCAGCGGCAGCAGGCCGACAAAGATGATGGAGTGGGCCGAGGTGACATGCTTCAGCGCCAATGCCGTCAGCAAGGGAAAGCCGACCACCACGCCAAGAGCAACAATGACGAGCGACAGCAAGTCATGACGCTCAGGGCGTTTCTCGCGGAATGCAAGTAGCAGCGCCAGACCAAGCAGGCCGGCTATGACCGCGCGAGCCGATGTCAGGAATATGGGATCGAGATCCATCACCGCCACGCGCGTCGCCGGCAACGAACCGCTGAAGATCAGCACGCCGATAAATCCGTTCACCCAGCCGCTCGCCGTCTTGTCCATCGCAGGCTCCATTGCTTTCGCCCTCTATCGGGCGGACGCCCATGGTGCGGCCAGAGACAATGGGGTACAATTCGATGAAACTGTAATGGAGGATTGAGCAGTACGGATGACAGACCTTGCCTTGGAACCCGACGGCGCACGCACCCTTGTGGAAAGCGTCATGGCGACCATCCGTCAGCGGATCGCAGCGCGCAGCCTGACACCGGGAACCCGATTGCCGTCGATCCGTGCCTTCGCGAAGTCCATGCAGGTGTCCAAATCCACCGTCGTCGAAGCCTATGAGCGGCTCGCCGCCGAAGGCGCGATCCGCTCCCGGCCGGGTTCCGGTTTTTATGCCGCCGGCTCGCTGGCGCCGCTGTCCCTGGCCGAGATCGGCCCCCGGCTCGATCGTGCCGTCGATCCGCTCTGGGTTTCGCGCCAGTCGCTGGAGGCTGGCGACGAGGTCCTGAAACCCGGTTGCGGCTGGCTGCCGGCATCATGGATGCCCCAGACCGGGCTGCGCCGGGCACTGCGTACGGTCGCGCGTGCCGACGATGTCGCGCTTGCCGATTACGGCACGCCGCTCGGCCTGCCGCCGCTGCGGCAATTGCTGGCGCGGCGCATGGCCGGGCACGGCATCGAAGCCTCCCCCGAACAGATCATGCTGACGGAATCGGGCACCCAGGCCATCGACCTGCTCTGCCGGTTCCTGATCGAGCCCGGCGACACGGTGCTGGTCGACGACCCCTGCTATTTCAATTTCCACGCTTTGCTGCGTGCCCACCGCGCTAAGGTCGTCAGCGTTCCCTACACACCATCGGGACCGGACATCGAACTGTTCGCCCAGGCGCTCGCCGAACACCGGCCGCGCCTCTACATCACCAACTCCGCCATCCACAATCCGACCGGCGCGATCCTGTCTCCGGTCACCGCGCACCGGTTGCTCAAGCTTGCCGACCAGTCGGACTTGACCATCGTCGAGGATGACATCTTCGCCGATTTCGAGCACACCCCCGCCCCCAGGCTGGCGGCGTTCGATGGCCTCAGTCGCGTCGTCCAGATCGGCAGTTTCTCCAAGACGCTCTCGGCCTCGGTCCGCTGTGGCTTCATCGCCGCGCCCCGAGACTGGATCGAGCGCCTGGCCGACCTCAAGATCGCCACGACTTTCGGCGGCGGACGGCTGGCGGCAGAACTTGTGCTGACGCTGCTGAAGGACGGCAGCTACCGCAAACATATGGATCTGCTGCGCGCCAAGCTTGCGCGCGCCATGGTCGAGACCAGCGCCCGGCTGAAAGCGATCGGCATCATGCCCTGGATCGAGCAGCCGGCCGGGCTGTTCCTGTGGTGCGGCCTGCCGGACGGGGTGGACGCCGCCGAAATCGCCCGCCGCGCTCTGGCCGACAACATCGTGCTGGCACCCGGCAATGCGTTCAGCCTGTCGCAGGCCGCCAGTCGCTTCCTGCGCTTCAACGTCGCCCAGTGCGCGGACGAGCGGATTTTCAAGGCGCTCGAAACGGCGATGGCTCGCTGATTTGGCACGAAATCGTCAGTGCTTCGAACAAACCTCGCGCACGCACTCACGCAACCAGCGTTGTGCCGGATCGGCATCGAGGCGCGGATGCCAGAGCATGGAGATGGTGACCTCCAAGGTGGCGACCGGCAGGGGAAAACTGTGCATGCCGGCGCGCGCTCCTGTCGTATGCCGCTCGGGCACGCTGGCGATCAGGTCCGAGGCTCGGGCCATGGCAAGTGCCGCCGAGAAGCCCGAAACCATGCACACCACCGTCCGCCGCAAGCCAAACCCATTCAGCGCTTCGTCGATCGGCCCCTTCTCGCGGCCGCGCCGCGAAACACTGATGTGCCGGCCGGCCGCATAGCGCTCGGGCGTCACCTTGCCCTCGCTCAGGGGATGGCCTGATCGAACAGCGCCGATGAAACGGTCGCGAAACAGCGCCTGGATGCGCACTTCGGGTCCGGTCTCGCCGGCAACGCCGATTTCCAGGTCAATCGCCGCTTCGCGCAGCGACATCGCATCCTTATCGGACTTCGGCGCAAAACGCAGCCGCACCCCTGGCGCATCGGCCTCGATGCGGGCGACGAGACGGGGCGCGAACTCCTCGACGAAGCTTTCGTTGGTGCGCAATGTGAAGATCCGGTCCAGACTCCGGGGGTCAAGCAACTCGGCAGGGCGCAGGAGCACTTCCGCGTCCTGGACGACACGGCCGACCTGTGACCGCAATTCCTCCGCACGCGGCGTCGCCACCAGGCCGCGCCCGGCGCGCACCAGCAGAGGATCGCCCGTTGCCTCGCGCAGCCGCGCCAGCGTTCGGCTCATCGCCGAGGGGCTGAGGCGCAGACGGTGAGCCGCGCGCGCCACGCTGCCCTCGGCCAGCAGGACATCGAGGGCAAACAGCAGATTGAGATCGGGTGATGTCATCGGTCTATCCTAGCATGATATGGCGTTTGACGCACGGATAAGATGCAAATGCTGCATCTTCCGCCATATCAGCCACAAGACTAGATCTCCGACAGCTCCGCTTCGGGAGCAGACAGAAGGAGATCGCCTTGGCACTCGCTGAGCAAAATCGGGAACTGACATCGGCGCCGCAACAGGCCCGGTCCACCGGCCTGGCGCTGACGAGCCTGTCGCTCGCCACGCTGCTATCGTCCTTGGGAACCAGCATCGCCAGCGTCGGGCTGCCCTCGCTCATGCAGGCTTTCGATGCATCGTTCCAGTCCGTGCAATGGGTGGTTCTCGCCTATCTGCTCGTCATCACGACACTGATCGTCGGCGCCGGGCGGCTGGCCGACATGTTCGGGCGCCGGCCGTTGCTGCTCGGCGGCATCGCGCTGTTCACGCTGGCATCGGTGCTCTGCGGCCTGGCACCGACGCTCTGGCTGCTGATCGCGGCACGCGCCATGCAGGGGCTTGGCGCCGCGCTGATGATGGCGCTGACGTTGGCCTTCGTCGCGGAAACCGTGAGCAAGGAGCGAACCGGCAGCGCCATGGGCCTGCTCGGCGCCATGTCCGCGATCGGCACGACGCTCGGGCCTTCGCTTGGTGGCTTTTTGATCGCTGGCCCTGGCTGGCGGGCTATCTTTCTTGTCAATGTCCCGCTGGGCCTTCTGACCTTCGCTCTCGCCTGGCGTGCCCTGCCGGCGCGCAGCGGGACAATGGAGGTCGCTCGAGGCACGTTTGACGCCACGGGCACCGCCCTGCTGGCCCTTACCTTGGGCGCCTATGCCTTGGCATTGACGCTTGGAAGAGGCAATTTCGGCATGCCCAATTTGGGCCTGCTGGTCGCGGCCGGTATCGGCGTCATCGTGTTCGCCATCGCGCAGGCGAAGGCGAAGGCGCCCCTGATCCAACTCGCCCGCTTCCGCGACCCACGGCTGAGCGCCGGCCTTGCCATGAGTCTCATCGTCGCGACGGTGATGATGGCAACCCTCGTGGTTGCTCCGTTCTATCTGTCGCGCGGGCTCGGATTGGATGCCGCGATGGTCGGAATGGCGCTTTCGACCGGGCCGCTTGTCTCGACCTTGTCGGCGCTGCTGGCCGGCCGCCTGACCGATCGCCTCGGCGCCCACGCGATGATGGTCGCCGGCCTGGCCTGCCTCGCCACGGGGACGTTCCTCCTGTCGCTTGCCCTGACCAAGTTCGGCATTGCCAGCTATGTCGTTCCAATCACCGTCACATGCTTCGGTTACGCCCTGTTCCAGACCTCCAACAACGCGGCGGTCATGGGCGATGTAACCGCAAACGAACGTGGCGTCGTTTCCGGTCTGCTCAACCTGTCGCGCAATCTCGGCCTCATCACCGGCGCATCGCTGATGGGCGCCATATTCGCGATTGCATCAAGTGACGCTCGGCAAGGGATCGGGCAACAGCTCTTGAGTTCCGCGGCCGCGGCCCGAGGCATGCAGATCACTTTTCGGACAGCCACCGCCCTGGCCCTGGCCGCGCTGGTCCTTGCCCTGCTCTCCGCCCGCGTCGCTCGCCGAGCGCAACCCAGTCTGCCTTGAACCGAAACCGTTTGACAGCTGGGGGCCTGGCGGACCGCCGTTCAGGCCCCTGCCCGTTTGCGGCGTTCGTAAAGCATGACCAGCGTTTCAGCCATCAGCGCCGGCTTTTCCTCGCCTTCGATCTCGACCGTGTTGGCTGCCTTCATCAGGTACTGGCCTGGGCCTCTGTCTTCCATGGAAAGCAGCGTCGTGCGCAGGCGAATGCGTGCGCCGACCTTGACCGGCGCCAGGAAACGCACCTTGTCGAAACCGTAATTGAAGGCGGCCTGCGTATTCTCGGGCACGATCCCCATGTCGAGGGCCAGCGCGCCGATGATCGACAACGTCAGATAGCCATGCGCGATCGTGGTGCGGAACGGGCTTTGCCGCCGCGCCCGTTCAGGATCGACGTGGATCCATTGATGGTCGCCGGTGCAGTCGGCGAACTGGTTGATACGGTTCTGGTCGACCGTGGTCCATTCCGAGACGCCGAGCTCCTGTCCGGACATCGTTCTCAGCTGCTCGTAACTAGGCGGCGTTTTAGGCCGTACTTCCGTCATTCCTGCTTTCCCGATCGCTTCCAAAGCTTCCGGACCACGAACCGGCGGCCTCTGTCAATTCATCCTGCGCAAATCCGTTCCGGCGGATTCGAGCTCACTCGTGCCATGCATTGCCACGCGATGGCAGGCCGAATTCGGATTTTCCAACCTTCCGGGCTGCCGGGAGCTTATGCTGTGGCGCTAATACAACCATGCGCAAGGTTGCGGAATCGCGAACCGGCGTGCTTGGCCGAGGACGGAACGACAGCCGATGAGAACCTACTTCTGCCCGTAACCGGCGCGGACCTCCTCCATCGCTTCCTTGATGCGCGCGCGCAGGATATCGATCGATTCGGTGCCTGATTTCCTTGCCAGTTCAGCCACTTCACCGGCGTTCTTGAGCGCCGCCTCGAAGGATTTTCTGGCAAACTCCGTCTGCTTAGCCATGAGCTCCTGCGGATTGCCCGGTGCGCGGTAGCTCTGCGTCATGTCGGCGACTTCCCGCAGCGTGTCCTGCAGCATTTCGCGCTGCCTCGACAACAGCGAGGATGCCCCGGCCGCACTGGTCCGTGCCGCCTTCTCCAGCGCTTCCAGATTCTTGCGATGATGCGCAAGGATCGCCTCGACATCGACATTGGGCACCTTGAGGTCACGGCCGAATCTGCCGAACATCTCCATGAAGGAATCGGATTCCGGTTGCCTGGCCATGATTGTCTTCTCCCCTGTTGCCGCGGGTACGGACGCCCTCGACGGGAGAATAGCACTCGAACGCCGCGTGTCCATTTCGAACGCACGCCTGGCGGTCGATACGGATCAATTGACCGGGAGCAGCAACTCGATCGTATAGAGCATGATGCCGGCCAGCCCGCCGATGATCATGCCGTTGAAGCGGATATATTGCAGGTCCCTGCCGATGTTCATCTCGATCAGGCGCGTCAATTGCGCCAGATCCCAGCGCTTGACCTGGTCGGCGATGAATTTCGATACGCCGCTCTTCTGGCTCTCGACGAAAGAGGCCAGCGCCACCACGAATCCTCCGTTCATGTCGGCCCGGATCTGCGCATCGCCGGCAAGATGGCGGCCGACCTCGACGAACATGTTGGCGAGTTGCTCCCGGATCAGCGATTTCGGCGCCTTGGCATCCTGCTCGATGAACAGGCTGAGGCTCTCCCACATGTCGCCGGCCAGCGCCCTGACTTCGGGTCTGGCGAGGAAATCCCGCTTCATTTTCTCCGCTCGCTTGGCATATTGCTTGGATGTGCGCAGCCGCTCGACGAAGCCTAGCGCGAAACGGTCGAATTCGGCGCGCATCGGGTGGTCGGGATCGGCACGCACCTCGTCCAGCAGGGAGCCCGCCGAGGCGACGATCTTCTTCAGGAGATAGGCGTCGGCGCGAAACAGATTGAACAGCGACGGCAATTCCTCACGGATCTTGTCGCGCATCGTCGCCAGCGCCTGTTCGTCGTTGAGAAACCGGCCGATGACCTTGATGAACTCGTCGAACAGCTTCTGGTGGCGGCGATCGTCGGTGAGAGCCGACAAGAGTTCGGCGGCCAGCGGCGCCAGCGGCACCTTTTCGATCTGTTCGAGCATGCGGCTGGTGACGAAACCGCGCAGGCCGGATTGTTCGACGGCGGCAAGCGTCTGCGGCACAAGCCGCACGACGAAGCGCGACAGGTCGGCGGCGCGCTCGGCATCGGCCAGCCAGTCGGCGACGAGTGCCGAAAAATCGACCTCGGCGAGTTTTTCACGCACCGGCTCCGGCGCCAGGAAATTGACCTCGATGAAACGGCCGAGATTGTCGGCGATGCGGTCCTGGTTTTCCGGGATGATGGCGGTGTGGGGGATGGGCAGCCCGAGCGGCCGTTTGAACAGCGCCACCACCGCGTACCAATCGGCAAGGCCGCCGATGGTTGCCGCCTCGGCGAAGGCGGCGACGAAGCCGAGCCACGGATAGCTGCTCTGGTAGGACTTGGCCAAGGCAAAGACCAGCACGCAGAGTGCCAGTGCCGCCGTGGCGACGAACTTTGTCCGCCGCAGCGCGGAAAGCTTGGCGCCCGCGTCGGCATCGAACCGCACTGGCGCCAGGGACTGGTCCGATTGAGCCATGGATGGGCCGCTCCTCGTCGATCTCAGCCTATTTAGTGTTTCGACCGCCAGAATGCCCGTGACAGCGATTACCTCCGGGGTTTCACCCGGTCACGCACATAAAGTTGACGAGAATATTCATCTATAACGCGAAGCTAGTCTGGAATTATTCCAAGGTATAGGCCATATTCCGTCGAGGCCAGTGTGGAGACTCCGAAAATCCGGATGAAGCCGCGCCAGCAAGTCTACACTCTGGCATGGTTGCACCGTGCCAGCGCTTTGTGAGGATGAAATGCGGCTTACCCGCCAAACCAACTACGCCATGCGCATCCTGATGTATTGTGCCGCCAACAATGAACGGTTGAGCCGCATCCCGGAGATCGCGGCCGCCTATTCGGTGTCGGAACTGTTCCTGTTCAAGATCCTGCAGCCTTTGGTCGAGAACGGCCTGGTCGAGACTGTCCGCGGCCGGAACGGAGGGGTACGGCTCGGCCGTGCCGCCGAAGCGATAAGCCTGTTCGACGTTGTGCGCGTGACCGAGGAAAGCTTTGCCATGGCGGAGTGCTTCGAGAACGACGCGGCCGAATGCCCGCTTGTCGACAGCTGCGCGTTGAATTCGGCGCTGCGCGAGGCGCTCAACGCCTTCTTCGCCGTGCTTGCCCGCTACACGATCGCCGACCTGGTGGCGGCGCGGCCGAATGTGCGCAACCTGCTCGGCATCGATCTGTTGATGGAGCGCCGCGCGCCGGCAGCTTGATCCCTGTCGAGTCGTGCGAGGTCGGCTGAATATCAGCTGACCGACGATTGCGGGAGCACGAACGGCATGTCGCTAGCCGGCAGCACGCCGACCTTGAGCCGGCAATCGAACACCTTTTCGATCAGCTCATCGCTTAGCACCTCCCGCGGCGAGCCGGTCGCTGCCAGCCGGCCGCGATGCATCACGAAGATGCGGTCGGCATACATGGCCGTCAGATTGAGGTCGTGCAGGATCGCGACCACGCCCCCGCCTCTTCTGGCGAAATCGCGGGCGATGTTCATGATGATCAGCTGATGCTTGATGTCGAGGCTGGAAACCGGTTCGTCGAGGAAGAGATAGCGCGGCCTGCCGTCGAGCACTGGCGCCCAGACCTGGCACAGCACGCGCGCAAGCTGGACGCGCTGCTGCTCACCACCCGAAAGTTCCTGGTAGAAACGCCCGGAAAAGCCATCAAGATCGACCCGCGCCAGCGCCCGCTCCGGCAGGCGTTCGTTCTCGCCGGGCAGCACGCCCGCGCGGCCACCGACGAGGCCAAGCCTGACGATCTCGCGCACCGTGAAGGGAAAGGACAAGGTCGTTGCCTGAGGCAACACCGCTCGCACCGTCGCAGCCTCGACCGGCTTCATCGTCGACAGCTCGCGACCGTTGATGACGATCCGTCCGGTATGGGCGAGATCCCCCGACATCGCCTTGAGAAAGGTCGTCTTGCCCGAGCCGTTGGGACCGACGATGGCCGAGATTTCACCCGGCCCGACTTCGAAATCGACATCAACGACAATACGCTTCTTGCCGATCGCCACAGAAACATCGCGCGCTTCGATCATGAAACACTCCTACAGGTCCCAAATCTCACAGGTCGATCACGCCGCGCTTGCGCAACAGGATCCACAGGAAGAGCGGCGCGCCAGCGACGGCGGTGACGATGCCGATCGGCAACTCGGCCGGCGCCACGATGGTGCGGGCGACGGCATCGGCGAGCAGCAACAGCGAGGCGCCGAGCAGCGCCGAGGTCGGCAGCAGGTAACGATTGTCAGGGCCGATCAGCAGGCGCAGCAGATGCGGCACCACGATGCCGACGAAACCGATGCCGCCGCTGACGGCGACAGACGCCCCGACCGCCGCCGAGACACCAATGATGGCTGTGTATTTCAGCCGCTGCACCGGTATGCCGAGATGGCCGGCGGTGGCCTCGCCGAGCGCCAGCGCATTGAGGCCGCGGGCCAGGAACGGCATCGCCGCCAGCGCCAAGATGATGATGGGCCCCACGGAAGCGATCTTGGCCCATGTCGCACCACCGAGCGATCCCAGCGACCAGAAGGTCAGGTCGCGCAACTGGCGATCGTCGGCCATGAATATCAGGATTCCGGTCAGCGCCATGGCAAGTGCCGCCAGGGCTATGCCGGCGAGCAGCATGGTGGCGACCGAGGTTTGCCCGCGTCGCGTGGCGACCTCATAAAGCACCAGTGTGGTGGCGAGGCCGCCGAAAAACGCCGCAAGCGGCAGCGCGAGCGTTCCAAGCAAGGCGGTCACCGGTGCAAGCACGGTCCCGCCAAGCACGATGACGGCCACCGCGCCAAGGCTGGAGCCGGCTGAAACCCCGATCAGGCCGGGATCGGCGAGCGGATTGCGGAACAGCCCTTGCATGACGGCGCCGCAAACCGCGAGCGCCGCGCCGACCAGCATGCCGAGGATGACGCGCGGCAGGCGGATTTCGTAGACGATCAGACTGTCACGCGCGTTGAGGGCCGCATCGCCGGGGACGGTGCCAAAGAGCCAATCCCTGATGACGTTCACGGCGGATGCGTCCGACGCCCCGGATGTGAGCGAAAGCAAGACGGCGATCGCCAGGCCCAGGCACAGCAAGAGGATGACGGCACGGGCGCGACCGGAACGATCGCCTTCGGATGCACCCATCGCCTTCACTGGACCGGCGATCGACTGGTCGGCCATGATGCTCAGTCCGTGACCTGTGCGCCATAGAGCGACACGGCGAGGTCGTGGATGGCGTCGGCCGTGCGTGGCCCGAAGCCGAGCAGGTAGGCGCCATCGATGCGGATCAGCTTGCGCGCGGTGCCGGCCGGCGTCGAGGCTATGGATGGATTGCCGAACACTTCGTCGTCCGACACAGGAGGCCCGGCATTGCTCATCATCAGGATCACGTCCGGCCTGGCGGTGACGATCGCTTCGTCGGACATCTGCTTGTAGCCGGAAAAGCCTTCCACCGCATTGACCCCGCCCGCCAGCTTGACCATGCCGTTGGCCGCGGTGTCGCTGCCGGCCGCCATGATCTTGCCGCCCTGCATCGAGAGCACGAACAGGACGCGCTTGCGCTCCTTGATCGATGCTGTCTGCTTTTCGGCGGCCGTGAGTTTGGCATCGAGCGCCTTGGCCAGCACCTCCGCCTTGGTCTCGACCCCGAGCGCCTTGCCGACAATGCGGACCTTCTGGAGGATGCCTTCGCGGTTGTACTGCTCGGGCACTTCGATGAAGGGAATGCTCGTCTTCTTCAGCACGTCGACGGCTTCCTTGGGGCCGCTGCCGTGCAATGCCAGTATGGCTGTCGGATTGACCGACAAGACGCCTTCCGGCGACAGCTGGCGCATGTAGCCGACATCGGGCAATTCGAGTGCCGCTTTCGGATAGAGGCTGCTGGAATCGCGCGCTACGAGATGCTTTTCCTCGCCAAGCGCATAGACGATTTCGGTGATGGAACCGCCAATGGCGGCGATCTTCGAAGGGTCGGCGAAGACCGAAACGTCCTCGGTGGCGCCGGCTGGTTGCATTGCGGCGAAAGCCAGGGAAAGGCCGATCGCGGAACCGACGATCGATCCGCGCAGAGCGGACAGTCTCGAAACAGAACGCATTACACTTTCCTCAGGCTGCCGTCGGGCTTGGAATGCGCGGCAGGTGCTCGGCCAGGAAACGCCAGTCGTCGCGTTCGCCCTCGCCTTCATGGCGCTTGCCGAAGAACTGGATGATCATGTCACCATTGGCGGCATAGACCTCGAGCGAGGTGACATGGCCGTCCTTGGTCGGCTTGCGCACCGCCCAGACCTCATGGATGTGGTCGATTCGCAGGTGCAGATGAAAGGTCTCGTCCAGCACATTGATCCACGGTCCCATCGTCTTGATCGACTTGACCGGGCCGGAATGGATCTGGATGCAGCCGCGGTTGCCCACGAAGCACATGATCGGCATCTCGCCTTCGGCGGCGTGATGGAACATGGCCCGGACCGCGTCATTGTCGAGCAGCCAGGCATAGTCCTGGCCGACCATGCGCACCGCCTGGCGGCGGCTGAGCTTCAACGTCTTCAGCATGCCGAAGAACTGGTGCACGTCCGTCAGTCGGCTCCAGCGGTCACGCAGATCGTCCAGGCTTGCGGTCCCGGCCTCGCTTTCCTCGTCGAGAACGGGCCGTGAAATGTCGATCGTCGGCTCCTGGTTCGACGATTCCAGTAAGGCGACCAGTTTCTGGTAGGCATAGAGGCTGGAGGCCGGGCGCAGATGCACCTTGTGCACCGCCTCGCCGGCCGCATCGAAGAACTGCAGGCTGCGGCGGATGTCGTCGCCGTCCCGCTTCTCCACGGCGAAGCCATGCGCCCAGACTTTCGGGAAGATGCGCAGGTCGATGTTCTCGCCAAGCACCATGGCATTGTGGTTGCCGGTGACGACCTTGTCATAGACCCCGATCTTCTCGTGCACCGCACTTTCGTTGCGGGTCAGCGCCATGACCTCGCCAATGGCCTCGAGACCGGTCAGAAGGTCGTTGACGCGCGGTTCGATGCGGACGGCGCCGTCGCCGCAATGCGCGGCGGCCAGCTCGGCCTCCGAAATGCCGAGCTGGCCGGCCAGGTCACGCTCGCGCGCTTTCGGATTCTCGATCCGTGCCCGCCGGATTTCATGCGGAGCGGGTTTTACGCGCTGGTCCATGTCTTTACCCCTGATGCCTTGCCTTACTTGTTGAGAATGAGCTTGCCCTGGCGGGTGATCTTCAGCCGGTAGAGCGCCCCATGATGTTCGATGCCGATCTCGTGCTCGCCCTGGAACAGCGTGTTGCTGGACAGCGTGCGCACCGCCAGCGGAATCCGATCGAAACGGGCGGAGGCATCGTCCGAACGGCGGACGCGATAGCGAAAATCGTTGGGATTGTGCGTGTTCATCTGGGTCGATCCCTTCCTGTGCCGGGCATCTGGCTAGGCGTTGCGAAATTGCCGATTCATTTCTTGACTCGAATAATCATGTTTACTAGTCAGTGCAATACCGGACTAAATGAGTCAACATTTAAGATGCCGGATACGATCAAAAATGCCAGCAAGCCCCGGGCCAGCCAGCATGGAACCTGGAATTTGGAGTTGGGGCATGGGGTTGATGAATTGGGAATGGCGCGGCCGGTCGAAGGCGAACCGTGCAATGGCTTTGCTTGCAAGTGTGGCGGCGATCGCCCTATCCGCGCCATCGGCTCACGCGCAACAGGCGACGCAGCCGGCGAGCGAGCAGACCGGTCAATCGAAAAAGACTGACCAGGAAAGTGCAGCTCCCTCGGGCGCGACGCTGCTCGACAAGATCCTGGTGCTCAGCCGCACCGGCGAAACGGCGATCGAATCGCTGGCTTCGGCCAGCCACGTCGACCAGGAGCAACTCGACGGCCGCATGGCGACGACGCCAAACGAAATGCTGCTCGGCGTACCAGGTGTCGCCGCGCAGGCAGACGCCAGGCGCGTCAGCACCAGCATCAACATCCGAGGCCTGCAGGATTTCGGCCGCGTCGCTGTGATCGTCGATGGCGCGCGCCAGAATTTCCAGCGTTCCGACCACGGCACGCAGTCGACCTTCTACATCGATCCCGAACTGGTCAAATCCGTCGACGTGATCCGTGGTCCGGTCGCCAACACCTATGGTTCTGGCGCCATTGGCGGCGTCGTCTTCTTCGATACCAAGGATGCGGCGGATTTCCTCAAGCCTGACGAGACCTGGGCAGGCTCCGTCACTGGACGCTACGAAAGCAATGGCAAGGGCTGGACATCAAGCGCATCCGGCGCCTACCGGATCAATCAGAACTGGGACGTGCTGGGCAACATCGTCTACCGCGACTACGACAACTACAAGGACGGCGGCGGCGACACCGTCAACGGCACTGGTTTCGACGTGCTGAGCGGCCTGGTCAAGACCACCATCCGGCCGACCGAGAACAGTGAACTGAAGCTTGGCTGGCTCGGCTCTAGCGATGGCTGGAACGAGACCAGCGGCGGCCTGTCTGTGAATGATGTCGACCTGAAGTCGGACACCTTCACGGCCCGCTACAACATCACGGACGAAGACAAGAGCTGGCTCGATCTCCACATCAACACCTCCTACAACAAGACCAATCTCGACCTGACCAGTCTTGTGCCGCAGAACCGCTTCGATCCGGTGACCGGTTTTCCCGTGGTGCTGCCGGCAGGATCGCAGTCGACATTCGATGTCGGCACGACCGGCATCGATATCTGGAACACGTCACGGTTCGAGACGAGCGGCATCGTACATGAACTGACCTATGGCGGTGACTGGGTCGGCGACAACGTCAAGACGGGCGGCGCTGCCGGCGGCGACAGTTTCTACACCCCTTCTGGCAAGCGGAATGTGTCGGGCGCCTACGTCCAGGACAAGCTCAGCTGGGACTGGCTCGAAGTCATCGCCGGCCTGCGCTACGACAGCTATAGCCTGAAGGATGACACGCACGATATTTCCGGCGACAGGCTATCGCCGCGCGTCACGGTCGGTGTCTCGCCGTTCGAGAGCGCCGGGCTTGCCGGCCTGCAATTCTACGGCACCTATGCTGAAGGTTATCGCTCGCCGTCGATCACGGAAACGCTGATCAGCGGCAACCATCCGGCTGGCGTCAGCTTCCCGTTCCTGCCCAATCCAAATCTGCGGCCTGAAACCGGCAAGACGACCGAGTTCGGCGTCAACTACAAGCAGAACGACATCTTCGAGGCTGGCGACGCACTCCGTATCAAGGCGGCCTATTTCAACAACGATGTCGACGACTATATCGACGGCGTAACGCTGTCGCCGTTCGCTCCAGGCAGCGGCTGCCCCTTCGGCCCCGGCATCCCGATCTGCTTCCAGTATCAGAATTTCGCCAAGGCCAAGATCAACGGCTTCGAGCTGGAAGGTGTCTACGACGCGGCATGGGGCTATGCCGGCCTCTCGGCTTCGATCACGGATGGCCACACGGTTTCCTACAAGGGTGTGGAAGCCGACCTCGCCACCATTCCTTCCTCTCAGGTCACCGCTCAGCTCGGCTTGCGCTTCCTCGAGGACAAGCTGACCGTCGGCAGCGAGGTACAGTATAACGGCAAGCCGAAGGGCAATGCGGTGGCCACGGACTACACACTGGTCAACACGTTCGCCAGCTATCAGGCGACCGACAATCTGAAAGTCGATTTCCGTGCCGACAACCTGTTCGACGTCAAATACGCCAACCCGCTGAACGGCAGCACGACGGTCGCTGTCTATGAACCGGGCATCACGCTGAAGTTGGCCGCAACCATGCGATTTGGAGGCTGAGCATGACGAGCTTGACGACATCCCTTCGTCTGCTGACCTCGACGCTGGCGATGTCGCTTGCGACGGTTCCGGCGCGGGCTGAACAGTCCGAGCCGGTCCTGACCCTCGAACTCAATGCCGCGCAGCCTTCTGACAAAGGCTGCCGGCTGACCTTCCTGGTCAACAACAATCTCGGCGCCGACCTCACCAAGGCGGCGTTCGAGATCGCCCTGTTCAACGAGGCCGGGGTGGTCGACCGGCTGACGGTGCTCGACTTCAAGGATTTGCCATCGGGCAAGACAAAGGTGACGCGCTTTGACCTGGCCGGCACCGACTGCACCAAGGTCAGCCGTGTGCTGATCAACAGCGCGACGGAATGCGCCGGCACGGGCCTCGAACCGGCCGCCTGCATGCGCAAGCTGAAGACGGACACCAGGACCGGCGTTGCTTTCGGCGTCTGATGTGGGACCAGAACCCGCCTTGGCGCGACATATCCAGGCACGGCCCCTGGCCGGCCTTCTGTTGTTCGAGCCAGTCTATCTTGATTTGACAATGGCGCCTGGGCCGCTGCATTTTCCGCCGCGCGACATGCAGGAAACCAGTCCCCTTCCCGACGCCGGCGACGAGTTGGCCATCGTGCCGGCCGAGCCGTTTGCCCAGACGCGGCCGCCTGCCGGCAACGGCAAATGGCCGGCTGCGATCGTCGTCTCCTGTCTGCTGCACGCGGGCGTGGCGGCGGCCTTTTTTATATCGCCCAAGGGAACGTTCGATCTCCAGGGCGGGGTGCAGTCGGAAGGCAGCGATCACACAGGAGACAAGGTGGTCGTTAGCGCACTGGACAAGGACCAGGCTGCGATGAATGTCACGCTGGTGCCGAATCCGCAGCCGGCCAAGCCGCGGCCGGAAAAGGCAGCGGGGTCGACATCACCGACAAAACCTCCACGTCCCGCGCGGGAAGGCGCGAAGCCACCTTCCGAGCCTCTGCCGGAACCTGTCAAGCTGCCGGCGGTCACGCCGGACATACTGGTGGCGGGGACGCCACGTTCCGACGACCAGAGCGTGGCGCCTCCCAGAACTGAAATGCCGGCGCAACCGACCGTGCAGGCCGAGGACACCGAAACGCCTGCCTCGGTTCCAGAGCAGCCGCAGGTTCCCATCGCAAGGCCGAGCCCGGAAGGTGCTCCAGCAACCGCCGGCGAACCATACGAGAAACGCGGCTCGGCTGACGGCCATGAAATCAAGGCGGCCATTGCCAGCAAAGGGAGAAAGCGAAGCGAGGCCGGCAACGCGGCGGCTTCCCGCTATAGCGGCGAAGTGGCCAGCAAGTTGGCTCGCGCCAATCGCCGTGTATCGAAATCTGCGCAAACGACAGCCCGCAACAACGCGATGGTGGCATTTGTCGTGCTTGCCGATGGCAACATAGCCGACTTGCAACTTGCCAAGAGCTCCGGCTCCCCGGAGCTCGATCAATTCGCATTGGACCTGGTGCGAAAACAGGCGCCATTCCCGCCAATCCCGCCCGAGACCGGGATGTCGAGCTGGCGCTTCAAGGCGCCAATCGGTCCGTTCTGAGCCGTGGCCATTCACTCAAGCCATCAATCATCAACGTTCGAGACCCGCTGAAAGGAACCCCATGTATATCGCCATGAACCGCTTCAAGGTGCAGACCGGCTCCGAGGCCGACTTCGAAACCGTGTGGAAGAACCGCGATTCCAGCCTTGCCGAGATGAAGGGCTTCCGGGAATTCCATCTGCTGCGCGGCCCGGCCAACGAGACCGAAGGCTACACGCTGTTTGCCTCCCATACGGTCTGGGCCAGCCACGACGACTTCGTCGCCTGGACCAAGTCGGAGAATTTTCGCGCCGCCCACCGCAATGTCGGCACGACAAAGGTCCACTATCTCGGCCACCCGCAATTCGAGGGCTTTTCCGTCGTCGAAGGCGCGTAAGTACCGACCAGTTTATGCAGCGGCCAACAGGCTGGCATTGCCCCCCGCTGCCGTCGTGTCGACGCAGACCGCCCGCTCATGCGCATAGGCCGCCGGATTGAGCACCTCGCTGACCAGCGGCACGATCGGCCCGCTGCGCTCGGCGATGACCTTGCGCACGATGCGCGCCGCCTCGGGCGTGCCTGAAAAAGCAACGACATCGACGCGCAGCGAGCGCGCCTCGACAGGATCGGGGCGGCCATCGATGGCCGCCAGCGGCAAGCCCTTCCCGGTCAATGCGGAGAGGGTAGCCGGGGCACCTGGCGCCACCGCCAGCACCGCATTGCCGGCGGCGAGCGCCTGGATGGTCTGGGCTAGCAGCGTGTCGGCGTCCGGCCCCAGACACAGCACCCGGCCGCGCGGCGACAGCGACAGCGTGTTGGCCTCGCCGGTCGGGCCAGGCAAATCGACCTGGCCGAAATCGATGCTGGCGGCGGCACCGATCGCCGCCGCGCCCTTGCCACGCAGATGCTTCCTCAGAATGGCGATCCGGTCCGGCCGCGTCGACCAGCCGCCAAGTGCCGGATCGGGCAGATTGTCGGCAAGCTCGGTCGCCGTAACCTTGTGGCCTTCGCCAACTTCCGTGCCTGCTTCCGGCCCCTTGCGGAAGCGCCTGAGATAATACGGGCCGCCTGCCTTCGGCCCGGTGCCGGAGAGGCCCTCGCCGCCAAATGGCTGCGAACCGACGACGGCGCCGATCTGGTTGCGGTTGACATAGATGTTGCCGGCATGGATGCCGTCGACGAAATGCTGCACACGCCCCTCGATGCGGGTGTGCAGGCCGAAGGTCAGGCCATAACCCTTGCGGTTGATGGCGGCGATGACGCTGTCGATCTGGTCGGCGTCGAAACTGGCGACGTGCAGCACCGGCCCGAACACCTCGCGCTCCATCTCCTCGATGCCCTTGACCCGGAAGACATGCGGCGCGACGAAGCGGCCGTCCTTGGGGCCTTCCAGTTTGGCGATCAGCCGCCCTTGCAGCCCCATCGTCGTGCAATAATCGCGGATCGAGGCCTGCGCCTCGTCGTCGATGACCGGCCCTATGTCGGTCGAGATCAGCCAGGGATCGCCGACATTGAGTGCCTCCATGGCGCCCTTCAGCATCTCCAGCATCTTCTTCTCGACGTCTTTCTGCACATAGAGCACGCGCAGCGCCGAGCAGCGCTGGCCCGCACTCTGGAAGGCCGACGCCAGGATATCGCGCACCGCCTGTTCGGGCAGCGCGGTGGAATCGACGATCATGGCATTGAGACCACCGGTCTCGGCGATCAGCATGGCGTCCGGCGCGGCGGTCTCGGCCAGTTGTTTTTCGATCAGTTTGGCAACCTCGGTCGACCCGGTGAAGCAGACGCCGGCAATACGCGGATCCGCAGTCAGCGGGCCGCCGACCGATGGGCCGTCGCCGGGCAGGAGCTGGATGACGTCCTCCGGCACACCGGCCTCGCGCAGCATCTCGACGGCACGGAAGGCGATCAGCGGCGTCTGCTCGGCCGGTTTGGCGATCACCGAATTGCCGGTGACGAGTGCTGCCGCGACTTGGCCGGTGAAAATGGCGAGCGGGAAATTCCATGGCGAAATGCAGACAATGGCGCCGCGCGCTTGCGTGCCCGCCTCGGCATTCGCCGCCTCGGTGGCGTAGTAGCGCAGGAAGTCCACGGCCTCGCGCACCTCGGCGACGCCGTCGGCCAACGATTTGCCGGCTTCGCGCGTAGCGAGCGCAAAGAACTCGACGGCATTGGCCTCGTAAAGGTCAGCCGCGCGGTTGAGGATGCCGGCACGCTCGGCGACAGGCCGTTTTGCCCAGGCCGGCTGCGCCTCCGCCGCGATGCGCACGGCGGTCGCGACTTGCTTGGCGGCGGCCTCGTGAACCGTGCCGACGACCTCGGAAGGTTTTGCCGGATTGACGATCGGGCGCTGCTTGCCGTAGCCGGCGGCGCGCGTGATCGGCTTGGCGTGCCAGCGATCGGGACCCGCGAATGCCGCTTTGGCCTGGTCGATAGCAGCCAGCGTCACCGCATCGGCAATGTCGAACCCTTTCGAGTTGCGACGGCCCGCGCCAAATATCTGGGAAGGCCAGGCAATCGCCGGATTGGCGGCGGGACCCTGGCGTTCGACCGTATCCAATGGATCACGCGCGATGTCCTCCGGCTCGACGTCCTCATCGGTCAGCTGATGCACGAAGGAGGAATTGGCGCCGTTCTCCAGCAGGCGACGGACCAGATAGGCAAGCAGGTCCGAATGCGCGCCGACCGGCGCGTAAATGCGGCAACGCGTGCCCTCCGACCGGCGCACGGTTTCGTGCAAGGCCTCGCCCATACCGTGCAGGCGCTGGAATTCGAAGGTGTCGCGGTTGTCCGCCATCGACAGAATGGCGGCGACGGTGTGGGCATTGTGGGTGGCGAATTGCGGATAGATTCGGTCGGTCATGCAAAGCAGTTTTTTCGCGCACGCGATGTAGGAAACGTCGGTGTTGGCCTTGCGCGTGAACACGGGATAGCCTGACAGTCCGAGCGTCTGCGCCCGCTTGATCTCGGTGTCCCAATAAGCGCCCTTGACCAGCCGAACCATGATGTTGCGGTTGTACTTCTTGGCCAGTGCGTAGAGCCAGTCGATGGTGAAAGCCGCGCGCGGGCCATAGGCCTGCACGACGACGCCAAAACCGTTCCAGCCGGCGAGTTCCGGCTCTGCCAGCACCCGCTCGATGACGTCGAGCGACAGATCCAGACGATCCGCCTCCTCGGCATCGATGTTGAGGCCCATCCGCGAATGCCGTGCGGCCAGAGCCAGCGACAACAGCCGCTCGGCCATCACAGGCAGCATCTCTTCCTTCTGCGCCACCTCGTAGCGCGGATGCAGCGCCGAGAGCTTGACCGAAATGCCGTGGTTGTACCGGATATCTGGCCCGTTCGAGCCGGCATCGAGCGAGGAAATGGCGTCGGCATAGGCCTTGTGGTAGCGCAAGGCGTCGGCCTCGGTGCGAGCCGCTTCGCCCAGCATGTCGAAGGAATAGAGATAACCCCTCTGGGTCATCGGCCGGCCGCGCTTGACGGCTTCCGCGATCGTGCGGCCAAGCACGAATTGTTCGCCCATCTCGCGCATGGCGGCGGCCACCGCCTTGCGGATGACGGGTTCGCCCAGCCTTCGCACCATCGAGCGCAGCGTGCCTTCGATGCCGCCCTCGCCTTCGTCGAGCACCCGGCCGGTCAGCATCAATGCCCAGGTCGAGGCATTGACGAAAATGGAACTCGAACCACCGGAATGCGCCGACCAGTCGTGCGGCGCGATCTTGTCGGCGATGAGATCGTCCATCGTCTCGGTGTCGGGCACGCGCAACAGTGCCTCGGCCAGGCACATCAGCGCCACGCCTTCCTTGGTGGAGAGACCGTAGGCGGAGAGGAAGACCTCCATCAGCCGGGGATCGGTGGAGCCCCGTACCGCCCGCACCAGGTCGGCCGCGCGGGCCGAGATCGCCTTGCGGTGTCCGGTAGAAAGCCCGGTCGCCTCGGCCAATCGCTTAACCGCTGCGTCTTCGTCGGGCAAATAATTGGCACGGATCTGCTGGCGGATGGCGTCGAGCGGCATGGCGGTCCTATGAGCAAGCATAAGGGAGCGGCCGGCGGTCACCGGACCGAATGGCGCAAGCTAGCACAAGTGCCAGATTTCAGTCGGTCTGAAAAAATCGACAGGGCAGCTCAATTGACCTATCATGTCGCTGAAAATTGTTGATTCAGGCTGCGGTTTCGATGACAGAAGACCAATTGG
This sequence comes from Mesorhizobium sp. Cs1299R1N1, assembly GCF_037179655.1. Classification (NCBI taxonomy): domain Bacteria; kingdom Pseudomonadati; phylum Pseudomonadota; class Alphaproteobacteria; order Hyphomicrobiales; family Phyllobacteriaceae; genus Mesorhizobium; species Mesorhizobium sp. Cs1299R1N1. Next base: position 215,330 of record NZ_JAPYKR010000008.1, on the reverse strand, counting down.
ACCGCATCGACAGGAACATCCTGTCGGCATTGGCCGGCAACGGCCGGCTTTCCATGTCGGAACTGGCCGCCAAGGTCGGCTTGTCGAAGACACCGGTGCAGGCGCGGGTGAAGCGGCTGGAGAAGGACGGCTATATCAGGGGATACCAGGCGATCATCGACCGCGAACGCATGGGCGAAGGCCATGTCGCCTTCGTCCAGGTGAAATTGTCGGACACCCGATCCGCCGCGCTCGATGCCTTCAACCGGTCCGTACAGGCCGTGCCGGAGATCGAGCAGTGCCACATGATGGCGTCGAGCTTCGACTATCTCCTGAAGGTCCGCACCCGCGACATCGCCGCCTACCGCCGCGTGCTCGGCGAGCGCATCTCGGCCCTGCCCCACGTCGCCCAGACCTCGACCTTCGTGGCGATGGAGACGGTCAAGGATAGGTAACCTATTCCGACAACGTCTTCAGGAACGCCACCAGTGCGGCGCGCTCGCGGTCGGACAGCTCAAGCGGGTGAATTTCAGAGGTGCCCTCAACACTTCCTGCCGCTTTGGCGTAGTGCGCCACAACCTCGTCCAGCGATGAAAACTGCCCGGCATGCATGTAAGGCGGACGCGTCGCCGCACCGCGCAGCGACGGCGTCTTGTAGGCGCGCACAAGTTCCGCCGCATCCTTGACCATGAAGCGCAGTTCGCCGCAGGCACTGGCGTCGCCATCGCGATAGGCGCCGAAGCAGTTGAACGGGTCGGCCTCGACCTGGGCCACCGCATCGACGCGCCCACGATCCGCCGGCAGGCCGGCGACGGGCGGCACGCCCGTGTTGTGAAAACCGTTGTCGCTGAAGCGCGGGCCGTTGTGGCAGGTCACGCAATTGGCCTTGCCGATGAACAGTTTCAGCCCAAGGATTTCTTCTTGCGAAAAGGCGGCTTCGCCTTTCGGCTCGGCACCTGTGGCAAGGTCCAGCGCAAAGCGGTCGAAGCGCGTCGGCGACGGCTCGATCGAGCGTTCGAAAGCGGCGATCGCCTTGCCTATATTGGCGTAGACGCGGTTCACCGCATCGCGCTGCGCGCCGCTCATCGCGTTCCAGGCTGCCCTTTCGGCATCGTTTCCAAGCGGGCTGGCATTCGGCGGAATGCCGGACAAATCGGGCAATGGCCCGAAGATCCGTTCATAGCGTTCGCCGAAGCGTGTCTTCATGTAATGCGCATAGCCGGTGCGGTTTCCCGCTTGTTCCAACGGGTTTTCGAGGGGGGTCAGCGCCTGCGCCCACAAGCTGTCGCGACGTCCGTCCCAGAAGAACCAGGGGTCGCGCGCCACACCGGCCAGTGGCATGGTGCGCCGGTTGGTGCGCCCAACGCCGACCGCCTGCGGCAGGTCGTCCTGGAACTGGCGGTCTATCTTGTGGCAGGTCGAGCAGGACACCGTACCGTCGCGGCTCATCCCGACGTCGAAGAACAGCGTCGAGCCAAGTGCGGCGGCGGCTGGCACATCCGCAAAGCGATTGGTGGTGTCCGGCTTCAGCGCCGGCAGTGTGTTCAATGCCAGCGAAGCAATCATTTTCTTCTCGGCATCGGAAAAATCCGGCTTGCCGCAACCGGCAAGGATGGCCGCCACCGTCAGCGCAAAAAAACAGAAAAAGCGCCTCATCGACCGCTCACAGCACCACGTTGAACAGCACAGTGTCGGAGCCCGCGCCGGACGATATGGCGAAACGCAGTTGCCACCAGCCGCTCATGGTGAATTTCACCCCTTCGATCCGGTAGCGTCCCTCGCCCAGATAATCGGTTGCCTGCGGGCTGGTCGGCAGACCGTGATTGTGTTGCGGCATGCCGCCGGAGATGGTGATCGCGGCTCGCTCCACCGAAGCCCCCGTCTTTGTCTTCAGCGTCAGCAGCCAGGATTCCAGCTCGCCCTGCCGCACCACGCCGTGTTCCGGTACGAAACTCGCTACGTACAATCCGTTGTCGGTTTTCTTGGTCCGCGAGACATCCGGGCCGACGGGCTGTGCCGAATGCGGCGCCGTCAGATAGACGGCCGCGAGAACGCCGACCAGCAAAGCAGCCAGACCAAGACCTGCCAGGAAATAACGCCATAACGATGCCAAACCGGTTCCTCTTCTGCGGATAACGTTCTGCCGGGCGGATCGCGTCCCGCCAGCCTGTGGGAAAACGCTGTGGCGGAAAAAAGCCTGCTTGCCAAGCATGGCGCTGCGTCCGGCAAAAAGCTACAGCACCGAAATCACTGGAGGATTGCAGATGGTGGGAAACGGCGTCGCCTCGATCGGCGAATGCATGCTCGAACTGTCGGGCCAGACCGGCCCGAACTGGCGCATGGGCTTTGCCGGCGACACGTTCAACACGCTGTGGGCGCTGCATGCGCTCAGCCCTGACCGGCCGGCAACCTATGTCTCGGCCTTCGGCGACGACCCCTTCTCACAGGGCCAGATCGCCTTCTTCGCCGAAAACGGCATCGGCATCGGCTCCAGTCCGGTGATACCGGGCGCCCGCCCCGGCCTCTATGCGATCACGCTGACCGGCGCCGAGCGCTCCTTCACCTACTGGCGCGGCGACGCCGCCGCCAGGCAGCTCGCGTCGGATCCAGCGGCATTGTCGAAAAACCTGGAAAATCAGGCGCTTGTGTATTTTTCCGGCATCACTTTGGCAATTCTCGACGAAGCCTCGCGCAAGGCACTGCTGGTTGCCGTGACTAAGGCACGCGCGGCGGGCTCGCTGATCGCCTTTGATCCGAACTATCGGCCACGGCTCTGGCGCCGCCGCGAGGATGCGCAGGCAGCGATCGTCGAAGCGCTCGCCGTCACCGACATTGCATTGCCGACTTTCCCGGACGAACAGGTGCAGTTCGGCGATGACACACCGCAGGCGACCGCTGATCGCCTCGGTCAATTGGTCAAGGAGGTCGTGGTCAAGAACGGCGAAGCGCCGGCGTTGATTGCCGAGGGTGGAGCGCTGCGGGAGGTCGCCGCGATCCATGTCGCGGTGCCCGTGGACACGACAGGTGCCGGGGATTCCTTCAATGGCGGCTATCTCGCCGCACGGCTTGCCGGGTTTGGTCCGACGGACGCTGTCCGCCACGCGCACCGCGTTGCCGCTGCCGTGGTGCAGGTCCGCGGGGCGCTGGCGCCGTTCGAGACGCTACGAGCGGCGTTCGACAAGCCCTGAAAAAGCTAACTCTGCCGGAAGCGATATTCGGTCACGTGGTGGTAGATCGCGCCCGGCCATAGCGTCGCCTGCGGGAAATAGGGCCGGTTCGGCGCGTCCGGCCATATTTGCGGCTCCAGGCAGAAGCCGCTGAAGGCCTTGTAATTCCGTCCTTCCAGACCGATGCGCGGCGTCACATATTGCCCGGTGTAGAGCTGGACACCGGGCTCCGTGGTCCAGACTTCCATCTCGACGCCGGAATTCGCCCCTTGCACCCACGCTGCCTGCTTGAGCGGCCCGCGCGCCGCGGCCAGGCAGAAATTCTGGTCGTAGGGCAGCTGTTCGCCCTCGGTCTCCATGCGCAGCGGCCGCGCCTGACGAAAATCGAAGGGCGTGCCGTCGACCGGCTTGACCACACCGGTCGGGATCATGTCGCTGTCGACAGGCAGATAGGCGCCGGCGTTCAGCATCATCCTGTGGTCGAGAATGTCGCCCGTGCCGCCATCATCGAGGTTGAAGTAGGAATGCTGGGTGAGATTGCACGGCGTCGGCTCCTCGCAGGTCGCCGTCAGTTCGACGCTGAGCGTGCCGGGAATTTTCAGCCGGTAGGTGCAGGTAACGTCGAGCGCGCCGGGAAAGCCCATCGCGCCATCGGGATCGTGCAACGTCAGCGTGACGAAGTCCCTGCCATGCAGTGAAACCGCCCATGGACGGTGCGAGTAGCCTTGCGAGCCGCCATGCAGCGTATGCTTGTCCAGGAAGTTGCGCTCGGTCTGGTAGCGGTTGCCGCCAATTGTGAAGCGGCCGTCGCCGATGCGGTTGGCGTAGCGCCCAACCACGGCCCCGAAGAAGCCAGTGTCGGTCTCATAGGCCTCCAGATTGTTGTAGCCGAGGACCAGCGGCGCGTCGTGCCCGATCAGGCGCAGGTCCTGGACGATGGCGCCAAGCCCGATGACGTTGGCGGTGAGGCCGCCGCCCCTGATCGTAAAGCGGCGGATCGGTTCGCCTGCCTGCGTCGTGCCGAAAACCTCGCCGTCCTTCATCATCATGCCCGCAAATGCCAGTGGATCCAAAGGACTTCGGCTGGTTGTTCAGCCTGGGGCAGGTTTACCAGCCTGCCCCAGCACCAGCCTATCAGAGGCCGAGGCCACCGATGCACACATATTTGGTATCGAGGTAATCCTCGATGCCCTGATGTCCGCCTTCCTTGCCAAGTCCGGATTCCTTGACGCCGCCGAACGGCGCTTCCGGCGTGGTGATCAGCCCTTCATTGACGCCAACCATACCGTATTTCAGGCCCTCCATGACCCGGAAGGCGCGACCGAGATCGCCGGTGTAGAAATAGCAGGCAAGGCCGAACTCGGTGTCGTTGGCGAGCGCGACGGCCTCTTCCTCGGTTTCGAACTTGAACACGGGTGCGACCGGGCCAAAGATCTCTTCCTTCATGAAGCGCATTTTCGGCGTCGCGTTGGCGATGACCGTCGGCTGGAAGAACGAACCGCCCAGCGCATGGCGATGACCGCCGGCGACGACCTTGCCGCCCTTTGAGGTGGCATCGGCGATCAGCTCCTCGACCTTCTCGACCGCCTTCTCGTCGATCAGCGGCCCCTGCTGGACGCCCTCTTCGAGGCCGGAACCGACCTTCAGTCCGTTGCTGGCCGCGGCGAGCTCCTCGACGAACTTGTCGTAAACACCGGCCTGGACGAGGAAGCGGTTGGTGCAGACGCAGGTCTGGCCGGAATTGCGATATTTGGCGGTGATCGCGCCGGCCACGGCACGCTCGACATCGGCGTCGTCGAAGACGATGAACGGCGCGTTGCCGCCGAGTTCCATCGACACCTTCTTGACGGTGACCGACGATTTCTGGATCAGGATCTTGCCGACCTCGGTCGAGCCGGTGAAGGTGATCTTCTTGACCAGCGGATTGGCGCAGATTTCGTCGCCGATCTCGCCGGCGGCGCCGGTCAGGATGTTGACGACGCCCTTGGGAAAGCCGACTTCCTCGGCCAGCGCTCCCCAGGCGAGACCCGAATACGGCGTCTGCGAGGCCGGCTTGACCACGGCGGTGCAGCCTGCGGCAAGTGCGGGACCGAGTTTGCGGGCCAGCATCGAGGACGGGAAATTCCACGGTGTGATGGCGGCAATGACGCCGACCGGTTCCTTGGTCACCAGGATGCGACGGTCCGCCCATGGCGAGGGCACGACGTCGCCATAAGTACGGCGGCCTTCCTCGGCGAACCACAGGATGTAGGCGGCAGCCGAACCGATCTCGCCCTTGGACTCGAACAGCGACTTGCCCTGCTCGATGGTGAGCAGTTCAGCCAGTACGTCCTGATTGTCCATCATCGCATCATGCAGCTTGCGCAGCAGCTTGGAGCGTTCGAGCGCGGTCGTCTTGCGCCAGGTCTTGAAAGCTTCGTCGGCCGCCTCGATGGCGCGGCGTGTCTCGGCCTTGCCCGACTTCGGCACCGTGCCGATCTTGAGGCCGGTGGCTGGATTATTCACATCGACCGTCTGGCCGCTGTCGGCCTGCACCCATTCGCCGTTGATGAGATTGGCCTGGCGCATGAAATGGCTGGTTTTCTGAAGCATGGTCTAGCCTCCGTTCGGCGCTCACGGGCCGCTATCTGGATGTCTTCGGTAAAGCGCAGGCAGGGCCGCACGCTGGAGCCATTGCTCTTAACCTAGGGAAAGCCCCGCAAGCAATCGCAAGATGGCATATAGGGGTTGGACCAGCGCAAGACGAGGGCGGGTTGGCATGCGCCGTCGTCAATCTCACCCGAAGACATGCAAGACCACCGTCAGCCAGAAGGCGGTGGTGATGACCGCGCAAGCCGTGGCGATGGTCATCTGGTTCGATGCCAGCGCCTGGCCGGTGTTGAACTGCACGGCGATGAGATAGGAATTGATGCCGGACGGCAGCGCCGCCACCACGACCGCCACCTTGGCAGTCAAAGGCGGCAGGCCGAGCAGCCAGACGAAGACAAGGACCAGCGCCGGCATCAGGAACAGCTTGAGCACCGAAAGCGCCAGGGCCGGGCGGACATTGCCTGATATGCCGAAGCGGCGCAGGCTGAGCCCCATGGCAAACAGCGCCACCGGCCCGGCCGTATTCGCCAGCGCATCGACCAGCCGCATGACGAGACCGGGCAACGGCACGCCGCTGAGCCGCCATGCCAGCCCCAGGAGAATGCCGATGATCAGCGGGTTGATGAACAGCCGCCTCAGGAAGCTGCGGATGACGCGCAACGGATGCACATGGTCGCCGCTGCCCCGGCCGAACATCTCGAACAGCACGATCGAAGCCATCATCATGATCGGCAGATGCACCGAGACCAGCAGCGACAGCACTTCGAAGCCGCTCGGACCAAATATGCCAAGGATGAAGGGGGCACCGAGCAGCACCACATTGGAATAGGCCGATGACACCCCGCCGACGACCCCGGCGCGTGCATCGCGACCGAAGATTCGCGTGGTTACGACATGGCCCGCCGCCCAGGTGATCGCCGCGGCGGTGAAATAGGCACCCCATAGCGGCCATGGCGCCACGCCATGGAAATCGGCCTTGACCATGGTCTGGAACAGAAGCAGCGGCATTGCCACGGAGACCGCGAAGTCGGATATCCCCTCGCCGCTCGCCGGTCTCAGATAGCCTGTGTACCCGGCGAGATAGCCGAGCGCGACAAGGCTGAAGACGAACAGGACGGTTTCGGTGAGCGGAGACATTTTTCAGGGATAGGCGAGCCACGGTCGCGGTGCAATCGCGCCCGAATTTGATCATCGTCGGCTGCCAGGGTTATAGAGGGTTTGGATCATCAGGGCGGAACGACAAATGACCTTTGTCGAAACCTCGAAACTGCGTCTTTTCCGGCGTGCGTGGCTGACGTTGTTTGTCGCCATGCTTGCCTCCGTTGCCGCGTCGATGCTTCAGGCTTCCGAGGCAAAAGACCTCAAGGGCGTGGCGCTGATCGTCGGCCAGTCCAGATACGAACACATCGCTGCCTTGCCCAACCCGGCCAATGATGCCCGCGACGTGGCCAAGATGTTGACCGATCTCGGTTTCGACGCCCGCAACGTCACCGACCGCGATGCGAGCAAGCTGAAGCGCGACCTCGAACGCTTCGTCGAGGATGCCGAGGGCGCCGACGTCGCTCTCATCTACTACTCGGGTCACGGCATCGAGGCCGGTGGCGAGAATTATCTGGTTCCGGTCGACGCCGACGTCTCGTCGCTCAAGGATGCCGATCAGGCACTGGTGCCGATTTCCGCCGTCATGGACGAATTGAAGACGACCGTGCCGGTGACGATCATGCTGCTCGATGCCTGCCGCACCAATCCGTTTCCATCAAACGCCGTGGTGCGGCGTGCGCCGACCGCTTCAGCCGAGCCGATCGGCGCAGGTGGACTGGAACCGGTGCGCGGCGCCAAGGCTCTCGGCAACGCGCCGGCGGCCGATGCGAGCCTCGGCACGGTGATCGGCTTCGCCGCGGAACCCGGCCGTCCGGCGCTCGATGGCGCCGCGGGCGAAAACAGCCCCTATGCGGCCGCCCTGCTGCGCCACCTCGCGGCGATGAAAGGCACCGAGTTCGGCTCGGTCATGCGCATGGTCACAGAAGAGGTCTATCTCGACACCAAGGCGAAGCAGCGCCCCTGGGTCAACGAAAGCCTGCGCCGCCTGCTCTATTTCGGCGTGGCTCCGCCGGAGCCGACCGGCGATGACGGGCTGATCACCGGTGAGCGGCGACAGTTGCTGCTGACCATTTCCGATCTGCCGGACCCCAAGCGGGCACAGGTGGAACTGGCATCGCTGCAGGAGGGCGTGCCGCTCGACGCACTCTTTGGCGTGCTGCGGGCACTCGGCACCGAGAAGATCCCCGAAGATCCGACCGACCTGCGGAAAGTGCTCGATGCGCAGGCCGAGCGCCTGAAGAAGATGATGTCCGAGCGCGCCGCGTTGCGCACCGACGACCCGGAAATCAAACGTCTGGTCGCCTCCGCCGACAAGGCCATCGGCCAGGGCGCGATCGCCACGGCGCGAAAATTCCTCGATGATGCCGTGGGGCGGGTCGAGGAGACCAACGACACGGTCGACCAGGCTGAGGAATTGATCAAGCAGAAGCGCATCGCCGATGCCGCGATCTACGCCAAGCGGGCCGACGCCTCGGCGCTGGTCTTCGACTACAAATCGGCCGCCAACGACTACGCCAAGGCGTTCTCGCTGGCCGAGAAATGGGATGACAAACTGCGCTGGAACTACAAGAACCAGGAGGCGGAGGCACTTAATTCCTATGGCTACGCCACCGGCGACCTGGATGCTCTGCAGCATGCGATCGAAGCTTATCGCGCCATCCTGAACTTCATTCCCAATGGCGAACAGAATCGCGACTGGGCCATCACCCGCAACAACATGGCCGTGGTGCTGCAGAACATCGGCGAGCGCGAGACCGAGACCGCTCATCTCGAAGAGGCCGCGCAGATCTTTCGCGATTCGCTCGCCGTGTTCGAACGTGTGAAAGACGATCTCAACTGGGCCGCCGCCCAGAACAATCTCGGCAACGTTCTGTTGAAGATCGGCGAACGCGAGAGCGACCCGAAGCGCTTGAACGAGGCGGTGGCGGCGATGCGTGCCACGCTGGAAAAGCGCCCGCGCGACAAGGTTCCCCTCGACTGGGCTTCCTCGCAGAACAATCTTGGCCTCGCGCTCTATGCGCTCTCCGAACGTGAACCCGGCGGCGAGCATCTGGCCCAGGCGGAAGCGGCCTACCGGCTGGCGCTCGAGGAATACACACGCCAGAAGACGCCGGTCGAATGGGCGATGGTCGAGAACAATCTCGGCAACACACTTGTGACCCTCGGCATCCAGCTCAACGACAAGACCAGAATCAACGAGGCCGTCGACGCCTTTCGCGCCGCGCTCGAAGTGCGAACCCGCGACACATTCCACGTCTCCTGGGCCACCAGCCGGCTCAACCTCGGCAATGCGCTGAGTGGTGTAGCCCGTTTCGACACGGGCACCGGCACGCTTGAAGAGGCGGCGGCAGCCTATGACGACGCGTTGACGGTGTTCACCAAGCAGCGCTTCCCGATGGATTGGGCGTCGGCGCAGAACAATCTCGGCTCGATCTACCAGACGCTTGGCCAGCGTACCCGCGACGCATCCAGGCTGGAGCAGTCGGCCGCGGCATTCCAGGCGGCCCGCCAGGTCTATGTCAGACGGAAATTTCCCCTCGATTGGGCGATGAGCTACTACAATCTCGGCAACACGCTGCAGCTTCTTGGCGGCGTGACGGACAAGCCCGAACACTACAGCGAGGCGATTGCCGCCTACCGCGATGCCTTGCGCGAGTACAAACGCGAGACCAACCCGCGGCAATGGGCGCTGACCCAGGCTGGCCTCGGCTCGACGCTGCATTGGTTGAGCATGAGCAATGCCGACCCCGGGACCTTGCAGGATTCGATCGCCGCGCGGCGTGCGGCGCTCGAAGTGCTGACCATCGAGACGGCACCCGTCGACTGGGCCAACGCCCAGAACGGTATCGGTATGAGCCTCCTCAACCTCGGCAACATCGAACGGACCGGCAAATATCTCGATAAGGCCGAGGCGGCTTTCACGGCGACGCTGAAAGTGTTCACCAGGGAAAGTCAGCCCATGCAGTGGGCCTTCGAACAGAACAACCTTGGCGACATCCACTGGAACCGCGCCAGCTATGGCGGCGGCAAGCCGGAATACCTCAAGGCGATCGCGTTCTTCGAGAACGCCAAACAGGGCTTTATCGAAGCCGGCTACACGATCCCCATCCCGCTCACCGACCAGAAGATCGATCTGGTGAAGCAGCAGCTCGCCAAAAAGTGAGGCTTGAGACGCGGCCGACGCCCGGCTTGTCTTTGTGCCCGCTTTCCAATCTCTATATGCGAATGGTTGGAGCCCGATACGGACTCATGGAAGGGTGGCGATGATCCGGTTAGCCTTGGCGTTGTTCCTGCTTGTCGTCCCCGCCGCCGCGCACGCGACGGACGCCGGCTGGGCGCTGCTGCGCGACGGCGGCCATGTCGTGCTGCTGCGGCACGCCATGGTCACCGGCACCACCGACCCGGCCAATTTCGACATCGGCAATTGCGCCACCCAGGTCAATCTGTCGGCGCGCGGCAAGCAGCAGGCAAGCAAGATCGGCGCCCTGTTTGCCGCCCGCGCGGCTCCCATCGAGCGCGTTCTGTCCAGCCGCTATTGCCGCTGCCTCGACACGGCGCGCACCGCCTTCGAGGCCGAGCCGGAGCTTTTTGCACCCCTCGACCTTTTGAAGAGCGATGCGGCGGACAAGGCGGCGCAGATCGCGGCGGTGATGAAGGAGATCCGCGCCTATACCGGTTCCGACAATATGGTCATGGTCACCCATCTCGAAAACATCGTGGCGCTGACCGGCGTGTCGCCACGCGAAGGCGAAGCAGTGGTGGTCGAACCGCAAGGCGACGGCTTGCGCGTACTCGGCCGCGTCACCTTCTAACGATGATCAGAGCCAGCTGACGTCTCACTGAGCAGCCACGCATCGATACGGACTTTCCACGTCTCGATCATGCGCGCGAAGGTATCCTCGGTCAGCATCGACAGATAGGATTCTCCCGCCCCGTTCAGAGCCGTGAACGTATAGGCAATCGATGCTTCGGTGCCGCCATCGGATGCCGAACGGCAGGCCACTTCGACAAATCCGAAACGCGAGTCCGGCGTGACCCTGACATAGCGGACACGATGCGCGGTTGGATCCCAGTCAGCGCAGGCCCAGAGCGTTGTCTCGTCGCGGTGGACGGTTCGGAAGACCATGCCTTGCCGTGTTTCTCCACCTTGCGGGTGCAGAAATTCCGGGGCCCAGCCCTCCACCCACAAGGTCTCGCCGATCGGCGTGAAAAGCGGGAAGACACGCTCGACCGGAGCGGCAAGGACAATGCTGTGGCTGCGCTCAAGATGGCTCGTCATCCGCCTTCTCCTTCCGTTCAGCCAGACCGTGGCTGTCCGCCGCGCCTAGCTCCAACCCGTAGATGCGTTTCAATTGGCCGATTGTTTCGAGGGTCTCCAGGGAAAACGGCGTTTGCCCCTCGAAAGCATGCAGCACGATGCCCTCGATGAGATCACCGAGGCTCATGTCGCGATGTTCGGCCAAGGCCTTGAGTACCTTCACCAATCGTTTTTCCAGACGGACCCCGGTCTGCACGCGCTCTATATCCATAATTAGATTTACCATGGTACATTGGTACATGCAATCGCCGATAGGCGGATGTTGCCGAAATGCCACTGCCGTAAGAAGCCGCGATTTGGCCGCGACAATGCCGCTTGCGACAACCCGTCGCAGGGGCTATAGGCGCGCTCCCGGTCACGAAAACCGAAGCGAGCACAACGGTTGGAGCTTTCGTCTCCGCCCGTGCAGGCGGCTTTGCCGTCCTGTATACGGCGCCGCTTTGGGGATTGGGATCGCGGATGTAGCTCAACTGGGAGAGCGCCGGACATAATCCGGAGGTTGTGGGTTCGAGTCCCGTCGTCTGCACCACGGATAGCTCAGCTGGAAGAGCATCAGACTCATAATCTGACTGTCGAAGGTTCGATTCCTTCTCCTTTGGCCTGATAAGCCAGCACCCTACCAGGTGTTATCTGAAAACGGTCCGGGGACTGGAATGCTGAAGACCTGACGGACGGCCGAAGCCTTCGGGCCAAGGCCGTATCGAACGGTCGGATGCCATCGGCTCGCGGCCAGGCTCGCGGTGATGGTCAAGGCGCAGCGCCGCCGGCAAGGGAGGTTTTGGCTTCCGGCGCCCGCTTCACTGCCCCGCGATCCGCTCCCGAAGGCCCGCCTCGGATTGATGCCACCAGTCCCTGGATCATTCGTGCCGGAATTCGAAGTGAAACGAGAAACGAAGGGAAGATCGACGCATGACGTGACGCCTCGCATGGGGCCATGCCCGACAGGAGTAAGACAATGACGACTATTCTCGACAAGGTTCTTGGGCGCGAGCGCGTCCTCGTAAGGGAAAACGAACGTGCCCTCACCCTCCACAAGGGGGAGATCAAGGCTGTCCTGCTGCCGGGTGAGCACTGGCTCGCCAACCGGAACCAGGGCCTTGAGGTGTCCCGGCACGATTTGAAGAACCCGGAATTCGTTTCGGCGTACGAGAAGGCGTTGTTCGACAAGCTCCCGGACGTGGCGGCGCGTCATTTCACCGTCGTCCGCACCGGACGCACGGAAGTCGCCGTCATCGAGCGTGACGGCAACCTCCATTCCGTGCTGGCGCCGGACCGCAAGCTGGTGCTGTGGACCGATGCCGGACCGTGGAAGGTGACGGTGATCGACACCTCGGCCGATCTTGCCATCGATCCGGCGGTCATGCGCCGGCTCGGCCAGGCTCGGAAGGCGGAATTGATGTCCGTTCACCCGGTTGTCGACGGCCAGGCCGGGCTGCTGTTCATCGACGGTGTCCTTGTGCGGACACTTGCCGCTGGCGTGCACGGCTTCTGGAACGTCGGACGGATGGTGCAGATCAAGGTCGTCGACCTCAAGCGCCAGTCGCTCGACGTCGCCGGGCAGGAAGTGCTGACCAGGGATCGCGTCACGATCCGCGTCAACATCGCCGCCGAATACCGGGTCGTCGATCCGGTCAAGGCGGTGAGCGCGGTGAAGGACTTCTCCGAGGCCCTCTACCGTGCCCTGCAGTACGCCTTCCGCAAGACGTTGGGCGCGCTCACCCTCGACCAGATCCTTGAAAAGAAGGTGACGGTCGACGAAGAGGCGGCGGCCAAGGTCCGGGCCGACATGGCCGAGATCGGGGTCGAGGTCAGCGATATCGCGCTCAAGGATGTCATCCTGCCGGGCGAGATGCGCGAGATCCTCAACCAGGTGGTTTCGGCCGAAAAGCAGGCCGAGGCCAACGTCATCCGCCGCCGTGAGGAGACGAACGCCACGCGTTCCCTGCTCAATACTGCCAGGGTGATGGCGGAAAACCCGGTGATGCTGCGGTTGAAGGAGCTCGAGGCTCTGGAAACCATCGCCGGCAAGGTCGAGCGGCTGACCGTCCACAACGGAACGGGCGGGCTGCTGAACGACCTGGTCAAGCTCCGCGACAGCTGAGCTTACGTTACGTCAATGGAAGGGCCGCCGGGTCAACCGGCGGCCCTTCTTGCGTTTCCTGGGCGCCCTGCCCATCTGTGCCCGGCTTATCAGGCCTTTTCCTGCCGGAAAAAACCGATTAGACAGCGCTCAAACGAATGCGGACAGATTCCGCCCGCAAAGAAGGAAAAGCCCTTGTCCACCACGAACTCCACCACGTTCGACAAAGTCGCCAAGATCATTGCCGATACCAGCGAGATCGATATCGACACCATCACGCCCGAGAGCCACACCATTGACGATCTCGGTATCGACAGCCTCGACTTCCTCGACATCGTCTTCGCCATCGACAAGGAATTCGGCATCAAGGTGCCGCTGGAAAAGTGGACCCAGGAAGTCAATGACGGCAAGGCTTCGACCGACGATTACTTCGTCATGAAGAACCTGTGCGCCAAGATCGATGCGCTGGTTGCCGCCAAGACCGCCTGAGGTCATCAGGGCGCGTGACTTGACGCGCTCCGCCGACTGACCCACAAAGCCGCCCATGAGCAGCCCCCACGACGTCGTCATCACAGGTATCGGCCTTGTTTCCTCGCTGGGGGAAGGCCCTGACGCCCATTGGCAGAAGCTGGCTCAACCCGGCCAGCAGCCGGTGCTCGAAGCCGCGCGCTTTGCACCCTACACCGTCCATCCGCTGTCCGAGATCGACTGGAACGTTCAGATCGCCAAGCGCGGCGACCAGCGGCAGATGGAGACATGGCAGAGGCTCGGCACCTATGCCGCGGGCCTCGCCCTGGACGATGCCGGCATCAAGGGCAATGACGAGCTGTGCACCACCATGGACATGGTCGTGGCGGCCGGCGGCGGCGAGCGCGACGAAGCGGTCGACGCCGACATTCTCGCCGCTTCGGAAAACCGCAACGACCGCGACGTGCTGCTCAACGAGAAGCTGACCACCGAGCTGCGCCCAACTCTGTTCCTGGCGCAGCTTTCCAATCTGCTCGCCGGCAACATCTCCATCGTCCACAAGGTGACGGGCTCGTCGCGCACCTTCATGGGCGAGGAAGGCGCTGGCGTCGCCGCCGTCGAGACCGCGGCCGCGCGAATCCGCTCCGGCCAGTCGACGCACATCCTGGTCGGCGGCGCCTTCCAGACCGAACATTCCGACATGCTGCTCGGCTATGAGTTGGCCGGTTATCTGCATCGCGGCCCGTGGAAGCCTGTCTGGCAAAGGCAGGGCGCCGAGGGCGGCGGCGTGGTGTCAGGTTCCGGCGGGGCCTTCCTGGTGCTTGAGCAGCGCGAACACGCGGCAAGCCGCGGGCGCAAGATTTACGCGGAGCTCGGACAAATCGTGTCCGGCCGTGCCAGGCGGTCGCGCGGAGGACTCGATGGCGAGATCGCTCTCCTGCTCAAACAGGCGGCGCCGCCGAACGGCAAGTTGCTCGCCATGTCTGGCGCGTCCGGCGCACATGCGGCAACCATTGCCGAGAAAGCAGCGCTCGATGCCAATCCGGCAATCGCCGCGCGCGGTTTCTCGACGCTGACGGGGCATATGAAGGAAGCACAGTTCCCCTTCGCCGTGGCGCTGGCGGCATTGGCTGTCGACCGCAAGGCCGCCTACCCTGTTTTTGATGCTACGGCCGAAAAGCCATTCGAAGGCATTCCCGCGAGCGTCCTTGCAACGGCGATCGGCTATCACCAATTCGAGGGCATGGCGCTGGTCAACGCCGCCTGAGGCGTTTCCCGATCATGCCGCAGAGATAAGAGGGGCTCCCGGATGGCCAAGTTCAGAGATCACATGGGCAGGCCCGTTGTCGCCGTCACCGGCATCGGGGTGGTGACCTCGCTCGGCGTCGGCAAATCAGATAATTGGGCAGCGTTGACTTCGGGCAAGTCGGGCATCCACCCGATCACCCGTTTCCCGGTCGATCACCTCAACACGCGTATCTCCGGCATGGTCGATTTTCTGCCGTCGAGCTCCAAGGGAGCAAGCCTCCTCACCTACGAGCTGGCGGAAACCGCGGCGCAGGAGGCCGTTGGCGAAGCCGGCCTGAATTCCGATGATTTCGGCGGCCCTCTGTTCCTCGCCTCGCCACCGGTCGAACTCGACTGGCACGACCGCTTTTCGCTCTACAATTCCGACAAGCAGGATTCCGGCGCCGAAAGGTTGCTGCGTGTGGCGCGCGGCCTGAAGGAGCTTGATGTCTTCGAAACCACCCAGTTCGGTTCGATCGCCGACCGGCTCGCCGACCGGTTCGGTACGCGCGGCCTGCCGATCACGCTCTCGACGGCTTGCGCGTCCGGCGCGACCGCCATCCAGCTCGGCGTCGAGGCGATCCGCCGTGGCGAATGCGACCGGGCCCTGTCGATCGGCGCCGACGGTTCGGCAACCGCCGAGGCGCTGATCCGCTTTTCGCTGCTGTCGGCTCTTTCCACTCACAACGACAATCCGGAAAAGGCTTCCAAGCCGTTTTCCAAGGACCGCGACGGCTTCGTATTGGCGGAGGGGTCCGGCGCTCTGGTGCTGGAATCGCTGGAGGCGGCGCTCGCCCGTGGGGCCGCCGTTCTTGGTATCCTCAGCGGCTGTGGCGAAAAGGCCGACGATTTCCACCGCACCCGCTCCAAGCCGGACGGTTCGCCGGCGATTGCCGCTGTCCGGGCCGCACTTGCCGATGCGGGCCTCGGCGAAGACGAGATCGACTATGTCAACGCCCACGGCACCTCGACGCCGGAAAACGACAAGATGGAGCACCTGTCGCTGTCTACGGTGTTTGGCGAGCGCATCGGCTCTATGCCGATCTCGTCCAACAAGTCGATGATCGGCCACACACTGTCGGCGGCGGGCGCGGTCGAAGCGGCGTTTTCGCTGATGACGATGCGCGAAAGCGTCATTCCCCCGACCATCAACTATGACAATCCCGACCCTGCGATCGTGCTCGACGTCGTGCCGAACAAGAAGCGCGATGCGCAGGTTCGCACTGTACTGTCGAACTCCTTCGGCTTCGGCGGTCAGAACACTTGCCTTGTCATGGCGCGGGAACCGGTCTAAGCGAGCCCTTTCCGCTTAACAGAACCGACAGGCTCCATGCGCGCACTGCAACTTATCGAGGACCGCCGCCTTGAAACGGTGGACCTGCCACCCCCGCCACCCCCCGCGCTTGGCGAAGTCACGCTGCGCATCAGGGCGGTGGCGCTGAACCATATCGACGTCTGGGGCTGGCGTGGCATGGCCTTCGCCAAGCGCAAGCTGCCGCTGGTCGTCGGCGCCGAGGCTTCCGGCGAGGTCGAGACGGTCGGTCCCGGCGTTTCCAGCCTGCTTCCCGGACAATTGGTGTCGATCTACGGCGCGCGCACCTGCGGCCTCTGCCGCGCCTGCCGCGAAGGCCGCGACAATCTCTGCGAACATGTTTCGGGCGTTCACGGCTTCCATCTCGACGGCTTCGCGCAGGAGAAGATCAACCTGCCGGCGCGCCTGCTGGTCCCCGCCCCGCCCGGCGTGACCGACATCGGGGCCGCGGTAGCACCCGTTACTTTCGGCACGGTCGAGCACATGCTGTTCGACAATGCCAGGCTGCAGTCCGGCGAGACGATCCTTGTCCATGCCGGCGGATCGGGCATCGGTTCGGCGGCTATCCAGTTGGCCAAGCGGATGGGCTGCACGATCATCACCACGGTCGGCTCGAACGACAAGATCGACAAGGCCAAGGCGCTGGGCGCCGACCACGTCATCAACTACCGCGACGACCGCTTCGAAGGCGTCGTGCGCAAGCTGACGAAGAAGAAGGGCGTCGACGTCGTGTTCGAGCATGTCGGCACCGACACCTTTGCCGGCTCGATGCTGTGCCTGAAGCGCGGTGGCCGCCTGGTGACCTGCGGCTCGACCTCGGGCGTGTCGACGCAGATCAACCTGATGCAGCTCTTCCAGCAGCAGTTGAAACTGCTCGGATCCTTCGGTTGCCGCATGGAGAACATGGCCAACGCCATGCAGAAGATGGCCGCGGGGCAGGTCGCGCCGGTCATCGACACCGAGGTCGGCTTCGACGATATCGATGCCGCGCTGAAGCGCATGGAAGGCCGCGCCGTCTTCGGCAAGATCATCCTGCGCGTCGCCTAGAGCCTAGATTTCCGTGCTCAAGAAGCTTCGCCGCGATCTGACATTTCGCTATGGCAGACAACTGCGCCAGATGAATTACTGGCTTGTCGCGCGCGTGGCGATGATCATCATGTCGCTGCTGCGCCTGCTGCCGGTCGACAGCGCGCTGAATTTTGCCGACCGCACGGCTCGCCTCATCGGCCCAAGGGTCGGACGCCACCAGGTCGCCATCGACAATCTGCGCAAGGCCTATCCGGAAAAGAGTGATGGCGAAATCCAGGCCATCGCCTCCGACATGTGGGGCAACATGGCCCGCCTTGCCGCCGAATACATCTTTTTGGACGCCCTGTTCGACTATGACCCCGCCGCCGGCAAGCCGGGTCGTATCGAGGTCAAGGGAACAGAGCATTTCGTCGAGATCGCGGCCGAGAAGCAGCCGCATATCGTCTTCACCGGCCATCTCGGTAATTTCGAGCTGCTGCCGGTGGCGGCCGCGACCTTCGGCATGAACATCACGGCGCTGTTTCGGCCGCCCAACAACCCCTACCTGGCCGACTACATCCTTTCGACAAGGCGATCGACCATGGGAGGCTTGCTGCCTTCGATGGCTGGCGCCTCGTTCGCGCTGGCGGGAGTCTTGGAGAATGGCGGCAATATCGGCATTCTCGTCGACCAGAAATTCTCCAACGGCCTGGACACCACCTTCTTCGGCCGTCCCTGCCAGAGCAACCGCGTGCTCGGCACCCTTGCCCGTCACTATGACTGTGATGTCTATCCGGCGCGTTGTGTCAGGTTGCCGGGCAACCGCTTCCGGCTCGAGATCGAGGACAAGCTGGTCTTGCCGCGCACCGCCGACGGCAGCGTCGACGTTCACGCCACCACCCAGATGCTGAACGACGTCGTCGAGCGCTGGGTGCGCGAGGATCCCGGCCAGTGGATGTGGTTCCACAAAAGGTGGGAGATCAGCAACTGGCGGCGAAAAACGCGCACCAAGCCGGCTTCCGCCTCAAACACCTGAGCAAGCCGCTGGCGGGAACGTGAGTTCCTCCGCCAGCAGACAAAGCCAATATCAGTGAACCGCCAATTGCCTAATTGGTGACGACAATGCGCGTGTTGACGAATCCGACGTCGCGCACCATCGAATAGAATGCCGCGGCATTGGCCGTATGCAGCCTCACGCAGCCATGCGAAGCCGGGCGGCCGAGCTGCCTGACGGCGCCTGTTCCATGGATGGCATAGCCGCCATGGAAGAATACGGAATAAGGCATCGGCGACATTTCGTATTTGCGCGAATACCACATCCGCGCCGTGCGTTGCGGCCGGTAGGTGCCGCGTGGCGTGAAATAGCCTGGCCGAGCGGTCGACACGGCCCACCGATAGACCGAAGCGCCATAGCGGACCGTCATTGTCTGCGACGACACATCGATATTCGCCACCAATGTGGCCGCCTCACTTGCGACCGATGCGCCAAACAGCGCAACAACCAATACTGCTGCCTTGAGAAATGACATTTTCATGCGATCAAACCCCTTTGATTGCCCCTTGCCTGCCCGCCATCACGTTCTTTTTCACCTTTTTAATGGCGGTGAACGGATAACACACAGTCCTTGATCAATTCGCCAATCCAAAGCAGCTAATTTGAACGATTTCCCGCGATAGTTGCCGCAGGGACACGCTGCACGGTTTGATCGACGGGCTTGCAAAACCACGGCGATCGCTGCTCAAATCGCGGCATGAACGAGCGACTCCTCAAGGCAATCGATATCAGGCGCGACGAGTTGGTGGCGCTGACCGCCGACCTGATCCGTTTTCCGACCGTAAATCCACCCGGCGAAGCCTACAGGCCATGCGCCGACTATATTGGTGCGCGGCTAAGGAAGCGCGGCTTTGAGACCGAGTTCATCCGCGCCGAAGGCACGCCCGGCGACACCGATCGCTATCCGCGCGTCAATGTCGTTGCCCGTTTCGACGGCCGGTCACCCGGCGCCTGCGTCCACTTCAATTCGCATATAGACGTGGTTGAGGCCGGCGAGGGCTGGACCGTGGATCCCTTTGCCGGCGTCATCAGGGACGGCAAGGTCTATGGCCGCGGCGCCTGCGACATGAAGGGCGGCCTCGCCGCCTCCATCATCGCTGTCGAAGCCTTCATGGAAGTCTTCCCCGACTTTCCCGGCGCCATCGAGATCTCGGGAACGGTCGACGAGGAGTCCGGCGGCTTCGGCGGCGTCGCCCATCTGGCCAGGCTCGGCTATTTCTCGAAACCCAAGGTCGACCACGTCATCATCCCCGAGCCGTTGAACAAGGACCGCATCTGCCTTGGCCATCGCGGCGTCTGGTGGGCGGAGATCGAGACCAAGGGAGAGATCGCACACGGTTCGATGCCGTTTCTCGGCGACAATGCGGTGCGCCACATGGGCGCCGTCCTGCGGGCCTTCGAGGACGAGTTGTTTCCGGCGCTCGACCGCAAGATCACGCGCATGCCGGTGGTGCCGGAAGGCGCCAGGCGCTCGACCATGAACATCAATTCCATCCATGGCGGCCAGACCGAGGATTTCCGGCCCGGCCTGCCCTCGCCCAACGTGCCCGATTCCTGCCGGCTGACAATCGACCGCCGCTTCCTGCTGGAGGAGGATCTCGTCACGGTCAAAGCCGAAGTGACCGGCATTCTCGACCGACTGAAGCGCGAGCGCGAAAAGTTCGATTATGAAATCCGCGACCTTATGGAAGTACTGCCGCTGATGACCGAGCGCGACGCGCCCGTGGTCAAGGCGGTGGCGCAAGGCATTCATGCGGTCTTCGACCGCGAGCCCGACTACGTCATTTCGCCCGGCACCTACGACCAGAAGCATATCGCTCGCATCGGCCACATCTATGACTGCATCGCCTACGGACCCGGCATTCTCGATCTTGCCCACCGGCCGGACGAGTGGGTCGGCATATCGGACATGGTGGAATCAGCCAAGGTGATGGCGATCGGGCTCAACGTGCTGCTGCGTGGCACCGCCACGGAATAACCCAGCATCGCGACAAGCTTCGACCTGCCGACAGAGCTGGCACGGCAAAAACATTCCCGGCCATGCTGCCCGGCAGCACGAAACGCAATTTACTCCCGCGCGAAATCACGCTTCTATCGCCCGGTTTGAGCACGTGTCCTGAACGCATGGGGAGTTGCACGATGAGACTGTGGAAAACCATTCTGGCCGCGGCGGTCCTTGCGCTGGCCGCAGGAAGTCAGGCCTTTGCGGCCCGGACCGACCTGGTCATCGGCATTCCGCTCGAACCGCCCCATCTCGATCCAACCGCGGGCGCCGCGGCGGCGATCAAGGAAGTGCTCTACGCCAACGTCTTCGAGGGTCTGACCCGGATCGGCCCCAATGGTGAGGTTCTGCCGGATCTGGCCGAGAGCTGGACAATTTCCGACGACGGCAAGGTCTATTCGTTCAAGCTGCACACCGGCGTCAAATTCCATGACGGCGCCGATTTCAGCGCTGACGACGTGAAATTCTCGCTCGACCGGGCCCGCGCCGACAATTCGGTCAATGCGCAGAAGGGCCTGTTCGCGGCCATCGACAAGGTCGAGATCATCGATCCGGCAACGGTCAAGGTCACGCTGAAGAACCCGCAAGGGTCTTTCCTCTACAATATGGGATGGGGCGACGCGGTGATGGTGTCGCCGAAATCCGCCGATACCAACAAGGAAAAACCTGTTGGCACCGGCCCCTTCAAATTCCAGAACTGGGCCAAGGGATCATCGATCACGCTGGTGAAAGCGGACCATTACTGGGGCGCTCCGGTGTTCCTCGACAAGGTCGAGTTCCGCATCGTGCCGGATGCCGCGGCCTATGTGCCGGCGCTGCTGTCCGGCGACATCCAGGCCTTCCCCTTCTTCGATCCCGACAGCCTGGCACAGGTCAAGGACGACCCGCGGTTCAAGGTGGTGATCGGCTCGACCGAGGGCGAGACCATCCTGGCGATCAATAACAAGAAGCCGCCTTTCGACAAGCTGCAGGTCAGGCAGGCGATCTCCTACGCGCTTGATCGCAAGGCGATCATCGACGGCGCCTCGGCCGGCCTTGGCGTGCCGATCGGCTCGCACATGTCGCCAGCCAACAAGGACTATGTCGACCTCACCGGCCTCTATCCGCACAATATCGACAAGGCCAAGGAGTTGCTGAAGGAAGCTGGGCTGGAGAACGGCTTCAAGGCGACGCTGAAACTGCCGCCGCCCAGCTATGCACGGCTGGGTGGCGAGATCATCGCCTCGCAGCTTCGCGATGTCGGCATCAACCTCGAAATCATCCCGGTCGAATGGGCGCAGTGGCTGGACCAGGTGTTCACCAAGAAGGACTACGACCTGACCATCGTCTCCCACACCGAACCCAACGACATCGATATCTATTCGCGCAAGGACTACTACTTCAACTACGACAATCCGACCTTCGACAAGATAATCGCCGACCTCAACCTCACCTCGGACGAAGCCAAGCGCAAGGAACTGCTTGGCGAGGCACAGAAGATCCTGGCCGACGATGCCGTGGTCGGCTTCCTCTACGAACTGCCCAAGATCGGCGTCTGGGACGCCAAATTGCAGGGATTATGGGAAAACGCGCCTATCCAGGCCAATGATCTCACCAAGGTGAAGTGGAGCGAGTGAGGCTTGTGGTGCGGCAGCGGTTGCGCGGGACTTCCCTTCTCCCCTTGTGGGAGAAGGTGGATTGGCGCAAAGCGCCAAGACGGATGAGGGGTGCTGGAACAAACTCAACCTGCAATTCGTCCAGCACCCCTCATCCGACCTCACTTCGCGAGGCCACCTTCTCCCACAAGGGGAGAAGGAAGAACGCCACGCTCCCCCAGTTCCCATGACAGCCTACCTCCTCAAGCGCCTCGCCATCGCTTTCGCCACGCTGGTGCTTGCCTCGATGGTGGTGTTCGCCGTGCTGGAGGTCCTCCCCGGCGACCCTGCGCGGCTGATGCTGGGTATGAATGCCAGCGCCGATCAGGTCGAACTCTTGCGCAACCAGATGGGTCTCAACGCGCCACTTGTCCTGCGCTACCTGCATTGGGTCGGTGGCCTGCTCAGCCTCGATTTCGGCCGCTCCTATACCTATTCGGTGCCGGTCATCGACCTCGTGCGTGAACGGCTCGCCGTCTCGCTGCCGCTGGCGCTGATCGCGCTGGCGCTCTCTACCATCATCGCCATTCCGGTCGGGCTTTATTCCGCCAGCCGGCGCGGACGGGCCGGCGACACGATTTCAACGGGCGTGGCGCAGCTTGGCGTCGCCGTCCCCAATTTCTGGTTCGCGCTGATGCTGATCTATGTCTTTGCCGTCTGGCTTCGCCTGGTCCCAGCCGGTGGTTTTCCCGGTTGGGCAGCCGGCGCCTGGCCCGCGCTGAAATCGCTGCTGTTGCCGGCGGTAGCGCTTGCCCTGCCACAAGCGGCGATCCTGGCGCGCGTCACCCGCTCGGCGCTGATCGAGGTGCTGAACGAGGACTATATCCGCACCGCCCGCGCGAAGGGCCTGCCCTATCGCGCCGTGCTGTGGCGGCACGCGCTGCGCAACGCCATGATCCCGGTGCTGACCATTCTTGGCCTGCAATTCGCCTTCCTGCTCGCCGGTACCATCATCATCGAGAATGTTTTCTATTTGCCCGGTCTCGGCCGGCTGGTGTTCCAGGCGATCACCCAGCGCGATCTGATCGTCGTCGAAAGCGTTGTCATGCTGCTGGTCGCCGCCGTCATTGCCGTCAACCTCGTCGTCGACCTTTCCTATGCGGTGGTCGATCCTCGCCTGAGGACCCGGCAATGACGCTGCGCATTGACATCCCCGAAGAGACGTTCCGCAGCATCCTGGCCAAGGCGTTTGGGAATACCGCATTCGTCGCCGGCTTCGTCATCACGGTGCTGATCCTTGCGATGGCCATCGTCTCCTATGTCTGGACACCTTACGATGTGACGAAGCTGGTCATAGCGGACAAGACGCAAGGCCCCTCGCTGGCGCATTGGTTCGGCACCGACCATTTCGGCCGCGATATCCTGTCGATGATCATGGTTGGCGCGCGCAACTCAATTGCCGTGGCGCTGGTCGCCGTCGGCATCGGCATGGGAGTCGGCGTGCCGCTTGGCGCCTTCGCCGCGGCGCGCGGCGGCCTCGTCGACGAGGCGCTGATGCGCGTCAACGATCTCGTCTTCGCCTTCCCCGCGCTGCTGTCGGCCATAATGATCACCGCCATTTTCGGGCCGGGCGCCATCAACGCCATCATCGCCATCGGCATCTTCAACATTCCGGTCTTTGCCCGCGTCGCCCGTGCCGGCGCGCTTGCCGTCTGGCCGCGCGAATTCATCCTTGCCGCGCGCGCCGCCGGCAAGAGCAGCACGCAGATATCGATCGAACATGTGCTGCCCAATATCGCCACGCTGCTCCTGGTGCAGGGCACAATCCAGTTCGCGCTGGGCATCCTGGCCGAAGCCGGGCTTTCCTATCTCGGCCTCGGCGCGCAGCCGCCAATGCCGAGTTGGGGCCGCATGCTGTTCGACGCCCAGACGCGCATGGTGGTGGCGCCGTGGATGGCGATCTTCCCCGGCATGGCGATCGTCGTCACCGTGCTCGGCCTGAACCTCCTGGGCGACGGCATCGCCGACATTCTGGATCCTAAATCGCGGCGGCAGCGATGAGCCTGCTCGAAGTCGACAATCTGTCGCTGGCCATCGGCGACACTCAAATCCTGAAGAACATGCAGCTCTCCGTCGCGCCCGGAGAGGTCATGGGGTTGGTCGGCGAATCCGGCTCCGGCAAATCGATGACCGCGTTGACGGTGATGCGGCTCCTGCCCCATGCCGCACGCCCCACCGGGCGCGTCACATTCAACGGCATCGATATCCTGACGGCAACCGAGGACCAGATGTGCGCCCTGCGCGGCGACGACATCGGCATGGTGTTCCAGGAACCGATGACAGCGCTCAATCCGGTCAAGACGATCGGCGAACAGGTTGCGGAAGGCATACGCTGGCACACCAGGGCAAGCCGTGCCGATGCCGAGGAGCGCGCGCGAAAAATACTCGACCGCGTCGGTCTGCCCTCGGCAAAGTTCCCGCTGTCGCGCTATCCCCACGAACTGTCAGGCGGCCAGCGCCAGCGCGTCGTCATCGCCATCGCCTGCGCGCTGAAGCCAAAGCTGCTGATCGCCGACGAGCCGACGACGGCGCTTGACGTGGTGCTGCAGGCGCAGATCCTGGACCTCCTGCGCGACCTTGTGGTGGAGAACCGCATGGGCCTGCTGCTGGTCTCGCATGATCTCGCTGTCGTGACCGAGATGGCCGACCGCATCACCATCCTGCGCCATGGCGAGGTGATGGAAGCAGGCGACACGGCGCGCACGCTCTCCGGCCAGCTTCATCCCTATACGCGCCAGCTGGCGCAGGCTTCGATGCATGTTCCGACGCGCGCCAAGCCTCACCGTGTCGGGACGGACCAACCCTTGCTCCAGGTCGAAGGCGTCACCCGCGACTACCCCGGCCGCCGCATCTCGCTGTTCAGCCGTGCGCCGGCGATTCGCGCCGTCGACGACGTCTCCCTTTCGATGGCGCCGGGCCAGTCGGTGGCACTGGTCGGCCGCTCCGGTTGCGGCAAGTCGACCCTTGCCCGCATGATCCTGGCACTGGACCGGCCGGGTTCGGGCGCGATCCGGTTTCGCGGCGAAGCCATCACCGGCAAGAGCGAAGCCGAGCTGAAGCCGGCCAGGCGCGATATGCAGGTCGTGTTCCAGGATCCCTACGGGTCCTTCGATCCACGCCAGAAGGTCGAAAAACTGGTTGCCGAGCCGCTTCATGTCCTGGAGAAAAAACCGACGCGGGCCGAACGCCGCGAGATGGTGGCGCACGCGCTCCACGAAGTCGGCCTCGACCAACGCGACATGGACAAATACCCGCACGAATTTTCGGGCGGCCAGCGTCAGCGCCTGTCGATCGCCCGCGCCATCATCACCCGCCCGAAACTGGTGGTCGCCGACGAGCCGGTCTCGGCACTCGATGTCTCGATCCGCGCCCAGATCCTCGACCTGTTCGCCGATCTCAACCAGAAACTCGGCATCGCCTATCTCTTCATTACCCATGACCTGACCGTCGCCCGCGCCATCACGGATGAAGTGCTGGTCATGCATGACGGCAAGATCGTCGAGCGCGGCAAGACGAGCGAGGTGCTCGACCATCCGCAATCCGAAGCCGCCAGGGCGCTGGTCACCGCCGCCCCGGATTTGCATCGCGCGATCGCTCGACGGATGCAGGAACAGGGCTGATGCATGTCGCCCAAAGTGGCGCCGCTTTGGGACCCTCTCAGATCATCTGGAATTTTCCGGTGGTCTTGAACCGGAGATAGGCGTCAACGCTGCGCGCCATATTGGGCAGCATTTCGGGCAGCCGTCGGGCGCGAACCAGTCGACGGCACTGCTCTCGTCATCGGTGACGGCCGGCTCGCCTTCAAATGAGCGCGTGTAAAACATCAGCGCGAAGAACTGCGCGCGATCGCCATTCGGGAACTGGAAGGTTTCATAATTCGGGTCGCAGCCGAACCCGAACGGCTCGACATCGCTGACGACCAAGCCGGTCTCCTCAAGTACTTCTCGGATCACCAGGGTTTCCAGGCCCTCGCCTTCCTCGGCACTACCGCCGGGCAAGCCCCACAAGCCAAAATCGGTTCGTTTCTGCAGGAGAATGCTGCCGTCTGCGCGTTCAATGACGATACGCGCACCCGGCATCAGCACCAGACGGTCGCCGATCAGCGCCCGCAATTGTCCGAGGTAGCTATCGGCGAAGCTCACACAAACAGCCCCTCGGCGCTGGCGATTGGTTGTCTCATGCAGTGTCAACCTTCCGGCTTCACCACATCGACCGGACTGATGTCGAGCAAATCGAGCGTGCGGCGGAGCAGCCGCACCTCGGTTTCGGCCAGCTGCGAATCCGCCTTGGCGATCTCTGCCATATGCTGCGCCAATTGCTTGCGCCGCTCGACGTCGAGATCGCGGAACAGCGCGATCGCCTGCGAGCCGTTGGTCTCGTAGCCGAATTCGTTGAGATATTCGATGACGCTGTCGATGCTGGTTTCCGGAATGCCGAAGGCATCCTTGCAGATGCGCCGGAAGGCAACCATCTCGCTCTCGCTCACTGTGCCATCTGCCAGGATCATCCGGAACAGCATCAAGAGTTCCGCCGACAGGACGGGGTCGTCAGCGACTTTGCGCACGCCCGGGTCGCCGTCGAAGATCGAGCGTATCTGGTCCAGCAACGCGAATGCCATGAACGGCCCCTTTCCGATTCCTCTTCAATAGAATTAGCGCGGAATCGGCCTTGCGCAAACGGGGTGGTCGTGGTCGAACGCGCGCTATCTCAGCCGACCGGACATCTCGACAGATCAGATGATCGACCTCAGCATCCAGTCCATCACCATGCTTGCCCTCGCGGCTTTTGCCGCGGGCTTTGTCGATTCGATTGCCGGCGGCGGCGGACTGATCACCATTCCGGCGTTGCTGCTTGCCGGTTTCTCGCCCGTCGAGGCGCTTGGAACCAACAAGCTGCAAGGCATGTTCGGCTCCGGGTCGGCGACGATTCACTATGCCTCGAAAGGCCATGTCGACCTGCGCCGGCAATTGCCATCGGCGCTGCTGGCATTAGCCGGTGGTGCCGTCGGCGCGTTGCTGGCCACGATCGTGCCCGGCGACCTGTTGCGCGCGGCTCTGCCGCTGGTGCTGATTGCCATTGCGCTATATTTCGCGCTCAAGCCCAACATGAACGATGTCGACCGGGCCGAGCGCCTGTCGCCCTTCCTGTTCGGCGTGACCGTGGTGCCGGCCATCGGCTTCTATGACGGCGTATTCGGGCCGGGCGCCGGTTCCTTCTATATGCTGGCCTTCGTGACGCTCGCCGGCTACGGCGTGCTCAAGGCGACGGCGCACACCAAACTGCTCAATTTCGCTTCCAACATTGGCGGCTTCATCGTCTTTGCCGCCGTCGGCGTCATCTCCTGGAAGATCGGCCTGATGATGGGCGTTGCCCAGTTCCTCGGCGCCCGGCTTGGTGCCAGTCTCGCCATGCGCATCGGCGCCAAACTGATCAAGCCGCTGCTGGTCATCGTCTGCGTGGCTCTGGCGGTGAAGCTGCTGGCCGATCCGGCCAACCCGCTGCGTGTCATGATTGGTGTGTGATCACGCGCCTGTTACAATATCGCTGTTCGAATCATGTTGGAGGAGCCAGACATGAATCTCAGCGCGCCTACCCAGATTGTTTTCATCATTTCCCTGGTCATCGCCATCATCGGCATTCTTGCCGCGCTTGGCGTTTTTGCGTTCATTCCGCTCGCATCGGTGTGGATCGTGCTCGTCGCCTACATCGTCCTCGCCGCCGGCTGCCTGATGCGCGGCGCCTGACAAGTTTCCCTCGACAAGTGGGGACCGAGAGCGCCCGGCCAAAAGCCGGGCGTTTTTGATTTTGATGCGGGCTCTGCTAGATTCGCTTGGCGGAAGGATGGCCAATGCCAATCGAGATGCAGCGCCGGAAAGAACAGGATCGCTCCATATCGGGGCTATTCGAAATGCGCCGGCGTTTTCCCGATCCTGCGCTCGAGGGCGTGGTCATCGACATCTGCGGCTATCGCGAGACGGCGGCGGGCCATTTCCGCAATGTCGAATACGCGTCGCTGACGGTGCCATTGGTGATCAGCTTCGCCGAGCCCTTCGCCATCGGCCTCGGCAGGACGCCTGATGACAATGACCGCTTCGCCAGTTTCGCCGCCGGCCTTTTCGCCGGTCCGGTAATGATCGAATCCTTCGGCGGCGCCTGCTGCATCCAGGTCAATTTCACACCTCTTGGCGCACGCCGCTTCTTCCGCCTGCCGATGAGCGACTTGACCGACAGCATGGTCTTGCTCGATGACGTGCTTGGCGCGGAAGGCATGGCGCTGCGCGAACAGCTCGGCAACGCGCCTGACTGGACGGCGCGTTTCGATCTTGCGGAGGCCTTCGTCGCCGCTCGTCTTGAGAGCGCCGCTGAGACGCCGCTGGAAATCGCCTGGGCTTATGACCGTATCGTCACATCAGGCGGCCGGACCCGGATTGCATCGCTTGCCGAACGGTTGGGCTGGAGCCGCAAACACCTCGCCGACAAATTCTCCGACGCGACCGGCATTGGCCCCAAGACGCTGTCGCGAATCGTCCGCTTCAACCGGGCGCTCGGCCTGTCGAGGCAGCCGACCGCCGACTGGGCCGATATCGCCGCCGATTGCGGCTATGCCGACCAGGCGCATCTTGTGCGCGAATTCCGCGAGTTTGCAGGCGAGACGCCAACGGCACTTTCGGTCAGGTAACATTTCTTCAAGACGCTGGAACGGCCTTCGAACAGAGTGATGCATGTCGCCCAAAAATGCGCAGCAGTTTGGGACAACGACATGCACAAACAGGAATTTATCGATCAACCCACGAAGGAGGTTCCCATGCCCGCCGCCACTGAAGCACCTCGGCTCTACCCTGCTTTGCGCTACAAGAATGCGGCAAGGATGATCGACTGGCTGGGCGAAGCCTTCGGCTTCAGCGTCCGTGCCCGCTATGGCGAAGGCGATGTCGTGCACCATGCCGAACTGATCTTCGGCTCTTCGATGGTCATGCTGGGCACGGTGCGCGACGACGACTACGGCAAGATGGTCGGCGAACCCGGTTCAGGCGGCGGCAAGTCGATCTATATCGCCATCGACGATGCCGACGCCGCCTACGCCAAGGCTAGGAAGGCCGGCGCGACGATCATCCAGGAACTGACGAACCGCGATTACGGCAGCCGCGAATTCATCTGCCGCGATCCCGAAGGCAATGTCTGGTCGTTCGGCACCTACTGGCCGAAAGCAGGTGAGGAGGCCTGATTTGGACCTTCAACGTGCCAGCGCGAAAATCGCATCGCAGTCGAGATGGTTTTCCAGCTCGGCCGCGACCTCGTCCAGCGCCCGCTCGACCTCGGCGCGGTAGTCGATGCCGCCGCCCTTGATGCCGAGGCTTTCGAGGAATTTTCCCCGAAAGGCATCGGCGCCGAACAGGCCATGCATGTAAGTGCCGATCACCTTGCCATCGGCGGAGATCGCACCATCCTCGATGCCGTTGATGATCGCCGACGGCCGCACGGTGTCCGGGCCGGTGGTGCGGCCGAGATGGATCTCGTAGCCCTCGAGCGGCAAGTCGAACGGCACAGAGCGGGCACTGACATTGCGCACCGTCTTCTCCGGCTCCATCGTCGTTTCGATATCGAGCAGGCCAAGACCTTCAGCCTCGATGACGCTGCCTTCGATGCCGTCGGGGTCGCGCACCGTTCGGCCGAGCATCTGGAACCCGCCGCAAATGCCGACGACATGGCCGCCGCGCTTGCGGTGCGCCGCCAAGTCCCGGTCCCAGCCGTTCTCGCGAAACTTCAGGAGATCGCCGATAGTCGACTTGGAGCCGGGAATGACCACCAGCCCGGCATCGGCCGGCAGCTTCTTTCCCGGCGGCACGAACACCACCTCGACCTGCGGTTCGGCTTTGAGCGGGTCGAGATCGTCGAAATTGGCGATGCGGCCAAGCACCGGCACCGCCACTTTCAACGCGCGCGCCTCACCGGACGCCAGCCGCTCCAGCACCACGGAATCCTCCGAGGGCAGCCGCGCCGCCGCCTTCAGCCACGGCACGACGCCAAAACAGCGCCATCCCGTGAATTTCTCGATCGCCTTCAGGCCATCATCGAACAGCGAAACATCGCCCCGGAACTTGTTGATGAGGTAACCGACGATCATGCGCCGGTCTTCTTCCGGCAGGATCAGGTGCGTGCCGGCGACCGAGGCGATGACGCCGCCACGGTCGATGTCGCCGACCAGCACCACCGGCACGTCGGCGCGCGTGGCAAAGCCCATATTGGCGATGTCGCGGCTTCTGAGGTTGATTTCGGCCGGCGAACCGGCGCCCTCGACGATGACGAGGTCGGCGCCCTCGCCGACCTTGCCCCAGGAATCCAGCACCGCATCCATCAGCCGGCCCTTCAGCGCCTGATAGTCGCGCGCCCTGGCTTCGCCGAACATCTTGCCCTGGACGATGACCTGGGCGCCGACATCGGTCTGCGGCTTGAGCAGCACCGGGTTCATATGGACCGACGGTGCAACCCCGCAAGCGATCGCCTGCAGCCATTGCGCACGGCCGATCTCGCCGCCGCCATGGTTGTTGTTACCGGGAATATCGGCAACGGCAGCGTTGTTCGACATGTTCTGCGGCTTGAACGGCCGCACCTTCAGGCCGCGATTCCTGGCGGCGCGGCACAGCCCGGCGACCAGCACCGTCTTGCCGACATCCGAGCCCGTGCCTTGCAGCATGATCGCTTTGGCCATCAGCTCTGGCCCTGCGTCGCGGTTCCGGTGACCGTGGACTTCTGCGCCAGCGGCCCGCCGCGCCAGATATAAAGCGCCAGCAGAGGTTCCTTGCCAGTCCGCATGGCGTGATTGACATTGGAGGCATGGTGGACGACCTCGCCGGCTTCACGCGCGCGAAAACCGCCCTCGCCCATGCGCCATTCGGTGCCGCCGGTCAGCGGAATATAGATCTCCTCGGCGACGTGATGGTGGTCGGGATAGACGATCCAGGGTCCAAGGATCAGCAGCCCGGCCGCAACCTCGTCATTGGCGAAATGGCCGCGCGTGCCGAATATTTCCAGCCAGCCGTAATTGTCGATGAAATCTTTCCCGAAATCCGATTCGCCGTAAGTCTGCCCCCAATGGAGGTCGTTGCGCTGCCGTGCCAGCAATTGCAACAGCGGTTTCGCGGCTATCGGCGCCAGATCAGCCGAGCGTTCGAGATGGCGCAGGCAACCGAGCGCATACGGCTCCAGATCGCGGGCCGGCATGTCCCAGCCTATGCGCGCCACGGCCTCGCGCACCAGGGCGTCGTCGACGGAAGCAAGGTAGGCGTGGAACTGTTCCAGCAGTTCGTCGAATTTTGTCGTCACAAATTGCTCCGGACATGCATTGGTGCACAGCCGCTCGGCGGCGGGTCGGGTTGCGCGGCGGCATCATTGGTCTAGATTGGTGCGCGCGCAAAGCCAAAAACGACAGGCCAGCGGGCTAGCTGGCCAACATATAGGGAGCACGCCATGGACGCCGCGGTCGATGCGAGCACCAGCCAGTTCGAACTCAACGAGGAACAGCGCGCCATCCAGGAGATGGCGCAGGCCTTCGCCGCCGATCGCGTCGCGCCGAATGCACTCGACTGGGACCGCAGGAAACACTTCCCCGCCGACGTGATCCGGGAAACCGGACCGCTCGGCCTCGGCGGCATCTATATCAAGGACGACGTCGGCGGTTCCGCGCTCGGCCGACTCGACGCGGTGCTGATCTTCGAGGCGCTGTCACATGCCGATCCGGCCTTTTCTTCCTTCATCTCGATCCACAACATGGTGGCCTCGATGATCGACCGTTTCGGCAATGAAGAACAGCGCCGGCGTTTCCTGCCGAAGCTCACCTCCATGGAATGGCTGGCGAGCTATTGCCTGACCGAGCCGGGTTCCGGCTCCGATGCCGCTGCATTGAAGACCCGCGCGGTGAAGAGCGGCGGCGACTATGTTCTCAACGGCGCCAAGCAGTTCATCTCCGGCGCCGGCGACAGCGATGTATACGCCGTCATGGTGCGCACCGGCGCCGACGGCCCGAAAGGCATCTCCACCATTGTCGTGCCCAAGGATGCGCCCGGCCTCTCCTTCGGCGCCAACGAGCACAAGATGGGCTGGCATATGCAGTCGACCCGCCAGGTCATCTTCGAGGACTGCAAGGTGCCGGCGGAGAACCTCCTGTCGGGCGAAGGCGCCGGTTTCGGCATCGCCATGGCCGGGCTCGACGGCGGCCGGCTGAACATCGCCGCCTGTTCGCTGGGCGGCGCCCAGTCGGCGCTCGACAAGGCACTGGCCTACACGGCCGAACGCAAGGCCTTCGGCTCGAAGATCAACCAGTTCCAGGCGCTGCAGTTCAGGCTTGCCGACATGGAGACAGAGTTGCAGGCCGCGCGCATCTTTCTCTATGCCGCGGCCTCGAAGCTCGACCGCAAGGCGCCGGACGCCAGCAAATGGTCGGCGATGGCCAAGCGCTTCGTCACCGACACCGGCTTCGACGTCGCCAACGATGCGCTGCAATTGCTCGGCGGCTACGGCTATCTGCACGACTACGGCATCGAGAAGCTGGTGCGCGATCTGCGCGTGCACCAGATTCTCGAAGGTACCAACGAGATCATGCGCGTGATCATCGCGCGCGCGTTGATCGGCCGCTGACGCCAGCAAACTCCGGGAGAGAGACTATGACGACGATCGCCTTCATCGGCCTCGGCAATATGGGCAATCCGATGGCCGCAAACCTGGTCAAGGCGGGCCATACGGTGCATGGCTTCGATCTGATGCCGGAAAACCTCACCATCGCGCGCGAGCATGGTGTCGTCGTCATGGCCAATGCGCTCGCAGCGACAAAGGATGCCGACGTGGTGATCACCATGCTGCCCGCCGGCAAGCATGTTTTGTCGGTCTATGAGGACATCGCTCCCAAGGCGAAGAAAAATGCCTTGTTCATCGATTCCTCGACCATCGACGTGGACTCGGCACGCAAGGCGCATGCGATTGCCGCGAAGCATGGCCTGCTGTCGATTGATGCGCCGGTTTCGGGGGGCACCGGTGGCGCCACGGCCGGCACATTGACCTTCATGGCCGGGGGTTCCGACGATGCTTTCGCCGCCGCCGAGCCGATCTTGAACCCGATGGCCGGGCGCATCGTCCATTGCGGCAGTGATGGCGCCGGCCAGGCCGCCAAGATCTGCAACAACATGATCCTTGGCATTTCGATGATCGGCGTCGCCGAGGCCTTCGTTCTGGCGGAGAAACTCGGCCTGTCGCATCAGGCGCTGTTCGACGTCGCCTCGACGTCGTCAGGCCAGTGCTGGTCGCTGACCACCTATTGCCCGGTGCCCGGCCCGGTTCCCACTTCGCCCGCCAACAAGGATTACAAGCCGGGATTTGCTGCGGCTCTTATGCTGAAGGACCTGAAATTGTCCCAGGAAGCAGCGCTTGGCGCCGGCGCGGTGACGCCGCTCGGCGCCGAAGCGGCGCAGCTCTATGCCTTGTTCAACGCCCAGGGACATGGCGGCGCGGATTTCTCCGGCATAATTAATTTTCTGCGCGGCAATTCAGCGTAAGTGGCGGATTCGATATAGCTTTTTCGGATATTTCCAGGGAAAGAGCGGCAAATTTAGATTTGCTTAAGCTCTCGATAACTCCGCGGTAACGATGTCCCTATAAAACGGATTGCGAGGCGGATATATCGCATCCGCCCGGCGCTCCGGATCAGGTCTCGCGTACCGGAGCCCGTAAGTTTCGCAAGTGTCTTCGTAGCGAAACGCCATGCGTATCTGGCAAAGCCGCGTTCCCGATGGGGCGCGGTTTTTGCGTTTCCGACCCCTTTATTATCGACGATCCGTCTATATTCCGATCGCCGCGCCCGGGATCGGCACGTGATCTTCGTTGGTCAGCACGATCGGTGCATCGACGCCGTCCACGCGGACCACGAGCAGGCGCGTGGTCCAAGTGCCCGCATTGCGAACCAGATGGGAAAACACGGTGCCCTTGCCCGTGGCGCCGTGGACGGGAATGCTGAACTGGGCATCGCCCGCCCCATTCGCATTAACGTTGAGGTGGCCTCCGACCCAGAAATTGTCGGTCACATCTTCGCCAATGGCGGCCTTCACCCGGTTGTCGGCGCGGACGGCGTCCATGGTCATCCGGAAGGCGTCGCTGCCTTTGAGCACGAAGGGGATGCTGCCGACCATGGTCGCACAGCCGCCGATGCTGACCACCCAGACGGCAAGGCCGGCAATCGCCCAATTGCGCTGCGTCTTGCGGAACTGCTCGGCGTCGCGCCAGGCACGGTTCCGCCAGGCCCAGCGGCTGCCGCGCGCGCCGAGCACGAAGATCATGATGAGGTTGACGACGGGGATCAGCGCCAGCAACGCGACGAAGGTGCTGTTGCCGATGCCCCAAATCCAGTTGAGGAAGAAGGCGCCCCAATTCCAGCGATCGAGTTCGGCTGGAATTTCAGCCGGCTGGTTGAGCGGTTGTCCGGCCATGTTGTCCCCCATCGGTGCGTATGCCGATTGGTTCTAGCGCATGACTTCGACGATGCGCAAAGAAGTTCCGCGGCGTCCGCTTCAACCCTTTGTCGAAAGCCGGCGAAAATTTGCCTTCACGGCGCGGCTGGCCGGCTTCAGCGCGGCGCTGATCGACCGTTCGGCCGCGACGAAATTCGTTCCCGGCCATGACGCATATTCCGGGGATTGGGCGTCTCTTCGTAGAAACGCCCAATCGAGGCTTGCTCCTATCGCCTGCGCAGATCGGCCTGCGCCAAGTCGAGCGCCTTGCCGATGCGCTCGCAGGCCATGTCGATGGTGTCGCGGGTCCAGATCAGCGGCGGCGACAGGATCATCGTGTCGCCGGTGGCGCGCAGCATCATGCCGTTGGCGATCGCATGATCGCGCACCGTCACCGCGGCACTTCCCGACGGCAGGAAGCGTTCCTTAGTCGCCTTGTCCTTGACGATCTCGATCGCACCCATCAGGCCGATCGAACGCACCTCGCCGACCAAGTCATGCCCGGCGATACGCTCCTGCAAAGCCCTGGCGAAATAGGGTCCGGTGTCGTTCCTGACGCGATCGACCAGGCCTTCCTGTTCGATAATCTCGAGGTTCTTCAGCGCCACGGCGCAGGCCACGGGGTGCCCCGAATAGGTGTAGCCGTGGTTGAACTCGCCGCCCTTCTCGACCAGCGTCGAGGCAATGCGATCGCCAACCAGCAGCGCCGAGAGCGGCTGATAGCCCGATGTCAGCGCCTTGGCCGTGGTGATGGTATCCGGTTCGATGCCGAAGGTCTGGGCCGCGAACCACTCACCTGTGCGGCCATAGCCAGTGATGACCTCGTCCAGCATCAAAAGCACATCGTATTTGCGGCAGATGCGCTGCACTTCGGGCCAGTAGCTCGCCGGCGGGATCTTGACGCCGCCCGCGCCCATCACCGGCTCGCCGATGAAAGCCGCGACCTTGTCGGCGCCAGCCTCGATGATGGCATCCTCGACGGACTTTGCCGCGCGCAGGCCGAAATCGTGATCGCTTTCGCCAGGAAGAGCCAGCTCATAAGCATAGGGCATCATCACATGGACGATATTGGGCACCGCGCCGTTGAGCTGCTTGTGCATGGCATCCATGCCGCCGAGCGAAGTGCCGGCGATGGTCGAACCGTGATAGGCCATCTTGCGCGAGATGACGCGGTTCTTCTCCGGCTTGCCTTCCAGCACCCAATAGTGGCGCACAAGGCGCAACGCGGTGTCGTTGGCCTCCGAACCGGATGAGCCATAAAACGCCTGGTTGACGTTGCGTGGCGCGATCTCGGCCAGCTTTTTCGACAACAGCACCGGCGTCGGCGTCGAACATTTGAAGAAGGAATTGTAGTAAGGCAATTCCTTCATCTGGGCATAGGCGGCCTCGGCCAGTTCGTCGCGACCGTAGCCGATATTGACGCACCACAGGCCGGCCATGCCGTCCAGCAGCTCCGTCCCTTCGGAATCGTAGATGAACGGGCCCTTGGCGTGGGTGATGACGCGCGCGCCGGCCTCACGCAGCTCCTTATGGTCGGTGAAGGGATGCAAGTGATGCGCGGCGTCGATCTGCTGAAGCTGCTTCAGCGAATAATTCTGATAGGTCATTGATTTGATCTTTCCTCTGAAATCATTCCGGCGGTGCCGGGGCGAATTCGTCAGAGGACGCCAGGTGGCGAATAGCCGATGCGGGCGCACAGCCGCAAAAGCTCGGCGCGCAGCGTGCGTGACGATGGCGTCACCGCGACCCGGAATGCGCGAGCTGATAATCTAGCGAGAGCCATGAAGGCACCTTAGAGCAAAGGGCGGTCGAGGTGAACCACCCTTTGCTCAAGTGGCGCCATGGCATGATGTCAGGCTTCGCCGCTCAGCGCCCGCTGCAGGAACACAAACTTCATCGCCGTCTGCGCCGCCTGCGGCCGTCGGTCGCCGCGCCCGCCATGACCGCCTTCGGTCTCTTCGAAGAACAGCGTCTTGCCGTGTCCGGCTTCCTGCAGGCGGGCCGCCATCTTGCGCGCATGGCCCGGATGGACCCGGTCGTCCGCGGTCGAGGTGGTCAGCAGCACCGGCGGATAGGCGGCATCCGCCTTGACATGCTGGTAGGGTGAATAGGCGGAAAGCCATTTGGCGTCTTCAGGCTTTGACGGATCGCCATATTCGGCCATCCACGAAGCGCCCGGCGGCAGTTCGGTGTAGCGCAGCATGTCGAGCAGCGGCACCTCAATGATGACGGCGCCGAAAAGCTCGGGATGCTGCGTCAGGGAAGCGCCCGTCAGCAAGCCGCCGTTGGAGCCGCCCTGAATGCCAAGCGAGGCAGGCGTTGCGATGCCACGCCTGACGACATCCTCAGCCACCGCGGCAAAATCGTCGAAGCCGGTCTGGCGCTTGCCTTTCAGCGCCGCCTGGTGCCAGGCCGGGCCGAACTCGCCACCGCCGCGAATACAGGCCTGCACATAGGCATTGCCTTTCTCCAGCCAAAGCCTGCCGCGCACGCCGGCATAGCCGGGCAACAGCGGCACTTCGAAACCGCCATAACCGTAGAGCAGCGTCGGCACCGGCCCATTCTGGTCGCGCCGCCTGACGACGAAGTAAGGGATCATCGTGCCATCCTTCGAGCGCGCCTCGAACTGTTCCGAGACAAGCGGCGAGGCATCGAAGCGCGCCGGCTGCGACTTCACGGTGGCGAGCGTCTCGCCATCGTCATCGGACCAGATGATCGAACTCGGCGTCAGGAAATCGGTGAAGGAGAAGGAGACGGTGGAGCCGAAATGCTCGGCATGGCTGATGCCGACAGTGCCGTTTTCGGGCAGCGCGACAGGTTTCAGCGACCAGGCGTCGTCCCTACGCTCGCAAACGAGAACCTTGCCACGCACATTGTCCATCAGGTTGACGAACAGGCGGTCCTGCGTGCGGCTGATACCGGCGATCGAGACGCGATATGCCGGCGCCAGCAACGTCTCGATCGGGCCAAAACTGCCGGTTTCGATCCAATACGCGAAATCGATCGAATAAAGCCCGTCCGGCTGGCATGCGGTGCCGTCCGGCGCCGTCCATGGCGTCCGCACTCCAAACACCAGTTGATCCCTAAAAAGCGCGGTGTCGGTGACGTCGTCGGGCAGCGGGATGCGGCGGTTCTCTCCCGAAGGCAGGCGCAGGAAACTGTGCGATGCGAAGAAATTGAGTGTCCGCGCCAGAAACAGGTGACGCTTCTCGCCGTCGAACTCGACACCGGCGCCAACGGCAAGATCCTCGGTCTTTCCCTCGAAGATCGGGGTCGCCTCTTCCAGCCTGGTGCCGCGTTTCCAGAGCTTGACCACCCGCGGATATCCGGACTCTGTCTTGTCGGCGTCTTCGAATGCGGCCGAGACGATCACCGTATCCTCGTCCAGCCAGCCGAAGCCCGATTTCGAGGCCGGCGCCTGAAAACCGCCTTCGACGAAGGACTTGGCCGCGATGTCGAACTCGCGCATCGCACTGGCGTCACCGCCATCGGGCGACATCGAGACCAGGCAGCGATTGAAATCTGGGTAGAGCCTGACAGCGCCGCCGAACACCCACTTTATCCCCTCCTTCGCCGCCAGTTGATCGAAGTCGATGATCGTCTCCCAGTCGGGCTTGTCGGTTTTGTAGGAAGCGACCGTCGTGCGCCGCCACAGGCCGAGCGCATTGTTCTTGTCCTGCCAGAAATTGTAGACATGGCCCGCGATTGCCGCGCCAACCGCGATATTGTCCTCGGCCGTCATCAGGTCGAGCGCCGTCTGGAACGAAACCTGGTAGGATGGATCGCCCTGCAATTCCGCCACCGTGACCTCGTTCTGGCTATGCACCCAGTCGAGCGACTGTTTGCTGGTCCTGTCTTCCAGCCAGAGGAAAGGATCGCCGGCCTTCTGGGAGGGCTGGGCTTTGGTCGTCGAAAAGGTCATGCAGGTCTCCGGGGGATTCTGGGCGGCCTTGCCTACATCGCGTTGGCGGCGCTTACATTCAAGATGCGATATGGTCTTTTGCGGTCCACGTCACGTTGCTTCACAGCACCCGCCGGCGGATGATCGTCGCCAAGGCCAGCGTAGCGCAGATCGCGCCAAGCGTGACCGGCAGGCCGACCGCGCCAAACACATCCATCACGCCGCCGGTAAGCGGCGGGACCAGAATGCCGCCGACGCCCCACATCAGGGAGAATGCCGCATTGCCGGCAACCAGTGCCGAGCCGGTAAAGCGCTCGCCAAGCTCGATGATCGACATCGTGTAGATGCCGTAGGACACCGCGCCCCAGACGAAGACGCAGGGCCAGATCAGCGGGGTATCGATCAGCACCGGCAGCAGCGCACAACCGAACAGCGTCAGCGAGACGCAGATGAAGCGCACCAGGCGGGCCGTCAGCCGCTCGGCCAGCAGGCCAAGCGGCACCTGCATGGCAATGTTGCCGGCAATCATGACCGACAGCAGCGCGGACATGCGAGCCTCCGCAATGCCATGATACGTGCCATAGACAGGCAGTAGTGCCAGCACCGCCTGCTCGAAGCCGGCGGCCACGACCACCGCCGACAGAAGCAGCCAGGCGAGAGGCATGAAACCCATCACCGAAACCTGATGCCCGGCCTCGTCCACCCTGGGCAGCCGTGGCAGAACCGATGCCAGGCAGAAGCCGCAGAGCACGAAGGCGCCAATGCCGACAAGGAACGGCGGCCAGCCTTCCGTGCCGACGGCAAGCAGGCAAAGCGGGCCGGTCGCGAAGCCAGCGGAAATGATCGTCGAATAGAGACCCATGATGCGGCCGCGCCGGGCCGGCGGTGCGAGCGCGATCACCCAGATCTCACTGAGCACATAGAGTGGGTTGGTCACTACGCCGATCAGGAAGCGCAGCGGAAACCAGAGATAGACGTTCTGCGTCCAGCCGATCAGCGCCAGCACGACAGCCGAGAGTGCGGCACAGGTGAGCGCCGTGCGCCCTGCCCCGAACCGCCTTGCCAGGCCAGGTATCAGCGGCGATGACAGGATGAAGCCGACAGGCGTCATTGCCGCCGACAGGCCGATCATCGCCGGCGAGACACCC
The DNA here is from genome assembly GCF_037179655.1 of Mesorhizobium sp. Cs1299R1N1. Taxonomy (NCBI): domain Bacteria; kingdom Pseudomonadati; phylum Pseudomonadota; class Alphaproteobacteria; order Hyphomicrobiales; family Phyllobacteriaceae; genus Mesorhizobium; species Mesorhizobium sp. Cs1299R1N1. The sequence continues at coordinate 175,788 of NZ_JAPYKR010000008.1, read as the reverse complement.
TGGCGCTGCAGGATGAAGCTCAACAGCGGATAGGACAGGCCCTGCGCGATGGCGAACACGGACACGGTTGCGATCACACCGGTGATCGCCGCCCACTGCATCATCTCGTCGCTTCTCGTGTCCACCAAGTCCATGATCCATAATGCTGTCGTGGTTGCAGACTTAGCGGTTCGGTCCGATGGGAGTAAGCCCCGCGGCCCGAACCGACGCCCGGCTCCAGCCAGACCCTGCCAGGAGCTTCTGCGGCTGGCGGATCTATAGAGCGCGAAGGCGACCAGCAAAGCGTCGAGGGCGACGATCACGGTGGCAATCCCAGTGGTCCTATCGCTGTTCCCGCTTCGCCTTCGCTCGAGCCGGTTGCGACCATGCTGTCATTCCATGTGAGGTGCCGGCTAACCTCCCTGCCGACAGGCCCCACTAGCTACGGGTTCGATCGGCGGAAAGAAAGGGCCGGCAAGCAAGATCCGCTTGCGCCAACGGATGGATGATCAAGGCGGATGTCGCGTCCACGCAACTGCCGTTCCGGCATGTCGCTTCCCTCGCCCTAGTGGTCGCCGCCTCCGCAATGGCCGGGCGGGCGCCGGTCCATTATGCCGCCCATTATCGCATCCTACGAGGACCATCATGACCGCCGCCCTACAACCCTCAGAGCCGGCTTTGGCGCCCGACCGTGCCCGCCGTGGCGGTCGCGCCGGAAAGCGCGCCGGTGGCTCGGCCGCGTTCGAGCAGCCGGCTTTCCGCCAGCTGAAAAATCCGCTGACGCCGACCAAGCTGGTTTCCGAGGACGAGCTGGAATCGATCCACCTCGCTTCCTTGCGGGTGTTGCGCGAAATCGGTGTCGACGTTCTGCACGACGAAGCCCGCAGCATCATGAAGGCGCATGGCGCCGATGTGCGCGAGGGCTCGGAGCGCGTGCGCTTCGACAGCGACATGATCCTGGAGCTGGTGTCGAACTGCCCGTCCGAATTCACCATCCACGCCCGCAACCCTGCCCACAATGTGCGCTTTGGCGGCGACAATCTGATCATCTCGATGATGGCGTCGGCGCCCAATTGCTCCGACATCGATCGTGGCCGCCGGCCGGGCAACCAGCAGGATTATCGCAATTTCCTGCGGCTGGCCCAGATGCACAACATCCTGAATTGCACGGGCGGCTATCCGGTCGAGCCGACCGATATCCACCCGTCGGTCCGCCATCTCGAATGCATCCGCGACCTCGCCACGCTGACCGACAAGGTGTTCCACATCTATTCGCTCGGCAAGGAGCGCAATGTCGACGGCATCGAGATCACCCGCATCGCGCGCGGCATCAGCCATGAGCAGTTGCTCGCGGAGCCATCTGTCTTCACCATCATCAACACCAATTCGCCGCTCAAGCTCGACGTGCCGATGATGGAAGGCATCATCCAGATGTCGAGCAAGGGCCAGGTCGTCATCGTCACGCCCTTCACCCTGTCGGGGGCGATGGCGCCTGTCACCATCGCCGGCGCGCTGGTGCAGCAGAATGCCGAAGCACTGTCCGGCATTGCCTTCGCCCAGATGGTCAGGAAGGGCGCACCTGTCGGCTATGGCGGCTTCACCTCCAATGTCGACATGAAGTCCGGTTCACCGGCCTTCGGCACGCCCGAATACATGAAGGCGCAGCTGGTCGGTGGCCAGCTTGCCCGCCGCTACAACATTCCCTACCGCACCTCCAACACCTGCGCCGCCAACACGGTCGACGCGCAGGCCGCCTATGAAAGCGTGTTCTCGCTGTGGGGCGCCATCCAGGGTGGCGGCAATCTGATGATGCATGCCGCCGGCTGGCTCGAGGGCGGCCTGCGCTGCTCCTACGAGAAGACCATTCTGGATATCGACCTCTTGCAGATGGTGGCCGAATTCCTGACCCCGCTAGACCTCTCCGAAGAGGCACTTGGCTTCGATGCCATCCAGTCGGTCGGCCCCGGTGGCCATTTCTTCGGCACCCAGCACACGCAGGACCGCTACAAGACCGCCTTCTATTCGCCGATCCTCTCGGACTGGCGCAATTTCGAGACCTGGGCGGAAGCCGGCTCGCCGACGGCGCTGGAAAAGGCCAACAAGGTCTGGAAGGAGCGGCTGGCGTCCTATGACGAGCCCTACATGGATCCCGCCATCCGCGAGGAGCTCAACGCCTTCGTCCAGAAGCGCACGGCCGAAGGCGGCGCGCCGACCGATTTTTGATCGTATGCCGCAGTGACCTTTGGCTTCCACGGTCGAGGCCAGTCGCGGCGGACTGACCTAGCTGATTCAATCTCTTCAGAAACGGACCTATCTTCATGAAATCCCATGTAAAAGCGGTTGTCATTGGCGGCGGCGTCGTCGGCTGCTCGGTGCTCTATCATCTGGCCAAGGCCGGCTGGACCGACATCATGCTGATCGAGCGCTCGGAGCTCACCTCGGGCTCATCCTGGCACGCGGCCGGCGGCTTCCATACGCTGAACGGCGATCCGAACGTCGCCAAGCTGCAGGCCTATACGGTCCAGCTCTACAAGGAAATCGAGGAGATTTCGGGCCAATCCTGCTCGCTGCACCTGACGGGCGGCGTGATGTTGGCCGATACGCCCGAGCGCATGGACTTCCTGCGCCTTGCCCACGCCAAGGGCCGCTATCTCGGCATGGACACCGAACTGATCACGCCGTCCGAAGCCAAGGCGATGTTCCCGCTGATGGACGAGACCAATTTCGTCGGCGCCATGTGGGATCCGGTTGAAGGCCATCTCGACCCCTCCGGCACCACCATCGCCTATTCCAAGGCGGCGAAAAAACTCGGCGCCGAAATCGTGCTGCGCAACCGCGTGGTCGACCTGACGCAGCAGCCGGACGGCACCTGGAATGTCGTCACCGAACAGGGCACGGTTCACGCCGAGCATGTCGTCAACTGCGGCGGCCTGTGGGCGCGCGAGATCGGCCGCATGGTCGGCGTCGAGCTGCCGGTGCTGGCCATGGAGCACATGTATCTGCTTACCGAACCGATGCCGGAGGTTGAGGAGTTCAACAAGTCGACCGGCCGCGAAATGATCGGCGTGCTCGACTTCAAGGGCGAGATCTACACCCGCCAGGAGCGCAACGGCATCCTGCTCGGTACCTATGAAAAGGCCTGCAAGCCGTGGTCGCCGGTCAACACGCCGTGGGATTTCGGCCATGAACTGCTGCCGCCCGACCTCGACCGCATCGCACCGTCGCTGGAAATCGGCTTCAAGCATTTCCCCGGCATCGAGAAGGCCGGCATCAAGCAGATCATCAACGGCCCCTTCACCTTCGCGCTCGACGGCAACCCGCTGGTCGGCCCAGTTCAGGGACTGACCAATTTCTGGTGTGCCTGCGCCGTGATGGCCGGTTTCAGCCAGGGCGGCGGCGTTGGTCTCGCTCTGTCCAACTGGATGGTCCACGGCGACCCCGGCTTCGACGTCTGGGGCATGGATGTCGCCCGCTTCGGCGAATGGGCCGGCCTGCGCTATACCAACGCCAAGGTGCGCGAAAACTATTCGCGCCGCTTCTCGATCCGCTTCCCCAACGAAGAACTGCCGGCCGCCCGCCCGGCGCAGACGACGCCGCTCTACGACACCATGCTCGCCAACAACGCCGTCATGGGTGATTCGTGGGGCCTCGAAACCCCGCTCTGGTTCGCGCCTAAGGGCAAGGAGCCGAAAGACGTCGTCTCCTTCCACCGCTCCAACGATTTCGGGCCGATCGGCGAGGAAGTGTGCGCCACGCGCGAGCGCGTCGGCGTCACCGAGATCGCCAACTTCGCCAAATACGAAGTGTCGGGACCGGGTGCGGAAGAGTTCCTCAACCGGCTGATGACCAACCGCATGCCGAAGACCGGCCGCATCGTGCTGACGCCGATGATCAACGAGTTCGGCAAGCTGATCGGCGACTTCACCATCGCCAAGGCCGGCGAGGACCGCTTCATGATCTGGGGTTCGTCGGCGGCGCAGAAGTACCACATGCGCTGGTTCGAAAAGCACCTGCCCAAAGACGGATCGGTGCGCATCCACCGTTTCGACCAGACACTGGTCGGCCTCTCCATCGCCGGTCCGAAATCCCGCGACCTCTTGCAGAAACTGGTCGATGTCGACATTTCGACCAAGGCCTTCCGCTTCATGGATTTCCGAGAGATGGCGGTCGGCGGCGCGCCCTGCCTGGTCAACCGCATCACCTACACCGGCGACCTCGGCTATGAGATCTGGATGGCGCCGGCCTATGAGCGCCTCGTCTATAAGGCGATCAAGGATGCGGGCGAAGAATTCGGCGTCGTCGATTTCGGCATGCGCGCCTTGCTGTCGATGCGTCTCGAAAAGAACTTCCCAACCTGGTTCCGCGAGCTGCGGCCGATCTACGGGCCGTTCGAAGGCTCGATGGACCGCTTCATCAAGCTCGAGAAGAACGACTTCATCGGCCGTGAAGCGGCCGCCAAGGAACAGGCGGAAGGGCCAAAACTGCGCCGCGTCTCCTTCATCGTCGATGCAGGGGACGCCGACGTAATGGGCGACGAGCCGATCTGGGCCAAGGTCAGCAAGGATTATGGCACGGTGGAAAAGCCACATGGCTACGGTGCGCCGCGCTTCGACACGTCAGGCCAGGAAATACGCGGTTCAAAGGCCGCTGAAGGCGCGTCCGCCGTGCGCGGCATCGTCGATGGCGACTGGCGTGTGGTCGGCTGGGTGACGTCGGGCGGCTATGCGCATTACGTCCAGAAGTCGATGGCACAAGGCTATGTGCCGGCAGCCCTCGCCGAGGATGAAAGTGCCGGACTGTTCGAGATCGAGATTCTTGGATCCCGCCGCCCGGCCCGGATCAATGTCGAAGCGCCTTTCGACCCCAGCGGCGAGAAGATGCGAACCTGAGGTTTCGTCATGGATAGCGGGGCGCCAAAGGGAAGCTTCGGCCACCACCGCAAGATCATGCCGTTTGTATCAGGCTCGATCGAAGCGTTGCGCGAAGCCTCCCGGGAGAAGGCGGCGTCGCTCAACCAGCATGTACTGGGCTATGGTGCACAAGCTGAAGCGGAATGGGCGGCGGCAGGTATCGCCGCGCCCGACCTGTCGGCGATGCGAAAATACCGGCTCGAGCGCATCCGCGCCGAGCTGAAGCGCCGCGGCTGTGCCGGCGCCCTGCTCTACGATCCCGTCAATATCCGCTATGCCACCGACTCTACCAATATGCAGCTCTGGGTCGCGCACAACCCGACGCGGCATTGCTTCGTCGCCACCGACGGGCCGGTGGTGCTGTTCGACTACTTTTCCTGCGAGCACCTGTCAGACCATTCCGGCATGGTCGACGAAGTGCGGCCGGCGGTGTCTTGGATGTATCTCTACAGCGGCGAACTGACCGAGCAAAAAGTCCGCCGTTGGGCGGCCGGTGTCGCCGATCTGGTCAGGGAGCACGGTGGCGGCAACAGCCGCATCGCCGTCGACCACATCAACCCGGAAGGCGTCGAGGAACTGGCGCGCCTTGGTGTTTCAATCGGCAATGGCGAAGCGGTGTTGGAGAACGCCCGCTTGTTAAAATCGCCGGACGAAATCCTCGCCATGCGCCGCGCCATCGTCGCTTGCGAGGCGGCCATGGGCGAGATGGAACATGCGCTCAAGCCCGGTATCTCCGAAAACGAATTGTGGGCCGAACTCCATCGCGGCAACATCGCGCGCGGCGGCGAATGGATCGAAACGCGGCTGCTGACGTCGGGACCGCGCACCAATCCGTGGTTCCAGGAATGTTCGTCGCGGAACATCGAGACGGGCGACCTCGTCGCCTTCGACACCGACCTGATCGGCCCCTACGGCTTCTGCGCCGATCTCTCGCGCACCTGGCTGTGCGGCGATACAAAGCCGACCAACGAACAGCGCGACCTGTTCCGCATCGCAGCCGACCAGATCGAACACAACATCGCGTTGATGCAGCCCGGCGTCTCGTTCCGCGACCTTGTCGAACGCTCAGCCATCCCGCCGGGAGACTGCTTCCCGACCCGCTACGGCGTGCTCTACCACGGCGTTGGACTGGCCGATGAATACCCGACCTTGCCGCATGCCAGTGACTGGACCTCAGACACGCCCGATGGCGTGCTTGAACCAGGCATGGTGCTGTGCGTGGAAAGCTATATCGGCCGGCTGAGCGGCCGCGAAGGCGTCAAGATCGAGGAGCAGATCCTGATCACCGAGACCGGCAACGAGAAGCTTTCAACCTACCCGTTGGATGCGAGGCTGCTCGGCTAGTCCGGCAAGCGCTTCGCGCATCGAGCGCATGGTCTTTTCCGGCGTCGTCCTGGCGGTGATGTAAGGCAGGCCTTTGCGTCGTGCCGTCCAGCCGACGATCACGACCTTTCGCGCCGCCGGCTCGAAACGCTGCGCCAGCGCCCAGCTTTCGCAGTCGATCGCCGCGATATCCGCTCTGCCTTCGGCGACCGCCACGATCGAGTCGCGATGGCCGCCGCTTTCGCCGCTCGACGAAAATATGTCCAGGTTTTCGCCGGCCGCTCCCAGGTCGCGCGTCAGCGCGATGATGCCCGACATGGAATCGAGGCTGTTGAAGGTAAAGCGCCTGCCTCGGATGAGATCGAGCGGCAGCCAGGCCTTGCCGTCGGCGGGCGACCGAACCTGCGGTCCCTCGCCTGCCCGCATAACCAGCGCGCTCGAATAGAGTTCGCCCTGTCCGCCCTCATAGGCGTCATAGCTTGGCTGGCCAACCACCTGCACATGCCGGGACAGGCCGAGTTCCATCGGCCCCCAGCAGGCCTGCGCGAACAACAGTGCCGGATGCAGCCAGAGCTTGTGGGAATCGAATTCGTCCGGCGGCAGCGTCGCAGGATCCGGAGCAATCAGGCCCCCCTGAGCCTCATGGATACCACCCGGCACGACCGGCAGGTCGCCATTGCGGCGCACAATGCTTTGCGGCGCGTCGATACCCTTCCGCCGGAAGGCATCGCGCAACGACGTCCACTGCGCATCGACTTCCCCACGCACTTCGGGCCAGTCGTACATTGGCAAAGCCGCAATCAATTCGCTCATGCCGATATCAAACCACGAAGTCGGGAGAAAGGATCGCAAAAACGCGGCGCCCGATCAGAATTGGCCGACACGGTATCCACGCCATCCGCGGATGCTATTCCTTGGGCGGTTCGGCCGGGACCGGCACCGTGCCAAGCCCATTGATGTTGCGCGCCCTGACGCGCGGCTTGAACGCCCTGCCCGGCTCGGGGGCGCGCCGCAGAACCGGGTGCACGATCGGCTCCTTGGCCTTGAAGGCATAGGCTTTGACCAGCGCGAAATAGTTCGGGTAGGCATAGCCATTGTTCATCCGCAGCCAATCCTCGCGCCGGTCACGAAACAGCTTCGGCAGCCGGTACCAGGCGATGGTCGGGCTCTTGTGATGGACAAAGTGCAGATTGTTGTTGAGGAACAGGAGCGACAGCGGCGAGCGCTCGACAATCACCGTGCGGCCTTCCGGATGCTCCGACCACTGATGCTCGGCATAGGTGCGGATCGAGATCAGCGACTGGCCGAGCCAGACCGGCACCAGCACATAGAGCCAAACCGGCATGCCGAACCCGAACTGCACGACCGGCAGCACCACGACAAGGCCGATCGCATGCAGCAGCCAGGCCTTGCGGATCGCCTTGTCGCCGGCGATCGCCTGCTTGGCGTCATCGATGAAGAAGCCGATGCAGGACAGCCATGGCCCAAGCACGAGGCGACCGGCCATGGTGTTGTTGATCTTCAGCACGAATTTCATCAGCGGCGGCAATTCTTCGTGATGCCACAGAGCCTTATAGTAGCTCTCGGGATCGTCCAGCGGATCGGTCAGCCGCTCGTCGGCATGGTGGCGCAGGTGAATGGTCTTGAAGCGGCGGAACGGCCAGGCAAGGCCGATCGGCAGGAAGACGAAGGCTTCGTTGACGAGGGCGTTGCGGGTCGGGTGACCGTGCAGCACTTCATGCATGATCGAGGACTGCAGAGCCAGCGTAACGGCCATAACGATAAGGGCCAGGATGGGATAGGATGGCCAGAGGAAGAGACCGGCAACGAACCAGACACCGTAGCAAAAGAATGCGAGAACCACGGTGGGCCATTCGATGGCCGGTTTGCTGCTTCGCCGAATGTTCTTGCCAGTCATGCTATCGACCACTGTCCCTCAGTCGCCGGAACCCCAACTGGTTCCTGACAGTATTGTGTCAGGAGAAGTGATTCCACTCAACGCGACAAAGTGCACAAAATGTTGCGATTGCGCATTTTTGACCGCATATGTTGCACATTGTAAACAGACTTAGGGATTCGTTTACGCATCGAGCGCCTATTCACGTGGCTCGAGCGCAAATTTTTCCTCCAGAAGACAGGAGCAAAGGCATGGACAAGCGCGATCTGTCGACGATCTTCCGGGAGCGTCTGAAGCTCCTCCTGACAAGGTCCGACCTCAATCAGTCGGCTTTCGCGTCAGCAGTCGGCATCGATCGGTCGGCGCTGTCGCAACTGATGTCGGGCGCCTCGACGCGCCTGCCGCGCGCTGAAACGCTGCTCAACATCGCCGCCGAATTCAAGGTATCGCTGGACTGGCTGCTTGGCCTCAGCCAGGACGAAGGCGTGACCGGCGAAATCCGCGAAAGCCTCGAGATCGAGGAAGCGCCCGACGGCTTCGACCGCACGCTGCTGGCAAAATGGTTCGCTGAAGCGGCCGGCACCAAGATCCGTTATGTGCCGGCCGGCATTCCCGATCTCCTGCGCACTCGCGCGCTCGTCGACTACGAGGCCAACATCACCAACAGAAGCCGCCTGGCGCAGGCCAGCGAGACGCAATACCGCATCGAATACAACCGGCGTCCGGAAACCGACATGGAAGTCTGCATGCCGCGCCACACGCTGGAGATTTTCGCCCGCGGCCTCGGTGTGTGGGACCGTTTCCCGGCGGCAGACCGCCAGCAGCAACTTGCCCATATGGCGACGCTGCTCGACGACCTCTATCCGACCTTCCGCCTGTTCCTCTACGACGGCCGCATGCGCTATTCCATCCCGCTCACCATCTTCGGCCCCTATCGCGCCGCCATCTATGTCGGCGACATGTATGTGGTGCTGAACGCCACCCAGCCGGTCCAGGCCCTGACCAAGCATTTCGACAATCTGATCCGCGCCGCCGACATCAATCCGCACGAAGCGGCCGCCTTCGCACGCAATCTGGCCGGCATGTCGTTCGCAGCAGGCACCGTCTGAGCGCGCTGGATACCGCGGGATCGTCAGATCCGCCTCCATGCCTGCCATTCCGACGTCGCAATTTGATTGACTAGACATAAAGACTTCTTTATATCCTTATTCGAATTCCAGGACATGAAAGCCAATCCGATGACGACGCCCAATCCGATCGATGCCCTGCTGGCTGAAAAGGGTGTGCTGCTGGCCGATGGCGCCACGGGCACCAATTTATTCGCCATGGGTCTGGAAGCCGGCGAGGCGCCGGAACTGCTGAACGAAACCGCGCCCGACACCATCACCCGCCTGCACCAGAATTTTGTCGACGCCGGCGCCGACATCATCCTGACCAACTCCTTCGGCGGCACCCGCCACCGCCTCAAGCTGCACCATGCGCAGGATCGCGTCCATGCGCTGAACAAGCGCGCGGCCGAGATTGCGCGGGCCGTTGCCGACAAGGCCGGCCGCAAGGTGGTCGTTGCCGGTTCGGTGGGCCCGACCGGGGAATTGCTGGTGCCGCTTGGCGCCATGACCTATGACGAGGCGGTCGACGCCTTCGCCGAGCAGATCGAGGGCCTCAAGGAAGGTGGCGCCGAAGTCGCCTGGATCGAGACCATGTCGGCGCCCGACGAGATCCGCGCCGCTGCCGAAGCCGCCATTCGCGTCGGCATGCCCTACACCTATACCGGCTCCTTCGACACCGCAGGCCGCACCATGATGGGCCTGCTGCCGAAGGATATCCACGGCGTCACCGATGGGCTGTCGCAAGCCCCGCTCGGCGTTGGCGCCAATTGCGGTGTCGGTGCCTCCGACATCCTGGCCTCGCTGCTCGACATGACCGAGGCGAAGCCGGAGGCGACCGTCATCGTCAAGGGCAATTGCGGCATCCCTGAATTCCGTGGCACCGAGATCCACTATTCCGGCACGCCGGAATTGATGGCTGACTATGTTCGGCTCGCCGTGGATGGCGGAGCCAAGATCATCGGCGGCTGCTGCGGCACCTCGTTTCAGCATCTTGCCGCGATGCGCAAGGCACTCGACGCCCACACCAAAGCGGCTCGTCCGACGGTCGAAAAAATCGTGGAGCGCATCGGCCCGATGCGCAACAAGGTGGCGACGGCAAACACGGCCGAGACCAGCGAAGCCCGCCGCGAGCGGCGGCGCACCCGCGCCTGACGCGATTTCTTTTGCGATTAATCGCTGTTGTCGGCGTAGCTCGACTGCGCCGACCTGAAATCGACGACATTGTCGCCGCGCATTGTTGCAAGCGCACCCGATGCGCCGGGATCAGAAATGTGCTCCAGCATGGCGCGGAAGCGGTCGTTGGTCAGTGCCGACATGGCGGTGTGACGGGCCTGCGCGACATCATCGCTGATGCGTCTGGATTCGGCTGACGGGGCTGATGAAACCGCCGAAGCATCCCGTGCCGGCGGCGTAGAGTTGGCGATGGTTCTGATCTGCAATTCGGGCTCCCTCAAGCCTTGGACATGACCGGTGTAGCGAGAGGAAATTGCGATCCGGTACCGGAAATGCAGCGCAATTTAATGATCCGGCGCGCTGCCCTAGGATCTGTTGAGATTCAGGTCAGGCCGAGCCGAAACAGTGACTTTCGAGAACCGGAGCGGAGCTACTTAAGTACGTGAGCACCGGAAGCGCAGGAAGACACTGTTTGCAGGCCGGCATCACCTGAATATCGACAGATCCGAAAAAAAGGCCGGCAAGGGAAAGTATCCCTCGCCGGCCTGCCTCATCCGCCCGTGGGCCGGTTATCAGAACGATCCCATCATCTGAAAGAAACCGGCCTTCATCGCCACTACCGGTTGCCGCCCAGCGCCGAGGCAAGGCGCACAAGCGAAAGGAACTCGGACCTGTACCCAAACGGGTCGGCTCCTCGGGCGGCAGTGGCAATCTCCATGATCTTGTCGTAGCCGAACTTCGCGGTCGCATCCTCGTCGCGCAGCTTCTGGCCGAAGGCCGCCACCGCGACGGAGAAACGCTGATCGGTGCTCGCCTGGTCGAAGGACGCCACCTCGTTGGCGGAGGTCACCGGCGTGGTGATCAGCTTCGAGACGTCCTCGTTCGGCAGCTTGTAGCGGATCTTGACGAAGGCATATTCGTCCGCATTGGCAACGCCGCCATTGTTCACCATGGCCTGGCCATAGCGCAGCGGATCGATCTGCTCGCCACCACCGCCCTTGGGCGTGATCTCGTAGATCGCGGTGACCGAATGCCCCGAGCCGATATCGCCGGCATCGACGCGGTCATTGTTGAAATCCTCGCGGTTGAGCGCCCGGGTCTCGTAGCCGATCAGTCGGTATTCGGAAACCTTGTCCGGGTTGAACTCGACCTGGATCTTCACATCCTTGGCGATGGTGAACAACGTCGAGGAAGCATCCTCGACCAGCACCTTCTCGGCCTCGGCCAGCGTGTCGATATAGGCGGCGGTGCCGTTGCCGTTCTGGGCCATGGTCTGCATCATCTCATCGTTCAGATTGCCGCGGCCGAAGCCGAACACCGACAGGAACACGCCGGTCTTGCGCTCGCTCTCGATCAGCCGCTTCAAGTCGTCGTCATCGGTCTGGCCGACATTGAAGTCGCCGTCGGTGGCAAGCATCACCCGGTTGACGCCGTCCTTGATGAAGGACTGCTGGGCAAGTTTATAGGCTTCCTTGATGCCGGCTTCGCCTGCCGTCGAGCCACCGGGCTGCAGATTGTCGATGGCATTGAGGATCTTGTCCTTCTCGGCAACCTTTGTCGGCATCAGCACGGTGCCGGCGTCACCCGCATAGGTGACGATCGAGATGGTGTCGTCGGCCTTCAGCTTGCTGACCAGCAGCCGGAATGCCGACTTGAGCAGCGGCAGCTTGTCCGGTTCGTCCATCGAGCCCGACACGTCGATCAGGAAGACCAGATTGGCCTTCGGCTGCTCGGTCGGCTTGATGTCGAAACCCTTGATGGCGACATGCATCAGCTTGGTGTGCGTGTTCCACGGCGTCGGCATGACGCTGACTGTCGAGTTGAACGGCGTCGATGCCGAGTCCGGCCCCTTCCAGTCATAGGGGAAGTAATTGATCATCTCCTCGACGCGGACCGTATCGGCCTGCGGCAGGTAGCCCTGCTTCAGCGAGCCGCGCACGAAGGAATAGGAAGCGGTGTCGACATCGATCGAGAAGGTCGAGACCGGGTCTTCCAATGCGGCGTGCACCGGATTGGTCTTGAAATCCTGGACGCGATCGCGGTTTTCCTCCTGCGGCGCGATCTGGTCGGCCGGGATGGCCGCCGGCTGCTGCGGGGCCACAAGCTTGGACTCAGCTCCCTGGACGCGACTGGCCCGCGCGGCATTAGGCGCGCTTGGCATGAGACCGGCAATCTCACCGCTGGGTGCAGGGGCCGGCCTGGAGGCTGGCAAAGCCCCATGCTCCATCTCCTTGCCGCTGTAGGTCTTCAGGTCAAACTTCGACGATACAGTGGGGCTCACCGGCGCATTCGGTTGTGCTGCGCCACCGGCGGCAGTCGATTCGGATTTCGGCGGCGCGGCCGACGCAAGGGCGTCGCTGGCATCGCGATCTTCCACATCCGCGCTGACCTTCTTGTCCTTGGCCGGCGCCGTGGTCACGGTCGGCTCGTTGACGGCCTGATCTCCCGGTGCCTGCTTGGTCAATGGCTTCAGCGTCGCCGGCTTGTCTGCCAGCGTCTCGGTGATCTTCTCCTCGCCGCCGAACGGCGACGGCTGTTCCCTCAGCATATGGAAGGTGGCGTATCCGGCGATCGGCAGGGCGACGAGCCCAGCGATGGCCGGCGTGGCAATGAGTTTCTTTTGCATGATCTCGCTCCAGAGCTTTTGTGCTCGCTCTGTGAGACGAAGGCCGCCGCCCGATCCTTGGGTGACGGCGGAAATATTCTGCTGGTCATAGGCGCGCAGGGCGGCCTCGAAGGCGCGCGCCTTCGCGCTCTCGCCGGGCACCGGTATCGCTGCGTCGCGCAGCTTTCTGAGTTCGTTGTCGTCGACCATGGTCACACTTCCCCGGCTGAACGCATCACTGTCTTCAGCCGTTTCTTCGCTTCATGGATGTGCCAGGAAACCGTCGTCTCCGAGATCGCCATCGCCTCGGCGGCGGCCGCGTGGCTCAAACCTTCGCCATAGACAAGCATCACGGCATCGCGCTGCTTGTCGGGCAATTGCCGCACCGCCGCCCACAGCGCCTCGGCGGGATCTTCGCTCTCGGCCGGGGCCTCGCCCGAAATCAGCGCATGGACGCCATAGGCCTCGGTCTTGACGGTCTCGCGCGCGGTCTTGCGGATCATGTCGCGCGCGGCGTTCATCGTCATGGTATAGAGCCATGTCGTGAACGCGCCGCCGCCGCGATAATCGCGGATCGCCTTGCCGAGCCGGACGCAGACTTCCTGGGCGATGTCCTCGGCATCCGCCTTCCTGCCGCACCAGCGATAGGCGGCGCGATAGACGAAGTCGTAGTGACGCTCCAGCAATTTGCCGAAGGCCCCCCTGTCTCCGCCCTTCGCCCGCCCGATCAGTTCGGCGTCGGAGGCTTCGCTCTCATCCAGCATCATCGCCATCATTTGCCTGTTGGACGAAGGCTAATGGCTAATCCTTGGGGTGATGGAAAGATTTTTTTCGAATTGGGACTTCTGCACCTGGAGCGTGTCGAGATTCAGGTCAGGCCGGCCTCACCTGAATGTCAACATGCCTGGCCCGCCGCCCAGCCCGACGACCATGCCCACTGGAAATTATAGCCGCCGAGCCAACCCGTGACGTCGACGACTTCGCCGATGAAGAACAGACCAGGTATGGATTTCGCCTGCATCGTCTTCTGGTCGAGGCCGTTGGTGTCTACCCCGCCGAGCGTCACTTCGGCCGTCCGGTAGCCTTCCGAACCGGCTGGCTTGATGCGCCAGTCGTTGACCGCGGCCTCGACGGTTTTGATCTGGGCCTCCGAAAGATCGGCAAGATTGCCGTCGAGCCCAGTTCGCTCGGCTATCGCCTGGGCCAGCCGTTTCGGCAAATGATTTGCCAGCACGGTCTGCACCGCTTGCCGGCCATTGTCACGCCTGGCGGCGCGGACGAGCTCAGCCACATCCACGCCCGGCAGCATGGCGATGCGGATTTCATCACCCTCGCGCCAATAGGAGGAGATTTGCAGGATGGATGGCCCGCTGACGCCGCGATGCGTGAACAGCATCGCTTCGGAAAACCGCGTCTTGCCGCAGGCAATCTCGGCGTCGACGGCGTTCCCGGCCAGGGGCGAAAGCCGCTCAAGCGTCTTGGCATCGAAGGTCAGCGGCACCAGGGCAGGTCGTGTTTCGACGATGGCAAGGCCAAACCGTTCGGCAAGCTCGTAGCCGAAGCCCGTCGCGCCCATCTTGGGAATCGACTTGCCGCCACAGGCCACGACCACGGACTGGCAGGAGACCGAACCCGTGGCGAGCGCGAGTTCAAACCCTTTCTCGGTTTTGCCGACCGTCTCAACGCGGGTCGACAATACCAGCTCGGCGCCCCTGCCCCGCATTTCCGAGACCAGCATGTCGATGATCTGGCGCGCGGAGCCGTCACAAAACAGCTGCCCCAGTGTCTTCTCATGATAGGCAATGCCGTGGCGTTCGACGAGCGCAATGAAGTCGCGTTGCGTATAGCGGCTGAGCGCCGAGATGCAGAAATGCGGATTCCTCGAGATAAAATTCTTCGGGCTCGCATGGATGTTGGTGAAATTGCACCGGCCGCCGCCTGAGATACGGATCTTTTCTCCAGGTGCCGCCGCATGATCGAGGATCAGCACCGAACGGCCGCGCTTGGCGGCCTCCACGGCGCACATCATTCCGGCGGCGCCGGCGCCGATGATCACGACATCATAGGATTGCATCAGGCTGATCGTTCCCGCATGACCCCGCGCCGCACTAGCCGGGCGAGCCGCTCATTCGGCCCTGATACCTCCAATGTGCCGCGCGGCCAACAGGGTGGCGAAGGCTCAGACCAGCGTTTCTGCGAACAAATCCGCCAATCGCTTCCAATGCCGCTCGGCGCCGGCTGCGTTGAAGACGCCATGGTCGGGCACGCACCAACCATGTGCCATGCCGACATAATTCTCGATCGCGTGGTCGACTTCGGCATTCCGCAGTGCCTCTTCCAGCCGCGTCGACTGCTCCGGCGGAAAGCTCCGGTCGACGCCCGCCATGCCGATATAGACGCGCGCCTTCATGGAAGCCGCCTTGCGGTGCGGGCTGTCGGCGGCATCGCTGGCGAGATTGCCGCCATGAAAACTGGCGGCGGCCTTGATCGCGTCTGGATAGGTCGCAGCGGCGTTGAGCGCCCGCGCGCCACCCATGCAATAACCGACGGTGCCGATCGGCCCGGTGACGCCTTCGGCGGACATTGCCTCGAGAAACGCGCCGCTGTCGCTGATGGTCATCTCCTGCGTCGTGCCGGTGACCAGGGCCATCAGCGCTGTCTTGGTCTTTTCCACGGTGAAGGCGGTCTTGGCGTCGAACGGCCCGTAAGGCGCATTGCGATAGAAGAGGTCGGGCAGCAGCACCGCATAGCCCTCGCCCGCCAGCCGCTCGGCCATTTGGTCAAGCGCCGGCCGTGGACCGAAAGCGTCCTGATAGAGGATGATGCCGGCCTTGGCTGGAGAAACCTTGGCCGAGCGGAACAGGCCAGCCTTCGCCATGCCGTCACGGGTCTTGATCTGAAGGTCCTGCTTCGCCATTGCCTGCTCCGTTGATCAGATGCGCGATACATATCCGCGCAAACGGCCACGGCAAGGCGGTTGCCTGAACCCGCCAGTCAACATTTCGTGGGATCGCGTGACGCGCTAAAGACCAGCGAATGCAGCCATATGGAAGGCCTGAACCTCTGCCGGATAGCGGTAGCTTGTGCCATACGGGCAGGCATTGCGGTCAAGGCAACCACCAGTGCGGCACGACCCGCCATTCGCCCCGCGCACATGCGCCAGGCAGGGCTGGTAGGCGAACCCTTCCGTGGAATAGGCATCGACCGGGCAGGATTTCAGGCACGGTTTCTCGACACATGTGTCGCAGAGATGGATCGCTTCGCCAGGCTCCGGAAGCGCTATCTCATCCTCGAACAGCAATGCGCCGCGGTAGGCATGCCACAGTCCGTATTGCGGATGCATGAGAATGCCGAGCGGCGACGGCCTCAGCCCCTCCGCCCGAACAGCCCATTGCTGGAACGGCAGGTAAGGCTTGTCCGACGGCGAAACCGCGCGCGCGCCAAACTTTTCTGCCGTAGCGCCAATCACCTGCCGCGACCAGGTGTCGAGCGGATTGGCGATCGCCTTTGGCTGCTGCCGCCGCCAGCGCAGGAAATGCGGCCAGGGTGCCGCACCCGCCTGCCCTACCAGCAGGACGGACTTTGCCGGCGCGCCCGAGACGCCATGAGGGGCACCGTCGTGATGGGGAAAAAGAAAGCCGCCACGCAGGATGAGGCCGTTGGCGCCAAGCGCGGCCGTGATCTCCTCGATCATGCCGCGCACGCAATCATCCCTTCTTGTCCGGATCGGAGAAGGCGCTCCGCCAGACTTCCTTGTGGATGATGTTGGCGACTTTAGCCCCGCCTGACTCGGGCTCCTTTCAGGTGAAGGCGTCGGGCATCGACCCCTTCTTCTTGGCGATGAAGTCCTTCAGGGCTTCGTCGATGCCTTCATCAAGGTGCGGCGCCTCGTAAGTCTCCAGCCAGCGCCGCGCCAGATCGTTGGCGCGCTGCGGCGCGGTCTTCTGACCCTCGGCCAGCCACTGCTCATAGGAGTTGTTGTCGGCGATCGACGAGCGGTAGAAGGCGGTCTGGAAATTGGCCTGGGTGTGGTCGCAACCGAGATAGTGGCTGCCCGGGCCGACCTGGCGGATGGCGTCCATCGCCTGGCCGTTTTCCGAAAGATCGACGCCTTCGGAGAATTTTTGGGTCATGCCGAGCTGGTCGATATCCATCATGAATTTTTCATAGCAGGACGCCAGGCCGCCTTCGAGCCAGCCGGCCGAATGCAGCACGAAGTTGGTGCCGGCGAGAATGGTCGAGTTCAGCGTGTTGGCGCTCTCATAGGCTGCCTGCGCATCCGGCACTTTCGAGGCGCAGAGCGAGCCGCCGGTGCGGAACGGCAAGCCGAGACGGCGTGCGAGTTGTGCCGCGCCATAGGAGACCAGCGACGGCTCCGGAGTGCCGAAGGTCGGCGCGCCCGACTGCATGGAGATCGACGAGGCGAAGGTGCCGAACAGCACCGGCGCGCCCGGACGGATCAGCTGCGTGAACGACGCGCCGGCCAGCACTTCGGCCAGGACCTGCGTCAGCGTGCCGGCGACCGTCACCGGGCTCATCGCGCCGGCCAGGATGAACGGCGTGACGATGCAGGCCTGGTTATGCCGCGAATAGACCTTCAGGGCGCCAAGCATGGTCTCGTCGAACACCATCGGCGAGTTGGCGTTGATCAGGCTGGTCAGCACGGTGTTGTTCTCGACGAAGTCGTCGCCGAAGACGAGCTTGGCCATCGCCACCGTGTCCTCGGCGCGCTCCGGAGCGGTCACCGAACCCATGAACGGCTTGTCGGAATATTTGATGTGCGCGTAGATCATGTCGAGATGGCGCTTGTTGACCGGCACGTCGACCGGCTCGCACACCGTGCCGCCCGAATGGTGGATCGACGGCGCCATATAGGCGAGCTTCACGAAATTCTGGAAATCCTCGATCGTCGCATAGCGCCTGACGCCGTCGAGATCGCGCACGAAGGGCGGACCATAGACCGGCGCGAACACGGTCGCATTGCCGCCGATCTGCACCGAGCGTTCTGAGTTGCGGGCATGCTGGGTGTAGACGGATGGCGCGGTCTTCAAGAGCGAACGGCAGAGCCCCTTCGGGAAGTGCACGCGCTCGCCCTTGACGTCGGCGCCGGCCTCTTTCCACAACTGTAACGCTTCCGCGTCATCGCGGAAAATAATGCCGATCTCTTCCAGCACCGTGTCGGTGTTCTTCTCGATCAGCGCCAGGCCTTCCTCGTTCAGCACCTCGTAGACGTTGATCTTGCGCTTGATGTAAGTGAGCTGTGTGCCCGGGCCGCCGCCGGAACGCGCCGCGCGCCTTGCCGCCGCTCCACCGCTGGCGCCGCGCCCACGCCGCGCGTTGGACGCTTCCTGGTCGACTGCCGCGTGTTCGCTCATGATCGCTCTTCCCTGAATATGGCCTGCCTGACTATGGCCGGTCCGTAACCGTTGCGGCCGCATGGCGCGGCTTTCGCCGGATCGTAGCCAAGCACCCTATTCGAAACGGCCCGTCCGCGCCAACGCCTGTCGCAAAATCGACAAGAAATCCGATAGATTTTCCAGTCGCTTTCCTTTTGCGGGAAGTCGCAAATCAGCTATGGATACCCGCCCGTTGCGGGTTAGGTATGAACGCCATTATTTTGTGCCTTGCGACACAGTCGCGATGCCGTGAGGAGCTGGATTAAAATGTCCGACGACGAGATCATCCTTTCCGAGCTTTCCGACGACGAGTTGGTGCAGCAGATGCACGACGATCTCTATGACGGTCTGAAGGAAGAAATCGAGGAAGGCACGCGCATCCTGCTCGATCGCGGCTGGGTGCCCTACAAGGTGCTGACCGAGGCGCTGGTCGAAGGCATGCGTATCGTCGGCGAGGATTTTCGCGACGGCATCCTGTTCGTTCCCGAGGTGCTGTTGTCGGCCAATGCGATGAAGGCCGGCATGTTCATCCTGCGCCCTCTGCTCGCCGCCACCGGCGCGCCGAAACAGGGCAAGATGGTGATCGGCACCGTCAAGGGCGACATCCACGACATCGGCAAGAACCTCGTCGGCATGATGATGGAGGGTGCTGGCTTCGACGTCATCGACCTCGGCATCAACAACGCGGTCGAGAAGTATCTCGATGCGATCGAGCAGCACCAGCCCGACATCATCGGCATGTCGGCGCTGCTGACCACAACCATGCCCTACATGAAGGTCGTCATCGACACGATGAAGGAAAAGGGCATTCGCGACGACTACGTCGTGCTGGTTGGCGGCGCGCCGCTCAACGAGGAATTCGGCAAGGCCGTCGGCGCCGACGCCTATTGCCGCGACGCCGCGGTGGCGGTCGAGACCGCGAAGGACTTCATGAAGCGCAAGCACAACGTGCGTGCTTCGGCCTGATCCAAGGCATCAGGACGACGAAAAAGAAGCCGCGCCTTGCAGCGCGGTTTTTTTGTTCCCAGATGAAGGAGGTGGCTGCCGATCAATTGGCGACAGTGTCTTTGACCGCCCTCGCCGTCGATTTGACATCCTTGCCGACACCCCGAATGGTGTTGGCGCAGGCCGTGAGTGCAAGCGCGCAGGCAAGGATAACCATCGGCGCTACCCGTAGCAGTTTCATGGACGGTGTCTCCCTCGACAGATAAATTAACCCCGCAGCGAAAAGCCGGCTCGACTTGGTCAAGACAAAAAAAACGAAACCGAATCAGACAGACAGGCTGCTCGTCATCGCCTGCGGGATGATTGCGCGCGAGGTGTTGGCCGTCAAGGAACGGCTCGGGCTGGATCACCTCGAATTGACGTGTTTGCCGGCGGAATTTCATTTCTATCCCGACCGCATCGCGCCGGCCATGGACAAGGCGATCGAAAAGGCCAAGGCGGAGGGTTACGAGCACATCTTCGTCGGCTATGCCGATTGCGGCACTGGCGGCGTGCTTGACCGCGTGTTGGAGAAGCATGGCGTCGAGCGCATGGCCGGCCCGCATTGCTTCGCCTTCTATCAAGGCATGGAGGCCTACGACAAGGTCGGCGACGACGACATGATGTCGTTCTACATGACGGACTTCCTGTGCCGTCAATTCGATGCCTTCTTCATGAAGCCGCTCGGCCTGGACAAGCACCCGGAGCTGATCAAGGACTATTTCGGCAACTACCAGAAGCTGATCTATCTCGCGCAGACCGATGATCCGGAGCTCGACAAGGTCGCGGAAAAGGCCGCCGCCCTGCTTGGCCTTGCCTATGAGCGCCGCTCCACCGGTTTTGGCGACCTGACGCCAGGCCTGGCGCGGGCGGCCGCGAACGCCTGACGGCTCAGGTCCCGTCTTCGGCCGCCAGCGCCGCCAGCACGTCGGCAAAACTTGTCCTGCAGGCAAAGCCCAGCCTGTCCCTCGCCCGTGACGCGTCATAGACCCGGTCGATCGAGGGAAACATCGTCCAGCCTTTGCGCGCATAAAGTGCCGGAAATCCGGGAAAATAACGCGCCACCACCGATGGAGCGTCGGCGATCAAGTCCGCGCAATCATCGGGCTGGAACGGCGTTTGCGCACAGACGATGAAGATGTCGAAGCCGAGTTCCGGCGCCTTCTCCAATGCCGCGACATGCGCCTGCGCCGCGTCGTCCACCGTCAGCCGACGAAACAGCAGTTCGTTCGCCTTGGTGTTGGCGTCCGACTGCTCGATCGCATGCGCCATGTCGTCGGCCTCGGGGAAGAAACGTGCCGTGCGCAGCACCACCACCGGCAGCCCGTGCCGGAGGTGGTAGAGACGGCAGAGATGCTCGGCGGAGAGCTTGGTCACCCCATAGATGTTGCGCGGCTCGGGCGACATCGCCTCCGTCAGCCATGCCGCCTTGCGCGCACCACCCTTGAAGCCGTCGCGTATCGCCTGCGAGATCATCAGCGAGGTCGTTGACGTGAAGACGAAGCGTTGCACATTGGCCGCCACCGCCGCGTCGAGCAGGTTTAGCGTGCCTTGCACATTGGCCGCGATGAAATCGCTGTTGGCGTGGCTTTCTATGTTGGGCTTGTGCAGCGCACCGCTGTGAATGATGGCGTCTATCCGGTTTTCCCCGACGGCACGCATGACGAGATCACGGTCGGCAATCGAACCGACGATCCGCGTTTCGGCCGATGGAACGGGATCGATCCCGATCACCTCATGTCCAATCCCGCGCAGGAGCGGCGCCAACGCGCTTCCCAGCCAACCCGACGACCCCGTAAGCAAGATTCGCATTCGTCACACCATGAATTTCGACCGTGACGCTGTTAAGCACGGATGACAGGCGCCTGCGACCCGGTAAGTTATGCCCCAGACAAAACAGGGAATCCTTTGATGAACCTCCGCCCCTTGCTTGCAGTTGTCGGCCTGCTCTGCTGCACTTTGCCCGCCCTTGCCGATGGTCAAGTGCAGAAACTGATCACCGCCGCCGATAAGGCGCGGCTCGACAAATATGGCGACACCCGCAAGGCGGCGCTCGCCGAGGCAAAGGCGGGCAAACCCGCCGAGGTCAAGCAGCTCGACGCGCTGCTGGCCAAGCCGCTGGTCGCCTTCTCCGACAAGGATCTCACCGGCAATTGGCGGTGCCGCACCATCAAGGTCGGCGGCCCGGGCCCGCTCGTGATCTATGGCTGGTTCAAATGCAGGGTCACCGATGATGGCTCCGGCTGGCGGCTGGAAAAGATCAGCGGTTCGCAGCGCACCCAGGGCCGCTTCTTCGACGACGGCGACAAGCGCTCGATCTATCTTGGCTCCGGCTCCGTCAACGACGACCGGGCAAAGCCCTATGGCAGCGGCCCGCAAACCGACCAGGTCGGTTACGCCTTCCGCAACGGCGCCAAGGAATGGCGCATCGAATTCCCCGCCCCCTACTACGAATCGAAGCTCGACATCATGGAGTTCAAGCGCTGATCGGCGTCTTCATGCCCTGGCAAGGCTTCCGGGATACCAAGGATTAACCCGCCTGCCCTAAGGTCCGGCCACATCAGCCGGTCCTTGGAGCATGGCAAGATCAATGTCAGCGTCGCGACGTTCGATCCAGAGCTGCCATCGAAACAATGGTACCACCCAACGATCTGGCTCTACGTCTGGACAGGGCTGAGAACCGGCATCTGGTAACGCATCCAGCGTCGGGAACAGCGCAAACTTCGCCGCCATTCCTGCTGCATTGACCCGTCGCGACATGGGTCGCAAACGAATAAACCCGCCTTTCATTTTACGACATCCAAATGCGTCGCTTTTGAATGCGCGCGCGTCGTCCCATAACAAGCAGCCTTACGACGCTTGCGGCAATGCTCGGAATATCGAGGAGCGAGAATTCATGGCCGATCTTATCGTCGTCTACTGGCGCGACATCCCTGCCCAGGTCATCGTTAGGAAAGGCCGGCAGAACGCCAAGCGCGAATTGCCGTTGCGCTTCACCGAGGCGATCGACATGTGCGCCATGCGCACCGGCGCCGGTGGTACTGACGACTATCTCGCCGAATGGCGCAAGGCCGAACCGGTTCCGGTCGGTGACGATCTCGAAGCCGAGGTCGAAAAGGCATTCCACGAGCTCGACACGAAATACGACCGCGAGCGGCTGGTCGCTCTGGTCAAGGCGGGCGGAAAAGAAAATGTCTGACGAGAACCCGGCGGTTACCCAGGCCACGCTGGTCAAGAAGGCCGCGCCGAAATCCGACTACAAGCCGGCCGACGTGTCGCCGCAGCGCCGCGTGCAGCGCTCGTTCGCGGTGAGACTATGGTCCATTCGGCACTCGCGATTGCTTGAATGGTTTTATGCCCGTTTTGCCGACACGTTCCTGCTGCTCCATCCCTTGTGGAAGGGCATCGGCTACGGCCGTGTCGAGGCTCCAATCAAATTCGTTGAAAAGCGCGTCAAGGGCTTCATGTTCGACTGCCGCATGTGCGGCCAGTGCATCCTGTCCTCGACCGGCATGTCGTGCCCGATGAATTGCCCCAAGCAATTGCGCAACGGCCCCTGCGGCGGCGTGCGCGCCAACGGCAATTGCGAGGTCGAGCCCGATATGCCCTGCGTCTGGGTCAAGGCCTGGGAAGGCTCGCAGAACATGGTCAACTCCGACAGGATCCTCACCGTGCAGAAGCCGGTCGACCAGTCGTTGCGCGAAACCTCGGCCTGGCTGCGGGTGACCGCGCAGGCCGCGGCAGCCCGTGAAGCCGCCGCTGCCGCGAAGACCGGAGCGTCCGCATGATCGGCCGCCAGCTCGATGAAAATCCGGCCGGCATCCATTTGCCGCTCGATCCCCTGCCCGGCCACACCTCGCGCGGCCGGCTGGAGCGTGTGCTCAGGCGCGGCGAATTCGCGGTGACCACCGAGCTCAACCCACCCGACAGCGCCGACCCCGAGGATGTCTATAACAGGGCGAAGATATTCGACGGATGGGTCGATGCCATCAACGCGGTCGATGCGTCCGGCGCCAATTGCCATATGTCGTCGGTCGGAATCTGCGCGCTGCTGACCCGCATGGGCTACGCCCCGATCATGCAGATCGCCTGCCGCGACAAGAACCGTATCGCCATCCAGGGCGATGTGCTGGGCGGTGCTGCGATGGGCGTCGCCAACATGCTGTGCCTGACCGGCGACGGCGTGCAGGCCGGCGACCAGCCGGGCGCCAAGCCGGTGTTCGATCTCGATTCCATGTCGCTGCTGGAGACCTGCCGCATCATGCGTGACAACGGCAAGTTTCTGTCCGGCCGCAAGCTGACGACGCCTCCGCAGTTGTTCCTGGGCGCTGCCGTCAATCCGTTCGCGCCGCCCTTCGACTTTCGCCCGATCCATCTCGGCAAGAAGATCGCCGCCGGCGCGCAGTTCGTGCAGACGCAGTACTGCTTCGACGTGCCGATGTTCAAGACCTTCATGCAGAAGGCCCGCGATCTCGGCCATACCGAAAAGGTGTTCATCCTGTGCGGGGTCGGCCCCTTGGCCTCGGCCAAGACGGCAAAATGGATCCGCTCCAACGTGCCCGGCATCCATATCCCTGACGCCATCATCAAGCGGCTGGAAGGCGCCCAGGACCAGAAGAAGGAAGGCAAGCAGCTCTGCACCGACATCATCAACGAGGTGAAGGAAATTCCCGGCGTCTCTGGCATCCACGTGATGGCCTATCGCCAGGAGGAATATGTCGCCGAGATCGTCGATGAATCGGGTGTGCTGAAGGGCCGCCAGCCATGGAAGCGTGAGATCCGCCGCGACGACCAGATGGTCGCCGACCGGCTGGACCACATCCTGCACGACGAGATTACCGAAACCCAGGTGGATATGGTGAAGACCGCGCATTGACCCGCGCGGAACGACCACCATTCGCTTGATCGACAAGAGATAACGATATAAAGAACTCTTTATATCACGACGGAGAGATTTCATGACCCGGACCATCGTTGCCTCGGCGACACGAGAAATCATCATCGGCTTCGACCAGCCCTTCTGCGTGATCGGCGAACGCATCAACCCGACCGGCCGCAAGAAGCTCGCCGCCGAAATGGTGGTTGGCAATTTCGAGACCGTCATCAAGGACGCGCTGGAGCAGGCCGCCTGCGGCGCCACCATGCTCGACGTCAATGCCGGCGTCACTTCGGTCAACCCGAACGAAACCGAACCTGGTCTTTTGGTGCAGACGCTGGAAATCGTCCAGGGCCTGGTCGACCTGCCGCTGTCGATCGATAGTTCCGTCAGCGCCGCGATCGAGGCCGCGCTGAAGGTCGCCAAGGGCCGGCCGCTGGTCAACTCCGTCACCGGCGAGGAGGAAAAACTCGAAGCCATCCTGCCGCTGGTCAAAAAATACAACGTGCCCGTCGTCGCCATCTCCAACGACGAAACCGGCATTTCGATGGACCCGGACGTGCGCTTCGCCGTCGCCAAGAAGATCGTGCAGCGCTGCGCCGATTTCGGCATTCCTGCGCACGACGTCGTCGTCGACCCGCTGGTCATGCCGATCGGGGCGCTTGGCGATGCCGGCCGCCAGGTGTTCGCGCTGTTGCGCCGCCTGCGCGAAGAGCTCAAGGTCAACACCACGTGCGGCCTGTCGAATATCTCGTTCGGCCTGCCGCACCGCCACGGCATCAACGCCGCTTTCATCCCGATGGTGATCGGCGCCGGCATGACTTCGGCGATCATGAACCCGGTGCGGCCGCAGGAAATGGAAGCCGTGCGCGGCGCCAACGTGCTGAACGGCACCGACGAGAACTGCACCAAATGGATCAAGACCTACAAGGATTACAAGCCGGCCGAAGGCGGCCACGCGGTGGCGGCGCCGACAGCGGTCAATGCACCGGGCGAAGGCGGCAATGGCAGCCGCCGGCGCGGCGGTCGTGAAGCCCGGATGGGCCGGGGATAAGCGCGCAATCGTGAATTCACCTGCAAACATTACCGATCCGCTCGTGCTGTTCATGCCGTCAGGCAAGCGCGGGCGGTTCCCTGTCGGCACGCCGGTGCTCGACGCCGCGCGCCAGCTCGGCGTATATGTCGAGAGCGTGTGCGGCGGACGCGCCACTTGCGGGCGCTGCCAGATCGAGGTGCAGGAAGGCAATTTCGCCAAGCACAAGATCACCTCCTCAAACGACCACATCTCGCCCAAAGGTCCCAAGGAAGAGCGCTACGAGCGCGTGCGCGGCCTGCCCGAAAGGCGCCGCCTCTCCTGCTCGGCGCAGATCCTCGGCGATCTCGTCATCGACGTGCCGCAGGACACCGTCATCAACGCGCAGACCATCCGCAAGGATGCCGACACCAGGGTGATCGCCCGCGATACGGCGATCCGCATGTGCTATGTCGAGATCGAAGAACCCGACATGCACAACCCATCAGGCGACCTCGACCGGCTCAAGATCGCGCTGATGAAGGACTGGGGTTTTAAGAACCTCGAATTCGACTTTTATCTGCTGCCGCAGGTGCAAGGCATATTGCGCAAGGGCAACTGGACCGCCACCGCTGCCATCCACAAGGATGCCGACAGCGACATCGCGCGCGTCATCGCGCTGTGGCCGGGCCTCAAGAACGAGGCTTATGGGCTGGCCTGCGACATCGGCTCGACCACCATCGCCATGCATCTGGTATCGCTGCTGTCGGGCCGCGTCGCCGCCTCGTCCGGAACGTCGAACCCGCAGATCCGCTTTGGCGAGGATCTGATGAGCCGCGTCTCCTATGTGATGATGAACCCGGATGGCCGCGAAGGCATGACGGTGGCCGTGCGCGAGGCGATCTCCGGCCTCGTCGACAAGGTCTGCGCGGAAGGCAATGTCCAGCGCAACGACATCCTGGATTCCGTCTTCGTCGGCAATCCGATCATGCATCACCTGTTCCTCGGCATCGATCCCACCGAACTCGGCGGAGCCCCCTTCGCGCTTGCCGTCTCGGGCGCCGTGCGCATCAAGGCATCCGATATCGGGCTGAAGCTCAACCAGGGCGCGCGCCTCTATATGCTGCCTTGCATTGCCGGCCATGTCGGCGCCGATGCGGCGGCGGTGACGCTGTCGGAAGGTCCGCATCGCCAGGACGAGATGATGTTGATCGTCGATGTCGGCACCAATGCCGAGATCGTACTCGGCAATCGCGCGCGTGTCGTTGCTGCCTCCTCGCCCACCGGTCCGGCTTTCGAAGGTGCCGAAATCTCCGGTGGCCAGCGGGCCGCGCCCGGCGCGATCGAGCGCGTGCGCATCCATCCCGACACACTGGAGCCGAAATACCGCGTCATCGGCTCGGAATTGTGGTCCGACGAACCGGGCTTCCTCGATAGCGTGCAGGCGACCGGCGTCACCGGCATCTGCGGCTCCGGCATCATCGAGATCGTCGCCGAAATGTATCTGTCCGGCATCATCTCGGAGGATGGTGTCGTCGACGGTTCGCTGGCCGCGCGCTCGCCGCGCGTCGTCGCCAACGGCCGCACCTTCTCCTACGTGCTGAAGGAAGGCGAACCCAAGATCACCATCACCCAGACCGACGTGCGCGCCATCCAGCTTGCCAAGGCGGCGCTCTATGCCGGCACCAAGCTGTTGATGGAAAAGCAGAACACCGAGCATGTCGACCGCATCCATTTCGCCGGTGCCTTCGGCTCCTTCATCGATCCGAAATACGCTATGGTGCTCGGCCTTATTCCCGATTGCGATCTCGACAAGGTCTCGGCCGTCGGCAACGCCGCAGGCGCCGGTGCCCGCATGGCGCTGCTCAATCGTGGCTATCGTCGCGAGATCGAGGAGACGGTGAGCCAGATCGAGAAGATCGAGACCGCGCTGGAGCCGAAATTCCAGGAGCATTTCGTCTATGCCATGGCGCTGCCCAACAAGGTCGATCCGTTCCCGAAACTGTCGGCGGCGGTGAAACTGCCGCCACGCAAGACGGTCAGCGAGGATGGCATCGCCGGAGATGCAGCACCGCGCAGGCGCTCGCGCGAAGGCCACGCCGCACGGCGCAGCCGCGACTGACAAACCGCTTCAGGCCGTTGCGATCGGATTCATGTGTCTGCAGCCTGGGTAAGCGGGGTCTCTTTTCCGCGCTTGACGCCTTTGGGGCGTGAGGGGTGCAGCGCCCGGATGAGCGGCTTTTCAACGACCAGATAAAGCATCGCCGAGAACACCAGGCTGAGAACGACGATCAGCGCCGGCTGCAATGCCGGCAGCACGCCGAGCCGCAAGGTGATACCCGTCACCGCGACGGCCACCAGGGCGTGCCAAAGATAGATCGAATAGGAGGCTTCGCCGAGGAAGCTGAACAAGGCCACGGGCCTGAACGGCCGAGCGCGTTCGGCAAAGACCGCGCCCGCCACGATCAGCATGGCCGGGATGCCCCAGCGCAATACGCGCGGCATGTCGGCGTCGACCAACGGGATGACGGCGAGCAGAAGAAACCCACTACCAAGCAGCGTCAGGGCCAGCACAAACGAGAGCCGAACGTCCTGGAGCCACAGGCGTCCGAGAATGACGCCGGCAGCGAATTCGAGCACGATTGGGCTGGTGAAGGAACGCGCATATCCGTCGGGCAAGACAAAATGCAGCGCGACGATGATGGTGAGAATGCCGACGAGCACGCCCAGACGCCGTCGTTCGCCCAGGAAAAGAGTCAAGGCGAAAACGAGATAGAACATCATCTCGTAGCTCAGCGTCCAACCCTGGAGGACGACGGGATGCAATGCGCCGTCTTGCAGAAGCGGCAAGAAGAACAGCGAGCGGCCGAGGCTCAGCGGGCTGAGCAACTGATCGTAAAAAAACTGTGGCTTGATCAGCATGGCTGCGGCAGTCATGAAGGTGACGATCCAGTAGAGCGGCACGATGCGGGTGATCCGGCGGCCGATGAAGCCCACTGGATCCGCCGGGCGGCTCGCCGTCGTCACCCACATGATGAAACCGCTGATCACAAAGAAGACGTCGACCCCGGCGGCACCGACAGCGAACGGGCCGTCGAACTGCTCGCTGACGTGGAAGCAGACCACAGCACTCGCAGCTAGCGCCCGCAGATACTGAATGCTGTGGATACTCGGCACGATGACCCCGGTCATGGTTTCCGCGCTGTGCTGCAACGCACACTTCTGCTGCTGCGCTGCACAATTACAGGCAGTTGCGGGCGACTTGTCAACTATTTTCTATTCGAGTCGCAGCGCACCACCGCCCGAGGACGTCCAATTTATCGGGATCTGAAAACGACTTCGACGCCTCGAAAACTCATTTGTATGCAATGTTTCCAGATTAGGCCGATCTGGAAACGAACGCGCTATTTTCGCGATATCCATCCGATACATGGCAGGCGCATTTACCCCGCATCGAACGGCGGCCAAGAAGTCCTTGGCCACCGCCGTTCTTCAAGGGAGATGAAAATGTCGATGCTCGAAAATCTCGGCCGCTTCGGTGTGACCATCAGGCAAGCTCATGCCAGGAATAAGGCGATCCGCGCGCTGAACAGCTTGCCGGCGCATGTCCGGAAGGACATCGGGTGGCCGGCATCGCCGCCGAACGATCCGCAGGCCACGCTCGCCTCGCTGCTTCTGGGTACGACGCGCTGATGACCTTCACCGACAAATGCAAATTGCTCGGCCTCCGCCGGGGACCTCGTACGTCCCCGACAGCCAACAACCGGTTGCGCGCGGCACTTCTGCCGCGCCACTGATCACACCAGCGTGTGGACACGGCGCTGATCTTGACATCTTTGGCCAGGGCACGATCTTCAAGAATGAAGGGGAATTCTCTTAGTCGGCTGCCGCCGAAATTCGTGTATCCGCATGCCAAGTTTGAAAAGCCACGTCGTGTCCTTCGTGCTCAGGCACAGCCGCAAGCAGGCCTTTTCCAGCCCGGAAAACCTGCAGCGTTGGATAGCGGCCGCCCGCAAGACCGAGGATCACCGTCCGCCGGCCTTGCTGCAGCAGCGTTACGATATCCAGACGCGCAGCGTGGACGGGTTTCCGGTCTACGAAATCGCGCCCAGGGCCGGAGAGCACAAGCAGATACTCTACCTGCATGGCGGCGCCTATGTCTTTGAGATCACGCCTTATCACTGGTATCTGATCGCCGACATGGCCGACCGGCTGGGCTACGGCATCACCGTGCCGATCTATCCCATCGCCCCCGAGCACAACTTCCACGCCATGTTCGGCATGGTCGGCGCTGTCTATCGCGGGATGCTCGAGGAGACAGAAGCGGAAGACATCATCTTCATGGGCGATTCCGCCGGCGGCAACATGGCCGTGGTGCTGACCATGATGGCGGCGGAAGAGGGCTTGTCCGTACCCTCGCGTCATGTGCTGATTTCACCCGGGCTCGACGTCTCGCTCGCAAACCCCGAAGTATTCGAGGCGGAGCGGAACGATCCATGGTTGGGCATTGCCGGTGGGCGGGAGGCAATCCGGCTGTATAGTGCCGGTATGGATCCGACCGACTGGCGCATCAGCCCGGTCTATGGCGATCTGTCGGTATTGCCGAAGACATTGCTCCTGACGGGCTCCCGCGATCTTCTCACGCCCGACAATCTGATCTTTGCACAAAAAGCCCGCACCGCCGGTGTCGAGGTGGAGTTGGTTTACGAGGAAGGCATGTTCCACGTCTGGCCGCTGATTGACATGCCGGAAGCGCGGCGCGCGCGCCAACACATCGTTGCTTTCCTGAGCCAGAGCCCTTCGCCGATCGCCGCCTCCGCAGAGGCGGCGGAGCAGCGCCTTCGGTCCGAGTATCCCGGATGATCAGAACTTGCCGGTTTCCCTAAACACTTCGAAAGTCGCGCGGATGTGGTCGGCGACGGCCTTGACCGGTGCGCTGGCGTCCGGCGCCACCACCATGGCAAGATTGTAAGTGCCGATATCGGGCATGCCGTCCTTCGGGCAGAGTTCGACCATGTCGTTGCCGAGGAACGATCGCGGGAGCGGCGCGACCGCAAGGTCTGCCATGATCGCGGCTCGCTGGCCTGCGGTATGGGCGCTCATGTAAGCGACGCGATAGTTGCGGCCCTCGCGGCCCAATGCCTCGAGCGCACCGGCCCGCCAGGCACAGCCTTCTTCCCACAATGAGACCGGCAGCGGTTCGCGCAGATGCGCGCAGCCGCCCTTGGCGCCGGCCCACACGATGGGCTCGGTCAAAAGCACCTCGGCGCCAAGCGCGCTGGTCTTATAGGAGTTCGTCAACAGCGTGATGTCGAGCGCGCGGTCGTCCATGCGCCGGCGCAGATTGCTGCTCTGGTCGATGGTGACGTCGACGGCGATCGAGGGATGCGACTG
Source organism: Mesorhizobium sp. Cs1299R1N1 (assembly GCF_037179655.1). NCBI lineage: Bacteria > Pseudomonadati > Pseudomonadota > Alphaproteobacteria > Hyphomicrobiales > Phyllobacteriaceae > Mesorhizobium > Mesorhizobium sp. Cs1299R1N1. The sequence continues at coordinate 145,130 of NZ_JAPYKR010000008.1, read as the reverse complement.
CGCGAAACGCTTCAGCACATGCGGCAGCACGCGCTCGCCATAATCATCCGGTGAGCCGAGCCGCACCACGCCGACAATGTCGGGGATAATGAACTTCGACACCACCTCGCGGTTGATCGACAACAGCCGCCGGGCATAGCCGAGCAGCATTTCGCCGTCCGTGGTCAGCGTCACCGAACGCGCATCGCGCGCGAACACCGAGCGGCCTAGAATGTCCTCCAGCTTCTTGATCTGCATGGAGACCGCCGACGGCGTGCGGAAAACGGCATTGGCCGCGGTGGTGAAGCTGCCTGTCTCGGCAATCGCCACGAAAGTGCGCAAAACGTCGAGGTCGAGCAGCGGCAGCGGGTGATTGAGTGGGGCGTTCATGACGATCGGCCTTCAATTTTTCTGATACAAAGCATCATTCCATTTCGTTTGATTGAACATCAGATCAGGAGCATAGTCAACTCCATCGAAGCAGCATGCCGCCAAAAGCGGCCACGAAACGACCACGACGCAGACCTGCATTCGACATGTAATGAAGCTGAAACAGACCTGACGTAATGCATTGCCGGCGCCTCCCGCGCCGCAGCAAAGGAGATCGAAATGTCTATCCTGTCGTCCCTCGGCCGCATCGCGACCGAATTCAACGCCGCCCGCGCCCGCTACCAGACCGAACGCGCCATCCGTTCCCTGCCGATCGAGTTGCAGAAGGATATCGGCTGGCCGGAAGCTTCCGACACCAAGACCGGCATTCGCAATGGCGTCGGATCCTGGGCTGGAGCAAAGTAGATCGTGTGTACCCCGTGCTGAAGGCCTGCCGCGCAACCCTCCCGGCAGGCCTTCTCTATTTTATTTGTATTCAAACGAATTCAGCATCCATGCTGCCGCTGCATGGCGCATATGAGCAAGCCGCATGGCAGCTCGTTTTTGAAGCTAGCCAGCTGTAAATATTCGTAAATATTGGGCACAACACCGGCAACCTGCCCAAATCTATCGCAATCGGTGTCGCTTTTCATATCAAGCGCTTCGCTTTTGCGATTTAGTTTCTGCTTCTACAAGCCTATATCCCCGTCAGCAAACGAGCTGCCCCACTCCATCAAGCGAAGGCGACCCGTCTGAGCAACCGATTGGAGATGATCATGAAGCTTTTTGCCCGCCTCTTCGCCCGCCGCGAAATGAACCTGACCACCGCTCTCGAGCGTCAGCGCCTCGCCAACACCATGCCTGGCCAGACCGGGGCGATGGCTGCGGCGCGTCTCGGCTTCGTCGCCTGATACCTCCACAGCCGCGCTCCCTGCCACGGCTTCAGAGTTGACTGCCGCCGCTTCGGTTCCGCCGAGGCGGCGTTTATCTGTTGCGCTTCCATCGCCTTTTCACAACCTGACGGTGACCTGGTTTGAGCAGCACCGCGCGGCGATTGCCCATTTGCGACCCATGTCGCAAATTTAATCTTGCCAAAGCCACCTAGCCGATTGACAGGAATGGTTTTTCCTGATGACGCTATGCTATTCGCGACATCCTGTTCGCGTCATGGCCAGATGAGGTTCCCCGTGAACGCCGTCAAGCATCCGATCAAGCGGTCGTTTGTGTTCTTCCTTGTTCCCGATTTCACCATGATCGCTTTTGCGACCGCGCTGGACCCGTTGCGCTCCGCCAATCGGATGCTCGGCTACGAGGCCTATCGCTGGCGCCTTGCCAGCATCGACGGCAAGCCGGTGCGCGCCTCCAACGGCGTGGAGTGTGCGGTCAACACCTCGCTGGAGGAGGAACGCAAGAAGATGGCCGGGCCGGACCGCCCGAACATGGCCATCGTCTGCAGCGGCACCAATGTCGAGCGCTATCAGAACAAGTCGGCTTTTGCCTGGCTGCGCGAGGAATATAACCGCGGCGTCGCCGTCGGCGGTCTGTGCACCGGTGCGCATATCCTGGCCGCCGCCGGGCTGTTGTCGAACAAGCGCTGCGCCATCCATTGGGAAAACCTGCCGGGCTTTTCCGAGGCCTTCCCGAAGGCCAATGTCTTTGCCGATCTGTTCGAGATCGACCAGAACATCTACACCTGCGCCGGCGGCACCGCCGCGCTCGACATGATGCTGAAGCTGATCGGCGACGATTTCGACGAGAACCTCGTCAACCGCGTGTGCGAGCAGGTGCTGACCGACCGTGTGCGCAGCCCCACCGACCGCCAGCGCCTGCCGCTGCGCGCCCGCCTTGGCGTACAGAACTCGAAAGTGTTGACCATCATCGAACTGATGGAGGCCAATCTGTCCGAGCCGCTTTCGCTGATCGAGATCGCCGACCATGTCGACCTGTCGCGCCGCCAGATCGAGCGCCTGTTCCGCACCGAGATGGGCCGCTCCCCAGCCCGCTACTATCTCGAAATCCGCCTCGACCGCGCCCGGCATCTCTTGATCCAGTCGTCGCTCCCGGTGGTCGAGGTGGCGGTCGCCTGCGGCTTCGTCTCGGCCTCGCATTTCTCAAAATGTTACCGCGAGCTCTACGCCCGCTCGCCGCAGCAGGAGCGCGTAGACCGCAAGCAGTTGCTGGCGGCTTGAGCCCAACCATACGCGCAGACGACCGAGCCGTGAGCGGTTAGTGCACCTCTGCGGTCCGCATCGCCTCGACGCGGATGTCCTCGGTCAGCCGTGCCTTCAACGCCGAGAATTCCGGACTGGTCTTCAGCGTGTAGTGCCGCGGATGCGGCAGGTCGATGGCGACATCCGACTTGATGCGGCCGGGCCGCGCCGTCATCACGATGACCCGCGAGGCCATGAAGATCGCCTCCTCGATGTCGTGGGTGACGAACAGCACCGTTTTCTTGCGCCGTTCCCATATGCCGAGCAGCAATTCCTGCATCAGCCCGCGCGTCTGGTTGTCGAGGGCCCCGAACGGCTCGTCCAGCAGCAGGATTTCCGGATCGTTGGCCAGTGCCCGCGCTATCGCCGTGCGCTGCTGCATGCCGCCGGAAAGCTGCTTCGGCCAATGGTTCTCGAACCCCTTCAGCCCGACGAGATCGACATAGGAGGCAACGATTCCGTCCCTCTCCTCTTCGGCCATGCCGCGTTCGCGCAGGCCGAAAGCGATGTTTTCGGCGACCGTCAGCCAGGGGAAAAGCGTGTAGGATTGGAAGACCATGCCGCGGTCCGGCCCGGGTCTCGTCACCGCCTTGCCGTCGAGCAGAACGCGACCTTCGCTTGGCGCTTCCAGGCCGGCGACGATCCTCAACAGCGTCGACTTTCCGCAACCGGACGGCCCCAGGATGGTGATGAAATCATTTGCCGCGACCGCCAGGTCGACCGGCATCAGCGCCCTGACCGGCTCTCCGCCGCGCACGCCGGCAAAGGTGCGCGCAACGCCCTCGATGAGAAGCTTGCTCACGCCAGGCTCCATGGAAAGAGCCAGCGGTTGAACGCCTTGAAAGCGAAATCGGACAACAGCCCGATCAGGCCGATGACGATGATGCCGAAGATGATCTGCCCGGTCGCCAGCCGCGACTGGCTGTTGATGATCATATAGCCGATGCCCGACGATGAGCCGATCAGTTCGGCAACGATGACATAGGTCCAGGCCCAGCCGAGCACCAGCCGCAGCGTCTCGGCGATCTCGGGCGCATTGGCCGGCATGATGACCCGCCTGACGATGCCATTGTTGGTCGACCCCAGCGTATAGGCGGCCTCGACCAGGTCGCGCCGTGTGGAACCGACCTTGACCGCAATGATCAGGATGACTTGGAACACCGATCCGACGAAGATGACGAGAAGCTTCTCCAGCTCGCCAATGCCGGCCCACAGGATGAGCAGCGGAATGAAAGCCGAGGCCGGCAGGTAGCGGGCGAAGGAGACGAAGGGTTCCAGAAACGCTTCCACCGGCTTCCAGGCGCCCATGGCGATGCCGAGCGGCACGGCGACGACCGAGGCCAGCACAAAGCCGCCGAAGACCCGCCAGATGGTGATCAGTATGTCGAGCCAGAAACGGTCCTCGACCAGCAGCCGCCAGCCGTCCCGCAGCATCGACAGCGGGTCGGCGAGGAAGATGCGGTTGACGTGGCCGCCAAGTGTGATCCAGGCCCAGAAGGCCACGAACAGCACGAAGAAGGAAATACCGAGCACTGTTCGCAGGCTCGGTGAGACAGGATGCAAGGGGCGCATCTTCATCCTTTGTCAGCGGGAAAGTGGCGGCGCACTGCGCCGCCACACGGTATCCAAGGGTTGAACCGTCAATTCGCCACGGCGCTGGTGTCGGCCAGCGTGGCGACGTCGGGCGCCTCCTTGATCAGCCCCATCTGCAGCAGCAGGTCGCCGGCGGTCTTGGAAAAGTCCTGGAATTCCTTGGTGAAGAACTGCTTGTTCGCGGCCTTGTCGGCCCATTTCAGGTACTTCGCCGAATCCTCGAATTCCTTGGCAGACTGTTTCACGTCGGCGCCCATGATCTCGTAGGATTTCTGCGGATCCTTCTTGATCATGTCGAGAGCGTCGAAATAGCTGTCGGCAAGCGCCTTGGCGGCGTCGGGATTAGCCTTGAGGAATTCGGGCGTGCAGCCGACCGTGTCGAGAACCATCGGATAGTCGAGCGTGGTCGCCAGGATATGACCCTGGTCGGCCTTGTCGCGCACGGCCGAGATGAAGGGCTCATAGGTGACGGCCGCGTCATTCTGGCCGGCGAGGAAAGCTTGCGCCGCCGCGTCAGGCTCGAGATTGACGACCGTCACGTCCTTGGTCGACATGCCGTTCTTGTTCAGCACCCAGGCGAGCATGAAATAGGGCGACGTTCCCGGCGCGGAGGATGCTACATTCTTGCCCTTGAGGTCGGCGACGGTCTTGATGTCGTTGCGCACGACGATGCCGTCGGCGCCATAGGATTTGTCGAGCTGGAAGATTTGCTTGGTGGTCACCCCGCTGGCGTTCCAGACCAGCCAGGTCTCGACCGTGGTGGCGGCGCATTGCAGGTCGCCGCTGGCGATGGCGAGCGGTCGGCTGGCCTGCGGCACCTTCTTCAAGGTCACGTCGAGGCCATGCTTCTCGAACAGCCCTGCCTGCTTGGCGAGTGTCAGCGGCGCGAATCCGGTCCAGCCGCTGATGCCGATGGTGAGTGACGTGGCGGCCATCGCCGGCGCGGTCAACCCCGCGGCAAGCGTCAATGTCGCGGCAAAGACGGTTATCCTGTTCATGTCGGTTCCCCTTTTGTTTTTCTGGGGGAAATTGTTCACAGAGGCCGATGGGCTTGTCAATCAACAGGAACGTGTTTGCGCACAAAGCAGCCGGCAACCCGGTTTGGAATTGCTCTACCTGCTGTCGGGCATCCAGTTGCGGTTGCGCCACATTTTCTCGCCGACCTGGCAGTCGGCGGCGGGCTTGTCCTGCGCCAGCTCCACTGGCGGATGGTCCGCCTCCTCCGCCACCCAATAGGGTGACGCCGGACCGGCAAGCTCAAGCACAAGCTTGCGGCGGATGGCTTCGGGAAATTGTGTCCAGTCATTGACCGGGATCATGAAGGCACCGGCGCCGCCGATGACGCAGTCGCTGTAGTAGCGGTCGAGATCGTTCACGTCATAGACGCCGGAAAAGCCGCCCCGGGTCATCAGCGGCAGGCCGTTGATGACGATGCCTTGGCTGACCACCCCGTCGCGGACGAGATTGACCGGCGCGCCCTGGTTGTTTGGCCCGTCGCCCGAAATGTCGATGACGCGCTTGGTTCCCTGGTAGCCGCTTTCGGCGAAAAGGTCGCTGCCGAACTCCAATGCACCGGAGATCGAGGTGCGCCGTGCGCTGTTGGGCGGCTGGGCCGACAATTGCGCCACCACCCGCTCGGCGTCGGCGCGGCTTGCGATCACCGTCCACGGTACGATGACGTGTTGCCAGCCGGTGCCAGCCCATTCGACATAGGTGACGGCGATCTTGCCATAGGCGCCATCGGCGATCGCCTGCAGCACATTGTCATGCGTCAGCGCCGCCGCGTAGCCATGGCGCTGGATCTCCAGCTCCTCCGCCGACATCGACAGCGAAACGTCCACCGCCAGCACCAGCTCGACATCGACCGGCTCGTCGGCGTGGGATCCCGGCGCCAGCCAGAGCGTCAGCGCCAGTGCGGCAGTGGCGGAAAGCAGATGTCTCGCGCAGGGCAAACCAGACATTGCGCAAGGTTAAGCCAGAATCGCCCACCGAAAAAGAGAAAAGCCCGGCCGTGGCCGCGCTGATCCAATAGCCGAGCCCGGCCGCGGGCGATCAGCTCCGCGGCTTGAGATTCTCCGGGTCGTAAAGCGGCCTGTAGCCAACGCTGGCGACTTCAACCGGATAAGTCTCGCCGAAATACTCGACCTTGAGCTTGCGGCCCTCCTGGGCATAGGCCCAGGGCAGATAGGCGAGCGCGATGTTCTTGCCGATGGTCGGGCCATAGGCGACCGATGTTGTGAAGGAGCGGCGGCCGAGTTCGTCGACCAGTGTATCCCCGCTCTCGGGGTCCATCACCGGCATGATGCCGACGGGATAACGGGCAACACCCTTGGAGTCCGTATTCTCGGTCATCACCAGCGTGCACAGCATGGCGGGCTGGTGCGCGCGTTCGCGATACTCCACATGCTTGGCCTTGCCGCAGAAATCGTTCTCCTTGACCTTCGGTCGGGCAAGATCGGCCTCGAGCAGATTATACTCGGTCAAGAGGTCGGCGTTCTGCAGCCGCAGGCTCTTCTCCATGCGGCGCGTATTGGCGTAGGTCTCGACGCCGAACGGCATGACGCCTGTCGAGCGCAGCGCGTCCCAGACGGCCAGACCGTCCTCGTAGCGCATATGCAACTCCCAGCCCTGCTCGCCGACATAGGAGATGCGGAACGCGGTGACATCCTTGCCGCCGATCCTGACCGGCTTGATCGCCGCGAAGGGAAAATTCTCCGGCGAAAGCCCATCCGGCTTCTCGACCACCTTTTGCAACGTCGCCCGCGCGTTCGGCCCCCAGATGCCGATGGTGACGTACTTCTCGGTCACATCGGTGATGGTGACGTCGAACCCTTTGTCCTGCGCCGTGCGGCGCATGTACTGGAAGTCGCGCGGCCCCGCGTCGGCGCCGTCGATCAGCCGGCAGCGGTCGGCCATGCGGATCACGGTGAAGTCGGCGCGCACCATGCCTTCCTCGTCGAGGAAGTGGGTGTAGATGCCCTTGCCGACGTTGTTGTCGCCGCCGATCTTGGCCGCGCACAGCCATTCCAGCAGCGCGACATGGTCGGGTCCTTCGATATCATACATGGAGAAATGCGAGAGGTTGACGATGCCGCAATCCTCGCTCATCGCCAGATGCTCGGCGTTGGAGACGCGCCAGAAGTGGCGGTTGTCCCATTCGTTCTCGCGCACCGGCACACGGTTTCCATACTTTTCAAGCAGATGCTCGTTGGCGGCGTAGCCGTGGGCGCGCTCCCAACCGCCGAGTTCCATGAAATAGCCGCCGAGTTCCTTCTCGCGTTCCCAGAACGGCGAACGCCTGATGTTGCGGGCCTTGGAGAAGGGTTCGCGCGGATGCACCGCCGGATTGTAGACCTTCATCGCCGTCTCGGTGCAGCGGTCCCAGATGAACTGTTCCTTGGTCTGGTGCGGATAGAAGCGCGCATAGTCGATCGCGTGGTGGTCGATTTCGGTGCGGCCGTCGGTCATCCAGTCGGCGATCAGCTTGCCCATGCCCGGGCCGTCCTTGACCCAGATGGCGACGGCATACCAAAGCCCCCTCACCTTCTGGCTTTCGCCCATCGACGGGCCGCCATCGGCCGTCACCTGCAGCAGGCCATTGAACGAATGGCTTTCGTTATAGCCGAGTTCACCCAGGATCGGCGTCAGTTCCATGGCGCGTTCGAGCGGCGCCAGGATCTGCTCCATGTCGAGATCGCGCTGCGACGGCGACAGCCGCGCCTGGTCCTTCTCCAGCAGGTCGCGCGGGTGGCAGAGGCGCGGATTGGTCTCTTCGTAATAGCCCCATTCGATCTGGCCGCCCTCGGCGGTCTTGGGATCGCCAGTGTCACGCATATAGGCCGAGTTGCCCTGGTCGCGCAGCAGCGGCCAGCCGATCTCCTTGCCGGTGCCGGCGAACTCGGTGTACGGGCCAAAGAAGGTCAGCGGATGGTCGATCGGCATGACCGGCAGGTCTTCGCCCACCATCTCGGCGATCAGCCGGCCCCAGATGCCGGCGCAGACGATGACGTAGTCGGCCTCGATCGTGCCGCGGTCCGTCACCACGGCGCTGATGCGGCCATCCTTGACGACAAGCGACTTCGCCGGCGTGTTGGCGAAAGATTTGAGCTTGCCGGACGCTTCGGCCTGGTCGACCAGCTTGCCGGCAACGGTCTGCGAGCGCGGAATGACGAGACCAGCGTCCGGATCCCACAGGCCGCCCTGCACCAGATCCTGTTCGATCAGCGGGAATTTTTCCTTGATCTCGGCGGGCTCGATCAGGCGCGCGCGCGTGCCGAAAGCCTTGGCCGAAGCGATCTTGCGCTTGATCTCGTCCATGCGGCCGTCGTCGCCGACACGGGCGACCTCAAGGCCGCCGACGCGGGCGTAATGGCCCATCTTCTCGTAGAAATCGATGGAGTAGAGCGTCGTCCAGCACGACAGGAAATCATGGCTCGTGGTGTAGCAGAAGTCCGACGCATGCGCGGTCGAGCCGATGTCGGTCGGGATGCCCGACTTGTCGATGCCGACAATGTCGTCCCAGCCGCGTTCGATCAGATGATGGGCGATCGATGCGCCGACAATGCCGCCGAGGCCAATGATGACGACCTTCGCCTTTTTCGGAAACTCTGCCATTGCCCGCGACTCCAGAATGCTGTTGCGGGCGGCGTCGGCGCCCGCTTGATCGGCGCACAATATGCAGGCGACGGGCACGACGCTACCGCCTGTTTGCGACACGCCAAAGATGCGGCGCGACCCTTCCCAAATCAGGGAAAACAGCTACCCATCAGGCAAACGCCCACACGTCCTCGGCCTGGAAGCCAAGCTGAAAACGGCGTGCGGGATTTTCAGCGTCATTGTTAGACAGCTACCGGAAACGATAAAAGGCCGAGCAAACGCCCGGCCTTTCCAATCATGCCACCGAGATTACTTGATGCGGGCGACGCCGCCGGAAATCTCGACGGTTTCCGAACCGGTCAGGGCTTCGAGGTCACCATTGGGCAAGGTGACGAAGCAACCGTTCTGGCAGAACTCGACGGTTTCGCCGCCAGCCAGCGCAAGCTCGGTCTTGCTGCCGCCCTCGGTCACGACCAGCGTGCGCGTCTCGGCGTCCTTGTTGACCGCGCTTGCGGCATGGGCCGAGCCGCTCACGGCGAGCAAAGCCACGACGGCGACGAGAGACTTCCACATTTGCAATATCGGTGTTCCCACCGCCTCTGTTGCATTTCACAAGGCATTTTCGCCTTTGCATGGAGCTTATATGAGATGGAAGCTGAACCGCAACTGAATGCCGCATTCATGCCGCAATTGGTCTTGGCGACGTGCAACCTTGAAATTCCAAATCTAATCCGGATCGGGCTTGCGTGTCTTGCGGCCTGATTTGGCCTGACGCTTCGCCTCGGCCTCGGCTTGCGCCTTGGCCTCTTGCTGTTCGGCGAAATCGGCCTCGATCTTGTCGTCATCGGTCGGCCATGCCACGTGCTTCTTGGCCTCGACGACCGCGCGAGGCGTTGAAGGGATTTCGATGTGCTGGTCGTCGAATCTCTCCAGCACGGTGAAGCGAACGTCGTTCTGCACGATGTTGCCGTTCATCACATCGGCCAGGAACAGACGAATCTCGAATTCGAGCGCGGCGGGTCCGAAATTGGAAAACAGCACGAACGGCTCGGGGTTCTTCAGCACCAGCGGATGGCTGCGCGCGATATCCAGCAGCACGGCGTGGACATGCTTGACGTCGCTGCCATAGGCGACGCCGACCTTGATGTCGATGCGGCCGAGCTTGTTGCGGTGCGTCCAGTTGCCGACGGCATTGTTGATCAGGTTCGAATTGGGCAGGATCACCGACTGCCGCTGGAAAGTCTCGATCTCGGTGGCGCGCACGCTGATCTTCTTGACCGTGCCGCTGACGTCGCCGGCCACGATCCAGTCGCCGACCTTGAACGGCCGCTCGGCCAAGAGGATCAGGCCGGAGACGAAATTGGACACCACATTCTGCAGGCCAAAGCCGATACCGAGGGAGAGAGCGCCGGCGACCAGCGCCAGGCTGGAGAGGTCGATGCCGGCCGCCGAAATACCGACCAGCGCCGCAAGAGCAACACCGGCATAGCCGACCGCCAGCCGGATCGAGTTGCGCACCCCGGTATCAACCTTGCCGCGCGCCATGACAGAGCCGTCGAGCCAGCCCTGGAACCAGCGCGTCAGGAAATAGCCGATGACGAAGACGACGATGCCCGACAGGATACCGGTGACCGAAATTGTCACCGAACCGATATTGATCCCGGTTGCGAGCTTATACGCCCACGCCTCGATATCGCCGGGCTGGAAGCCCCACATCAAAAGGATCAGCGGCAGGAACACCAGCACGATCATCACGTTGATGGCGATGCTGACGACAAGGCCGAGCTGGTCAAGCGCGGTGTCCTCGTAGCTGGAATTGGCCGACAGCCAGCGCCCGACCGACGTGTTGGCGAAAGCGTCCTCCTCGCCGATCGCCTGCGCCGACAGGAAGCCGATATAGGCTGTTATCAGCGCCGTGCCGGTGACCACCACCTGTTGCGAGACGAACAGCGCAAGGCCGATATAACCGAGCAGCGCCGCGACGATGGTGAACAGGCCAAGGGCGAGCGATGTATAGCGCAGCCATGCCGGCCATGGTCGCCAGCTTCCGTCACGCGCCCTGAACGGCCTCAGCATCGCCATCAGCATCAGGATGACGCCGACGGTTATGGCGGCGCCGAAGCTGCGGGCGATGGTCAGCGACAGCGGCGAGCCCATCTTGTCGTTGACGATCGACAGGAAATAGTTGGCGCCAATGACCACGGCCATGGCTGTCGCTAGCCGCACCAGCCAGCGCGCCGGGCCGGTTTCGACGGGAATGAGCCGCCAGTTCGGTAGGCGCGGTTCGAGCGCAGCATTGGTCAGCCGATTGACGCAAAACACCACGCCGATGACGGCCGCCAGCGCATTCAGGAAGAGCCCGATATCGCCGCGCAAAACATTATAATAATTGAAGAAGAAGATCGTCGAGCCGAGAAAGGCGGCAACCGCCAGCGTCGGCAGCAAGGTCGACCAGAACGCCACCGAAAGACGGCTGAGATAGGATGGGTCCTCATTGCTGGATTCGGCCTCGAACACCCGCCCGAACAGGCGCCGCCCGCCGACCAGCAGCACCAGCGCAAGGCCGAGCGCCACGAAGGTTGCCGCCAGGATGGCCTGGAACTTGAACTTGATGGCGAAGCTCAGCCAGGACGACACCGCCTTGTAAAAATTGCCGAACTCGTCGCGCGCATCGGAAAACACCTGCGGGCTCAAGGCGTCCGAGAGTACGTAGCGCTTGGTCAACAGATTCCGGAACAGCGCGCTGCGCATGTTGCCGATCTTGTCGATCAGCCCGCTGATGCGGATCGACAAGGTCTGAGCTTGTGCGATGACCGCGTTGATCTCCGCCTTTTCAGACGTCAGCGCCTGGCGCTCGCCGCTGACGATGTCGGGCTCCGCCGGTTGGCCCGCGGCAGGCGGCGGCCCGAGCTGTTCGAGCCGGCTGTTGATTTCGCCCAGGCGCGTGCGGAACGCCAGCGCGCTGGTCAGCGATTGCCGCGACAATTCCTCGAGCTGCAGGCGGATATCGACGAGGTTGCTGTCGTCCTCGCCATCCTGCTGTGTCTGCTTCTCGAAATTGTCGGCCTTGGTCGTCAGGCCCTGGATGATCTTTTGCTGGTCGGCCACCAGTCCGGCGGGCGCCTGGCCAACGCCTTGCGCCGCCGCCTCGAACGACAGCGGCGCCGCAACGACAAGCACCAGGACCAATATGAGGCGAAGCAATCGAAAAAACATGATGGATCGGCGACTCGCGGGCGGCAAAGGCATTCAAAATGCCTGTCCTTGATAAAGGCGGCCATATCATGGGGCAAGTCACCGCGACCGATCGCACACATCAAGCGTCGGCCAGTCGAAAGGCGATGGCGCAATATTGGCTTTCTATCAGCACCCTGCTCTATAATCTGCCGCATCGCCCGCATCGGACACCTTACACATGGCAGAGTACTCGGCCCTTTCGCTGCTCGCGAACGCGTTCAAGGGAAACAAGGACTGGAAGCCGGCCTGGCGCAAGCCGGATCCGAAGGCATCCTACGACGTCATCATCATCGGCGGCGGCGGTCATGGCCTGGCGACCGCCTATTATCTGGCCAAGGAACACGGCATCACCAATGTCGCGGTGCTGGAGAAAGGCTGGCTGGGCTCCGGCAATGTCGGCCGCAACACGACGGCCGTTCGCTCGAACTATCTGCTGCCCGCCAACACCCGCTTCTACGAACATTCGATGAAGCTGTGGGAGAACCTGTCGCACGAACTCAATTACAACGTCATGTTCTCGCAGCGCGGCTGCCTGAACCTGGCGCACACGCCGGCTCAGTTCGACGACTACGCAAGACGCGGCAACGCCATGCGCCATCTCGGCGTCGATGCGGAACTGATGACGCCAGCCGAGATCAAGCGCCTGATCCCGGCGCTCGATATCTCCAATGATGCACGCTTTCCCGTCGTTGGCGGCCTGATGCAGCGGCGCGCCGGCACCGCCCGGCACGATGCGGTCGCCTGGGGCTATGCGCGCGGCGCCGACCGGCGCGGCGTCGACATCGTCGAGAATTGCGAGGTCACCGGCTTCCTGCGCGACGGCGACCGGATCACTGGCGTTACCACCTCCCGCGGCGATATCAGGGCCAAGAAGGTAGCGGTCGCGGTGGCCGGCAGCACCGGCCGCGTCATGCAACTGGCCGGCGTCGAGACGATGCCGATCGAGAGCCACGTGCTGCAGGCCTTCGTCACCGAATCCCTGAAACCTTTCATCGACACCGTCGTGACCTTCGGCATGGGCCACTTCTACATGTCGCAGTCCGACAAGGGCGGCCTTGTCTATGGCGGCGACATCGACGGCTACAACAGCTACGCCCAGCGCGGCAACCTGCCCATCGTCGACGAAGTGATGAGCGAGATGCTGGCGCTTTTCCCGGGCCTAGCGCGTGTACGCATGCTGCGCTCCTGGGGCGGCGTCTGCGACATGTCGATGGACGGTTCGCCGATCATCACCATCGGGCCCCTGCCCGGCATGTATCTCAATTGCGGCTGGTGCTATGGCGGCTTCAAGGCGACGCCCGCTTCCGGGTGGTGCTTTGCCTGGACCATCGCCAAGGACCAGCCGCACGATTTCAACGCCCCTTTCACGCTGGACCGATTTCATCGCGGCCTGGTGATCGACGACAAGGGCCAGGGCGCGAACCCGCGGCTTCATTAGGAACATTCCGTGCTGATCACTTGCCCCTACTGCGGCCCGCGCGACGTCATCGAGTTCACCTATCAGGGTGACGGCAACCGCGAACGCCCCGACCCTGCCTCGCAGAATTTCGAGGCCTGGAACGCGTACGTCTACGACCGGCTGAACCCGGCCGGCGACCACAACGAGATATGGCAGCATTCCGGCGGCTGCCGGGCTCACCTGAGGGTCGTGCGCAACACGCTGACGCATGAGATTTCCAGTGTCGCCTTCGTGCGTGGCGATCACAGCTCGGCTGCGCGCCGCAAGGCGGAGGACAAGCCATGAGCCCGCGCCGCACCGTCACCGGCGGCCGCATAGACCGGTTGAAGACGATCCGCTTCACGTTCGACGGCGTTGCCTATACCGGGCATGGCGGCGACACGCTGGCGTCCGCGCTGATGGCCAATGGCGTCACCCTTTTCGGGCGTTCTTTCAAATACCATCGCCCGCGCGGCCTGCTGAGCGCAGGCGTCGAGGAGCCCAACGCGCTGGTAACGGTGCTGAAGGGCGAGGTGCGGGAACCCAACATTCCTGCGACCATGGTCGAAATCCATGACGGGCTGATCGCCGTCAGCCAGAACCGTTTCCCCTCGCTCGCCTGGGATATCCATGCCGTCAACCAGCTCGGTGGCAAGCTGCTGTCGGCCGGCTTCTACTACAAGACCTTTATGGGGCCGGTTATCGGCCCGCTGAAAGGCACGCGCTTCTGGATGTTCTGCGAACATTTCATCCGCCGCGCTGCCGGCCTCGGCAGCGCCGGATCGGCAAAGGATCCGGCCCGCTACGAGCGCATGAACGCCTTTTGCGACGTGCTTGTGGTCGGCTCCGGCCCGGCCGGCCTGATGGCCGCCAAGGCCGCCGCGGACCAAGGCGCCCGCGTCATGCTGACCGATCTCGAGCCGCGTTTCGGCGGTTCGGCCAACTGGTCCGGCGAAACCATCGAAGGCGCACCGGCGGCTGATTGGGTGCGGCGCACCGTCGCCCAGCTCGAAGGGCGAGACAATGTCCGGCTTCTGCCGCGCACCACGGTCTGGGGCTATTACGACAACAACACGCTTGCCGCGCTCGAGCGGGTCAGCGACCACAAGGCGCAGCCCGCCAAGGGTGAACCGCGCCATCGCTACTGGGCGATCCGCGCGGGATCCGTCGTGCTGGGTACCGGCGCCTTCGAAAGGCCGCTGGTGTTTCCCGGCAATGACCGGCCCGGCGTAATGCTGGCGCATGCGGCGGAGCGCTACGCCAACGAATTCGGCGTGCTGCCCGGGCAGCGGGTCGTGGTGTTCACCAACAATGATAGCGCCTACCGGTCGGCGCTGGCGCTGAAGCAGGCAGGTGCGGCGATCCTTGCCATCGTCGACGTGCGCCCGCAACCCTCCGCCGAGATGAGCGCCCTGGCCGGCGAAGCCGAGGCGGAATTGCTTTCCGGTCATGCGGTGGTCGCCACGGAAGGCGGCAAGTCGTTGTCAGGCCTCAAGGTCCAGCGTTTCGACATGGTCGCCGGTGCACTGAGCGGCGATGCGCGCAGCGTCCATGCCGATTGCCTGCTGATGTCGGGCGGCTGGTCGCCGACCATCCATCTGGCCAGCCAGGCCGGCGCCAAGGCGGAATGGAGCGCCGCCCGGCAGGCCTTCCTGCCGCCCAAGCCGACGCAAAACTGGATCGGCGCGGGCGCGTTCACCGGCAGCTTTTCGACGGTCGAGGCGATCGCCGAAGGGCGCGCCGCAGGCATTGCCGCGGCTGGCGGAACCGCCGCGCCGGTAGCATTGCCTGCTGTCGAGGCAACCCCTGGAGATCCAGATCCCGCGCCCGTGTTCGAAATCAAGGGCAGCGGCAAGAGCTTTGTCGACTTCCAGCACGACGTCACGGCGGAGGATGTCCGCCTGGCGCATCGCGAAGGCTTCGTCTCTGTCGAGCACCTGAAGCGCTATACCACGCTCGGCATGGCCACCGACCAGGGCAAGAGCTCCAACGTCCCCGGCCTTGCCATCATGGCGGAAGCACTCGGCAAGCCAATCCCGGAAGTCGGCACGACGCGCTTCAGGCCCCCCTTCGCACCGGTGTCGATCGGCTCGCTGGCAGCCGAACGCTTCGGCGACCTCAAGCCCGAACGGCTGACGCCGATGCATGACTGGCATGTCGCCAATGGCGCGACCATGTATTCGGCCGGCCTCTGGTACCGGCCGATGATCTACCGGCTTTCAGGCGAAACCATCGAACAGGCCTATGTGCGCGAAGCCAAGGCGACCCGCGAAAGTGCGGGCATCGTCGATGTCTCGACGCTGGGCAAGATCGCCGTGCAGGGCCCCGACGCCGCCACGTTCCTCGACCGTGTCTACACCAACATGTTCTCGACCCTCGCCGTCGGCAAGGCGCGCTACGGTTTGATGCTGCGCGAGGACGGCTTTGCCTTCGACGACGGCACCACCTGGCGGCTCGGCGAACAGGACTTCCTGATGACCACCACCACGGCCAATGCCGGCAAGGTGATGCAGCATTTGGAATATTTCCTCGACGTGATCTGGCCGGAACTCAAGGTCCACGTCACCTCGGTGACCGACGAATGGGCGGGAGCCGCGATCGGCGGGCCGAAAGCGAGGCAGATCCTGGCCGCCTGTGTCACCGGCACGGATGTCGACAATGCGACGCTGCCCTTCATGAGCATCGTGCACGGCGAGATTTCAGCTGTGCCGGTGATGATTTGCCGGCTATCCTTCTCCGGTGAAATGGCCTTCGAGGTCTATTGCGGCGCCGGCCACGGCACCCATGTCTGGGAAGCGTTGATCGAAGCCGGCAAGCCGTTCGGGCTGGTCACCTACGGGCTCGAGGCGCTGGGTACGATGCGCATCGAGAAGGGCCATGTCACCGGCGCCGAGATCGATGGCCGCACAACGGCGCGCGACCTGCATCTCGACTGGATGCTGTCGAAGAAGAAGCCCTTCATCGGCTCGGCGATGATGGACCGGGAAGGTCTCGTTGCGTCCGAGCGGCTGGAACTGGTCGGCCTGATCGCGCTCGACAACCGGCCGCTCAATGGCGGCGCGCACATTGTCGAGGAGGTCGACGAAGCCAATCCGCACGGCTCGGTCGGGCACATCACCGCATGCTGCTATTCGCCGGCGCTCGGCAAGCATATCGCGCTGGCGCTGGTCAAGGGCGGCAAGGCCAGGCACGGCACGCGCGCCCATGTCTCCGATCCCTTGCGCAACCGCTTCGGTCCCGTGGAGATCGTCTCCAACCACTTCTACGATCCGGAAGGGACCCGCATGCATGGCTGAGCGTCAATCGCCCCTCGAGCCGGAGTTCCATGTCGGTTCGCATGGGAATTTCGAACATGGCGTCGAGATACTGCTCACCGAAACCCGGCCGGGCTCGATCGTGCAACTCGCGGCATGGCCGGGCGAAGAGAAGAAACTGATCGCGGCCATCCGCGGCGTCATCGGGCTTGCGCTGCCCGACGGCGCTGGCGGCGGCTTGAGCGACGGCGTGAAATCGGTGTTCGGCTTCGCACCGGGAAAGTTCACGGTGACCGATGAGGCCGAAGGACTGGCCGCGGCCTTCGCCAAGTCGGTGACGCCTGCCATCGGCACGGTGACGGACCTGTCGCATGGCCGCACCGCCATCCGCATCGCCGGGCCGAAAGCCGAATGGGTGCTGTCGAAATTCTTCGCCATCGACTTCGCCCTGCCCGCCTTTCCGGTCGGCGCCGGCCGCTCGACAACGCATCACGATGTCTTCGCCCAGATCCAGCGCACCGGCACCGACCAGTTCGACATCTATGTCTTTCGCTCCTTCGCCCGCTCGTTCTGGAAGGCGCTCTGCCACGCCAGCGAGGAAGTCGGCTACGAGGTGCAGTAGGCGGTGTGGCCTTAGAGCCGCTGCCTCTGGCCTCAACGCCGGCTGGTTCTGCCGCTAGAGAATTCCGCCGCGGGCGCCCATGATGGAAAACGTGGCCCGTTCAACCGGTCCAAGGGGATGAAAATCCCGTCTCAGGGTCGGCATATTTGGTTCGAACATCCCCATGACCGCTGAACTATCCGCCGGCGCTACCGATCGCGCCGATGTGTCGGCCAGAGCCTTGCTCCTGCTGCCGCTGACCGTTGCCTGCGGCGTGTTCATGACCAGCCTCGACCAGAATGTCGTGGTGACGGCGCTGCCGGGCATCAGCGAAAGCCTTGGCCGTCCGCCCAGCCAGCTCGGCCTGCTGATCACCGTCTACGTCGCCAGCCTGATCATCTCGATGCCGCTCGGCGGCTGGGCCGCCGACCGTTTCGGCCTGCGCAATGTCTATTGCTTTGCCTTGCTGGTGTTTGCCGCTTCATCGGCCCTGTGCGGGCTGTCGAACGACATCTGGATGCTGGTCGGCGCCCGCGCGCTGCAGGGCTTCGGTGGCGCTCTGATGGGCACGCTCGGCCAGGTCGTGATCCTGTCGACCTTCCCGCGCAGCCGGACCTTGAAGATCAACATGTATATCTCACTGGCCGGGCAGTCCGGGCCGCTGGTCGGTCCGCTCGTCGGCGGCGCTTTGACCACCTACATCTCCTGGCGCTGGATCTTCTTCATCAACGTGCCGTTCGCGCTCGCGGCGGCTATTCTTGCCGCCTCACTGTTTCCGACAATGACCAAGCCGGTGCGCGCGCGGTTCGATTTTCCAGGCTTTGTGCTGGTCGGCGGCGGCATGGTCCTGCTGGTCTTCGGCATGGACTCGCTCGCGGCGAAAGACGCCGCCGGCAGCATGATCGCCGCCGAGCTTGCGCTGGCGCTCATCATCCTCACGGCCGCCTCCTTCTACTGCCTGCGTGTGCGCAATCCCCTGCTCGATCTCAAGCTCCTGCGCATCCGCACCTTCCGCATCTCCTTCCTTACCGGCGGCGGGCTCGACACGATCGGTCTCAGCTCCGTCGTCTTCCTGCTGCCGCTGATGTTCCAGCTCGGCTTCGGCATGAGCGCGGTGCAGGCGGGATCGCTGACCTTCGTGGCGGCGGTCGGTTCGGTGGGTATGCGTGTCTTCATGCCACGCGTCCTCAACCGTTTCGGTTTTCGCCGCGTGCTGGTCTTCAACACTCCCGTTGTTGCCGCCATGGTCGCGGGCTTCGCCTTGATGCAGGCAACGACTCCGGTTTGGATCACGCTCACCTACATCTTCGTCTTTGGCGTCTTTCGCTCGGTGCAATGGGCTTCGACCGGCAACCTCGCCTATTCCGATATCGCGCCCGAACAACTCGCCCGCTTCAGCGCGCTCTACTATATCCTCTGGCAGCTGGCGGTCGCGATCAGCGTCGGCCTGGCGGCCGCGATGCTGTCGTTTCTCGCCGGCGGCGGGCCGGCCGTCGCCAGCGATTTCCGGATCCTGTTCGTGATCGAGGGCATCATCACGCTCTGCGCGCTGCTCGCCTATCTCAAGCTGACGCCGCGGGACGGCGCCCATGTCAGCGGCCACGGCGCGCACATGAATACGGAATAGCGGGCCTGCGGCGGACGAAACCTATTCGCTGAACGTCACCCATTCCTCGAGCGGCTCACGGTCGGTGCGGAAGGCGTTCTCGGGCTTGGAAGTGTCTTCATAGCCGAGCGCCATGCCGCAGACGACGATCTCCTCGTCGGGAATGTCGAGCACCGGCCGGATCTGCCGGTGATAGGGCGCGAAGGCCGCTTGCGGACAGCTATGCAGACCCCTGCCCCGCGCCGCGACCATGATGTTCTGCAGGAACATGCCGTAGTCGATCCACGAACCCTGGTTGAGCCGGCGGTCGATGGTGAAGATCATGCCGACCGGCGCGTCGAAGAAGACGAAGTTGCGGTCGTGCTGGGCGCGCATCTTGTCGACTTCCCGGCGGCCGATGCCGAGCGCGCCGTAGAGGCCGAACCCGTTGGCACGGCGGCGGGTGAGATAAGGCTCGAAGAACTGGGTGGGATAATAGCGGTATTCGTCCCAATCGGCTTTTTCCGCGCGGATGCCGGAATTCATGATTGCGTCCGTGATCCGTTGCTTGGTCCCGCCCTTGGTGACGTAGACCCGCCATGGCTGCATGTTGGTTCCGGAGGGAGCCCGCGCCGCAACAGTCAGTATGTCCCGGATCGTCTCGTCGTCGACCATGTCGGGCAGAAATGCGCGCACCGAACGGCGCGACATGATCGCATCGTCGACGATCTCGGCATCAACCGCGATTCGAGCCTTCTTTTCCAGCATGGGCCGTCCCTTAGCCATTGTGTCGATCGGACGTCCCCATTCGCCGCTCGCGGCGGAGCCTTTGCATGAACCGTCAAAATCCTGCAAGCAAATCTTGAGCATTGGTGAAAATCTACTTGATTTTTTCATGAGCTTCATTTCTCATGAAATTCGACTGCAATTTTTCATGAAGTGAGCGATTTGGCCTCCCCTACCGCACGAACATTACAGGGAGCTGACGAACGAGTCCTGGCCGGCGATATCAGGGCCTTGCGCCGGGTGCGTGGGCTGACGCTGGCCGAGATCGCGCTGAAACTCGGCCGGTCGGTCGGCTGGGTCAGCCAGGTCGAGCGCGGCCTGTCGACGCCGTCGCTCAGTGACCTCAGGGCCTTCGCCGAGTTGTTCGGCGTGCCGATCAGCCTGTTCTTCAGCCATGACGTGCCCGTGGAAAGCGAGCGCGGCGTGGTGGTGCGCGCCGGCAAGCGTCGCACGCTTGGCACCAGCGAATCCGGCCTGGTGGAGGAACTTCTGTCACCGGACCTCGGTGGTAGCTTCGAGATGGTGCGGTCGGTCTTCGCGCCGGGCGCGGAGTTGAAGAGCGAGGCCCGCCGGCCGACCGAGGAGGCCGGATACATCGCGTCCGGGCAGTTCGACATCGAAATAGCCGGGGTCTGGCACCGGCTTGGCGAAGGCGACTCCTTCCGCTTCGAAGGCAAGCCTTACCGCTGGCGCAATCCGGGTAGCGAGCCGGCGGTCGTCATCTGGGTGGTTTCGCCACCGGTCTATTGAGTGCATGTCGCCCAAACCGTGGAGCGGTTTTGGGATAACGACATGCATCAAACAAAAATAGAGCGCGGCGCGCTTGAAGATTGGGAGAAGAACATGGCGGGTTTGCCGAGCATGGCGCGCGTGGTGATCATCGGAGGTGGCGTTGTCGGAACCTCCTCGCTCTATCATCTGGCCAAGGCCGGCTGGACCGACTGCGTGCTCCTGGAAAAGAACGAGCTGACCTCGGGCTCGACCTGGCATGCTGCCGGCAATGTGCCGACCTTCTCCTCCTCCTGGTCGCTGATGAACATGCAGCGCTATTCGACCGAGCTTTACCGTGGGCTCGCCGACACGGTCGACTATCCCATGAACTACCATGTCACCGGCTCGCTCAGGCTCGCCCACTCCAACGAGCGCATGCAGGAATTCCAGCGCGCCAAGGGCATGGGCCGCCACCAGGGCATGGACATAGACGTGGTCGGGCTCGACGAGATCAAGCGCCGCTACCCCTTCCTCGAAACGCACGAGTTGAAGGGCGCGCTCTACGATCCGAGCGACGGCGACATCGACCCGGCACAGTTGACGCAGGCGCTGGCTAAAGGCGCGCGCGACATGGGCGCGAAAATCATCCGCTTCTGCCCCGTCACCGGCGTGCGACGCGAGAAGGACGAATGGGTGGTCGCAACAGCGCAAGGCGAGATCCGCTGCGAGATCGTCGTCAATGCAGCCGGCTACCGCGCCGCCGAAGTCGGCAGGATGTTCGGCCGCGACGTGCCGATGATGGTGATGAGCCACCAGTACATACTGTTCGAGGAAATCCCCGAACTCGCCGCCTGGTCGAAGGAACAGGGCAAGAAGCTGCCGCTGCTGCGCGACGTCGACACCTCATACTATTTGCGCCAGGAAAAGGCGGGCATGAATCTTGGCCCCTATGAGCGCAATTGCCGCGCGCATTGGGCCACCCACAACGACCCCATGCCGGAGGACTTTTCCTTCCAGCTCTTCCCCGACGATCTCGACCGGCTGGAGCATTACCTGGCAGACGCGGTCGCCCGCGTGCCGATCCTGGGCACCGCTGGACTCTCCAAGGTCATCAACGGCCCGATCCCTTATGCGCCGGACGGCAATCCGCTGATCGGTCCGATGCCGGGCGTTCCCAACGCCTTCGAGGCTTGCGTCTTCACCTTTGGCATCGCCCAGGGCGGCGGCGCCGGCAAGGTGCTGGCCGAATGGGTGACGCAAGGCCAGACCGAATGGGACATGTGGTCCTGCGATCCGCGCCGCTTCACCTCCTTTGCTTCCGCGCCGGACTATTGCGTGGCCAAGGGCATGGAAATCTATGGCAACGAATACGCCATCCAGTTCCCGCGTCACGCCTGGCCGGAAGGACGTGACAGAAAACTGTCGCCGATCCACGATCGCATCAAGGCGTTCGGCGCCCGCTTCGATGCCTATAATGGCTGGGAGCGCGCTATCTGGTACGCGCAGGACGGCGACGACGTCTCCGAGGAAGCCACGTTGACCTTCCGCCGCGACGGACCCTGGCAGCATCGCGTCCGTGAAGAGTGCCTGGCCGTGCGTGACGCCGCGGGTATCCTCGACCTGCCCGGCTTTTCGCGCTTCAACCTCGAGGGCCCAGGTGCCGCCGAGTGGTTGAGCCGGCAAGTGACCGGCCTGGTGCCGAAGCCTGGCCGTATCGGCCTCGTCTATTTCTCCGACGACAAGGGCCGCATCGTCACCGAGATGTCGGTGGTACGCCATAGCGAGGAATCCATGACGCTGATCACCGCAGCGGTGGCGCAGTGGCATGACTTCGAATGGCTGAAATCGCACATGCCCGGGGATGCGGCGTTCAAGCTGATCGACCGGACGGAGGAATTCTCCACGCAGATCCTGGCGGGCCCCAATTCGCGAAAAATCCTTGCCGACGTCTGTGATGCCGACCTGACCCTGCCATGGCTGACCCATCAGGAGACCAGGATTGCCGGCCGCTGGGCCAAGCTGGTCCGTGTCTCCTTTGCCGGCGAGCTCGGCTGGGAGATCCACACCAGGGTCGACGACACCGCCGCTATCTTCGATGCGATCTGCGCCGCCGGGCAGAATCATGGGTTGAAGCCGTTCGGCATGTACGCGCTGGATTCGCTGCGTCTGGAAAAGGGCTACCGCACCTGGAAGGGCGACCTGTCGACGGACTACTCGATCCTGCAGGGCGGGCTGGAGCGTTTCGTCAAATGGGAGAAGCCCGACTTCCGTGGCAAGTCGGCGCTCCAGAACGAGAAACAGCAAGGCGTGAAGAAACGCTTCGTCACGCTGGTGGTCGAGAATCCCGGCGATTGCGACGCGCCTTACATGTCGACGCTCTGGCATGAGGGCCAGATCGTCGGCGAGACGACATCGGGGGGCTGGGGCCATCGCGTCGACAAGTCGATCGCGCTCGGCATGCTGCGCGCCGACCTGACCGAACCCGGCACCACCGTCGAGGTCGACATCTTCGGCGATCGCTTCAAGGCAGTCGTGCAGCAGGACGAGCCCTTGTGGGATCCCAGGAACGAAAGGCTGCGGGCATGAAGAACGTTATCCTCACCGATGGCGGCATGGGTCAGGAGCTGGTGCGGCGCAGCAAGTCCGAGCCGACGCCGCTGTGGTCGGCCAGGGTGCTGATAGACGAACCGGACCTCGTGCGCGGCCTGCATGCCGAATTCATCCGCGCCGGCGCCCGCGTCATCACCATAAACACCTATTCGGCGACGCCCGAACGCTTGGCGCGCGAAGGTGCGGAAGACCTGTTCGAGCCATTGCAGAAGCGTGGCATCGACCTGGCCAGGCAAGCGCGCGACGAGGCCGGCGATGCGGCCATCGCCGGCTGCCTGTCGCCGCTTTTCGGCAGTTACGCGCCGGCGCTGACCATCTCCTACCAGGACACGCTCGACATCTACCGCCGTATCGTCGCCGAGCAGGCGGACGGCATCGACCTCTTCCTGTGCGAGACCATGGCGTCATCAGAGGAAGCGCGGGCGGCGGTCACCGCAGCATCGGAAAGCGGCAAGCCTGTCTGGGTGTCATGGACGCTGGCCGATCACGGCACGCCACGCTTGCGCAGTGGCGAGACGATTGCGTCGGCGGCGGAGGCGCTTGGCGATCTGCCGGTGGCGGCGCGGCTGCTCAACTGCTGCCGCCCGGAAGCGATCGCGGCGGCCTTGCCGGAACTGATCGAACTGGGCGGCCCAGTCGGCGCCTATGCCAATGGCTTCACCTCCACCGAAGCGCTCAAGCATGGCGGCACGGTGGATGTACTGCATGCCCGCCACGACCTCGGTCCGGACGCTTATGCCGAACAGGCTGTCGGCTGGGTGGAAGCGGGTGCGGACATCGTCGGCGGTTGCTGCGAGGTCGGTCCTGCCCATATCGCCGCCTTGCGCGACCGGCTGCAACGGAACGGCTACGCGATCTCGGGAGTCTCACATGCCTAGACCATCATCGCGCATTATCGGCATCGTGCCATCGGGCAAGGACGGCTGGGAGGTTCATTTCGCCGCCTGGAACCGCAAGGAAGCCGGCGAGGACATCATCATGCTGTCGGCCGGCGACCATGATTTCGACACGCCTTCGGAAACGATCGAAGCTTGTGTGGTAGCGGTCCGTGGCAGCAACCATCACTACACGCCGCTGCCAGGCCTGCCGCGCCTGCGAAAGGCGATGGCGGCGGCCTCCAGCGCCTGCACCGGCGTCGAGACGATGCCGGAAGAGGTCATCGCCACGCCAGGCGGCCAGGCCGCACTTTACGCGGCCGTGCAGGCTGTTCTCGACCCCGGCGACCACGCCATCGTCGTCGCCCCCTACTATGCCACCTATCCCAACACCTTCAGTGCGGCGGGTGCGAGTTTCACCGTCGTCGAGACACCGGCCGAGGATGGTTTCCAACCCCGCGCCGACATGATCCGCGCGGCACTCAAGCCCAACACGCGCGCCATATTGATCAACACGCCGAACAACCCGACCGGTGCGGTCTATTCGCGCGAGCGGCTGGAACAATTGGCCGAGGTTTGCCGCGAGCACGACCTGTGGCTGCTGTCCGACGAGGTCTACTGGACGCTGGGCGGCGGCGAGCACATCTCGCCGCGCTCGCTGCCAGGCATGGCCGAGCGCACGCTGGTCATCAATTCCATGTCCAAGAGCCACGGCATGACCGGCTGGCGCATGGGCTGGCTGACCGGTCCTGAGAAAATGATCACATTGCTGATCAACCTCAACCTGGTGACGACCTACGGCTTGCCCGCCTTCATCTCGATCGCTTGCACCGAGGCGCTGGAGCAGAACTATGGCGTCAAGGACATCGCCGAACGCTACGCTGCACGCCGCACCGTCCTGCTCGATGCGGTACACGGAATGAACGATGTCACCGTGCGCGGTTCCGAAGGCGGCATGTATGTCATGCTCGACATTTCGGCTGTCGAACCCGACGACGAGAAATTCGCCTTCGCCTTCCTCGACAAGGAGAAGGTCGGCGTCATGCCGGGCTCGAGTTTCGGCGAAGCCGCAGCCGGCCATATCAGAATCAGCCTGTGCCAGCCCGAGCCCGTATTGCAGGAAGCAGCCACGCGGCTGCGCCGTTTCGTTTCCAGCTACCGCCGCGAGGCCGCATGACCGCCAGGATCCTTCCCACCAAAGCGCGGGCCGTCATCATCGGCGGCGGCGTCTCCGGCTGCTCGGTCGCCTACCATCTGGCCAAGCTCGGTTGGACCGACATCGTGCTTTTGGAGCGCAAGCAGCTGACCTCGGGCACGACATGGCATGCCGCCGGCCTGATCGGCCAGTTGCGCGGTTCGCAGAACATGACCCGGCTGGCGAAATATTCGGCCGATCTCTACGTCAAGCTGGAAGCCGAGACCGAGGTCGGCACCGGCATGCGCCAGGTCGGCTCGATCACCGTGGCGCTGACCGAGGAGCGCAAGCACGAGATCTACCGGCAGGCGTCGCTCGCCCGCGCCTTCGACGTCGACGTGCGCGAGATTTCTCCCAACGAAGTCAAGGAGATGTACCCGCATCTCAACGTCTCCGACGTGGTCGGCGCCGTGCATCTGCCGCTCGACGGCCAGTGCGACCCCGCCAACATCGCCATGGCATTGGCCAAGGGTGCGCGTCAGCGCGGCGCCACCATCGCCGAGAATGTGAAGGTCACAAGGATCCATACGAAAAATGGCCGCGTCTCCGGCGTGTCCTGGGCGCAAGGCGAAGACCAAGGCACGATCGAAACCGACATCGTCATCAACTGCGCCGGCATGTGGGCACGCGACCTCGGCGCCCGGAACGGCGTGAACATCCCGCTGCACGCCTGCGAGCACTTTTATCTCGTCACCGAGCCGATCCCCGGCCTCGGCCGGCTGCCGGTGCTGCGCGTGCCGGACGAGTGCGCCTACTACAAGGAAGACGCCGGCAAGATGATGCTCGGCGCCTTCGAACCGGTGGCGAAGCCATGGGGCATGGATGGCATTCGCGAGGATTTCTGCTTCGATCAGTTGCCCGAGGATATGGACCATTTCGAGCCGATCCTCGAAATGGGCGTCAACCGCATGCCGATGCTGGCCACCGCCGGCATCCACACTTTCTTCAACGGCCCTGAAAGCTTCACTCCCGATGACCGCTACTATCTCGGCGAGGCGCCGGAGCTGCGCGGCTACTGGATGGCAACCGGCTACAATTCCATCGGCATCGTCTCGTCCGGCGGCGCCGGCATGGCGCTGGCGCAGTGGATCAACGATGGCGAAGCGCCGTTCGACCTCTGGGAAGTCGACATCCGCCGCACCCAGCCGTTTCAGAAGAACCGCCGCTATCTCAAGGAGCGCGTTTCCGAAACGCTCGGCCTGCTCTATGCCGACCATTTCCCCTACCGCCAGATGGCGACATCGCGTGGTGTGCGCCGCTCGCCCCTGCATGAGCATCTGAAGGCGCGTGGCGCCGTGTTCGGCGAAGTCGCCGGCTGGGAGCGCGCCAACTGGTTCGCGCGCGAAGGACAGGAACGCGAATATCGCTATTCCTGGAAGCGGCAGAACTGGTTCGACAACCAGCGCGAGGAACATCTGGCCGTCCGCAACAAGGTCGGCCTGTTCGACATGACCTCGTTCGGCAAGATCCGCGTCGAGGGCCGCGATGCCTGTGCCTTCCTGCAAAAGCTCTGCGCCAACGACATGGACGTGGCGCCGGGCAAGATCGTCTATACCCAGATGCTCAACCAGCGCGGCGGCATCGAGAGCGACCTCACCGTGTCGCGGCTTTCGGATACGGCCTATTTCCTCGTCGTGCCGGGCGCCACGCTGCAGCGCGACCTCGCCTGGCTGCGCCGGCATGCCGGCGAGCAGTTCGTGGTCATCACCGATGTCACCGCGGCCGAGAGCGTGCTCTGCGTGATGGGCCCGGATGCGCGCAAACTGATCCAGAAGGTCAGCCCCAACGACTTCTCCAACGAGAACAACCCGTTCGGCACCTTCCAGGAGATCGAAATCGGCATGGGCCTCGCCCGGGCGCATCGCGTCACCTATGTCGGCGAACTCGGCTGGGAGCTTTATGTCTCAAGCGACCAGGCCGCCCATGTCTTCGAGGCGATCGACGATGCCGGCGCGGATGTCGGGCTGAAGCTGTGCGGGTTGCACACGCTGGATTCCTGCCGCATCGAAAAAGCTTTCCGCCATTTCGGCCATGACATCACCGATGAAGACAACGTGCTGGAGGCGGGCCTCGGCTTCGCGGTGAAGACGGCTAAGGGCGATTTCATCGGCCGAGATGCCGTGTTGAAGAAGAAGGAAGCCGGACTGGACCGCCGTCTGGTCCAGTTCCGGCTGAAGGATACGCAGCCGCTGCTCTTCCACAACGAGGCGATCCTGCGCGACGGCAAGATCGTCGGTCCGATCACCTCGGGCAACTATGGTCACCATCTCGGCGGGGCGATCGGGCTGGGCTATGTGCCTTGCCAGGGCGAGAGCGAGGCAGATGTGCTGGCCTCGACCTACGAAATCGAAATCGCCGGCGAGCGGTTTGCGGCGGAGGCATCGCTGAAGCCGATGTATGATCCGAAGGCGGAACGAACGAAGATGTAGCGCGGCACTTTTTCCCTTCTCCCCTTGCGGGAGAAGGTGGATCGGCGCGTAGCGCCGAGACGGTTGAGGGGTGTTCCAGCGGAGTGAGACGTCGGTGTTCCCTGGAACACCCCTCATCCGACCTCGCTTCGCGAGGCCACCTTCTCCCACAAGGGGAGAAGGCAAGTCCCGCGCTTAAAACCGCTCCAGCTTCGCCCTCACCTTCACCAGAAACGCCGCCCTCGTCGTCGGCGTCGAGGCATCCATCAAATAATGCGCCAGGAAGAACGTCTTGCAGCGTCTGGCGCATAGCGCCCGCATGCCGCGCAGCAAGGTCTTGCGTCCGGGTTGGCCGACGACGACGCTCCACCAGGTCGGCGCACCGCAGGTGGTGATGACGCCGACCTTGGTCACATGCGTCATCAGCGACTTGATCCCTCCCTTGCCAGCCGGCAGCTTGAAAGCGATGTCGGTCGCCCACACCCGGTCGAGCCAGCCCTTCAACATCGCCGGCAGCCCGTACCACCAGGTCGGATAGACGAACAGGATCGCCTCGGCCCAGTTGAGCAGTTCGAAATGCGGCTTCAGCGCCGGATCCCGCGGCGCCTGATCGTTGTAGGAACGCCGCTCCTCGCAGCTCATCACCGGATCGAACTTTTCCGCATAAAGGTCGAGCAGCCGCACGTCCCAGCCTCGCCGCGTCAGCACATCCACGGCGGTATCGCGGACCGCGGCGCAAAAACTCTCCGGCACCGGATGGCAGTAGACGACGAGCACCCGCATCAGAACGCATCCACGCTGGCCGCGACCTTCGCCATGAAGGACTTCCGCGTCTCGTCGGTCGACAGGTTCATCGAATAGTGGGCGAGATAGGAGACCGGAGCGCCGGGCTTGATCGTGGCGCGCAGCATGCGCTTCACAACCTTGCGCGGCGGGTCGCCCATCAGCATGGCGCGGAATCGGCTGCCGCCATAGGTGGTGACGGCCGTCAGCTTGCGGATGTTGTGTAGCGTCGGCTGCACTTTGCCATCGATAAGCTTGAACGACACGCCGGGCAGGAAGACGCGGTCGAAAAACCCTTTCAGGATCGCCGGATAGCCGTAATTCCATACCGGAAACGACAGCACCAGAGCCTCGGCTGCCTGTAGCCTCTGAATGTAGCCGGTAACCGCATCGCCTGGTCCACGCTGGTCGTGATAGCCGAGCCGCTCGGCCCGCGTCAGCCGCGGGTCGAAGTCCTCGGTATAGAGGTCGCAGTCATCGACCATATGTCCCGCCGCCGTCAGCCGCTCGACGATCATCCGGTGCAGGCCGGCATTGAAGCTGGTCTCGACCGGATGGGCGTAGAGGACGAGGATGTTCATGGGAGGACATCCCGCAGGTCTTGGCGCCAACGCTTCATCGTTATCAGCCTGCCTTTTGCAGCCCCTTGAACAGAAAAGTCCGGCCCGAACGATAATCATAGTCCGGGTTTTCCCAGGCGATCATCTTGCCGGGGTTGAGCAGGCCTTGCGGGTCGGTCTCACGCTTGAAGGCGAGTTGCACCGCGTCCGTCTGCTTCATGCCGCCCTCTTCCAGCGTGTAGCGGTGAGGGTTGAAGATCGGGCAG
Organism: Mesorhizobium sp. Cs1299R1N1; assembly: GCF_037179655.1. Classification (NCBI taxonomy): domain Bacteria; kingdom Pseudomonadati; phylum Pseudomonadota; class Alphaproteobacteria; order Hyphomicrobiales; family Phyllobacteriaceae; genus Mesorhizobium; species Mesorhizobium sp. Cs1299R1N1. Next base: position 116,074 of record NZ_JAPYKR010000008.1, on the reverse strand, counting down.
CCATTGTCCTCGTGCAGGCGGATGATCTCGTTGAGCCGCGCCTCGGTGGTGAAGTTGACCAGTGGCAGGCCAAAGCAGGTGATGTTGCCGTCCAGCCGCACGAATTCGAGATGCGAGAACACCTCGCCGGGAAACATCGCATCCATTTTCTCGACCAGCGCCAGTTGGTTGGGAAAGGGATAGAGCGACTGCAGATAGGTGATCGCGGGGTCGACGCGCAGCGCCCTGAGCGTGGTGTGGTTCCAGGCCAGTTCATAGGCCGGCGGCAGGCCCTTTTTCTCCTCCGGCGCGGCAAGGGCGGCGTTGAAGATCACTTCGCCCGCAGCGCGGCGCGTAAAGGCAAGGAAGGCGTCCAGCCCATGCTGCGCCACCATGACGACGCAGATGCTTTGGCCTTCCCTGAAAAATTTCTGGTGCCGCTTAAAGTAAAGCTGCGGAACGGGTGCTGCGATCGGCGTGATCAGCTTGGTCAGGATGCCATCCTGGCAGGCCAGCGCATTGCCATAGCGGGCCGCATCCATGAAAGCGTCGAAGCCGACGATGACGTCGATCCACTCATAGGCTGCCGTCAGCGGCATCTCGACCTCTGATATGATGCCATTGGTGCCATAGGCATGGGTCACCTTGTGCAGGTCTTCGCCTGTCAGTTCGAGCACCCTCGGCTCGGCCTCCATCGTCACCACGCGCAAGCGCAGCACATTGCCGAAATCGCGCAATCCGCCGAAATTGATCGAGCCGACGCCGCCAGAACCGCCGGCGATGAAGCCGCCGATCGAAGCGGTGTTGTAGGTGGAGGGCGACAGCCTCAATTCCTGTCCGGAATGCGCCCGTGTCGCCTTGTCGATGTCGGCCAGGATCGCGCCGGGTCCGGTCACCACGCGGCCTGGGCCGATCGACTTGATCTCGTTCATCTCCGCAAGATTGAGCACCACGCCTCCCGACAGGGGCATCGCCTGGCCGTAATTGCCAGTGCCGCTGCCGCGCGGCGTCACCGGCACGCCATGGCGGTGACAGGCGGCAAGCACGCGGATCAGCTCGGCTTCGGTCTTCGGCGTCACGATCAGGTCGCCGGTGACATGGTCGAGCTGCTGTTTCAGAACCGGGCTGTACCAGTAGAAGTCGCGGCTCTTCTGCTGGACGATGGCCGGATTGTCGTCGAGCTTTATCCCGTCGAGATCGCGTTTCAACGCCGAAACATCCATCATTCCACCATCAACTCGTCGAGTTCGGCATAGTCGGGCAATTGCCGGTCGATCGCTCGTCCGGCGCGCACGACGATGCGATCCGATTCGGGCCGCGACAGCAATTCCGTCCAGCTCCGACCTTTGAACAGCACGAAGTCGGCATCGCCTCCGGCGGCAAGCGTGCCGAAGCCATCGAGCCGCATCACCTTGGCCGGCGTCGCGGTGACCGCCTGCGGCCAGTCGGCGACCGGATGATCGAAATGCAGGATACGTGTCGCCATGCGGTAGACCTCCAGCATGTCGAGATCGCCATAGGCATAGAAGGGATCGCGCGTGTTGTCTGAAGCGACGGCCACCGGAATGCCCCTCGCCTTCATCTCGTGCAGCAGCGTCACGCCACGCCAGCGCGGTGTGGTTTGATCAGCGCGACGATCTTGCAAATAGAGATTGCACATCGGCAGCGACACGATTGCGAGCCCGGCCTTCGCCACCTTGTCCAGCGTGTCCAGCACCTCGAGATCCGGCTGCCGCGCCAGCGAGCAGCAATGGCCGACGAGGATTTTTCCCTCGAAGCCGTTCCACAGTGCCGCCTCGGCGATCTTCTTCAGCGAGATTGCGACGACATCGTCGGTCTCGTCGGCATGGAAATCGAGGTCGAGCCCATGCTTGATCGCTTGCGCGAAAACGTGGTCGAGCAGCTCTTCCAGGTCTGGCACCATATAGGTGACGACGCCAAGCACGCCCTTGGCGGCGGCCACGCGTTTCGCCAGCCTGTCGAACCATTTTTTGTCGCGCACGCCCTCGATGCCGAGCAGGCAGGCACCCTGCAATTCGATGCGACCACACCATGCCTCGCGCATCGTCTCGAACACCGGCCAGGAGATTTCCTCCTGCGGCGCGACGCTGTCGATATGAGTTCTGAGCGCCCGGGTGCCATGCGCGTAGGCCGAGCGCAGCGAGAAATCCATGCGGCGCGCCACATCCTCGGCACTCCAGCGCGCCACGCGGTCGGCGCCGGTTGCATTCAGCGCGCCCATGAACGTACCGTCGGGATTGGGCTTTCGCGGCCAGATATGGCCCTTGTCGATATGCGTGTGGCAGTCGACGAAACACGGCAGCACGATACGGCCGCCAAGGTCGATGGCGCCGGCCGGTACTTTGGATGCGGCGTGCGCAGCGATGCTGGAAATCTTGCCGCCCGCGACGGTGATGTCGGTCAGCGCAAAACCATCTCTGTCGAAAGCCGCGGCAAGACCCGGCGTCAGCGACGCATGAAGCCGGACGTTGGTTAGGTGGTAAGGACCGGAGGTTGGTATCAAGGCACTAACGCTCCTGCTTCAGTGCGCTCTCGTGCCAGCGCCTCAGAATGAGATGCGAAATCAGCGACAGCACGAGGAAGATCAGGATGCCGGTAAGTGAAATCAAAAACAGCGCCGCGAAAAGCCTGGGAGCATTCAGCCGGTAGCCGGCCTCGATAATGCGCGAGGCGAGCCCCGACGACTGGCCGGTGGCGCCGGCGACGAACTCGGCCACCACGGCGCCGATCAGCGACAGGCCGCCGGCGATCTTCAGCCCGCCGAGGAAATACGGCATCGCCGCCGGCAGTCTGAGATAGCGCAGCTGCTGCCAACGCGTCGCGCCGTTGAGCTTGAACAGGTCGCGCAGATTGCGGTCGACCGAGTTCAGGCCAAGCGTGGTGTTGGACAGGATCGGGAAGAAGGCAACGATCCAGGCGCACAGCAGAAGCTTGGTCGTCTGATTGTCGACATAGATGTTGATCAGCGGAAAGATCGCCACGATCGGCGTCACCTGCAGCACGATGGCGAACGGGAAGAACGACATCTCCACCCACTTCGACTGCGCGAACAAGACCGCCAGGCCGACGCCGCCGACAACCGCGAGGAGCAGGCTGAGGAAGGTGATGCGCAAGGTGACCAGCAGTGCGGAAAACAGCAGGCCGGCATCGTTGTAGAGCGTTGTCAGCACCACGCCGGGGCGCGGCAGGATGTATTGCGGAATCTCGTTCCACACGCAGATACGGTCCCACAGCCAGATCGCCAGGACCATGATTGCCAGCGGCAGCACCCAGCGGCCGATCCGCTCGAGCCGCTCCTGGCGCACGCGCCGCGCTTCCTCGGGGTCGAGTTTCAACGTGCCGTCAATGACCGTCATGATGCGAGCCCGCAGTTGAATTGATGGCATTGACCAGCACATCCGAGGCCTGCCGGCAAAGGGCCGCATAATCCGGCGAGGTGCGAAACGCCTCGTCGCGCGGATAGGATGCCTCGATGGCGAGTTCGTCGAACACCCTGCCCGGCCGCGCCGCCATGACGACGACGCGGTTGGACAGAAACACGCTTTCGAACACACTGTGGGTGACGAAGACGACGGTGAAGCGTTCGTCCTGCCACAGTTCCAGCAGGTCGTTGTTGAGCTTGAAGCGGGTGATCTCGTCGAGCGCGGCGAACGGCTCGTCCATCAACAGCACGCGCGGCTTGGTCACCATGGCGCGCGCGATCGAGACGCGCATCTTCATGCCGCCCGACAGTTCGCGCGGCACGGCGTCTTCGAAACCGGTCAGGTGCACCCGTGCCAGCATCTCCGTTATCGCCGGTGCTGCCTTGGCGCGGGAAATGCCTTTCAGCCTGAGCGGCAGCCAGACATTATCGAAGACGCTGGCCCAGGGCAGCAGCGTCGGCTCCTGAAAGACGAAGCCGATATTCGCGCGGTCGAGCGAACCGCCGCCACGCCAGTCGAGCACACCTGATGTCGGCGTCGACAGGCCGGCAATCAGCCGCAGCGCCGTCGACTTGCCGCAGCCCGACGGTCCGAGCAGGCTCAGGAAATCGCCTTCCCGGATCGTCAGGTCGACATCGCTGAGCGCCGTCACGCCATTGGAAAAGACCTTGCCGACGCCACGCAGCGCCAGCAAGGTCGGAGCCATGTCCGAGGCGGGCGTTTGCGCTACCTTTTCCCGCATCATGCCGGGCCGGCCTATTTCTTCAGCTCGAGCCCGACGCCCTTGTTGACGAAGGCCAGCGTGTAGGCCTTCGTGATGTCGATGCCTGCAGGCGTGACCTTGGCCTTGACCATCTTGTCGTAGAAGCTCTTGATCCGCGCATCGGTCATGGCGCCGATGCCGAGCTTCTCGGTGTCACCGGAATCGGCAAGGCCGAACTTCTTCATCTGGTCGATCGAGAAAGCGATCTGCTCGTCGCTCATGTCAGGATTGTCTTTCTTGATCATGTCGTTGGCGGCCTTGTTGTCGCCGTAGAGGTACTTGTACCAGCCCTTGGCCGAGCCATCGACGAAGCACTGGACCACCTCGGGCTTCTTGTCGATCGTGTCCTGCATCACCTCGATCGTGGTCGAATAGGTATCCCAACCATAGTCGGCGAGCAGGAACTGGTTCGGCACGAAGCCGCCTTCCTTCTTGACCGCGAACGGCTCCGAAGTGACGTAGCCCTGCTGGATCGACTTCTTGTTGGCAAGGAAAGGAGCGGTGTTGTAGGTGTAGGGCGCGCGCTTTGAAGCGTCGAAACCGAGTTCGATGACCATCCACTGGAAGAAGGTCTGCGCACCTTCATCGCCCAGAATGTACTGCTCGGCGTTCTTCAGGTCTTCCCATTTGTCGAGCCCCTCACCGGGGTGGGACATGATGACCTGCGGATCCTTCTGGAAATCGGCGGCCACGACACGCATCGGAATGCCCTGCTGGACGGCATCGAAGGCCGACAGCAAATTGCCGCCCATGTAGAAATCGATCTTGCCGGCAAGGAGCATCGGCCGGCCGCTGACCTGCGGGCCGCCCTGCATGATGGTGACATCGAGGCCGCAGGCGGCATAGGTGCCATCCGCCACGGCCTGGTAATAGCCGCCATGTTCCGGCTCGGCGAGCCAGTTGGTGCCGAAAGTGACTTTTTCATTCGCCGCCGCGCCCAATGTGCTGGCCGCAAGGAGAGCCACCACCGCGACCGAAATCTTCTGTTTCACGTACATTGACCACCACCCTTTATTTGCACCGGCGCGCTGCGCGCCGTGCTTGACACCAAAGATTCAAGAAGCAAGACACATGCCACCGGCGTCGCGCGCCGGGACCCGCCCGCCTGCACCACAGCCATCTGCGAAAGCCGGAAAGGTCGTGCTGCACCGAAGGGCATCGTGCCTATTTTTTGAACGCCTGTCCACAATCGCACCGGCGACATGCACCGCCATCTTGATGGTGCAATGCATCCGGCCTTAGGCTGGCGATATCCAGGAGATTGCCATGTTCAAGTTCCTCACCCCGAAGTCGATCAAGCCGCCCTTTGCCCGTTACAGCCACGGCGTCGAGGTGCCGGCCGGCAAGCGGCTGGTGCTGTGCTCGGGGCAGGTCGCCATCACGGCGGACGACCAGATACCGGACGACGCCGGCGCGCAGGCCGAACTTTGCTTCAGGAACATCGCAGCGATCCTGGGCGAAGCCGGGCTGGGATTGCCGGACATCGTGCGCATCAATGCCTATGTCACCGACCGCGCGCATCTGCGGCCCTATATGGAGGTCCGCGACCGGCTGTTTTCAAGCCCGGCGCCGGCCTCGACGCTGATGATCGTTTCCGGCTTTGCCCGGCCCGAATTCAAGGTCGAGGTCGAGGCGATCGCGGCCGGGTGATCGACAGGCCGGGCACACCGCGCTAGGTCTGCCCTGATCATTTGAAGAGGCGTGACATGACCGTAGCAAAAAGACGCGTCTGGTGGGGCGATTACCGGACAACCGAGTATGCCTCGATCGATCCCGAGACGACGATCGCGGTGCTGCCGGTCGCGGCGATCGAGCAGCATGGGCCGCATCTGCCCGTCTCGACCGACACGTCGATCATGAACGGCATGCTCGACACGGTGATCGCACGCCTGCCCGAGGACCTCGATATCCGCATCCTGCCGGTCCAGGCGGTGGGCAAGTCGAACGAGCATCTGCACGCGCCGGGCACATTGACCCTGCCGGCAACGACGCTGATCGAGGCGTGGACCGAGCTTGGCCTGTCGATAGCGCGCGCCGGCGTACGCAAGCTCATCGTCGTCAATTCCCATGGCGGCAATGAAGAGATCATGGGTATCGTCACGCGCGAACTGCGCGTGCGCGAAAAGATGCTGGCGGTGAAGACCAGTTGGCAGCGCTTTGGCCGTCCGGCCGGCATGTACACCGAACTCGAGGACCGCCACGGCATCCATGGCGGCGATGTCGAGACTTCGCTGATGCTGCATTTCCGGCCGGATCTCGTCGACATGGGCAAGGCCGACAATTTCGTTTCCAACGTCGCCGACGCGGAGAAGGAATTCGCGCTTCTGCGCCAGACCGGCACGCATGCCTTCGCCTGGATCGCCAGCGATCTCAACCCGAACGGCGTGGTCGGCGACGCCAGCATTGCAACGGCGGAGAAAGGCCGATTGACGGCGGAACACCAAGCCGATGGCTTCATCAGCCTGGTGCGCGATGTGCGCAAGGCGAAGCTCGCCGAGTGGCTGAAATAGCCGCCTAAATATCGATCTTGAGTGCGAACGGCGTGCCTTCGAAGGCGTCGGCGCCGCGCCCGATCGCTTCGATCGCCTCGATCATGCGGCCGTTGCGCTCGAGCAGCGTGTCGGCCACCGCGATCAGCCGTGGATTGGGCGTCGCCGAAGGCGACAGCACGCGCAGCGTCTGCGCCAGTTCCACCTCGTCGCGTTTCGGCGCCAAAGCCGCGGCGATGATATAGGCCGAGGCGGTCGAGCGGCTGATGCCGGCATAGCAGTGCACGACCATCGGCTTTGCCCGATCCCAGCGGCGCGCGAAATCGAGCAGATTGCGTACATGCTCCTCGCCCGGCATGGTCATGCCGTCCTGCGCCACCGCGATGTCGTGCATGACCAGATGCAGGTGGTTTTCCCGGGCGATCGAGGTCGGACGCACCACCTCGGTGCCGGCGGCAAGCAGCGACAGCATGCGGTCGGCGCCGGTCCTGGCCACCGTTTCCTCGATCTTCGCCAGCGAGCAGACATGGATCATTGTTTCGAACCTTTCGACCGATCCTCGCGCCGCGACGCCCATTCGGCAAGGGCGGATTCAAGCCTGCGCCATTCCTCCTCGTTTGCCGGCAGGCCGGCGCGAAGGGCATGGGGCCGGTCGGAGAAATGCCGGAGCAGGATGCCACTCTCGCCAAGCGCGGAAAACAGGCCGCCGGCATCGGGCAGGCTGAGATAGCGGAACAATGTGGTGCCGCCCGCGACGCGAACGCCGAACCGGCCAAACAGCGCATCAACCCGCACCACATCATCCGCCAGCGACGCCCGCATCGCATCTTGCCAGTCGAGATCGGCGAGCGCGCGGATGCCGTATTCCAGCGCCGGTCCGGCGACGGCCCACGGCCCGAACTGCATCTCCAACCGTTCAGCCGTCGGCGCGTCGGCAAGTGCGAACCCAAGCCGCAGGCCGGCCAGACCAAAGAACTTGCCGAAGGAACGCAGCACGACAATGCCGGCCTGGCCGACGTCGGCGGCGAGGCTGTGTTCGCGTGGACCAACATCCATGAACGCCTCGTCGACGACCAGCAGCCCGCCCTTGGCGCGAAGTCCGTCAGCCAGCATCAGCAGCCGGTCGCGCTCGATGATGCGCCCATCCGGATTGTTCGGATTGACGATGATGGCGAGGTCAGCGTCCGCCAGCGCCGCGAAATCGGCGACCTCGACCACCTCGTGCCCGGCAATCGCCGCCGCCCGGGCATGTTCGGCATAGGTCGGCCCCAGCACCATCGCCTTGCCGGGCCTCACCAGCGAGGCTACGCGCGGCAGCAGGATTTGGGTCCCGGGCGCCGCCACCACGTTTCCCGCGGAAGGCGCGCCATAGGTGTTGGCCGCGATCTCTATCAGTTCGCGCCCACACGCGGCCTCCGGCAACCGCCACAGGGAGGTGGCGGGCAGGTGGAAAAGCGGGTAGGAGTGCGGATTGATACCGGTCGAGAGGTCGACGAAAGGCAGCACGGCATTGGGGAAAAGCGCCCTTGCCCGGCCAAGACTTCCACCATGGTCCACCGCTCCTTCAAGAAGCTTCATGTCAGTCCTGATCGCTTTCCTGTCATTGGTTGTCGAATTCGTCCTTGGTTATCCCGACTGGCTGTTTCGCGCCATCGGCCATCCGGTGACGTGGTTCGGCAGGCTGATATCCTTTCTCGACTTGAGGCTCAACCGCGCCACTGATCCCGACGCGCTGCGTCGCCAACGTGGTGTCCAGGCGCTTTTGGTCATCGTGCTGGTGCCGGCGCTGACAGGTCTTTGCGTGCAGCTCGTTCTGCTCTGGTTCGTCCCCTTGGGATGGATCATTGCCGTCCTTCTGGCAACATCGCTTCTGTCGCAGAAGAGCCTGCATGAACATGTCGAAGCCGTCGCCGACGCGCTCGACAGTGGAGGCCTCGACATGGGCCGCGCCGCCGTCTCGCGGATCGTCGGCCGCGATCCCGAAACGCTGGACCGGGCAGGCGTCTGCCGTGCGGCGATCGAAAGCCTGGCGGAGAATTTTTCCGATGGCATCGTCGCCCCCGCCTTCTGGACCGGCGTTGGCGGGCTGGCCGGCGGCGCCGCCTACAAGGCGGCCAACACCGCCGATTCGATGATCGGCCACCACACCCCGCGCCATGAGGCGTTCGGCTGGGCGGCGGCGCGCTTCGACGATTGGATCAACCTGCCGGCATCGCGGCTGACAGCGCTGCTGATCGTGCTCGCTTCCTTCTTGGTCGAGGGCGCCGACCCCCACGGCGCCTGGCAAGCGGTACGGCGCGACGCGAAAAAACACCGCTCGCCCAATGCCGGCTGGCCCGAAGCGGCGATGGCCGGCGCGCTTGGGCTCGCGCTTGCCGGACCACGCAGCTATGGCGGTGTCATGGTCGACGACATCTTCATGGGCGAAGGCGGCCGCAGCGATGTCGACAGCGGCGACATCAGGCGGGCGCTGCAACTCTACCGTATCGCTGATTTCCTGCTGATTGGCTTGTTCGGCCTGGTCGCGGTGATCGTTGTTCTGGTTTTCTAAAACTCGATGCCCTGCTGGGCTTTCACGCCCGCCGAGAAATGATGCTTGGTCAAACCCATCTCGGTGACCAGATCGGCAGCCTCGACCAGCGCTGGCTTGGCGTTGCGGCCGGTGACGACGACATGCAGGCCCTCGCGCCGGCCCTTCAGCGCCGCAACCACCTTGTCGAGATCGAGGTAGTCGTAGCGCAACGCAATGTTGAGCTCGTCGAGCACGACAAGGCTGATCGAGGGATCGTCGATCAATTCCAGTGCTTTGGCCCAGGCGGCCTCGGCAGCGGCGATATCGCGCTTCAGGTCCTGCGTCTCCCAGGTGAAACCCTCACCCATCGCATGCCAGACGACGCGGTCGCCGAAGGCGGCAAACGCATCCTTCTCGCCGGTGTGCCATTTGCCCTTGATGAACTGGACGACGCCGACGCGCTTGCCGTAGCCGAGCATCCGCAGCGCCAGCCCGAAGGCGGCGGTGGTTTTACCCTTGCCGGGACCGGTGTTGACGATCAGTAACCCCTTCTCGACCGTCTTGCTCGCAACCTCGGCGTCCTGCACCGCCTTGCGCTTGGCCATCTTGGCGCGATGGCGCTCTTCATCCTTGTCGTCGATGTCGGTCATTTCACTTCACCTTGAGCGGTAGCCCCGCCACCATCAGCAGCACCGTGTCGGCAACCGCGGCGACCCGCTGGTTGAGCCGGCCGGCGTCGTCGCGAAAACGCCGCGCCAGCGCATTGTCGGGCACGATGCCTTGCCCGACCTCGTTCGACACCACGAACCACGGTCCGCGCGGCCGCGACAGCACGTCGGCTAGCCGTCGGCACTCAGCCTCGACGTCGTGATCGGCCAGCATATGATTGGTCAACCATAGCGTCAGGCAGTCGACAAGCACCGGCTGATCATCCGGCAAGGCCTCCAGCGCTTCGGCAAGGTCGAGCGGCGCGTCGATGGTCGACCAGCCCTCGCCGCGCCGCGAGCGGTGCAACGCGATGCGCTCGCGCATCTCATCGTCATAGGTTTGCGCCGTGGCTACATACGCCCATGGCGGGGGGAATGCCGTCACCAGGGTTTCGGCGTGCGCGCTCTTGCCGGAGCGCGCGCCACCGATGATGAAAGTCAGCTTGCCGCGATCAGGCAAAGCTGTCGCGCAAGCTGGTCGCCGTGCCGGTGAAGCGCCTGCGCACCACGCCCACGACCGCGCCGAGCACCAGCCAGAACACCAGATTGGTCACCGTCACCGCCACCACGAACTGATGGTGCAGGCCTTCCGGGATAGGCGTTTCGAAACTGTCGGGCTGCGGCGCGCCGACGACGTGCGGGGCGACGATCAGCAAGACGGCGAGGATGGTCAACGGCAGCGATCTGCGAAACACGATCAGGCCAAGGCCGATGGCGGTCGCCGCGGCCGTTGCCGTCCACCAGATCTGGCGCGCAAGCAGATCGGCCGCCGGCATCGCCGGCAGTTCCGGCTGCAGGCCGAGGCCTGGTGCCAGCGTGAACACGGCAGAGCCGGCCAGCCCCCAGAACACGCCCTGGCGCCAATTGCCGACGCCGCCGGCAAACTCGGAAACCGCGACCAGGACCAGTGCGAAGCCGATGCCGGTGACGATATTGGCAACCACGCTGAAGGCAAAACGCTCGACACCGTCGGCCGGCGCCCAACCCTCGTCTTCCTCCGCCGGTGCCGTGACTTCGGCGGGTGCCGGCGCGGCAGAGCTCATCGCATTCCCAGCGGGCACCACCTTGCTCATTGCGTCGTTGCTCGCCGCCGGTCCGGCCGCGTGGTCATGGTGATGGCCGCCGCCGGCCTGTTCGTAGACTTCCGCCTTGAGGATCAGCGGCACCGTCGCATAGGCCTGCAGGCAGGCGAGAACGATACCGGCCACAAGCCCCGCGACCGCCGCGACGAACACGACGTTGCGAAACAGATTCATGATGTCAGATCCTCGTTAGTGGCAGGGAAATGCCATCGAGTGGCGATAGTCGTGGGCGGCATTGTGGACCGCATCAATATGCGAGAAACCGACAAAGCCGACGACGAACATGCCGAGCAGCGCCGCGAGCGCGAGCTGCATGAAGCGCGACTGCGAGGAGACGGAGGCGCCGAGGGAGACGGAAGCGGTAGTCATGTCTTGTCCTTTCGCCCTCCACCCGAGGGCATCGAAGTCAGTTTCCTGTCGCCGGCAGGTCTCCTGGCTCGCGGATAAGCGCCCTTCCCCACCTTCCCGAAGGAAAACCTTCAGTGGCATATGGAGAGGACTACCGCACACAGTTGCGGGGGCAGCCACGGCATTGGACAGGAATTCCTGTCCGCACCGCATTCCCTCTTGGCTCCAAAAAGGAACCGACGACGTTGGTGACTATAGGGAAATTCGCCGCGCGCGGCAAACCAAATTCCGACAGTCGCCAGCGCAGGAGCGTCGTATCGGCAAGGCCGCTCCCCTCCTGATTGACAAACTTCATGGCCGGGTGTCGGCTGCCAACCTGACAGGAAGCCAGCCATGCAGCCTGATGCCAGCGGGCGCGAGCCCTATAGCGGCCTGACCCGAACCGAGCCGACGCTGCCCTCATCGGCCTATTGGGACCAGGAGAACTATCAGCGTGATCTCGACGCCATCTGGTACAGAAATTGGCTGCTCGTCTGCCGCGAGGCCGACCTTGCCCAGCCTTTGGCATTCCGCACCTTCCGCGTCGGTACGCAGGAAATCCTTGTGCTGCGCGACGACGCCGGCGAGTTGCGTGCCTTCCACAACACGTGCCGGCATCGCGGTTCGCAGCTTTGCCAGGAAAGCGAAGGACGCCTGAAGGCGCGGCTGATCACCTGCCCGTACCATGCCTGGTCCTATTCGCTGCGTGGCGATCTGGTGCGTGTACCGTCGAAATCGCTGCCCGACGGCTTCGACAAGGCCGACCACCCGCTTTATCGCGTTGCACTCTCGGTGTGGCGGGGCTTCGTCTTCGTCAATCTTGCTGAAGATGCCGCCGGCTCAGCGCAGTCATCCTTCGACCCGGCCTCCGGCGACCTCGGCAACTGGCCGCTGGACACGCTGGTGTCAGGCCATGTGCTGCGCAAGGTGATGAACTGCAACTGGAAGATTTTCTGGGAAAACTTCAACGAGTGCCTGCACTGCCCGGGCGTCCACAAGGACCTGTCGCGGCTGGTGCCGATCTATGGCCGCGGCCTGATGAGCCGGCATGACGATCCCGAATGGACGCGCCATGCAGACAATGATGCGCCGGAATTCTCCGGCGGCCTGCGCGCCGGGGCTGAAACATGGTCGCGTGATGGGCAGACGCATGGGCCGGTTTTCCCCGGCTTGACGCAGGCGCAACGCACCGCCGGCCAGACCTATGCCACCAGCCTGCCCTCGATGTTCATCGTCGGCCATGTCGACTATGTCAGGACCGTGCGGCTGGTGCCGCTCGGTCCCGAACAGACCGAATTGACCGCCGAATGGCTGTTCGCGCCCGAGGCGCTCGCCGCCACCGATCTCGACAACATCGTCGCCTTCGGCACACAGGTGCTGGAGGAGGATGCCGCGATCTGCGAGGTCAACCAGAAGGGCCTGCGCTCGATGCGTCATACAGCCGGCGTGCTGATGCCGGAGGAGTACGATTTGCACCGCTTCCACAATTGGGTGCGCGAGCGCCATACTGAGCTTTCGCTCTGATTTTTTAGAGAGATTTAGGCAGGTAGCGCCAGGTCATGAAGCCGCAAAACGCCGCCAGCAGGCCGAGCGTGACGAACACCGATCCCAATCCGAAGAAGGCCAGCACCACCGAATAGACCAGCGGCGGCGTCAGTTCGGAAAAGTCGAGATAGGTGCGGTAGACCGCCGCCATCTGCGCGCGCTCATAGGAGCGCACCGAGCGCATGAAGGCGGTCGAGCCCAGCGCGTCGAGCGCGATGGTGAAGAAGGCGCCGCACAACAGGAAGGCTCCGGTCAGCAACGGCTCTGCCGCTCCGACCGTGCCCGCCGCCAGCAGCGACGCCGACATGGCGAAGTAGGCAAACGTCATGGTGCGTCGGCCGCCAAAGCGTTTTCCCGCCTTGCCCCAGAAGATCGCCATGAACAGCAGCGCATTGCCGGCCGAGACCAGCAGGCCGCCCGCCAGTTCACCCTCGCCCGTGATTACCATGAACAGCGGTCCATAGACGAAGAACGTCGTCCAGAAGCAGGACCGGCCGAAGGCGATCAGCCAGGCGAGCCTGAGCCTTGGCTGCGCCACGAAGCGGCCGATGTTGGCGAGCGGATTTGCCGGCCGCGTCTTGCCCGGGCGGATCGACGGGTTGTCGCCCAGCCGGTAGGTCCAGAACAGCGCCAGCAAAGCCATGGCGAAAACCGCCACCGCGCCATGCGCGGCATAGATGCCGAAATGCGCATAAAGGAAAATGCCAAGCGTCGGCCCGCCCGTCCAGGCAACCATCGACCACGCCATGCGCAGCGATTCGGCCTGCATGAAGTCGGTCTTGCGGATGTGGTCCATGATGTAGAGGTTGAGCGTGATCGACAGCGCACTGGCACCCATCACCCGGCACAGCATCCCGGCCAATTGTCCGGCGAGCGTATGGGTGACGAAGAACAGCGAGCCGATGGCGAGCAGGCAGGCGCCTGCCGTGTAGACCCAGCGCCGCGCGAAGCGGCGGATCAGCATCGGCATGAACAAGGTCACCGACAGGCCGAGCATGGATACGACGGTGTAGAGGATCGAGACGACCTGCTCGTTGTGGAGGATCTCGTAGGCCTGAATCGGGATGACGCTCGACACCATGGCGCGGGCGAAGGACTCGACCGCGTAGAGCGAGGCGAAGGTGCGCGCATCCGCGGCCTTGAGGGCCGGAAGCCAGATCGGATGGCGCACATGCGTGGACATTGCTTACCCAAAGCAGAATCGCGGCGTCAAATCTGCCGTGGACATTTCAGGCCCATTAAGAGGAAACCGACGCACACCCGGCAAAAAGCGAAGCCGGCCAACGGCTTTCCCGCGCTGGCCCAATTCAGCGGCTGGCGCGGGCTCCGCCGCGCGGTCAGGCCAAGGCGACCGGTCTTCTTCTATCCGGTGCAACCGTGATAGTCGTCTTGGAGGGGCTGAATCAGATCGCGAGACCATGAGCATCCACACGCCGACCGCACCCGTTCCGGAGCCATCGAAGCGCATCGTTGCCATCGATATTTTGCGCGGCATCGCGCTGATCGCGATGGCAAGCTACCATTTCACCTGGGACCTGGAATTCTTCGGTTACACCGACCCCGGTCTCACCGCCTTCGGCTGGTGGAAGATCTACGCCCGCTGCATCGCCTCGACCTTCCTGTTCCTTGTCGGCGTCAGCCTCTATCTCGCCCATGGCCAGCAGATCCGCTGGAACTCCTTCTGGAAACGGTTCGCCATGGTCGCCGGTGCGGCGGTCGCCATCTCGGTCGTCACCCGCATCGCAACGCCGGATGGATTCATCTTCTTCGGCATCCTGCATGAGATCGCCCTCGCCAGCCTGCTTGGCCTCGCCTTCCTGCGCCTGCCGGCGCTGCTGACGCTTGTCGTCGCCGCACTGGTCATCGCGGCGCCAGTCTACCTGCGCTTCGAGGCACTCGATCACCCCTGGCTGTGGTGGATTGGCCTTTCCGCCGTCAATCCGCGCTCCAACGACTACGTGCCGCTGTTCCCCTGGTTCGGCGCGGTGCTTCTCGGCCTCGGAGCGGCGAAACTCGCTTCCGCTTCCGGCATGCGGGCACGCCTGGCGAGCCTCGTGCCCGGCCGCTGGGCCAATCCACTGGTCTTCATCGGCCGCCACAGCCTGGCCTTTTACCTGATCCACCAGCCGCTGCTGATCGGTAGCGTCTGGCTGTTCTCGCAAGTGATGCCGGCGCAGGTCGAAACCCCGCAGGTCAATTTCCTGAAAACCTGCCAGCGCTCGTGCGAGCAGATGCGCAACGCAACCTTCTGTTCGAGCTATTGCGGCTGCATGCTTGATACGCTGCAAGGCGAAGGATCACTTGATCGGCTCTTCAACAACGACCAGACTGCGGACTTCAGGGCGCATCTGTCCGATCTTGCCGCAACGTGCACCGCCAAGACCGAGGACAAGATGACGGAGGGAGGGACACAATGACCGAGCCGAAGCCTGGAGTGATCCCGTGGCCGCCGGTGATCTACGCTGCCGCGATCGCCATCAGCATCATCCTCGGCATGCTCTATCCCTTGCCCTGGATCGGAGACCTCCTGGGCGATATCCTGTTCGCCGCTGGTTGGGTGGCGTTGTTCGCGGTCGCCGTACTCTGGTTCACCGCGATCCGCACCATGATGCGGGCCAGGACAACGCTCAATCCCAACGCCGTGCCCGATCATCTCGTTACGACCGGCCCCTTCGGCGTCACCCGCAACCCGATGTACCTGGCCAACACGCTGCTGTTGATCGGCATTGCCTTCGTCTCGGGCATCGCCTGGTTTTTCCTGCTTGCCTTCGTCGCCGCCTTCGTCACCCAGAAGGTCGCGATCGAGGGCGAGGAAAAGATATTGGCGGCGAAGTTCGGCAAGAAATACCGCGACTATGCCAAGCGGGTGCGGCGCTGGATCTGAGCCAGCGTTAAAGTTGTCAATCTCCCCCTTCTTATGGGGAGATGTCCGGCAGGACAGAGGGGGGCGCCGTCCCGCCAACATCTCGAAATTTCGGCTAGGTGTTGACCCCGAGCTCGACCAGCCGCTCGACGCAAGACTCCTCGGCCTGATCGAGTTCGGCCAGCGTCTCCTCGAGGTCCCGGCGCTTTTGCCTGAGGTCCTCGCGCTTTTCCTCGATGCGCTTGATCATCAGCTTGAGCTGCCCGACCTCGCCCGGCGGCTCCTTGTACATCTGGATGATCTCGCGGATCTCGTTGATCGAGAAGCCGAGCCGTTTTCCGCGCATGATCTGCCGGATGAGGTGACGATCGGAAGGGCGAAACAGCCGCGTACGGCCGCGCCGCACAGGCTGCACCAGTCCCTCGTCTTCGTAAAAACGCAGCGTCCGCGTCGACACGTCGAATTCGCGGGTCAGTTCGGTGATCGAATAATATTCCCGCATTGTCACTCCATGCCGGAATTCCGGGTGATCGCCATGCGGCGTCGCCCATCTGTCCCGAACCAAACCCTTGCCGCTGGAATCGAAGCGGCACCCCGCACGAGCCTCGCACGGCATTTACGTAAAAGTCAATTAAGACACTTACCGGACGCCGAACCACCAGGTCGCGAGGCCGAGGAAGGCAAAGAATCCAACCACATCGGTAACGGTGGTGACGAAAACCGCCGAAGCGACCGCGGGATCGACCTTGAACCGGTCGAGCAGCAACGGGATCAGGATGCCGGCAAGGGCCGCCACGAACATGTTGATGATCATCGCCGCCGCGATGATGCCGCCCAGAT
Organism: Mesorhizobium sp. Cs1299R1N1; assembly: GCF_037179655.1. Classification (NCBI taxonomy): domain Bacteria; kingdom Pseudomonadati; phylum Pseudomonadota; class Alphaproteobacteria; order Hyphomicrobiales; family Phyllobacteriaceae; genus Mesorhizobium; species Mesorhizobium sp. Cs1299R1N1. Next base: position 99,464 of record NZ_JAPYKR010000008.1, on the reverse strand, counting down.
TGGGGTCGTGGAACCAGACAGCCGCGACGATGCCGATCAGGATGGCGAAGACGATGCCGTTGATGAAGCCGACACCCATTTCGCGGCGGATGATGCGGCCGGCATTGTAGATGTCGAGATCCCTGGTCGCCAGCGCCCGCACGGTGACGGTCATGGTCTGCGAACCGGCATTGCCGCCCATGCCGGCCACGATCGGCATCAGCACGGCGAGGGCGACGATATGCTCGATAGTGCGATCGAACAGGCCGATCACCGAGGCCGCCAAAAAAGCCGTCAGCAGATTGACGAGCAGCCAGGGAACGCGCGAGCGCGAGGTCGCCAGAATGCTGTCGGAGAGCTCCTCGTCGCCGACGCCGCCCATGCGCAGCAGGTCCTCCTCCGCTTCCTGCTGGATGACGTCGACGACGTCGTCGATGGTCAGCACGCCGACCAGCCGCTCGTTCTCGTCGACGACGGCGGCCGACAAAAGGTCGTATTGTTCGAATTCCCGCGCCGCCTCTTCCTGGTCCATGGTGGCCGGGATGGCGTGCCGCGTCTCATGCATGACTTCCTCGACCTTGACCGCGCGCTTCGTGCGCAGGATCTGGTCGAGATCGATGGCCCCCAGCAGCTTGAAGGTCGGGTCGATGACGAAGATCTGGCTGAAGCGGTCGGGAAGGTTCTTGTCCTCGCGCATGTAGTCGATGGTCTGGCCGATGGTCCAGAAAGGCGGCACAGCGACGAACTCGGTCTGCATGCGCCGCCCGGCGGTCTCTTCCGGATAGTCGAGCGAACGGCGCAGCCTGATCCGCTCGGTGAACGGCAGTTGTGACAGGATCTCGTCCTGGTCTTCCGGCTCCAGGTCTTCGAGGATGTAGACCGCATCGTCGGAATCGAGTGCCTGCACGGCTTGCGCGATCTGCGCATTGGGCAGGTTATCGACGATATCCATGCGGATCGCCTCGTCGACTTCGGTCAGCGCGGAAAAATCGAAGTCGGCGCCCAGCAGCTCGACCAGCGCGCGCCGCTGTTCGGGGTGCAGCGCCTCGATGAGGTCGCCAAGTTCCGACTGATGCAGGTCGTCGACTTGGCGCTTGAGGTTCAGCGTATCGCGATCGGCGATGGCCGCACCAATCTGGGCAAGGAAGGACGATAGGACGGCACCGTCCTCGCCATAGATATCAGCGTGGTGCTCGTCGGCGGCCCTGGCGCCGGTCGTCCGTTCGTCCTGGCCTTCCACCAGCGCCTCCCGCCATCAGAATCCGGAAAAGGTGCAAATCAGGTCTAGACCATGAGTCCGCAAAGTGGAAACCGGTTTTCGGTCCGGTGCCCATACAAAAGTGACGGCGATCCGGAACGCTTCAACTTCGCAACATGTTCTTCCAACGCGCGGGAATTTCAGGCCAAACACATGCTTGCCCACCCCGCGCGAACTGTCGATTTCACCAAAAGCAGGCCACGCTTCGGCTTCCTGTGGCGCGACAGCCGATGTCGCTGGGGAAAGAGCACCCCCGCGCCATTGGAGCAGAATTGTCATGATGCAGGTCCAGGCATCGGCTGGACCCGCCAGACCGCAACAAAAAAGCGGAAGCCCTTGAAGATCAAGTCACGGACAGAGAGCAAGGCAATCGAAGAGCGGCGCGTTCGCGTGGTCGTGGCCGAACGCAATCCGCTCGTCATATCGGCTCTGCGTGAAATGCTGGACTGCGACGGGCGCTTCGAACTTTTGGCCTCGGTACAAAGCGGCAGGCATTTCCTGGAGCTTGCGGCGGTACAGGAGTTCGATGTCGCCGTGATCGGCTGGAAGCTCTCCGACATGGACGGCGCGGACGTCCTGGCAGAGGTCCAGGGCCGCAAGCTCAACATCCGCATCGCGGTCTTTTCAAATGACCATGACATCGGCATCCTGAAACAGTGTGTGCGCCTCGGCGCGCAAGGCTACTGCTTCCAGTTCGACGATCCCGCCATCATTTTCGACACGATCCTGGCTGTCGCGCACGGCCGCATCTGCATCCCCTATATCGACATCAACAAGGTCAACGACACGCCTCTGTCCCGGCTTACCGTGCGCGAGCGTGAACTGCTGGCGGTACTATCAGATGGCTGGACCAATCTGCAGATCGCGACCCGGACCGGGATCTCCGAGAATACGGTGAAGTACCATCTCAAGAATCTCTACGACAAGCTGGACGTCCGCAACCGCGCCATGGCGGTCGCACTCTATTCACGAGAGAGGCGCAGCCAGAAGCAGCCTTTCGGGTAGGGCGACCGGGTAGGCCATACCCACCCGCACGCGGCAAGTTCTTACCCGCCAAGGTGTTGTTGACATCAGCCGTCGAAACGAAACTCCCCACCACCGCTTTGCTGGATCAGGAGGAGTTCGCACCATGGCCGGTTTCACCCATCTTTTCATTCCCGGGCCGACCAATATCCCCGAACAGGTGCGGCAGGCGATGAACCTGCCGATGGAGGACATGCGCGCGGCCACCTTCCCCGACCTCACCCTGCCACTGTTCGAGGACATCAAACGCGTTTTCAAGAACGAGACTGGCCGCGTCTTCATCTATCCGTCTTCGGGCACCGGCGCCTGGGAAGCGGCGATGACCAATGTGCTCAGCCCCGGCGACCGCGTTTTGATGTCTCGCTTCGGCCAGTTCTCCCATCTGTGGTTCGACATGGCCGAGCGGCTCGGCTTCGAGGTCGACGTGATCGACTGCGAATGGGGAACCGGCGTTCCGCTGGACCTCTATGCCGAGCGGCTGAAGGCGGACAAGACGCACCGCATCAAGGCGATCTTCTGCACCCAGAACGAGACTGCGACCGGCGTCACCAGCGACGTCGCCGGCTGCCGCGCAGCGCTCGACGATGCGAACCACCCTGCCCTGCTCTTCGTCGACGGCGTCTCGTCGATCGGCTCGATCGACTTTCGCCAGGAAGAATGGGGTGTCGACTGCGCCGTCAGCGGCTCGCAGAAAGGCTTCATGCTGCCGGCCGGCCTCGGCTTCCTGTCGGTCAGCAAGAAGGCGCTCGTGGCTTCCAGAACCGCCACCCACCAGCGCTGCTTCTTCTCCTTCGAGGACATGATCCGCGCCAACGATGCCGGCTATTTTCCCTACACGCCGGCAACACAGCTGCTGCGCGGCCTGCGCGCCTCGCTCGACCTGATCGAGGACGAAGGGCTCGACGCCATCTTTGCTCGTCACCATCGCCTCGCCGAAGGCGTGCGCAAGGCGGTCGACGCCTGGGGCCTGAAGCTCTGCGCCAAAGCGCCGAAATGGCATTCAGACACGGTCAGCGCCATCCTCGTGCCGGATGGCATCGACAGCGGCGACGTCGTCAAGCGCGCCTATCAGGCCTATCAGACTTCGCTCGGCGGCGGCCTCAACAAGGTGTTCGGCAAGGTTTTCCGCATTGGCCATCTCGGCTGGCTGAACGAGGTGATGGTGCTGGCCTCGCTGTCATCAGCTGAAATGGCGCTGCTCGATTGCGGCGTCCGGCTGGCGCCGGGCTCCGGCGTCGGCGCCGCCATCCAGCATTTCCGCTCCTCGGCGGCAATGCCTGTCGCCGAAGCCGCCTGAGGGGACAGAAGATGAGCCACACCATCAACCACCTCAAGAAACTCAGGCTCCAGCGCAGCGAGTTGGCGGTTCCCGGCTCCAGCCCGGAGATGATCGACAAGGCGGCCAACAGCGCCGCCGACTTCGTCTTCCTCGACATCGAGGACGCTGTCGCCCCGCCCGACAAGGAACGCGCCCGCAAGAACATCATCCAGGCCCTCAACGACATCGACTGGCGCGCCAAGGGCAAGACCGTATCGGTGCGTATCAACGGCCTCGACACCCATTACATGTATCGCGACGTCGTCGACGTGATGGAACAGGCCGGCGACCGGCTGGACACCATCCTGGTGCCGAAGGTCGGCGTGCCGGCCGACCTCTACATGGTCGAGGCCATGGTCAACCAGATCGAGATGGCCAGGGGATTCAAGACCCGTGTCGGCCTGGAAGCGCTGATCGAGACCGCGCTCGGCATGGCCAATGTCGAGGCGATCGCCGCCACGCCGGGGCGTCTGGAGGCGATGCATTTCGGCGTCGCCGATTATGCCGCCAGCAACAAGGCGCGGACCGTCAACATCGGCGGCCTCAACCCCGACTATCCCGGCGACCAGTGGCATTTCGCCCTGTCGCGGATGACCGTCGCCTGCCGCGCCTATGGGTTGCGCGCCATCGACGGGCCGTTCGGCGATTTCTCCGATCCGGAAGGCTACAAGGCGGCCGCCAGGCGCGCCGCGGCACTCGGTATCGAAGGCAAATGGGCGATCCATCCCTCGCAGATTGCCTTGGCCAACGAGGTGTTCTCGCCGCCGGAGAAGGAAGTCACGCGCGCGCGCCGCATCCTCGAAGTGCTGAAAGAGGCCGAGGCGCAGGGCAAGGGTGCTGCCGCGCTCGACGGCAAGATGATCGACGCCGCATCGGAACGCATGGCGCGCAACGTGCTGGTGGTCAACGACGCCATCGAGCGCGCCGGCCAGCTTAACTAGCCAATGAGAGCCGCGCGTCGCGGCACTTCGACGATTTGGGGAGAAGAAAAAATGGACATCCACGAATATCAGGCCAAGGAACTGCTCGCCCGGCATGGAGTGCATGTACCGCGCGGCGGCCTGGCTTACAGCCCCGAACAGGCGACCTACCGGGCGCGTGAGATCGGCGGGGGCAAATGGGTGCTGAAGGCGCAGGTCCATTCCGGCGCGCGCGGCAAGGCCGGTGGCATCAAGCTCTGTGCCAATGACGAGGAGATTTCGAGCGCCGCCGAAGCCATGCTCGGGCGCAAGCTGGTGACCCACCAGACCGGCCCGCGAGGCAAGCTGATCTCGCGCCTCTATCTGGAGGAAGCCGTCGACATCGCGCAGGAGCTCTATCTCGGCTTCGTGCTCGACCGCAAGGAAGAGCGCGTCATGATCGTGGCCTCGGCCGCCGGCGGCATGGAGATCGAGGAGATCGCCGAAAGAGCGCCGGATTCCATCATCCGCGCCACCGTCGATCCGGGCGTCGGAATGCAACGCTTCCAGGCGCGCGAGATCGCCTTCGGGCTCGGGCTGGAGGACAGCCTGATCGGCAAGGCGACCGAGACCATCTTCAGCTGCTACCAGGTGTTCCGCGACTACGACGCCTCGATGCTGGAGATCAATCCGCTGGTGGTGACCCGCGACGGCAGCCTGGTCGCCCTCGATGCCAAGATGTCGTTCGACGAGAACGCGCTGTTCCGGCGGCCCGAAATCTCCGAATTGCGCGACAAGAGCCAGGAAGACCCGCGCGAAACCTTCGCCAGCGACCGCGGCCTCTCCTATGTCGGCCTCGACGGCAATATCGGCTGCATCATCAATGGCGCCGGGCTCGCCATGGCGACCATGGACATGATCAAGATCGCCGGCGGCGAGCCGGCCAATTTCCTCGACATAGGCGGCGGCGCTTCGCCCGAGCGGGTGGCGAAATCCTTTCGCGCGGTGCTCGGCGACAAGAATGTCGAGACCATCCTGGTCAACATCTTTGCCGGCATCAACCGTTGCGACTGGGTTGCCGAAGGCGTCATCAAGGCGATCCGCGAGGTCGGCGTCAACGTGCCGCTGGTGGTGCGGCTGTCCGGCACCAGGGCCGAGGAAGGGCGCAAGATCCTGGCCGATTCCGGCGAGGCGGTGATCGTCGCCGACACGCTCGCCGAAGCCGCCGAAAAAGCCGTCGCCGCATGGCGCGCGGCCACCAAGAAAAAAGCAGCCTGAGGGAGGACGGAAAATGGCAATCCTGCTCAACCGCAGCACGCGCGTCATCGTGCAAGGTTTCACCGGCAAGATCGGCAGCTTTCATGCCGAGGACATGAAACGCTACGGCACCAAGCTGGTCGGCGGCGTCACCCCCGGCAAGGGCGGCCAGACGCATCTTGGCCTGCCGATCTTCAACACCGTCAAGGGCGCGGTGCGCGAAACCCGTGCCGAGGCGAGCATCGTCTTCGTGCCGCCGCCCTTTGCCGCCGATTCGATCATGGAAGCGGCGGATGCGGGGATAAAGCTCTGCGTCTGCATCACCGACGGCATCCCCTCGCAGGACATGATGCAGGTCAAGCGCTACATGCGCCGCTACCGCTTCGAGGACCGCATGCGGCTGGTCGGTCCGAACTGCGCCGGCATCATCACGCCGGGACAGGCGCTGATGGGCATCATGCCCGGCTCGATCTACCTTCCTGGCCGCGTCGGCATCGTCGGCCGCTCGGGCACGCTGGGCTACGAGGCCGCCTCGCAGATGAAGGCGCTCGGCATCGGCGTCTCGACCAGCGTCGGCATCGGCGGCGATCCGATCAACGGCTCTTCCTTCAAGGACGTTCTGAAGCTGTTCGAGCAGGATGACGAAACCGACGCCGTGGTGATGATTGGCGAGATCGGCGGACCGCAGGAAGCCGAAGCCGCGATCTGGGCGCGCGACAATATGAGAAAGCCGCTGATCGCCTACATTGCAGGGCTTTCCGCGCCAAAAGGCCGCCGCATGGGCCATGCCGGCGCCATCATCTCGGCCTTCGGCGAGTCCGCGCAGGAGAAGGTCGAGATCCTGAAAGAGGCCGGCGTCATCATCGTGCCGACGCCCTCGTCCTTCGGCGATGTGGTGGCCGATACGCTGGAGCGGACGAAGAAGGCTGCATAACCTTCACCAACAAGCGGCCGCGGGCCGTTGCCGAGCACGAGGCGGCGCGACTGGAATGCGTGGAGCACGGGCACCTCGCCGGTCGGCGACATGGCCAAAAACCAATCCGGCTTATTGGCGAGGTCGACGTCAATCCGCTTAATCGGCACGCCCTTTTCATTAAGAGCGATCGCGGCTCGTTGCACAAACGGACATGATGGATTGCTGACGAGGGTGAGGGAGAATTCAGTCCCGGGGTTTGCTCCAGACGAAGGTACTTTGGTGGGTTTGACGGCTGCGTTCGCAGGCATTCAAGCGAGCTTGGCGCCGTAGCGCGCCAGGAAGGTGGCGACAGCTTCGTCAATGATGACTGACAAGTCTTCGTCGGTGCCGCCACAGCCCGGCGCCATCAGTTCAGGCCAGAACGCCTGCCCGGCGATCGTGGCCAGGAAAGCCTGAGCAGCGAGCTTGGCGTCGGGTACGACGAGGTTTCCGGCCTGCGTCTCTTCAATCACATAGGCGCTCAGCCGATCGAGATAGGGCTCAAATCCGCGGTCGAACAGCATCTGCCCCAGATCGGGAAAGCGCAGGGCTTCAGCGATGATAAGCCTGAAAATGGCAACCATTCTGGGCTGGCGCATCCGGTCGGCATAGTCACGACCGATCTTGCGCAGGCTCGCGTTCGGATCGCCGACGAGAACGTCCGCGTGGCAACCGCTTTCCAATGTCCAGAATTCCTCAACGATCGCTTCAAAAAGCGAAGCCTTGGTTGGATAGCGCTTGAACAATGTGGCGGTCGACACGTCAGCAAGTTTTGCAATCTGCTGAAGTGATGTTGCTCCGTAGCCTTGTTCGAAGAAGAGCTTGGTGGCCGCCGCGACAGAAGCGACGCGCTTCTCCTCCTTGACCCGATCTTGATATGTCTCGCCTGTCATCGCCCGTTTCCTGAAGCCCTTGCGCCTTCTTTGTGGTTGTAAGCTCATAAGATAGGCACAAGCTGGCCAGAAAGCAAGGTAAGTGGCTTAACTTGACATACAATCCGTGCGTCTATAAATAGAACTAAGTCACTTAACTCACCACCAGGAGATCCACTGGATCGGTCGCGAGTTGAAAGTCATTGCCAGCTTCATTGAGCCAAATTGCAAGGAATGGAACCCACATGAATCGCCTCGACGGAAAACGGACGCTTATCACTGGCGGCACTTCGGGCATTGGCCTGGAGACAGCCAAACAATTTTTGACCGAGGGCGCGCGCGTCATGGTCACTGGCAATAATCCTGACTCTATCGAAAGAGCAAAGGCCGAACTGGGTTCGACCGTTCCAGTGCTGCGGGCCGATAGCTCGGATGTCAACGCGCAAAGGAAGCTGGCCAAGTCGGTCAAGGAGCATTTCGGCCAGTTGGACGTGGCGTTCCTCAATGCCGGCGTTTCGGTCTGGCAGCCGGTCGAGGACTGGACCGAAGAAGCCTTCGATCAGTCGTTCGCCATTAATGTGAAAGGCCCCTATTTCCTGATGCAGGCGCTGCTGCCCGTCTTCGCAAATCCGGCCTCGGTGGTGTTCAACACCTCGATCAACGCTCATGTTGGCGCCGCCCGGTCATCGGTCTATGCCGCCACAAAGGCGGCGTTTCTCAACCTATCCAAGACGCTCTCCAGCGAACTCATGCATCGCGGCATTCGCGTCAATGCAGTAAGCCCCGGCCCGGTCGAGACGCCGCTTTACGACAAGCTCGGCATTCCGGACACCTATCGCGCACAGGTCAACAAGGATATCGCTGGGTCCATCCCCGTTGGCCGTTTTGGCACACCGCAAGAGGTCGCCAAGGCCGTCATCTATCTCGCATCCGATGAATCGGCGTGGACCATCGGCTCGGAAGTCATTGTCGATGGCGGTCGGATGCTGAATGGCTGACCGAAGACGTCGCATCGACGCCTTCGAAGCTGCCAATTGCGAGCTGAGTGGCACTGTCACTCAGCTCGCAAGGAGGCGATACCATGGGAAAGTGTCACGACATGATCCTTTTTCGTATGAGCTAAGGAGGCGTCCTGCGCACCGCTTTCGACATCGGGAGGTCGGGCGGGCGTTCACCGATGATGATGAAAGCGGCCATGGCGTCCGCCCCGGCGATGCGGTGGGAATGATCGACCCGTCATCCCGCGGCGAGTTTTGAGACCGCGTTGATGTCGAAGTAGTCGCGCCAAGCGACAATGTGATCGCCTTCGATTTCGTAAATTCCCATCAGGGTCATCCTTCCGATCTCGCTGCCGTCAGCGCGTTCAAACCGGTCCAACCGCTCTGTCAGCACGCGTTTCCCGTCTGCGGCAATGGCGAGCATGTCGATGTGAACGGTAGCGATCCTCATGGATTTCTCGAGCTCGTTGATCATCCCGATCGCTTCTTCAATGCCGGTGGTGGCGGAAATGCCGACGTTGACCCACAGCGTCTTAGGTGTGAACCACCGCCGTATAGCGGGCCTACCGCGATCCTCGGAATAGGCGGCGCAGAAATCAGTCACGACCTCAATAGGTGTCGCCATGTTAGAATTCCTTCGTTGATATGGTGGGGGGTGACAGCCCCCAGTCCACCCTTGAAATGGACTAGATCCAGGTCGGCGTGAATTCAGCGGCATAGCGCTCGCCGAAGCCGCCGCCTGGAAGGATCTCCTTGATCCTGGTCAGGTCTTCCGCGGACAGCGCCAGATCGGCCGCGCCGACGTTTTCAGCCACACGTTCCTGTCGACGCGAGCCCGGGATCGGCACGATGTCGTCGCCCTGAGCCAAAAGCCAGGCCAGTGCCAGCTGTGACACGCTGGATCCTCTGGTTCTGGCCAGCTCCGTCAACTGGCGAACCGCTTCGAGGTTCTTCTCGAAATTGCCGGGCTGCCAGCGGGGATCGCCTCGACGCATGTCGCTTTCCTCATACTCAGCGGCGGGCTTGACCGCTCCAGTCAGAAAGCCACGGCCGAGCGGTGAGTACGGGACCAAGCCGATGCCAAGCTCCCGCAAGGTCGGGAACAGGACTTCGACATCGCGCTCGAACACCGAATATTCGGTCTGCAGCATTGCGACTTCCTGCACGACGTGGGCCTTGCGGATCGTCTGGGAGCCTGCTTCGCTCAGGCCGAAATACTTGACCTTTCCCTCAGCGATCAGATCCTTGACCGTGCCTGCAACATCCTCAATCGGCACGTTTGGATCGACGCGGTGCTGGTAGAGGACGTCGATATGGTCGACGCCGAGATAGCGCAGGCTGTTCTCGGTGACCTCGCGAATGTGCTCTGGACGGCTGTCGGATCCCCAAGAGCGGGTGAACCCAAATTTGGTCGCCAAGACGACCTTATCACGGAAGCCCTTGACGGCGCGGCCGATGAACTTCTCGTTTTCTCCCCAGCCATAAACCTCGGCAGTGTCGAAAAAGGTCACTCCTAGGTCATAGGCGCGTCGGATCGTTTTGAGCCCGGCCTGCTCGTCGGCGGCACCATAGGCCAGGTGAAAACCCATGGCGCCGTAGCCGATGGCGGAGACTTCCGGGCCGTTAGTGCCCAATTTGCGTTTTTGCATGTTTTGTATCCTTCCGTGGTACGGGAGGAATGTGGTCAGTCGTCAGACTTTTGCGATGCCTGATGGTCCTGATTAATTGCCTGATCCTGCCGACAGGTTGATTTTTTCAGATAACTGGCACCTGATGAGACTATGGAAAAACTCGATGAAATCCGATCCTTGGCGATCCGTCATGCCGGAGTCCAAAAACCCGACTTGCCGCGGCTGAGTGTCCACAGCATTGCTGAACCGACCGAAATGACTGCTCTGGTTTATGATCCGATGGCCTTCATCGTACTTCAGGGAACCAAACGCACGATCATCGGGGATCAGGTGTTCGAATACGGACCGGGTCAGACCATGGTCGTTGCCGCCGAAATCACGGCCATGGGCCAGATCCTCGAGGCATCAGCGGAAAGCCCGTTCCTAGCGATAAACCTCAATCTCGATCCTGCTGTAATAATGAACGTGGTGCTCTATCTGTCCCAGACACCGGAGCTGCGGATGCAGCCCGGATTCGGTTTCAGCATGGCCAATTCTGAGTTGATAGGCGCCTGGCAAAGGTTGCTGGAGATGTATGAGCGCCCGAAGGAGATCCCCGTGATGGGGCTCCATTTGGAGCATGAATTGATGTTTCGGCTGATGCTGGGTCCGCACGCCGAGATGCTGCGCCAGATTGCCGGAGTCGACTCCCGGCTGTCCCACATCCGACAGGCTATGGCCTGGATTCGCGAGCACTACACGGAGCACCTCAGCGTTGAGGACATGGCTGCGGTTGCCGGCATGAGTGAGTCCGTATTTCACCGCCGCTTCAAGGCCGTGACAGCTCTAAGCCCACTGCAGTATCAAAAGCATATCCGACTGCAAGAAGCCCGTCGCCGCCTGGTTGCCAGGCAGGGTGATGCTGCCTCTGCTGGTTTTGCGGTGGGCTACAAGAGTACCTCTCAGTTCAGCCGGGAGTACAGACGTCTTTTTGGCGAGCCGCCGCGACGGGATGCTGATATGGTGCAAACGATCGTCGAAACTGCCGTCTGAAAGGTGAAGGGCAAGTGCGTAGGGGCAAAGCGACGTGCACTACGCCGTGGCGACCTGACGCGGCGTGTCAAAGGCTGACGCGGTTTTCAATCTTCGTTGTTCGGGCTGGCACACCTGCAAACAATCCTATTTGTACACCTTTGCCGCCGATCGCCGCACGCACGGCTGAGAGGTCTTTCGAACGCAGCGTCGCTATGTGTCGCTCATAAGTAACCACAGGAGAAATCGAACTCGGACAGCGACAGGTAGTCACCCCACCCCGCACTGCTCCGGCAGGAGAGGTTCAGCCTTGCCGCCAGTTGCCAGCAGCCTTTCGGCTCGACAAATCCGGCAATGGTGCGGTCGAGAAGACTCGAACTTCCACGGGTTGCCCCACAGCGACCTCAACGCTGCGCGTCTACCAATTCCGCCACGACCGCACGTGGTAGGAGCCGGAACCGACCGGCTCGCGGCGTGTAGCAAATCGTTTCCGGCGAAACAAGTGCGCGATGAGCAATAATGTCCGGCAATTGGCATAACGTTCCACAGGATTGCAATGAGCATCCGGAACTGGACGTTTGCGCCTGATGTCGCCATATGGAGGCCAAAGGCATGTCGCCCAAAAGTGCAAGGCGGTTTTGGGCCACGACATGTATAAGTAAAAGCGACACACCATGACAGAACGCAGCCAGATCGCCACGTCGTTCCTCCCCTTGCCCGGTTCGGCGCCGGTAGAATGGCTGGTCGAACCTGGCCTTACCGCCTATCCCGATGCGCTGGCCTTCATGGAGGCGCGCGCCGAGGCGATCCGCAGCGGAGCCGCCGGCGAGATGGTCTGGCTGGTCGAACATCCGTCGCTCTACACCGCCGGCACCAGCGCCCGCATCGAGGACCTGATCGAGCCTGACCGCTTTCCGGTCTTCGCGGCCGGTCGCGGCGGCGAATACACCTATCACGGGCCCGGCCAGCGGGTTGCCTATGTCATGCTCGACCTGAAGCGCCGGCGCGAGGACGTGCGCGCCTTCGTCGCCGCACTCGAACAGTGGATCATCGGTACGCTCGCCGCCTTCAACGTGCGCGGCGAGCGCCGCGAGGACCGGGTCGGTGTCTGGGTGGTGCGGCCCGATCGCCCTGCCTTGCCGGACGGCTCACTGGGCGAGGACAAGATCGCGGCAATCGGCATCAGGCTTCGGCGCTGGGTCAGTTTTCACGGCATAGCCATCAATGTCGAGCCGGACCTTTCCCATTTCGGCGGCATCGTACCCTGCGGCGTGCAGGACCATGGCGTCACCAGCCTCGTCGACCTTGGCCTTCCCCTGACGATGGCCGATCTCGACCTGGCGCTGAAATCCGCGTTCGAGGATGTGTTCGGCGCAGCCGCGGCGCCGGCACCAGAAATCGCCCGCAAGGCGGGTTGAACTCCAGCCAAGACTATTTTCGTCGATACACCCACCGAATACATGTCGAAATCAGCAGAAACGAAAATCCGACGGTCCAATAGGCGCATGATATCATTGCGACCTTCTTGAACGTATAAATATGAATACCGTCATGAATGGATGGAATGGTAAGCGAATTAAAGCTGACCGGACCTATAGTCGCGAACAGAAACAGAAATACCGGCGCAATTAAAATAATCAAGCCTAGATTAGAGATATTTGCGAACGCACCATCGACGTCCTCTCGAATAAAAACTCCCTTATCGTTTATGTCCGCATAAATTCTCCAAAACAGCCAAGCCATCCATGACAAACTTACTGAACCGCACACTCGGAAATAAAACAAACGACCTTCCGCTGGAGGCCCCCAATGCCAAAAAAAATAAAAAATTCTATCCGTATATAATGAGACGTACGGGTATTTCCCAATAAGCAATGCAAACAAATATATGGCAACAGAACCAACTAGCGGGTTTCCAGAATAAAGCAAAAATTTCCTGCATCTGTAGGATTGAAGATATGCTTGCTTCCTTTCGATTTCTTCTTCCGGCACGTTACTCATAGTCATAAATTTAAATATTCTATCATACTCCTCGATTGGAATGGAGTTAGGATCCGATTTTAAAATCTCTTTCAATGTCAACATAATGGACTGACGGCCTCCGCATTCACCTGGCGGGTAGGACCTAGCCTACGGCATTTCTCGGTCAAAACGAAGCGCTGCGGCACAAAGTAGCCAGTTACGCATCAGATCAGTTGCGCCGACGCCCATAGAACGCCGCAGCCATGGATGGCGAACACCGCCAGCAAGGCCCCTGCGATGACGAGACGGTCGACGGTGCCGATCGGCTCCAGTTCGCGACGTGGCTTCACGCCGCTGCCGACGGTGAGCAGGCTGAGGATCGAAAACACCGCACCGGCCGCCAGCAGGAAGCCCGACGAAAAACCAGCCCGCCAGCCGAGCGCCAGAAAGGCCGAAAGCAGCGAGAAGGACGCCAGCGCCAGGACGACTGGCCCCGGGCAGATCTGGCGCAGCACCTGGCCGCCGTCGAATTTCCACACCGGCACCAGATTGGCGATGTTGAACAGGGCCACGCAGCCCGCAAGCGCGGCCAGCAGTGCGGCCGCGGCCTTGTGGCCCTCGCCGCCGGCAAGCACGCTGGCGGCAATGACGATCGGCACCAGGAAGGCGGAGAACCCCGCCCCCATCAACGCCACGAAGGCCACTTCGAAACGGCTGTTGTAGGGTCGGCCTCCAATGGCGATGCCGCCAAGCAGCGGGATGAAGATCATCCGCGCCCTGCGATGGCCCGTCAGCCGAAACGCCGCCATGTGGCCCAGTTCGTGCAGTGCCACCACCGACGTCAGGATCGCGGCCAACGCCAACCCGCCGAGATGAAGGCCGAAGAACGGCCACAGCATCAACGCCGACAGCACGGCAAAGCCGACCTGGCTCAGCGGATGCTCGAACCAGCCGCCCTTGCGGTACTGCCCGGTCTTTGCCCAACGCTGCAGCTTGGACAGCTCGCGGCGCATGGCGAAGTACCGGAACACCAGGAAAGCGACGCCGCGATACCGGTCTGTCCGGCTGAGCGTCACGCGTGTGCCGCTGCCCTCCGAAACCAGTTCGGCGGTCTCGCCATAATCCTTCCAGAACGAGCCATCGAGCGCGGTGTCCTCGATCACCCGCATCGAGAAGCGGCTGCCCTCGACGACGTCTTCAAACCGCGCCCTGCGCTCGATCGGCTTGCCGTCGCGGCCTTCCCACGACAGCATGATGCGTGCCACGCCCTCTTCGTCCAGTGGCTGCGCCGACAGGATCTCGCCGGACCAGCCGGCGTCGCTGCCAAGCGGCCACAGCGCCTGCCACAGGCGCTGCCGGTCCATTGCCACGACGCGGCTCGACCGGACCGTGCGCAAACCGAGCGGCACGGTCATCAAGAGAAAGATCAGCCCGAGATTGCTGGCCACGAGAATGGCCGTGACGATGGGCGACACCTGGACGTTGCTCCTGCCTGGAGGCGCACCCTAACGTCGCGGCGGCAAGAAAAGCTTAACGGCGGAGCGGCTTACGGCCATCGGGAAACAGCGATGGCGGACACCGCCAACTCACATGGCTCCGATCCAGATCGCCATGGAAACAAGAAACGCACTCATGCAAACCAGCGAGATGACATCCTGAACCAGATCGGTCATAACTCTCTCCTGTTGTGGATATGTTTCTAATTTGTTCTAATTTTGTTCCATTGTCAATCGCTAGGAGATATGGCGATAGGCGGGAATTTTGCACGGTTAGCGAAAGGTTAATCACTCGCCTGAGGCGCAGCTCAAAGCACGGCGGCGTAGGCTTCCAGTCCTGGAGGATCAGGATTAGAGGCGCTTGTGTTAAGGTTTGGCCGAGGCGACAATTCTTGGGCTGAGGCACAGCTGAGCGAAGGATATGGGGAAGTACGGGGGCGCAAATCAAGGTGAACGCTGGCGAAAGCGGATGCGACAAGGCCGCCGGCGGCGCCTCTCTCGCAATCTTGCAATTTGGTTGTTCATTCTGGCGACGAGCGCGATATCGTCCACGATGATCGCAATGAACGCTCACTGGCGATTCTAAGACATCCAGCGCGGTACACGCCGGGCGAAACCATTCGTTAAAGCGGCACCACCTTGCCGTCGGAGAGCGTGACGCGCCGGTCCATGCGCGATGCCAGTTCGTGATTGTGGGTGGCGATCAGCGCGGCGAGACCCGATTGCCGCACCAGCGCCTCCAGGGCCTCGAAGACGTAGGAGGCGGTGACCGGGTCGAGGTTGCCCGTCGGCTCGTCGGCGAGCAGCACCAGCGGTGCATTGGCGACAGCACGGGCAATGGCGACACGCTGCTGCTCGCCGCCGGACAGCTCGGATGGCCGGTGCGACGCCCGCTTGCCGATCTGCATGTAGTCGAGCAGTTGCGCCGCGCGCTCGCCCGCTTCCTTGCGCGGCAGCCCCTTGATGAGCTGGGGCATCATGATGTTTTCCAGCGCCGAAAACTCCGGCAGCAAATGATGGAACTGGTAGACGAAGCCGACATCGTTGCGGCGAATCGAGGTGCGCTCATCATCGGACAACCGGCCGCAGGCGCGGCCGGACAAGATCACGTCGCCGGCGTCGGGACGCTCCAGCAGCCCGGCCGTATGCAGTAGCGTCGACTTGCCGGTGCCCGACGGCGCCACCAGCGCCACCATTTCGCCGCGCCGCAGCGAGAAGTCGGCGCCGTTCAGGATGGTGAGCTTGCGCGGCCCCTGGACATAGTGCCGCTCGACGCTCTTCAGCTCGATAATGACCTCGGCCACTACTCGTACCTCAAGGCTTCGACCGGATCGAGGCGGGCCGCTCGCCATGCTGGAAACAGCGTTGCCAGGAAGGACAGTGCCAGCGCCATGATGATGACATAGGTCGTCTCGCGCGGATCCATCTTGGCCGGCAGCTGGCTGAGGAAATAGAGCTCCGGATTGAACAGCACCTTGCCGGTCATCCAGGAGAAGAACTGGCGGATCGATTCGATGTTGGTGCAGATCAGGACGCCGAGCAGCACGCCGGCGAGCGTGCCCGTCACGCCGATCGCCGCTCCGGTCATCAGGAAGATCCGCAGAATGGCATTACGCGAGGCGCCCATGGTGCGCAGGATGGCGATGTCATGCCCCTTGTCCTTCACCAGCATGATCAGTCCGGAAATGATGTTGAGCGCCGCCACCAGCACGATCAGCGTCAGGATCATGAACATCACGTTACGCTCGACCTGAAGGGCGGAAAAGAAGGTCTCGTTGCGCTGGCGCCAGTCGACAAGGTCGATGGGGCGTTGCGCCGCCTCTTCCACCTTCGGTTTCAGCGCATCGACATCATCGGGATTGTCGACGTAGATCTCGATCGTCTGCGCCCGGCCGTCCATGTTGAAATAGAGCTGCGCTTCGGAGAACGGCATGTAGACGATGGAGCTGTCATACTCCGACATGCCGACTTCGAAGATCGCGGCGATCTTGTAGCCCTTCATGCGCGGCGTGGTGCCGAGCGGCGTCACATCCCCGTCCGGCGAGATCAAGGTGATGGTATCGCCGAGCGCCAAGCCGAGATTCTCGGCCATGCGCTTGCCGATGGCGACGCCCTCGCCGGTATCGAAATCGGCGAGCGTGCCTTGCTTGATGTTGCTGGCCACGATGGCGATCTTGCCGAGGTCTTCCCCCCTGATACCGCGCACCAGCGCGCCGGTGCCGCCGCCGACATTGCCTTGCGCCAGCACCTGGCCATCGATCAGCGGAATAGCGTATTTGATGCCGGACACGCCGTTGATGCGGCTGGCGACCTGGGCATAGTCCTCGAGTGGTGAATCGAGCGGCTGCACGATCAGATGGCCGTTGACGCCGAGTATGCGCGTCAAAAGCTCGGCGCGGAACCCGTTCATCACGGCCATGACCACGATCAGCGTGGCGACGCCCAGCATGATGCCGAGAAAGGAGATCGAGGCAATCACCGAGATCACCGTCTCCTTGCGCCGCGAGCGCAGGTAGCGCCACGCAACCGTGCGTTCGAAGATTGAGAACGGGCCGGCGCCCGCCGATCTCGCTGCCGCCGCCTCGCTCATGCGGTGGCACCGAAGCGTTTTGCCGCGTCGGCGATCGGCAGCGTCACGCGCTCGCCGCTCTTGCGATTCTTGATCTCGACCTCGCCGGCAGCCACGCCGCGCGGTCCGACAATCACTTGCCAGGGCAGGCCGATCAGGTCGGCGGTGGCGAATTTGCCGCCCGGCCGCTGGTCCGTATCGTCGTAGAGCACGTCCTTGCCGGCGGCCGTGAAGGCAGCGTTGAGTTCGTCGCAGACGCGGTCGCAGTCGGCGTCGCCCGCCTTCATGTTGATCAGGCCGATATCAAACGGCGCCACCGCTTCTGGCCAGATAATGCCGTTCTCGTCATGGCTGGCCTCGATGATCGCCGCGACCAGCCGCGACGGGCCGATGCCGTAGGAGCCGCCGGAGGCGAAATGATCCTTGCCGTCGGGGCCGGTCACCTTGGCGCCCATCGGCTTGGAGTATTTCTCGCCGAAGTGGAAGATATGGCCGACCTCGATGCCGCGCGCCGAGACCCGGTCACCTGTCGGGACCTTTTCCCAGGCCGCCTCGTCATGCATCTCGTCGGTGGCGGCGTAAGGCGTCGTCCACGTCTTGACGACATCCGATATCTCGCCGTCATTGGCGAAGTCGGTGTTCGCGCCGGGCACGGCAAGCGACAGATAATCGCGATGGCAGAAAACCTGGCTCTCGCCTGTATCGGCCAGGATGATGAACTCATGACTGAGATCGCCGCCGATCGGTCCGGTGTCGGCCCGCATCGGGATTGCCTGCAGGCCCATGCGGGTGAAGGTCCGGAGATAGGACACGAACATCCTGTTATAGGCGGCCCGCGCGCCCTCGAAGTCGAGATCGAAGGAGTAGGCGTCCTTCATCAGGAATTCGCGCGAACGCATCACGCCGAAGCGCGGCCGCACCTCGTCACGGAACTTCCACTGGATGTGGTATAGGTTGAGCGGCAGGTCCTTGTAGGACTTGACGTAGGCGCGAAAAATCTCGGTGACCATTTCCTCGTTGGTCGGTCCGTAGAGCATGTCGCGGTCCTGGCGGTCCTTGATGCGCAGCATCTCCTTGCCGTAGTCGTTGTAACGGCCGCTCTCGCGCCACAGATCGGCCGACTGGATGGTCGGCATCAGGATCTCCAGCGCACCGGCGCGGTTCTGCTCCTCGCGGATGATCTTGCAGACCTTGTCCAGCACCCGCTTGCCCAGCGGCAGCCAGGAAAAACTGCCCTGCCCCTGCTGGCGGATCATGCCGGCGCGCAGCATCAGCCGATGCGAGACGATTTCGGCCTCGCGCGGATTTTCTTTAAGGATAGGCAGGAAATAGCGCGACAAACGCATGGACTGGTCCGTGAATGAGAATGGCCACGCCAGAATCGGCGGGGCGCAGGCTTGCTTGCTCCGGCTTCATAGCGATTTCATGACCGAATGGAAACCCGGCCATCCCACCACATCAGCCCCTTC
The DNA here is from genome assembly GCF_037179655.1 of Mesorhizobium sp. Cs1299R1N1. Taxonomy (NCBI): domain Bacteria; kingdom Pseudomonadati; phylum Pseudomonadota; class Alphaproteobacteria; order Hyphomicrobiales; family Phyllobacteriaceae; genus Mesorhizobium; species Mesorhizobium sp. Cs1299R1N1. The sequence continues at coordinate 80,767 of NZ_JAPYKR010000008.1, read as the reverse complement.
CGTCCCGGAATCCCGCGCTTCGGATCAGTCCGCGCCGACAATGAAACGCACCGAACCTCTTCGGATTTGCCCCCAATTCTTTGCGCGCGTCAATCGCGAACATGCCGCAAAGGCTCTATCGACCTTGGCTGTCCGTTTCAAAAGCAAAGCCTGCCGCACTATTGTGCAGTGCAGCACGAGAATGCCCGTTTCAAGGCAAAATTCTTCGTGACATTTTCATTTCCGTTAGGCTAATGTGCCCCGATAACCGAGAGGGCAGAAACAAATCTGCCTTCCTACGCGGTCAAAGTCTTGGGAGGATGCGATCTAGGCGCGGTTATTCGCTGCCGCCGGACACCGGAAACAGATCGGACGCGTTTAATTGCAAGGCCTTGTGCCTTGCATTTTTTTTGTGCAATCATCTGGTTAGCGCCGCGAATTGCCAGGCTACATGACCTTGCGTCAGCAGCCTATGGCCGGCAGGCGGGGCGGCATCTCAATATCATCCGCAGCGCTCCGATCTTGTTGGAGTACCCCTCGGGGAGCACCCTCCGCGAGCAGCCTTGCCGGGCTCTCTATTTCGCTGGGGTCTGGCCGAAATCGGGCACGATGTGCGGAATGTCGTTGAGGCTATATCCCAGCCCGTGCGTCAAACCGTAGAAAATGCCCATCAGGATCGCCGTCGCGACGGTGGTCCGGATCACGGCACGCAACATATGCGGCCCACGCGGCGCGCTCGCAACCGTGCCCAGCGTCACGTCGTGATCGTCATCCTGCGTCTTGACGCTGAACGGCAGAACGGCAAACAGCACCACCCACCAGGTCGCGAAAAACAGGGCGGTGAACGAGACCCAGCTCATGATTGCTCCAATTCGATCAGCGTACCGAAGAAATCCTTCGGATGCAGGAACAACACCGGCTTGCCATGCGCACCTGACTTGGGATTGCCGTCGCCAAGCACGCGGGCGCCGGCGGCCTTGAGCTGGTCGCGCGCGGCCAGGATGTCGTCGACCTCGTAGCAGAGATGATGCATGCCGCCCGATGGGTTCTTTTCCAGGAATGCCGTGATCGGCGAGTTCTCGCCGAGCGGCTCCAGCAATTCGATCTTGGTGTTGTCGACATTGACGAACACCACGGTGACGCCATGCTCCGGCAAAGCCTGCGGCTCGGTCACTTCGGCGCCGAGTGTGTTGCGGTAAGCGGCAATGGCGGCCGTCAAATCCGGCACCGCAAGCGCGACATGGTTCAGCCGTCCGAGCATGGCGAGCTTTTTTCTCCCAGGTCCAAGGTTGGCGTCATACGTCAAATCAACCGAGACCGACAGCCTTTCAGGAAGCGCGCACTGTCGCACCTGTTGCAAACGACATCAGCGAAGTACAAACGGCAATGTCCGGAATCAGCCCTGCCCGCGCCCGCGTGTTCACCTTCGATCTCGGCTCGTTCAAAATTGCCGCTTTGCTCGACGCCATCGATATCAGAGACAAGCTTGCATCGGCTTTCGCGGCCGGACAGCCGCCGGCGGCCGTGCGCGAACTCGCGGTCTCGAACTTCATCGACCAGGATCGCTACGAGCATTGCTTCATCCCGACGCTGGTCGACACCGGTTCCGAAAAGATCCTGTTCGACACTGGCTGCGGAGATGAAGACAGTTCACTCCTGGACTGTCTGCAAGCCCTTGGGCTCGGCCCCGATGACATCGATGTGGTGGTCATCACGCACGGGCATCCGGACCACATTGGCGGGCTTGTCCGGAACGGCGAACCGGTTTTCAGCCGGGCGCGCTATGTATTCGGCGCGGCGGAATTCGCCTTCTGGACCGAAGGAAATGCGGTGCGCGCGGCCAGGTTGGCCAACCGTGATCTCTTCAGGCGGATTTGCACCGGACTGGCCGATCGCGCGACATTCATAGCGCCTGGAGACGAAGTGGTGCCGGGCATCGCTGCCATCGATGCAGCCGGTCACTCACCCGGGCTTTTGGCCTTCCTTGTCGAAAGCGGCGGGCAGCAATTGCTGATCTGGTCGGACGCTTTCCTGCACTATGTCGTATCCATCCAGCGTCCGGAGTGGCATGCCGATTTCGACGACGACAAGAAAAGGGCAATCGAGACCCGCAAGCGGCTGCTCAGGATGGCTTCGGAACGACGCCTGCTCGTCGCAGGTCATCACATGCCGTTTCCGGGCCTGGGCTATGTCGGGCAGACAGGCGGGTCCTTTCGCTGGATTCCGGTCAGCTATCAGTTGAACGTCTGACCAGCCCCTGCCCCTCTCAACGGGTTACGAAAACAGTCACCAGCGGTTTCTTGCCCCAGGCTTCGTTGGCCGCGCCGCGCACCGCGCGCCGCACCGCCTCCTGCACCAGGTCGAGGTCCTTGCGGCGCTGACGGGGGATCGAATCGACCGCCCCGACGGCCGCATCGATCATCAGGTCCTCGAGCGTCTCGCCACGGGCATCGGCCTCGGCGACGCCGATTGCGACCAGATCGGGATCGCCGGCCAGTTCATACTTATCGTCGAGAACGACATTGACCGCGACATGACCGGCAAAGGACAATTTGCGCCGGTCGCGAATACCCATCGCCTGGTCGGTGCCGATCAGATTGCCGTCCTTGTAGACGCGGCCGAACGGCACCTGGTCGATGATGGTGGCGGGACCTGGCGCGAGCCGCAGCATGTCGCCATCGCGCACCTGCGCCACCTGGCCGATGCCCGACATCGACATCAGCGAACCCTGCGCCACCAGATGCGCGGCCTCGCCATGCACGGGAACGCCGATCTGCGGACGCACCCATTCATACATCTTGCGCAGTTCGCTGCGCCGGGGATGGCCGGAGACATGCACCAGCGCATCGCCGTCCTCGATGATCTTGATGCCGAGATCGATCAGGCGGTTCTTGATTTCGAGGATCGCCTTCTCGTTGCCGGGAATGGTGCGCGAAGAAAACACCACCGTGTCGCCCGCCGTCAGCGACACCGATTTCATCTCATCGCGCGACAGTTTCGCCAGCGCCGCCAGCGGCTCGCCCTGGCTGCCGGTGCAGATGATGACAAGGTTCTCGCGCGGGATGAAACCAAAATCCTCCTCGGCGATGAACTCCGGCAGACCGTCCATGTAGCCAAGCTCGTCAGCGACATCGATGACGCGCTTCAGCGAGCGGCCGAGCACCAGGCACTGGCGGCCGGCATCGCGCGCTGCCCTGGCGATCGAGACGATACGTCCGACATTGGAGGAAAAAGTGGTGACGGCGACGCGGCCCTTGGCGGCCTGGATGACACCTTTCAGGCCCTCGCCCACGGCCACTTCCGAGGGTGAATCGCCTTCGCGCAGCGCGTTGGTCGAATCGCAGATCAGCGCCAGCACGCCCTTGTCGCCATAGGCGCGGAAACGCGCCTCATCGGTCTTGGGTCCGATCGTCGGTTCCGGATCGATCTTCCAGTCGCCGGTATGGATGACGGTGCCGGCCGGCGAGGTGATCGCCAGCGACATCGGCTCGGGAATGGAATGCGCCACCGGAATGGCTTCGATCTCGAAGGGACCGACGGTGAACTTTTCGCCGGCCCGGTAGATCGACAGCGGGATCTTCGGCGCGCCCTGCTCGCCCTGCCGCTTGGCTTCCAGCAGCCCGGCGCTGAATGGCGTCATCCAGACCGGCGCCTTCAGCTTCGGCCAGGTGTCGAGCAGCGCACCGTAATGGTCCTCATGCGCGTGGGTGATGATGATGCCGCGCAAATTGGCGAGGTTCTCCTCGATAAAGCGCGTGTCGGGCAGGATCAGGTCGACGCCCGGATGCGCCGCGTCGGGAAAGGTGACGCCGACATCGATGACGATCCACTCGCGCGCGCTCGGCGGGCCGTAGCCGTAGAGGGCGAAGTTCATGCCGATCTCGCCGACGCCGCCAAGCGGCACGAAGACGAGTTCGGCGTTGTCCGCTTTCGCCATGATTTTTCCCTTCCTGGCCCTCAGGCCAAGCCGTTAAAGCAATTCCAGCAAAAGTGTCTAACCGTTTTCAGCCCGGAATTGCTCAAAAACAAAACTATACCCGCGCGGACGCGACCGCGCCGAAATGCACATCTCCGGCGGCGACCGTCAAAACGGCTCCCTCATCGTCGCGGATCACGAAACGGCAGTCCTCGTCAATGGTCTCGAACACGCCACGCACCACATTGCCGTCAATTCTGACAGCAACCTCGCCGCCAAGGCCCGCGGCGCGGGCCAGCCAACGCTTCCTGATGGCGGCAAGGCCACGCCCTTCGTCCCAAAGGCGGGCATTCTCGCTCCAGGCATCCGACAGCGCCAGAAACAGCGTTTCGGCATCGCAAGCCGAGCCCAACGCATGAAGCGATGTCGCGGGATACGGCAAATCCCGCGGGTGCGCCACCACGTTGACGCCGATGCCCACCGCCACCGCGAAACGGCCACCATCAAGCATCGCCGACTCCAAGAGGATGCCGGCGAGCTTGGCCCCGGAGGCGAGCACGTCGTTCGGCCATTTCAGCTCGAAGCGGTTCTGTCCCTGGCTCGCGCCGTCGATGCCTATCGCGATGCGGCTCTTCGGCACCACCGCGTCGAGCGCGTCGGCCAGCGCCAGCCCGGCGACAAAGCCGAGCGTCGCGGCAAGGCGAAGCTCGCCGGCGGTGATGACAAGCAGCGTCGCCGCCAGATTGCCCTCCGGCGTTGCCCAGGCACGGCCACGCCGGCCGCGCCCGCTTTCCTGCTTCTTGGAAACGACCCAGAGCTTACCCGAGTCGCCCGCCCGGGCATGGTCCAGCGCCAGCGCGTTGGTGGAGCCGACACTGTCATGCGCTTCGAGCCGGAACCCTTCCGACGCCGAGGTTGGAGCCAGCCGAAATGCCATCCCGTCAGAAAAATGTCTTGGCGGCGGCTTCGGCATAGGTGCCGATCGGCCCGCCGATCAGCACATAGAACAGCACGAACGCGCCACTGACGCCGAGCACGACACGCAATTCGCTGGCCATCGGCACGAAGCCGCCGACCGGCTCATCGAACCACATGATCTTGATGATGCGCAGATAATAGTAGGCGCCCACCACCGAGGCCAGCACGCCGATAATCGCCAGCGCATAGAGATTGGCATTGATGGCGGCGAGGAAGACGTACCATTTTCCCCAGAAGCCGGCGAGCGGCGGAATGCCGGCCAGCGAGAACATCAGGATGGTCAGGATCGTTGCCATCACCGGGTTGGTCGACGACAGGCCGGCGAGATCGCTGATCTGCTCGACATTGCCTTCCTTGCGCCGCATCGCGAGGATGAAGGCGAAGGTGCCCAACGTCATCACCAGGTAGATCAGCATATAGATGGCGACGCCGCGCACGCCGGCCTGGCTGTTGGCGGCGAGGCCGACCAGTGCGTAGCCCATATGGCCGATCGAGGAATAGGCCATCAGCCGCTTGATGTTGGTCTGGCCGATGGCGGCGAAAGCGCCAAGCGCCATCGAGGCGATCGAGATGAAGACGATGATCTGCTGCCAGTCGGAAGCGATCGGCTTGAACGCGCCCATGGTGACGCGCACGATCAGCGCCATCGCCGCCATTTTCGGCGCTGCCGCCAGGAAGGCCGTCACCGGCGTCGGCGCACCCTCATACACGTCTGGCGTCCACATGTGGAACGGCACCGCCGAGATCTTGAAGGCAAGCCCGGCCAGCACGAAGACGAGGCCGACAACGAGGCCAAGCTGGCGCTCGCCGCCGCCAAGCGCGGTGGCGATCTCCTGGAAACCGGTGTTGCCGGTGTAACCATAGACCAGGCTGATACCGTAGAGCAGCATGCCCGAGGACAGCGCGCCGAGGACGAAATATTTCAGGCCGGCCTCGGTCGAACGCAGATTGTCGCGGTTGATCGCAGCCAGCACATAGATCGCCAGCGACTGCAGTTCGAGGCCGAGATAAAGCCCGATCATGCCGTTGGCCGAGATCATCAGCATCATGCCGAGCGTGCAAAGCAGGATCAGCACCGGATATTCGAACTTGTCGAAACGCTCCGCCTTGGCAAAGCGCATCGACATGATGAGCGTCACCGCCGAACCGACCAGCGCCAGCACCTTCATGAAGCGGGAGAAGGAATCCTGGATGAAGGCATTGCCATAGGCGGTGCCCTGCCCGGCGTGGAAGATCAGCCAAGCGCCTGCGATCACCAGTACGGCGACGGCAAGGCCGGTCACCGTATTGGCGGTGTTGGAACGCGAATAGGCCCCGACCATCAGCAGCGCGAGCGCGCCGATGGCAAGGATCAGCTCGGGCGTCGAGAGCGACAGGCTGGAGAGAAGGTCCGGCGTCATGGTTCGCAAAACCCCTGGGTCAGTTCGCCGCCGCGGTCTGCGCGGCGCCGATGGATGCGGTGACATTGGTGACGAGCGACTTGACCGATTGGGCCGTCGCGTCGAAGACGGGTGCGGGATAGACGCCGAAGAAGATGACCAGCACGACCAGCGGATAGATGATCGCCTTCTCGCGGGTCGACAGATCGAGCAGTCCCTTCAGGCTGTCCTTGGTCAGTGCGCCGAAGATCACCCGGCGATAGAGCCAAAGCGCGTAGGCGGCCGACAGGACAACGCCGGTGGCGGCGAAGAACGCCACCCAGGTGTTGACGCGGAACACGCCGAGCATGGTCAGGAACTCGCCGACAAAGCCTGAGGTGCCAGGCAGGCCGACATTGGCCATGGTGAAGATCATGAACACGGTGGCGTATTTCGGCATGTTGTTGACGAGGCCGCCATAGGCGGCGATCTCGCGGGTATGCATGCGGTCATAGATGACGCCGACGCACAGGAACAGCGCGCCCGAGACCAGGCCGTGGCTGAGCATCTGGAAGATCGCGCCCTGCACGCCTTCCTGGTTCATGGCGAAGATGCCCATGGTGACGAAGCCCATATGGGCGACCGAGGAATAGGCGATCAGCTTTTTCATGTCCTCCTGCATCAGCGCCACCAGCGAGGTGTAGATGATGGCGACGACCGACAGCGTGAACACCAGCGGCGCGAACATCTCGGACGCCAGCGGGAACATCGGCAGGGAGAAGCGCAGGAAGCCGTACCCGCCCATTTTCAGCAGGATGGCGGCCAGGATGACCGAGCCTGCCGTTGGCGCCTCGACATGCGCGTCGGGCAGCCAGGTATGTACCGGCCACATCGGCATCTTCACCGCGAAGGAGGCGAAGAAGGCGAGCCACAACCAGGTCTGCATGTTGGCCGGGAAGTTGTGCGTCAAAAGCGTCGGGATGTCGGTGGTGCCGGACTGGAAGAACATCGCCATGATGGCGAGCAGCATCAGCACCGAGCCGGCCAGCGTATAGAGGAAGAATTTGAACGAGGCGTAGACGCGCCGCTTGCCGCCCCACACGCCGATGATGATGAACATCGGGATCAGGCCTGCTTCGAAGAAGACGTAGAACAGCACGATGTCCAACGCACAGAACACGCCGATCATCAGCGTTTCCAGAAGCAGGAAGGCGATCATGTAGGCCTTGACGCGCTTCTCGATCGCTTCCCACGACGCCAGGATGCAAAGCGGCATCAGGAAGGTCGTCAGGATGACGAACAGCATGGAAATGCCGTCGACGCCCAAATGATAGGAAATGCCGGAGTCGAGCCAGGCGACCTTTTCGACGAACTGGAAGCCGGCCTGCGAATTGTCGAAGCCGGTCCAGATCAACAGCGACACCAGGAAGGTGAATGCCGTGGTTATCAACGCAATGGCGCGGATGTTGCGGCGCGCGTTTTCGGTGTCATCGTTGATGAACAGGATCAGCAGCACACCAACCAGCGGCAGGAAGGTGACCAGCGAGAGGATTGGCCAGGCGGTCATCAGAGCATCATCCAGGTGACGAGTGCGGCAACGCCGATCAGCATGGCGAAGGCATAGTGGTAGAGATAGCCGGTCTGCAGCTTGACGACGCGGTTGGTGACATCGACGACGCGCGCCGAAATGCCGTCCGGCCCGAGCCCATCGATGATGGTTCCGTCACCGGTCTTCCACAGGAAAGAACCGAGACGCTTGGCCGGCCGCACGAACAGGAAGTCGTAAAGCTCGTCGAAATACCACTTGTTGAGCAGGAAGGCGTAGAGCCCGCGATGCTGGGCAGCGAGATTCCTCGGCATTTCCGGCGACCGAATGTAGAACTGCCAGGCCACCGCGAGCCCGATCAGCATGGCGATGAAGGGCGAGAGCTCGACCCACAGTGGCAGTTCGTGAATCTCGTGCAGGATGTGGTTGTCCGCCAGCGTGAACAGTGACGCCTTCCAGAATTCGGCATAGCCCTCGCCGATGAAGGCACCGTGGAAGATGATGCCGGCAAACAAAGCGCCGGCCGCCAGGATGAACAGCGGCACCAGCATCACCGGCGGTGATTCATGGACGTGATGCATCACCTCGTGGCTCGCCCGTGGCTCGCCATGGAAGGTCATGAAGATCAGCCGCCAGGAGTAGAAGGAGGTGAAGCCGGCGGCGATGACCAGGGCCACGAAGGCCAGCCCCGCGACCGAATTGTGCCCGGCAAAGGCCGTCTCGATGATGGCGTCCTTGGAGAAGAAGCCGGCGGTGCCGATGACGGTCACAGGAATGCCGACGCCGGTCAGCGCCAGCGTGCCGATCACCATCATCCAGTAGGTGGTCGGGATCAGCTTCCTCAAGCCGCCCATCTTGCGCATGTCCTGTTCGTCGGAGACGGCATGGATGACCGAGCCCGAGCCGAGGAACAGCAGCGCCTTGAAGAAGGCGTGCGTGAACAGGTGGAAGATCGCCGCGCCATAGGCGCCGACGCCGAGCGCCACGAACATGTAGCCGAGCTGCGAGCAGGTCGAATAGGCGATGACGCGCTTGATGTCGTTCTGGACCAGGCCGACGGTCGCCGCGAAGAAGGCGGTGAAGGCACCGATGAAGGTCACCACCGTCAGCGCCGAATGCGACAATTCGAACAGCGGCGAAAGCCGCGCCAGCATGAACACGCCGGCGGTCACCATGGTGGCGGCATGGATGAGCGCCGACACCGGGGTCGGGCCTTCCATGGCGTCCGGCAGCCAGGTGTGCAGCGGCACCTGCGCCGACTTGCCCATGGCACCCATGAACAGCAGCAGGCAGACGACGGTCATCGCCGCCTGCTTGTCGAGCGCATGGCCGAGGAAGGTGAGCACGGCGGCACCCTGCGGCGCGCCTTCAGCAGGAATGAACGTCGCCGCATTGGCGAAGATCGTGCCGAGGTTGACCGAGCCGAACAGCACGAACAGGCCGAAAATGCCGAGCGCGAAGCCGAAATCGCCGACGCGGTTGACGACGAAAGCCTTGATGGCGGCGGCATTGGCCGACGGCTTCTTGTACCAGAAGCCGATCAGCAGGTAGGACGCCAGGCCCACCCCTTCCCAACCGAAGAACATCTGCACGAGGTTGTCGGCCGTCACCAGCATCAGCATGGCGAAGGTGAACAGCGACAGATAGGCGAAGAAGCGCGGCCGGTTCGGATCGTGGTGCATGTAGCCGATCGAATAGATGTGAACCAGCGCCGACACGGTGTTGACCACCACCAGCATCACCACTGTCAGCGTGTCGATCCGCAGCGCCCAGGAGACGTCCAGGCCGCCGGACTGGATCCAGTGCAGCACCGGCACGGTGAACACTTCGCCATGGCCGAAACCGACGCTGAAGAAGGCGACCCATGACAGCACGGCCGCGATCACCAGGAAGCCGGAGGTGATGTATTCGGATGCCTTGGCACCGAGCGACGTGCCGAACAGGCCGACGATCAGGAAGCCGAGCAGTGGAAGGAAGACGATGGCCTGATACATGGTGGTTCCGTCAACCCTTCATGGCGTTCACGTCTTCGACCGCGATCGAGCCGCGGTTGCGGAAGAAGACGACGAGAATGGCAAGTCCGATGGCGGCTTCAGCCGCCGCGACCGTCAGCACGAACAGCGCGAACACCTGGCCGACCAGATCGCCGAGCGCCGCTGAAAAGGCGACGAAGTTGATATTGACGGCGAGCAGGATCAATTCGATCGACATCAGGATGACGATGATGTTGCGGCGGTTGAGGAAGATGCCGAACACGCCGAGCGTGAACAGGATCGCCGATACGGCCAGATAGTGTGCAATGCCGACGACCATCTCAGACTCCTTCGCCCGACTTGACCTTGCGGATTTCCATGCCGGTCGCCGGCGTGCGGCCGACCTGGGCTGCGATCGACTGCCGCTTGACCCCTTCCTTGTGGCGTAGCGTCAGGACGATGGCACCGATCATGGCAACCAGCAGGATGAGGCCCGAAATCTGGAAGTAGTAGAGGTAGTCGGTATAGAGGATGTCGCCGAGCGCTGCCGTGTTCGAGCGCGCGGCGAGATCCGGAATGGGCTTTGCGACCGTCGAGGCGAGCTTCGGCGCGAAGGTGTAGCCGCCCAGCACGACGATCAGCTCCGCCGCCAGGATCAGCCCGACCATCGCACCGATCGGCGCGTATTGCAGGGCTCCTTCCTTCATCTCGGCGAAGTCGACGTCGAGCATCATGACGACGAACAGGAACAGCACCATGACGGCGCCGACATAGACGACGAGCAGGATCATCGCCAGGAACTCGGCGCCGGTCAGCATGAACAGACCGGCCGCGTTGAAGAAGGTCAGGATCAGGAACAGCACCGAATGCACGGGGTTGCGCGACGAAATGACCATGAACGCCGATGCCACCGCGACAAAGGCGAAGAGGTAGAAAAAGGCCGCCTCTAGTCCACTCAGCATTGGGGATCCCCCGGGTTCCTGTCGAAACAGGACAATCGTCCTGTTCGCTATCTCTGGCTTCGCACCGCTTCCGGCACCGAAGCCGCGTTGTCCTATCGCATGTTCCGATCGGGTTGAAATACCCGATCGAAAGAAACATGCGACACTTTTGTCTTCCGGAGGATGATCTTGTCCGAAAAGTCCGCAACTTTTCGGACAAGATCATCCTCTAGACGAGGCCCCTCGCCCCGTCCATGCGTCAAATGTCAGCGATAGGGCGCATCCAGCGAGATGTTGCGCGCCAGTTCGCGCTCCCACCGGTCGCCATTCGCCAGCAGCCTGTCCTTGTCATAGTAGAGTTCTTCGCGCGTCTCCGTCGCGAATTCGAAATTCGGCCCCTCGACGATGGCGTCGACCGGGCAGGCTTCCTGGCAGAAGCCGCAATAGATGCACTTCACCATGTCGATGTCGTAACGCACCGTGCGGCGCGTGCCGTCATTGCGGCGCGGGCCGGCCTCGATGGTGATCGCCTGCGCCGGGCAGATCGCCTCGCACAGCTTGCAGGCGATGCAGCGTTCCTCGCCGTTAGGATAGCGGCGCAGCGCATGCTCGCCCCGGAAGCGCGGGCTGATCGGCCCCTTCTCGTGCGGATAGTTGATCGTCTCCTTCGGCGCGAAGAACTGGCGCATCGACAGGAAGAAGGCGCTGACGAAATCCTGCAGCAGCAGCGATTTTGCGGCTTGAGACAAAGCGGACATCACGCAAACCCCGTGATCTTGAGGAAGGCCGCCGTGGCGACGACCATGAACAGCGAGATCGGCAGGAACACTTTCCAGCCCAGCCGCATCAGCTGGTCGTAGCGGTAGCGCGGCACGAAGGCCTTCACCATCGAGATGCCGAAGAACACGAAGCAAACCTTCAGCACGAACCAGATCACGCCGGGCACCCAGGTGAAAGGCGCGAAGTCGAAGGGCGGCAGCCAGCCGCCGAGGAACAGGATGGTGGCCAGCGCGCACATCAGCACGATGGCGACATATTCACCGAGGAAGAACAGCAGGAACGGCGTCGACGAATATTCGACCATGTGGCCGGCGACCAGCTCCGATTCGGCTTCGACCAGATCGAAGGGCGGACGGTTCGTCTCGGCCAGCGCCGAGATGAAGAAGATGATGAACATCGGGAACAGCGCCAGCCAGTTCCAGTCGAGGAACGTGTTGGGCAGGCCAAGCCGCGTACCGAGCCCACCCTGCTGCGACAGCACGATATCGCTGAGGTTGAGCGAGCCGGCGGTGAGCAGCACGGTGACGATGACGAAGCCGATCGAGACTTCATAGGACACCATCTGCGCGGCCGAGCGCAGCGCGCCGAGGAACGGATATTTCGAGTTGGACGCCCAGCCGCCCATGATCACGCCATAGACCTCCAGCGAGGAGATGGCGAAGACATAAAGGATGCCGACATTGACGTTGGCGATCGCCCAACCCTGGCTGACCGGAATGACCGCCCAGGCCGAGATCGCCAGCACGGCGGAGACCAGCGGCGCCAGCAGGAAGACGCCCTTATTGGCGCCGGACGGAATGACCGGTTCCTTGAAGACGAACTTCAACAGATCGGCGAAGGCCTGCAGCGTGCCCCAGGGGCCGACGACGTTCGGGCCACGGCGCAACTGCACGGCCGCCCAGATCTTGCGGTCGGCGTAGAGGATGTAGGCGACGAAGATCAGCAGCACGACGATCAGCACGACTGACTTCAGAAGGATCAGCAGCGCCGGCAGCACGTAGAAGGAGAAGAAGGTGTCCATGCTTATTCCGCCGCCTGCTTGAAGCCGCTCTTGGCCAGTGCCGAGCATTCCGCCATCACGGCCGATGCCCGCGCGATCGGGTTGGTCAGATAGAAATCCTTGACCGGCGAGGTGAAGGTGCCCTTGTTCAGCCGTCCGCCAAGCTTCGCGACCCTGGCGATGTCTTCGGCATTACCAGCCGCGACCTGGTCGATGCGGGCGAGATGTGGGTATTCGCCATAAAGCTTGGCACGCAGCTGCGGCAGCGAATCGAACGGCAGTTTCTTGCCCAGCACGTCGGACAGCGCCCGCAATATCGCCCAATCCTCGCGCGCATCGCCCGGCGCGAAGCCGGCGCGGTTGGTCTGCTGCACGCGCCCTTCCGTGTTGACATAGGTGCCGGACTTTTCGGTATAGGCCGCCGCCGGCAGGATGACATTGGCGCGGTGCGCGCCGGCGTCGCCATGCGTGCCGACATAGACGACGAAGGCGCCGCCGGTCTTGCTCATGTCGATCTCGTCGGCACCGAGCAGGAACAGCACATCCGTCTCGCCCAGCATGCCGGCAACGTTCTTGCCGCCCTCGCCGGGTACGAAGCCGAGGTCGAGGCCTCCGACGCGCGCCGCTGCAGTGTGCAGCACGGCAAAGCCGTTCCAGTCGGCGCGGGCAGCATTGACGGCAGCGGCGAGCCTGGCCGCCTGGCCGAGCACGGCCGCGCCATCGGCGCGCGCCAGGGCGCCCTGGCCGACGATGATCAGGGGGTGCGTCGCCTTCTTCAGCGTCTGGAAGAACTTGCCGTTGCCATCCGCCAGATCCTTCAGCGAGTCCGGCCCGGCACCCAGCTGTTCGTAGTCATAGCGCGTATCGCCGACATCGCCGATGACGCCGACCGGCAGATTGCCGAGACGCCAGCGCTTGCGGATGCGGGCATTGAGCACCGAAGCCTCGAAGCGCGGATTGGCGCCGACGATCAGCACCGCATCGGCCTGCTCAATGCCTTCGATGGTCGGGTTGAAGATATAGCTGGCGCGTCCGAGCGCCGGATCGAGCGCGGCGCCATCCTGGCGGCAATCGATGTTCTTCGAACCGAGCGAAGCCATCAAAAGCTTCAGCGCAAAGATTTCCTCGACCGCGGCTAGATCGCCCGCGATCGCGCCGATCTTCTCAGGCGTCGTCTTTGACACCACGTCCTTGATCGATGCGAACGCTTCGGCCCAGCTCGCCGGAACCAGCTTGCCGTCCTTGCGCACATAGGGGCGGTCGAGGCGCTGCGTGCGCAGGCCGTCCCAAATGAAGCGGGTCTTGTCGGAAATCCATTCCTCGTTCACGGCCTCGTTGACGCGCGGCAGGATGCGCATCACTTCGCGCCCACGGCTATCGACGCGGATCGCCGAGCCGACGGCATCCATGACGTCGATGGATTCGGTCTTGGTCAGCTCCCACGGCCGCGCCTGGAAGGCGAAAGGCTTCGAGGTCAGCGCGCCGACCGGGCAGAGATCGATGACATTGCCCTGCAGTTCCGAGGTCATTGCCTGCTCGAGATAGGTAGTGATCTCGGCATCCTCGCCGCGGCCGATCAGGCCAAGTTCGGAAATGCCGGCTACCTCGGTGGTGAAGCGGACGCAACGCGTGCAGTGGATGCAGCGGTTCATCACCGTCTTGACCAGCGGGCCGATATACTTGTCTTCCACCGCGCGCTTGTTCTCGTGGTAGCGCGAGGAATCGACGCCGAAGGCCATCGCCTGGTCCTGCAGGTCGCACTCGCCGCCCTGGTCGCAGATCGGGCAATCCAGCGGGTGGTTGATCAGCAGGAATTCCATCACGCCTTCCCGGGCCTTCTTGACCATGGGCGTGTTGGTGAAGATTTCCGGCGGCTCGCCGTTCGGACCGGGGCGCAGGTCGCGCACGCCCATGGCGCAGGAGGCCTGCGGCTTGGGCGGCCCGCCCTTCACCTCGATCAGGCACATGCGGCAATTGCCGGCGATCGACAGCCGCTCGTGGAAGCAGAAGCGCGGCACTTCCGCGCCCGCGTCCTCGGCCGCCTGCAGCAGCGTGTAATGGTCGGGTACAGTGATTTCTTTCCCGTCGACCTTGAGCTTTGCCATTCGTCTCAAACCCCTGCGGATTTCCCGCAATCTCATTTCCCGGGCGCGACAGAAGCAGCGCCCGACATTCCGTTTACTTCTTGGCGGCCAGCGCCGCGGCCTGGGCAGTCCAGCCGTCGCGGCCGATACGGCCGTTGAACGACAGATAATCGTCGACCCAGGCGATCTCTTGCGGCGACCATGCGGCGATCTGGGCGAACGTCCAGATACCGAGACCGTTCAGCACTTTTTCCAGCTTCGGACCGATGCCCGATATCGCCTTGAGGTCCGATGGTTTCGCCGGCTTCGCCATGGCCTTGGGCTGGCGGAAATCCTCGGGCAGCAGCACATCATCCGCGGCCTCGCTTGTTGCCGGAGCGGCACTTGCGGTCGGCGCGATGATGGCGTCCTCCCTGGCTGCGATATCGGTGACTTCCTGGGCGAAGGACTGCGCCTCGGCAATCATGGTCTTCGCCGTCGCCCGCGCCCTGGTGGACGACGAGTTCGCGTCCTCGAATTGCTCGACGCGTGCCTCGAAATCCTCGATCAGCGGTTGCATGAGGCGCTGTGACGCCTCGGCGGCTCCCGAAAGCGCGCCCATCCAGACGCCGAACGCATGATTGGCGAGCCCCATGCCAAGCGCCGACATCGCCACCGCACCCGCGACAGGGTGCGCGAAAAGGTTGACGGCGTTGGCCATCTCCTTCGGCAGCATCCTGGTCAGGTCTTGGTTCATCTTCTCGATCTGGTCCAAATTGGGCATCAATGGGTAGGGTGTCGAATACGGCGCCATAGAGTTCTCCTGGTCGATTCTTCGTTCGTCCCGCCCCGTTTTCTTCCCGAGTTCAAAAGTTTCTTTTTATTCCGCCGCCACCATCACCGGTTCGGCCCGGTGCGCGTTGCGCGAAAATTCGTCGATGCGCCGCTCCACCTCGCCGCGGAAATGCCGCATCAGACCCTGGATCGGCCATGCCGCGGCATCGCCCAGCGCGCAGATCGTGTGGCCCTCGACCTGCTTGGTGACGTCGAGCAGCATGTCGATCTCGCGCTTCTGCGCCTCGCCGCGCACCAGCCGCTCCATCACCCGCCACATCCAGCCGGTGCCTTCGCGGCACGGCGTACACTGGCCGCAGCTTTCATGCTTGTAGAAGTAGGAAAGCCGCGCGATCGCCTTCACGACATCGGTCGACTTGTCCATGACGATGACGGCCGCCGTGCCGAGGCCGGATTTGAGATCGCGCAACGCGTCGAAATCCATCGGCGTGTCGATGATCTGCTCCGCCGGCACCAGCGGCACCGAGGCGCCGCCCGGAATGACCGCGAGCAGATTGTCCCAGCCGCCGCGGATGCCGCCGCAATGCGTCTCGATCAGTTCGCGGAACGGGATCGACATCGCTTCTTCGACGGTGCACGGATTGTTGACGTGGCCGGAGACGCAGAACAGCTTGGTACCGACATTGTTGGGCCGGCCGAAGGACGAGAACCACGCAGCCCCGCGGCGCAGGATGGTCGGCGCCACCGCGATCGATTCCACATTGTTGACCGTCGTGGGGCAACCATAAAGGCCGACATTGGCCGGGAATGGCGGCTTCAGCCGGGGCTGGCCCTTCTTGCCTTCGAGGCTTTCCAGCAGCGCCGTTTCCTCGCCGCAGATATAGGCGCCGGCGCCGTGATGCATATAGATTTCGAAATCGTAGCCCGAGGTATTGTTCTTGCCGATCAGCTTGGCCTCGTAGGCCTCCTCGATCGCCCGCTGGAGCGCCTCGCGCTCGCGGATGAATTCGCCGCGTACATAGATGTAGGCGGCAATCGCGCCCATGGCGAAGCCGGCCAGGAACGCGCCTTCGACCAGCGTGTGCGGGTCGTTGCGCAGGATATCGCGGTCCTTGCAGGTGCCGGGCTCGGATTCGTCGGCGTTGATGACGAGATAGCTCGGCCGGCCGTCGCTCTGCTTGGGCATGAACGACCATTTCAGCCCGGTCGGAAAGCCGGCCCCGCCGCGTCCGCGCAGGCCCGACGCCTTCATCTCGTTGACGATCCACTCACGCCCCTTGGCGACGATGCCGGGCGTGTTGTCCCAGGCGCCGCGCGCCATGGCACCGGCCAGCGACTTGTCGAAGAGGCCGTAGATATTGGTGAAGATGCGGTCTTTGTCCTGAAGCATTTTTCGTCCCTCAGACCGGCTTCTTGCCGAAGACGCGGATGTATTCGGCGACGCCGCCCTTGGCGAGCGCCTTGGCTTGGCGGACCCAGTCGTCGCGGTCGATGCGGCCCTGGAAGGAGAGGTAGCCGTCGACCCACTCTCGTTCGGCCTTTTTCCACGACGCGACCTGCGCGAAGGTGAAGATGCCAAGCGAATGCAGGATACCCTCGATCTTCGGGCCGACGCCGGAGATCAGCTTGAGATCGTCGACCGCGGCCGGCCTGTCGATACCGGCCGGACGGTTCTTGTCCTCCAGAGATGGTTTTGCCGGCTTTGCGGCTGGCACCTTGGCTTCCGGCGCCTTGAAGGCCGATGCCGGTTCGGCCCTGACCGTCGGTCCACTGCGCTGCTTGGAGACCTTCTCCACTTCCGGCGCCGCTTTGTTGGCATTGGCGGCCGAATGCAGCGGCGCAGAAACGCTCGCCGCCTTCTCCGTCGCCGGCGCCACCTTGGCCTTTGAAGGCGTCTTCAACGCCGGGCTGGTCTCAGGCGCGTCGGTCTTCGGCTTGCTGGCATTGGACGGCGCGACAGGGGCGGCAGGAGCACCAGCCGCCGGTGGCGGCACCGGCGCCGCGATGATCGCGCCGGGTGCTGCCTTGGCGGCCTTGGCTGCTTCCCGGGCCTCCCGGTCACGGGTCGACTTGAGGATCGCCTTTTCGCTCTTCAGCGTCGTCAAACCGGAGGCCGGCTCCGAGCCTGTACGGCCATTCTGCGGCCCGGGCGCCACCGAGGCCCCCTTGCCGGCATCATAGAGATCGATGATTTCGGCCAGGCGCTCGGGTGTCAGATCCTCGAACGTGTCCTTGAACACCATGACCATCGGCGCGTTGACGCAGGCGCCGAGGCACTCCACCTCCTCCCACGACAAGGTGCCCTTGTCATTGGTGTGGAACTGGTCGTGGTGGATTTTCGAGCGGCACACATCCATCAGCGCTTCCGAGCCGCGCAGCATGCACGGCGTGGTGCCGCAAACCTGGATGTGCGCGCGGGTACCAACGGGATTCAACTGATACTGCGTGTAGAAGGTCGCGACCTCGAGCCCGCGAATACGGGGCATGTCGAGCATGTCGGAGATGGTCTCGATCGCCGCCTTGGTGACCCAGCCTTCCTGCTCCTGCGCCAGCATCAAAAGCGGAATGATCGCCGACTGCTCGCGGCCCTTGGGATACTTCTTGATCCATTGCTTGGCAGCCGCCGCGTTCGCCCGGTTGAAGGCGAAGGAGGCTGGCTGGACGCTGGCTTCTGCGAGACGGCGGACTGACATTTAGCGATCGACCTCACCAAACACGATGTCGAGGGAGCCAAGAACGGCGGTGACGTCGGCCAGCAGGTGGCCGCGGCAGAGGAAATCCATGGCTTGCAGATGCGCGAAACCAGGTGCGCGCAGCTTGCAGCGGTAGGGCTTGTTGGTACCGTCGGAGACCAGATAGACGCCGAACTCGCCCTTCGGCGCCTCGACCGCCGCATAGACCTCGCCGGCCGGCACGCGATAGCCTTCGGTGTAGAGCTTGAAGTGATGGATCAGCGCTTCCATCGAGCGCTTCATCGCCGCGCGCTTGGGCGGCACCACCTTGCCGTCGAGGTTCGACACCGGACCGGTGCTCTCCTTGCCGAGCAGCAGGTCGACGCATTGGCGCATGATCCGCGCCGACTGGCGCATTTCTTCCATGCGCAGGAGATAACGGTCGAAGCAGTCGCCGTTCTTGCCGATCGGGATGTCGAAATCCATTTCCGAATAGCATTCATAGGGCTGCGACTTGCGCAGGTCCCAAGGCGAACCCGAGCCGCGCACCATGACGCCCGAAAAGCCCCAGGCCCAGGCGTCGGCCAGCGAAACGATGCCGATATCGACATTGCGCTGCTTGAAGATGCGGTTGCCGGTGAGCAGCTTGTCGAGATCGTCGAGCGATTTCAGGAACGGGTCGATCCACTTGCCGATGTCCTCGACCAGTTGGCGCGGCAGGTCCTGGTGGACGCCGCCGGGACGGAAATAGGCCGCATGCATGCGCGAGCCGGAGGCCCGCTCATAAAACACCATCAGCTTTTCGCGCTCGACGAAACCCCACAGCGGCGGCGTCAGCGCACCGACGTCCATCGCCTGCGTCGTCACATTGAGGATGTGCGACATGATGCGGCCGATTTCGCAATAGAGCACGCGGATCAGTTGGCCGCGCCTCGGCACCTCGATGCCGAGCAGGCGCTCGGCGGCGAGCGCGAAGGCATGCTCCTGGTTCATCGGGGCGCAATAGTCGAGCCGGTCGAGATAAGGCACCGCCTGCAGATAGGTCTTGGCCTCGATCAGCTTTTCCGTACCACGATGCAGCAGGCCGATATGCGGATCGACGCGATCGACGACTTCGCCGTCAAGCTCCAACACGAGGCGCAAAACGCCATGCGCGGCAGGATGCTGCGGACCGAAATTGATATTGAAGTTGCGGACGGAGGTTTCAGCCATTTACTGCTTTGCCTTCTCATCCCCGGGCAGCACGTAATCCGTGCCTTCCCAAGGGGAAAGAAAATCGAAATTGCGGAATTCCTGCTTCAATTCCACAGGCTCGTAGATGACGCGCTTGGCTTCGTCGTCGTAGCGCACTTCGACGAAACCGGTCAGCGGGAAATCCTTGCGCAGCGGATGGCCTTCGAACCCGTAATCGGTCAGCAGGCGGCGCAGGTCCGGGTGGCCCGAAAACAGCACGCCATAGAGATCGTAGGTCTCGCGCTCGAACCAGTCGGCGCCGGGATAAACGCCGGTGATCGACGGCACCATCGTCTCTTCGTCGGCCTGCACCTTGACCCGGATGCGGACATTCTGTTTCGGCGACAGCAGATGGTAGACGACGTCGAAGCGCTTGGCTCGCGACGGATAGTCGGCACCGCAGACATCGATGATCGAGATGAACTGGCAGCGCGCATCGTCGCGCAGGAAGGTCATCACTTCGACCAGGTCGCGCGGCTCGACATTGATGGAGAGCTCGCCATAGGCGAGCACCGCGTCATTGACGCGGCCGATCAGCTTCTCGCCGAGATAGGTCGACAGTTCGCTAAGGGATGCGGCCATGGATTTACCGTTCGATCGTGCCGGTGCGGCGGATCTTCTTCTGCAGCAGAAGAATGCCGTAGAGCAGGGCTTCGGCGCTCGGCGGGCAGCCGGGCACATAGATGTCGACCGGCACGACCCGGTCGCAGCCGCGCACCACCGAATAGGAATAGTGGTAGTAGCCGCCGCCATTGGCGCAGGAGCCCATCGAGATGACGTAGCGCGGCTCCGGCATCTGGTCGTAGACCTTGCGCAACGCCGGCGCCATCTTGTTGGTCAACGTGCCGGCCACGATCATGATGTCTGACTGGCGCGGAGACGCGCGCGGCGCGACACCGAAGCGCTCCGAATCGTAGCGCGGCATCGAGGTGTGGATCATCTCGACCGCGCAGCACGCCAGACCGAAGGTCATGAACATCAGCGAACCGCTGCGCGCCCAGGTGATCAGCGCCTCGGTCGAGGTGACCAGAAAACCCTTGTCGGCAAGCTCGTTGTTGATTTCGAGGAAGAAGGGATCGTCCTCCCCCACCGGCTTGCCGGTGTTGGGATCGATGATACCCTTGGGCTTCGGCGCGACGAGGGTGCCTGAACTGTCGTTCAATCCCATTCCAGCGCTCCTTTTTTCCATTCATAGGCAAAGCCGATGGTCAGCACTGCCAAAAACACCATCATTGACCAGAAACCGAGCATGCCAATCTTCGAGAAGGACACCGCCCAGGGGAAGAGGAAGGCTACTTCCAGGTCGAAGATGATGAACAGGATCGACACCAGGTAGAAGCGGATGTCGAATTTCATGCGGGCATCGTCGAACGAGTTGAATCCGCATTCATAGGCGGACAGCTTCTCGGGATCCGGGTTGCGGTAGGCTACCAGGAAGGGCGCGGCCAGCAGCGCCAGACCGACCACCAGCGCCACGCCGATAAACAGGACGATGGGCAGGTACGAACTGAGGAGTGCGTTCATGCAGCGGCTTTCCGTTGGCGCCAATCCACGTTGATTACAGCACCGGACCTTAATGCGGAAGCGTGACAGTTTAACCGCTGAACCGTTTTAAGGAGCCTATGCTGCAACGCGGCGAGGGTTAGCGCAGCACTTCCAGCGAAGCAAGTCAAACCTTGTTCAAAACACCGAGCTGGACGGCAATCCGGGAGAAACTGGTCCCATACGCTCCTGTTTGATTTCCTTCGCCATTTACTCCACTTTTCTCTCCTGACAGGGTTGCCGCCAAAACCCTGCTAGCATGGGCTGGAATCACGCCTCGCAACGACGCCAGACAGGTCCATCAGGGACGCATCCGCATGAAGGAAAAGATCTCGCTTGCCGCCGCCCGGCGTATCGCGCTCGCCGCTCAGGGGTTTCTCGATCCCCGCCCCGCCGGTACGCCCGACCGCCGCCACTTCGCCCGCGTTCTGTCCCGCACCGGCCTGCTGCAGATCGATTCCGTCAGTGCGGTGGTTCGCGCCCATTACATGCCGCTCTATTCGCGTCTTGGTCCCTATCCCCTCGCTTTGCTCGACAACGCCGCCGTGACCCGCAAGCGCTCGGTCTTCGAATACTGGGCACATGAGGCCTCGTTCCTGCCGGTCGAGACCTACCCGCTGATGCGCTGGCGCATGCGGCGCGCCGAGCAAGGCGATGAAATGTATCTGGGGCTGGCCAAATGGGGCCGCGAGCACGCCGCCTACATAGAAGAGATCTACCGCGAGGTCGTCGCACGCGGCCCGGTCGCCGCTTCCGCGCTGGAGGGCCAGAAAGGCTCCGGCGGCTGGTGGGGCTGGAGCCACGCCAAGCACGCCTTCGAGTGGCTGTTCTGGGCCGGGCGCATCACCACGGCGCACCGGCGCGGCTTCGAGCGCTTCTACGACCTGCCAGAGCGGGTGCTGCCGCAGGCGATCCTCGATACGCCGGTGCCCGCAACTGAAGACGCGCATCGTGAATTGCTGCGCATCTCCGCCCGCGCCCACGGCATCGCGACATCGGGCGACCTGCGCGACTATTTTCGACTCTCCCCCGCCGACATGAAAGGCCGGCTGGAGGAACTGGTCGAACTCGGCGAGTTGCTGCCGGTCCGCGTCGAGGGCTGGGACAAGCCGGCTTACCTCTATAGGGACGCGCGTTTGCCACGCAAGATCGAGGCCCGCGCCCTGCTGGCGCCGTTCGACCCCGTTGTCTTCGAGCGCTCGCGCTCAGAGCGGCTGTTCAATTTTCACTACCGGATCGAGATCTACACCCCGGCCGACAAGCGCCAATACGGCTATTACGTCCTGCCCTTCCTGCTCGGCGACAGGATCGTGGCGCGCGTCGACCTCAAGGCAGACCGACCGGCAAGTGTACTGCGTGTCCATGCTGCTTACGCCGAGCCCGGCGCATCGCCCGGAACCGCCGCTCAGCTCTTCGAGGAATTGAAGCAGATGCAGGGCTGGCTTGGCCTCGAACGCATCGAAGTGACGCCTGCCGGCGATCTGGGCCCGGCGCTGTCCGACACCGCGGTGTCGTAAGCTCGCGTTGACACCGCTGCCCGCAAGAGCCTAAATCGGATCCAGACGGTCTCCTCTCGGCAAAGGGAGGAGCCAAGAGGGAATGCGGTGCGGGATTGAAAAATCCCAAATCCGCGGCTGTCCCCGCAACTGTGAGCGAAGAGCCAAGGCCGAAAGCCACTGGGATTGTCCCGGGAAGGCGGCTACCCAAGGCGATGACCCGCGAGCCAGGAGACCTGCCGTCTGGAATGCAAGTATCCGATCGCCCGGCGGGTTTTCCGGGCAAGGAGCCTGATTTGGATCGCGACAGCAGTTTTTCGGCTGAAACAACGGACATTTCGTCCGGCGAGGATGATTCCCTGGCCGGCATCACTGTCATCGTCTGCGCCTCCTGTCGCGACGAGACCGGCTCCGACGCCCATCCCCGGGCCGGCGAACTTTTGGCCGAAGATACGCGCCAAGCCGCCTCGGGCGACACCATCCGCATCCGCACCGTCGAATGCCTCGGCAATTGCAAACGCCGACTGAGCGCCGCGATCCTGCGTGACGGCTGCTGGAGCTATGTCTTCGGCGATCTGACCACGACCAGCGGCGCCGATCTCGTCACCGGCGCGAAACTCTTCGCCACCTCCAGCGACGGCCTCATTCCCTGGCGGGGCCGGCCCGACAGCCTCAAGCGCGGCCTCGTTGCCCGCATCCCTCCCCTCGACATGCTGAAAGACTTGATATGACCGCATCCGTTTCCCGCGTTCCCTGCACCGTCGTCACCGGCTTCCTCGGCGCCGGCAAGACGACTCTTGTCCGCCATCTCCTGGAAAACGCCGGCGGCAAGCGTATCGCGATCATTGTCAACGAGTTCGGTGACATCGGCATCGACGGCGAAATCCTCAAGGGCTGCGGCATCGACACCTGCCCTGAGGAAAACATCGTCGAGCTGGCCAATGGCTGCATCTGCTGCACCGTCGCCGACGATTTCGTGCCGGCGCTCGACCAGATCCTGTCGCTGACGCCGAAGGTCGACCATATCCTGATCGAAACCTCGGGCCTCGCTTTGCCCAAACCGCTGGTCCAGGCTTTTCAGTGGCCGACAGTGAAGAGCCGGGTGACCGTCGATGGCGTCATCGCCGTGGTCGATGGTCCCGCACTTGCCGAAGGTCGCGTCGCCAACGACATGGACGCCCTGCAGGCGCAGCGCGCCGGGGATGAAAGCCTCGACCATGATGATCCGGTCGAGGAGGTGTTCGAGGACCAGATCGCCTGCGCCGATCTGATCATCCTGTCGAAGAGCGACCTGATGGACGCCGCCGGTTCGGCCCGCGCCAACGCCATCGTCAACGAACACTCCGCACGCGCCGTGAAGATCGTGCCGACGTCTCACGGCAAGGTCGATCCCTCGGTGCTGCTCGGGCTTGGTCTCGCCGTCGAGGACGACATCGAGAATCGCAAATCCCATCATGACGGCGCATTCGACCACGAACATGACGACTTCGACACGTTCATCGTCGACATCCCCTCGATCGCCAATCCGGACGAACTGGCAAAACGCGTCGCCGCCGCCGCCGAACAGGAAAACGTGCTGCGGGTGAAAGGCTTCGTCGAGGTCGGTGGCAAGCCGATGCGGCTCCTGCTGCAGGCCGTCGGCCCGCGCGTCAATCATTACTACGACCGCGCCTGGACCGCCGGGGACGACCGCCGCTCGCGCCTCGTAGTCATCGGCCTCAAGGGGCTGAACCGTCCGGCGATCGAACGTATCCTCGCCGGCTGATTTCAGGCACGGGCCGCGATGCACATCCTCACCACGACCTCCGCCTCGCTCGACGATCTCGCCGAGCCTGTCGATCTCCGGCAGACGCCGGCGGATATCGTGGCCTTGTCCTTCACCGACAGCGATCTCGCCGGACTGGCGGCTGCATGGAAGGCCGACGCCGATCGCCCGCCGTCGATGCGGCTCGCCGCACTGCGCGACCTGCGCCATCCCATGTCCGTCGATCTCTGGATCGACAGCGTCGCCCGCCATGCCAAGGTCATCATGGTGCGCATCCTCGGCGGCTACGACTGGTGGCGCTATGGCTGCGACCAGCTCGCGGCAATCGCCCGCGAGCGCGGCATAAGACTGGCTTTGCTTCCGGGTGAAAGCCATGACGAGGATCTCAGGCTGATCGAAGCCTCGACTCTGCCGCGCGCCGAACTGGACGGCCTGCTCGGCTATTTCCGCGAGGGCGGCCCGGCCAATATGAGCGCGCTGGTGCACAGGCTGGCAGGCCTGGCTGGACAGGATACGCCCGTCGCCAGTCCGGTCAGCGTGCCTAAGGCTGGTTACTATCAATCTGGATTGGGGGTCGCAGAACAGCCGCACCTTTCAAATGCCAGCGCTCCCATCATCCCGATTCTCTTCTACCGATCGATGCTGCTTGCAGCCGATGTCGCCCCGATCGATGTGCTGGCCGAGGCTTTGCACTCCCAGGGACTGGCACCGGTCCCGATCTTCGTTTCCAGTCTCAAGGATCCGGTGTCCCTGGCGTTCGTCGAAAATGCCATCGCATCTCTGAAACCCGCCGCCATCATCACCGCGACCGCTTTCGCTTCTGGCGCCGAGCCCGGCGTGGAAACGCTGTTCGACCGAGCCTGCGTGCCTGTCTTCCAGGTCATCGTCGCCACCACGCGCCGCGACGTGTGGGAAAACAACCAGCGCGGGCTGGCGCCCGCCGACCTTGCCATGCATGTCGTGCTGCCCGAACTCGATGGCCGCATCCTTGCCGGCGCCATCTCTTTCAAGGGCGAGAGCGATGTCGACCCGGCGCTGGGCCATCGTGCGTTGGCCAACCAGCCGGAACTGGATCGTGTTGAGCAAGTGGCTAGGCGCGTAGCGGCCTTCATCCGTTTGCAGCAGACCCCGCGCGCCGAACGCAAGCTGGCGATCCTCATTCCCGATTATCCCAGTGCTCCCGGCCGCACCGGCTATGCGATCGGGCTGGATGTGCCGTCCAGCGTGCTGGCCATACTGCGGGACCTTAAGCAACAAGGATATGCCGTTGAAGGGATTCCACAAACGCCGCGTGAATTGCTGGATTTGTTGGCGCGCGGCGACGATGGGCTGAGGCTGGACGACTATCACTCCTTTTCGACAGAGTTGCCGGCAGCGGCAATTGCTGCGGTAGAGGCTGCTTGGGGCAGAGCGGAAGATGAGACAGGTCTTCGCGAGGCGCCCCCCTCCGGCAGGACAGAGGGGGGCGCCTCGCGAAGACCTTCGCTATCAGGCAAAAAACACTTCGCCTTCCGCGCCGCGCATTTCGGCAACATCACCGTCGCACTCGCCCCCGACCGCGGCCGTTCCGCGGACCGCCGCGCCGACTACCACGACCCGACGCTGCCTCCGCGCCACGCTTTGATCGCCTTCGGCCTGTGGCTGCGCAAATCGCTCGGCGTCCACGCCCTCATCCATGTCGGCGCCCACGGCACGCTGGAATGGCTGCCCGGCAAGACCGTCGCGCTGTCTCAAACCTGCTTCCCCGAGATCGTCACCGGCTCCCTGCCCGTCATCTATCCCTTCATCGTCTCCAACCCCGGCGAAGCGGCACAGGCCAAACGGCGCATTGCCGCCGTCACGCTTGGTCATCTGCCGCCGCCGCTGACAGGCGCCGGACTGGACGAGAACCAGCAACGGCTCGAACGGCTGGTCGACGAATACGCCCAGGCCGACGGCCTCGACCGCCGTCGTCGTGACCGGCTGGCGAAACTGATTGTCGAAACCGCGCAAAAGACCGGCCTCGCCTCCGAGGCCGGCGTCGCCGAGACCGATGCGCCCGACGAAGCGCTGCGCCGCATCGACGCCTGGCTCTGCGATCTCAAGGATTTCGCCATCAAGGACGGGCTGCATATCTACGGCCGCGTCCCAGACGACCAGCCCGACCCCATGCGCAGGCAAAGCGCGGAAGCCGAGAAGGCCGCGCTGCTCGCCGCGCTCGATGGCCGTCACGTCAAGGCAGGCCCGGCCGGAGCGCCCGCGCGCGGGCGCTCCGATGTCTTGCCCACCGGCCGCAACCTGTTCACATCGGACCCGCGCACCATGCCGACCCCGACCGCCTATGATCTCGGCAAGGCGGCGGCGGAAGAAGTAGTGCGCGCCTACATGCAATCGCATGGCGATTGGCCCCGCTCGCTGGTGACAGACCTCTGGGGCTCGGCCTCGCTGCGCACCGGCGGCGAGGAGATCGCGCAGGGCCTGGCGCTGATGGGCTGCCGGCCGCAATGGGATACCGCGACCGGCCGCATCACCGGCATCGAGGTGCTGCCGCCGGCGACGCTCGGCCGCCCGCGCGTCGACGTCACCTGGCGCATATCAGGCCTGTTCCGCGACATGTTCCCGACCCAGATCGCACTGATCGACGCCGCCGCCAACGCCGTTGCAGCGCGCGACGAGGATGATTCAGAAAACCCGCTCGCCGCCAGGACCCGCGCCGACGGCAAGGTCAGCCCACGCATCTTCGGCACCTCGCCCGGCACTTACGGCGCCGGCGTCGAAGAGATTTTGTCCAGCGGCGACTGGGCGGCGCGGGAAGAAATCGGCCGCGCCTATCTCGACGCCACCTCGCATGCCTATGGCGGTGCCGGCGGCGAAGGGGTCTCGGCACCCGGAGCGTTTGAAGGCCGCATTGCCGAAGCCGATCTTCTGGTCCACACCGGCGACGACCCCGGCCGCGACATTCTCGAAGGTTCCGCCGACGTCGCCTTCATCGGCGGCTTTTCGGCCGCCTTGGCCACACTCGGCAGGAACGCCGACGTCATCGTGCTCGACACCACGGACCCGCGGAAGCCGAAATCGCGATCGGTTGGCGAGGCGGTGTCGCGCGTGGTGCGTGCCCGTGCCGTCAACGCCCGCTTCATATCAGGACAGATGCGCCACGGTCCGCGCGGCGCCTCCGAATTCGCCGAGACCGTCGACCGGCTGGTCGGCTTCGCCGAGACCACCCATGCCATTTCAGGCGCGTTGATCGAGGCGGTGCACGATGCCTATCTCGGCGATCCGGAAGTTCGCGCCTTCATCCTGCGCGAAAATCCCGCCGCCGCCAAAGTCATCGCCGAGCGCTTCCTGTCGGCGCGCCGGCGCGGCCTCTGGCATCCCTTGCGCAATTCCATCGACGACGATCTCGCCGCACTGATCGCCGAGGCCAACGCGCTCGGGGTCGCGGCATGAACGCCTTCTCGCGCCGTGGCGCCTGCCCTGCTTTGTCGGCACCGATGCAGACAGGCGACGGCCTGCTGGTGCGGCTCAACCCGGTCGCCGGTGGCCTATCGCCGAAGCTCTTGATCGCGTTGGCCGAATCCGCTGTGCGGCACGGCAACGGCATCATGGAAGTAACGGCGCGCGGCAGCCTGCAGATACGCGGCCTGACAGCGGAAAGCGCTGCGTTGCTGACAGCGGAGGTCGATGCGCTGGGCATCGCGGTGCGCACCGGCGTCCCGGTCGAGACCGGCCCGCTGGCCGGCATTGACCCGCGGGAGATCGCCGATCCGAGGCCGATGGCTGAGCGGATCAGGGTGGCCGTTGAGGAAGCCGGGCTGGCAACAAGGCTGGGGCCGAAGGTTGCGGTGATCGTCGACGGCGGCGGGCAACTGACGCTGGATGCGGTGACGGCGGATGTGCGGCTCGCTGCAACGCGGACCGATGTGGGGATCCAGTGGCGGGTGTCAGTTGCTGGTGATGGGCGGACCGCGAGGCCGCTCGCTGTGGCGGATGAGGATGCGGCGCGCGACATTGCTGTCGCGGCGCTGCGGATGGTTGCCGAGAAAGGCCGTGAGGCGCACACGCGGGATTTGTCGAGGCGGCAATTGGAGTCTCTCGCAAGCTGGCACTCTGTGGCGCCCCCCTCTGTCCTGCCGGACATCTCCCCCTCTAGGGGGGAGATTGCGCTGTTATCGCTGTCTTCGCCAATTCTTGACGTTGAAACGGAAGTGCTAGGGGCAAAGCTGCCGATCTCCCCCCTTGAGGGGGAGATGTCCGGCAGGACAGAGGGGGGCGCCGTAGAGCGCAGCCGCCTACCGGTTGGCATCTTCGACGTGAACAACGGCCACGCCCTCGGCATCGGCCTCCCCTACGGCAGCATGCCGGCGGACAAAATCATCGGCCTCGTGCAAAAAGCTCTCGCCCTCGGCACCGCCGAGGTCCGCCTCGCACCGGGCCGCGCCCTGCTGTTCCTCGGCCAACCGGCGGACGCCAAACAATCCCTTCATGACACCGCCGCCACCCTCGGCTTCGTCACCTCCCCCGCCGACCCGCGCACGCGCATCGCCGCTTGCCCAGGCACGCCGGCCTGCGCGTCCGGCCGGATCGCGACCCGCGACATCGCCGAGGCGATCGCCGCCGAAAACGCGGACATCCTCGACTTTACCCTGCACGTTTCCGGCTGCGCCAAGGGCTGCGCACATCCCGGCCCAGCAGCACTAACAATTGTCGGCGGTGAAAATGGAGCCGGACTTGTCGTGAACGCGACGGCAAAGGCCCTTCCTGCCGGCTACAGGCCGGGCTATGACGCCGCGCGCGGCATCAGCCGCGTCGCGGCGGTGATCCGCAGCGCACGATTTCAAGGCGAAACCGCCGCCGCTTGCCTGACAAGGCTAGGACCGGCCGGCATCGCTGAGACCTACAAACAGGAATGAGCATGGCCGCCTACGACTATATCCACGACGGCACGGCGATCTACGAGCGCTCCTTCGCCATCATTCGCGCCGAGGCTGATCTGTCGCGCTTCTCCGAAGCCGAGGCCGATGTCGCCATCCGCATGATCCATGCCTGCGGCCAGGTCGAGGCAGCAAGTCGTTTCGTTTTCTCCAACGATTTCGTCACCGCCGCCCGCACCGCTCTGGCGGCCGGCGCGCCGATCTTCTGCGACGCGGAAATGGTCTCGCATGGCGTCACCCGCGCCCGGCTGCCGGCCGGCAATGAGGTGATCTGCACCTTGCGCGACCAGCGCACGCACGACATCGCCAGGGAGATCGGCAATACCCGCTCGGCCGCCGCGATCGACCTTTGGGGCGAGCGCATGGCCGGTTCGGTCGTCGCCATCGGCAATGCGCCGACCGCACTCTTCTACCTGCTGGAAAAGCTGCGCGATGGCGCGCCTAAGCCAGCCGCCATCATCGGCATGCCAGTCGGTTTTGTCGGTGCTGCCGAATCCAAGGATGCGCTTGCCGACAATTCCTATGGCGTGCCCTACGCCATCGTGCGCGGCAGGCTTGGCGGCAGCGCAATGACCGCCGCAGCGCTCAATTCACTGGCGAGGCCGGGCCTGTGAACGCGCTCCCCAAAGGCCGTCTCGTCGGCGTCGGCACCGGTCCCGGCGACCCCGAATTGCTGACGCTGAAGGCCGCACGGACCTTGGCCGAGGCCGATGTCGTGGCTTATTTCGCCAAACGCGGCAACAACAGCAATGCGCGCGCCATCGTCGAGGCGCGCTTCCGGCCCGACATGCTGGAACTGCCGCTGCTCTATCCCGTGACCACCGAGATCGACAAGGATCACGACGACTACCGCTCGCAGATATCAGGTTTCTACGAGGAGTCTGCCGACAGGGTCGCCGAGCACCTCGACGCCGGCAAGATGGTTGCCGTGCTCTCCGAAGGCGACCCGCTGTTCTACGGCTCCTACATGCACCTGCATGTGCGCCTTGCCCATCGCTACCCGACCGAGGTCATTCCCGGCATCACCGCCATGTCCGGCTGCTGGTCGCAGACCGGCGTGCCGATCGTCCAGGGCGACGACGTGCTGACCGTGCTGCCTGGCACGATGAGCGAATTCGACCTGACGCGCCGCCTTGCCGACACCGATGCCGCCGTCATCATGAAGGTGGGTCGCAACCTGCCCAAGATCAGGCGGGCGCTGGAGGCGACCGGCAAGCTGACGCGTGCCGTCTATGTCGAGCGCGGCACCATGGCCGGCAGCGTCTCGATGAAGCTTGCTGACAAGCCTGACGACAAGGCGCCCTATTTCGCCATCGTGCTGGTTGCCGGCTGGTCCGGTCGACCCGGCGTGGCTGGAGCGCAGGCATGAGCGGCCGTCTCACCGTCATCGGCCTCGGGCCCGGCAATGCCGACCAGGTCACCCCGCAAGCCAGCCGCGCTCTCGCGGAGGCAAAATTCTTCTATGGCTACAAGCCCTATCTCGACCGGCTTGACCTCCGCCCCGACCAGACCCGCGTCGCTTCAGACAATCGTGAGGAACTCGCCCGCTCCAAGGAGGCCCTGACCAAAGCCGCCGAGGGCCACGACGTCGCCGTGGTATCCGGTGGCGATCCCGGCGTGTTCGCCATGGCCGCGGCGGTCTGTGAGGCGATCGAGGCCGGTCCGGCCGAATGGCGTGCGGTTGATGTCATCATCGTGCCTGGCGTCACCGCCATGCTGGCGGTCGCCGCGCGTATCGGCGCGCCGCTCGGCCACGATTTTTGTGCCATCTCGCTGTCCGACAATCTGAAGCCTTGGGATTTGATCGAGCTGCGCCTGCTGGCGGCGGCCGGCGCCGGCTTCGTCATCGCTCTTTACAACCCGATCAGCAAGGCGCGTCCCTGGCAACTTGGCCGCGCCTTCGAATGCCTGACCGCCATCCTGCCCGGCACGACGCCGGTGATCTTCGGCCGCGCCGCCGGCCGTCCGGACGAGCGCATCGAGGTCTATCTGCTGGCCGATGTCGATGCTGAAAAGGCCGACATGGCGACCTGCATCATCATCGGTTCGCCGGAAACCCGGATCATCAAGCGCGGCGACAAGCCGGCGCTGGTCTACACGCCGCGCTCGGCATCGGGCTCCACAAAATGAGGCACCATCGCGGCCAGCGCTTCGACGGTTTCAGCCGAAGGCACGTCCGGCAGATCGGGCCTGCGCACCATGACCACCTCGATGCCAAGCGCCCTCGCGGCTGCGATCTTGCCATAGGTGGCTGCGCCACCGCTGTTCTTCGATACCACGACATCGATCCGATGTTTTTCGAGCAGCACGCGCTCGTCGGTCTCGTCAAACGGTCCGCGCGCCAACAGGTACGCGGCATCGGCAACCGCCAGCTTCGGCTCGACCGGATCGACGCTGCGGATGAGATAATGGTGCTGGGGCGCCGCCTCGAAGGCGGTGACCTCCTGGCGGCCCAGCGCCAGAAACACGCGGCGCGGCACATCGCCAAGCGCCCGCGCGGCCTCGGCAACGCTGTCGACCTCAAGCCAGCGGTCGCCTTGGCCGGCCTCCCACCCCGGGCGCCGCAAGGCAAGGATCGGCACGCCGCTCTTGCGCGCGGCCATCGCCGCATTGGCGGAGATTCGCGCCGCGTAGGGATGCGTGGCGTCAATCAGCAGACCAGTGGCTGTCTCGCTGAGATAAGCAGCCAGACCATCGACGCCGCCGAATCCTCCGCTTCGCACGGGCACACCCTGCGCGACCGGGCTTTGCGTGCGGCCGGCCAGGGAAAGCGTGACCGAGCAATCGGCGCGCGCCGCCAGTTCTCCGGCCAGTTGCCGGGCTTCGGTGGTACCGCCAAGGATCAGAATGCGGTGGGTCATCATGCCTGCTGAGGGTCCGCGCGGCGCCAAGCTCAACACAAGATGGCTCACCATCGTCGGCATCGGCGAGGACGGTTTAGCGGGTCTCGGCGACGAGGCCAAGCGGCGGATCGCCGAGGCGGAGTTCATCTTCGGTGGCAAGCGGCACCTGGCGCTCGTCGCTTCCTTTGCCAGGGGCAAGCCGCGACCCTGGCCGGTTCCGTTCGATGCCGGGATGGCCGAGGTCTTGGCGCTTGCCGGCAGAAACGTCTGCGTGCTCGCCTCCGGCGACCCGTTCTTCCACGGGGTCGGCGCCACCCTCGCCCGCAAGGTCAACCCGCGCGAGATGCATGTCATCCCAGCGCCGTCAGCCATTTCGCTGGCAGCCGCCCGTCTTGGCTGGGCGCTGCAGGACATCGAGATCATCTCACTGCACAGCCACCCGATCGACCTGATTCGCCCGCTGCTGCAGCCCAACGCACGCATCCTGGCGCTGACATCGGATGGCGATGCACCAGCTGCAATTGGGCGCCTGCTCACCGAACTAGACTTCGGCACTTCGCGGTTGACGGTCTTGGAAGCGTTAGGCGGGCCGAAGGAGACATTGCGTTCGGTTCGTGCCGACGCCTTCAACCTCGAAAACATCAATCCACTCAACGTGCTGGCCATCGAAATTGATTCGGCTTCGCAAGCGCGCGTGCTGCCGCTCACATCAGGCCTTGCCGATCATCTGTTCGAGCATGACGGCCAGATCACCAAGCGTGAAATCCGCGCCGTCACCCTGTCGGCGCTGGCGCCGAGGCGCGGCGAATTGCTGTGGGATGTCGGCGCCGGCTCGGGTTCGATTGGGATCGAATGGATGCTTGCCCACCCTTCGATGCGCGCTATCGCCATCGAGGCCGATCCGGTCCGCGCCGCCCGCATCGGCCACAACGCCGTTGCCTGCGGCGTTCCCGGCCTCGTCATTGTGGAAGGCAGCGCGCCCAAGGCACTGGCCAGGCTGGAGGCGCCCGATGCCGTCTTCATCGGTGGCGGTGGCAGCGACGCCGGCGTGTTGACCGCCGCCATCAAGGCCCTGCGCGCCGGTGGCCGTCTTGTCGCCAACGCGGTGACGCTGGAAATGGAAGCCCTGCTTCTCGCCCAGCACACAAAGCGCGGCGGCGACCTCACCCGCATCGGCATCTCCCGCGCTTCGCCGGTCGGCTCCATGCGGGCATGGCGGCCGGCCATGCCGGTCACGCAATGGAGCTGGGTGAAGCCATGATGGTCGCGGGCATCGGCAGCCGAAAGGGCGTCACCGTCGAGGACGTGCTCGCGGCGATCGAAACCGCTCTGGAAGCGCACGGATTAGCGATGACGGCTCTTTCGGCATTGGCCACCGCGGCGCTAAAGAAGGATGAAGACGCGATCGCCGCCGCTGGTCGAAAACTGAACCTTCCGGTCATCATCGTCGATGACGCAGCCCTTCAGGTCGCCTCGCCGCGGACGCTCAGCAACTCCAGCCTCTCGCGGGACCTGGCCGGCACCCCATCGGTCTCGGAAGCCTCCGCCCTTGCCGTCGCCGGCAAAGGCGCCAGCCTGCTTGGTCCACGCACTGTGCTCGGCGCGGTCACCTGCGCCATCGCCATCAGCGGAGACGCGCCATGACCGTCCATTTCATCGGCGCCGGTCCGGGTGCGGCCGACCTCATCACGCTGCGTGGCGCAAGGCTCTTGGCGAGCTGCCCGGTCTGCCTCCACGCCGGGTCGATCGTCGCGCCGGAATTGCTCCAGCATTGCGCGCCGGGAACAAAATTGATCGACACCGCGCCGATGTCGCTGGACGAGATCGAGGCTGAATATTTGGCGGCCCACAAGGCCGGCCATGACGTTGCCCGCCTGCACTCCGGCGACCTGTCGGTGTGGAGCGCTGTCGCCGAGCAGATCCGCCGGCTGGAAAAGCATGGCATCCCCTACACGATGACCCCGGGCGTCCCTTCCTTCGCCGCCGCCGCGGCAGCACTTCGCCGCGAGCTGACCATTCCCGAAGTCGCGCAAAGCCTGGTGCTGACCCGCGTTTCCGGACGTGCGTCGAAAATGCCGCCCGGCGAAACGCTGGCCGGCTTCGGCCGCACCGGCGCCACCCTGGCCATTCACCTTGCCGTCCACGCCATCGACCGCGTCGTCGCCGAACTGACGCCGCACTATGGCGGCGATTGCCCGGTCGCGATCGTCTTCCGCGCCTCCTGGCCGGACGAGCGGGTGCTGACCGGCACGTTGGAGACGATCGAGGCGCTACTGGCCGCCGATCCAATGGAGCGTACGGCGCTCATCTTCGTCGGCCGCTCGCTGGCGGCGGAAGGCTTTGGCGAAAGTTCATTATACGACGCCCATTATCAGCGGCGTTTTCGCGGACGGGACGGATTGTGAGCGGCAGCACCAGAAACAAAGGCGAAAACGCCACGCTCGAAGAGGCGCTCGCGCGGCTGAACTTCAAGCCGCGTCCGCTTGAGCGGGGCCATGTCTGGCTGGCCGGCGCCGGACCCGGCGACCCTGGCTGCCTGACCCTGGAAGTGCTGGCGGCGTTGGCCGAAGCGGATGCATTGGTCTACGACGCGCTGGTTTCGCCTG
Organism: Mesorhizobium sp. Cs1299R1N1; assembly: GCF_037179655.1. Lineage (NCBI taxonomy): Bacteria > Pseudomonadati > Pseudomonadota > Alphaproteobacteria > Hyphomicrobiales > Phyllobacteriaceae > Mesorhizobium > Mesorhizobium sp. Cs1299R1N1. The sequence goes on along the minus strand of NZ_JAPYKR010000008.1, from coordinate 46,368 downwards.
ATGTCGTGGCAGTGGCCGGTAACGCCGAGCTTTTCTTTGCGGGAAAACGCGGCGGCCAGCCCTCGATGAAGCAGGACGACATCACCGCTTTGCTGGTGCGGCTGGCGCGTGAAGGCCGCCGCGTCGTCAGGCTGAAGGGCGGCGATCCTTATATTTTCGGCCGTGGCGGCGAAGAGGCGCTGGCGCTGGCGCGCGAAAACATCCCGTTCCGTGTGCTGCCGGGCCTGACATCTGGCCTCAGCGCATTGGCCGCCACCGGCATCCCGGCCACCATGCGCGGCATCAACAAGGCTATCATCCTGGCGACCGGTCACGCCGCCGGCACCGATGACGACATCGACTGGGCGGCGATCGCCCGCACCGGCCAGCCTGTGGTCGTCTATATGGGCATGGCCAATCTGCCGCTGATAGCAGCCGCCCTGCTCGACGGCGGACTGGCGCCATCGACGCCGGCGGCCGTGATTGTCGCCGCGACGACACCGCAGGAGCGAACCGTCGTCGCCACGCTCGCCACCATTGCCGAGGAAGCGGCGGCTGCCGGGCTCGCCTCACCGGCACTGATCGTCGTCGGCGGCATCGTCGCGATGCGCGCGGCACTGGCAGCGCAAGCATGACGGCGCGCGCGATCATCATCGGCGCGCCGCGCTCCGGCTCGGGCAAGACCAGCGTCACCATCGGCATTCTGCGCGCGCTCACCCGGCGCGGCCTGAAGGTGCGCGGCGCCAAATCCGGCCCGGACTATATCGACCCCGGCTTCCACACCGCCGCCACCGGCCTGACCGGTGTCAATCTCGACAGCTGGGCGATGTCACCGTCGCTGCTCAATGCGCTGGCCGCACAGGCGGCTGACGATACCGACTTCGTCATCCTCGAAAGCGCCATGGGCCTGTTCGACGGTATTCCGGCCTCGTCGGGGCGCACCGGTTCGGCCGCCGATCTTGCCCGGCTTTACGGCCTGCCGGTGCTGCTGGTGCTCGACGTGTCCGGCCAGTCGACCACGGCGGCGGCCGTCGCCAAGGGTTTTGCCACTTACGATCCGGATGTGCGCATGGCCGGCGTCGTGCTCAACCGGCTGGGCAGCGAGCGTCACCGGCGGCTGTCCGGCGACGCCGTCGAGGCGATCGGCCTGCCAGTCGTCGGCGCTATTTTGCGCGACCCGTCGCTCAATTTGCCCGAACGCCATCTCGGCCTCGTCCAGGCCGGCGAATATGACGATCTGATGGCGCATCTCGACCGGCTCGCCGACATGGCGGAGAAGTCGCTCGACCTCGACGCGGTCATGGCGCTGGCAACACCCCTCGCCCCGGCGATTGGCGACTTCACCGACGCGCTGCGGCCGCCCGGCCAGCGCATCGCACTGGCCGAGGATGCCGCCTTCAGCTTCCTCTACCCGCATGTCGCCGCCTGTTGGCGCAAGGCAGGCGCGGAAATTGTCCCGTTCTCGCCGCTCGCCGACGAAGCGCCGGACGAGGATTGCGATGTCTGCTGGCTGCCCGGCGGCTATCCAGAGCTTCACGCCGGCAAGCTGGCCGCCGCCACGAATTTCCATGTGGGAATGGCGCGTTTCGCCGAGAAGAAGCCGATCCATGGTGAGTGCGGTGGCTTCATGGTGCTTGGTGAAGCGCTGGAGGATGCCGGCGGCGAAACGCATCGCATGCTCGGCCTGCTCGGCCATTCCACCAGCTTCGCCAGGCGCAAGATGAATCTCGGCTACCGTGAAGCACGGCTGCGCGCCGACTGTCCGCTGGGGCCGCAAGGCGCACTGATCCGAGGTCACGAATTCCACTATGCGCAGATGATGGCCACCGGCAATGATGAGCCGCTGGCCGACCTCGCCGACGGCCAGGGCAATCCGCTCGGCGCTTCCGGCTACCGGCGTGGCCATGTCAGTGGCACCTTCTTCCACGCCATTGCGCGGGCCTAGACCATGAAGCGCCCAAGAATCACCCTGTCGCCTCGGCAAGTCCTCGATGACATCGCCCTTTGCCTGGTCTTCTTCACCCGCCTGCCGCTGCCCGTCTTCGATTTTCGTGGCCGCAGCCTCGCCGCCGCGATCTGGGCCGCCCCCATTGCCGGCCTTGTCGTCGGCTTGATCGGCGCCATCGTCTTTGCCACGGCGGAACGGTTTGGCCTTGCCATAGGACCGTCGGCCGCCCTCGCCCTCGTTGCAACCGTGCTCACCACAGGCTGCCTGCACGAGGATGGGCTGTCCGACGTCGCCGATGGCTTCGGCGGCGGCAAGTCGCGCGGACGCAAGCTCGAGATCATGCGCGACAGCCGCATCGGCGCCTATGGGGCCACGGCGCTGGCGCTATCGCTGCTGATCCGCTGGAGCGCGCTTTCGGAACTCACCGATCCCACGCAAGCCCTCTTTGCTCTGGTGGCTGCGCATGCCACTTCGCGCGGCGTGCTCGGCGCCTTTATGCATCTTTTGCCGCCGGCGCGATCCGACGGCCTCTCGGCAAACGCCGGCACCGTCTCACTCGAAATGGCGATAGCCGGCGCCGTGCTTGGCGCGATTCCGCTGCTCCTGCTTGGCCCCGGCGGCGCCATCGCCGCGCTCATCCTGCTTGGCCTGCTGTTTGCTGCCTTTCACGCCCTTTGCCTCAACCAGATCAATGGCCAGACCGGCGACACGGTTGGCGCCTTGCAGCAATTGAGCGAAATCGCGGTGCTTCTCGTCGCTTCCGTAGCTCTTTCCTGACCCCCTTTTTGCCTGATTCCCTTCCGGAGACCTTGCCCCATGCCCTTCAAATCCCTCGATGAACTGCGCGCCGCCTGTCTCGACCTGCCCGCCGGCAGCGAGGCGGCAGCCAATGCCGTTGCCAGCCGCCAGGACACGCTGACCAAACCGCAAGGCAGTCTCGGCAGGCTGGAAACGATCGCCGCCTGGCTGGCGCGCTGGCAGGGCCGTGACATGCCCAGGCTCGACCGCGTGAAAGTCTTCGTCTTCGCCGGCAACCACGGCGTCACCGCGCAAGGCGTGTCGGCCTATCCTTCGGAAGTCACCGTGCAAATGGTGGCGAATTTCGCTGGCGGGGGTGCTGCCATCAACCAGCTCGCCCGCATCGCCGGCGCCGAGCTCGACGTCATCCCGCTCGACCTCGATCATCCAACCGGCGATTTCACCCAAGTGCCCGCAATGGATGAGAAAACCTTCCTCGCCGCCGTCTCGGCCGGTTACGACGCGGTGACGCAAGACCTGGACCTCGTCTGCTTTGGCGAAATGGGCATCGGCAACACCACGCCGGCCGCCGCCATTTCGGCGGCGCTTTTCGGCGGTGGTGCCGAAAAATGGACCGGGCGCGGCACCGGCGTCGACGATGCCGGACTGAAACGCAAGGTGGTCGCCATCGAAGCCGGCCTGAAGCGCCACGCCGCTGCCCTTGCCGACCCACTGGGGGTCGCAGCCAGCCTCGGCGGGCGCGAACTCGCCGCCATCTTCGGCGCCACGCTCGCCGCACGGCATCTGGGCATCCCCGTGCTGCTAGACGGCTTCGTCTGCACCGCCGCCGCCGCGCCACTGGCAAAGCTGCACCGAACCGGCCTTGCTCATACGACCGCGGCACATGTCTCCGCCGAGTCGGGCCATCGCGGCCTGCTCGAAGCGCTCGCCCTGCCGCCGCTACTCGATCTCGGCATGCGGCTCGGCGAAGGCTCCGGCGCGTGCCTGGCCGTCAACATCGTGCGCTCGGCGCTGGAGTGCCATGCGAGAATGGCGAGTTTTGCCGAGGCTGGCGTCTCGGAGAAGTAATGCGCGGATCGCCTTGATGTACAAACCCTCATAAATTTTCGGAGTCCCAAAACAGGGGTTCGCGATGTCCTTGCTCGGACGGAGTGAAATTTCGACCGCAAGAAGAGGCACCGGGCGCCGCTCGGCCTTTCTGCAGGCTCAGCGAAGGATGCATATTAGCAAGAAAGAATATATTAACGACTGTGATGCAGCCTTCCATACGGGGACGGGAAACGCCTCCTCATCGGACGTTCCAAACGCGCGCCCTCAAGCGCCGGGACGCTCGACCAATGCGGAGCAAACGCATGAGTGTCGGAGCAGCTCTCGAACTATTGCTGCGGTTGATTCATAGCCGAGCCATGAAGTTGGCGGCGTTGCCGGAGGATGAAAGGGATATACACTACGATCTCATCCGCCGCGCATGTTGCGGAGCCGCCGAGCACATCGGGCAAAACCCCGACACGGCAGCCATCACGGCAAACGACATGGTTGAGTTTGTTCGCGCACTGGTGGGAATCATCGAAGTGGGCTGTGGATCAGACCAAGGGCCAAGCACTGATCGGCCACCGCCAGCGCGACATTTGGCACCCGGGAGAATGGTATGACACGCATCTAGAGCATGATGCGAAAAGTGTGGGTGCTGGCCCAAAACATTTGGACATAGTGCGGACACGGACTTCCGCCTGCATCCATCAGGGTCCCTCACCTCGTCCAACAAATTGATTTTGTTAGATTTTGGTGGGTGCGCACAGGATTGAACTGTGGACCCGCTGATTAAGAGTCAGCTGCTCTACCAACTGAGCTACGCACCCACTCGGCCGGCAAAAACCGGCGTTGGCGGGCATATAGCCGCCGACACCGGTCCTGTCCAGCCCTGCTGGAATCATTTCCCGACAAATCGCATCAAGCCTTGTCGTGCCGGGAAAGAATGCGGAGGCGATCAGACGAAAAGCTTGCCTTCCGCCACCTTGATCGCGTTGCCGCCGATGCGCGCGGATGCCAGCTTTCCGCCTTGCACAGTCAGTTCGAGGCGGATGCGCGATGGCCGCCCCATCTCCAGTCCCTGCTCGATCCACAATTGCGAAACCCCGTCCGTCGGGCCGTCGAAATGCATGATGGCGCCGGCGAAGGCCGCCGCCGCCGAACCGGTCGCCGGGTCCTCGTAGGACGGCGTGCCGGGCACGATCATGCGCACATGGAACGCGCTTTCGTGGTTCACCGTTTCACGGCAATAGACGTACGGGCTGGCGAAGGCCCATTCGCTCTTGCGCGGCGCCAGTTCCGACCACGCCTGGTTGTCCAGCCGGATCCGGCCCGCCGCCTCGAGGTTGGCGACCGGGATGGTCACATAGGGCACGCCCGCCGACCAGAAGGCGACACGGTGATTCTCGAAGCCGATTTCGTGCGGTGTCAGGCCGAGTGCCGCGCCGATCGCCTCCGGATCGGCTTCGAGCTTCAGCGGCTCCGGCAGCTTGGCGAGGTCGAATTCGGCGAAGGTGGCGCCATCGTGCTTGCTCACGGCGCAACGCACCGGACCAATGTTTTCTTCCAGCACGAAAATGCCGGCACCGCCCTCACCGGCCAGTTCCGCCAGCGCGATTGCCGAGCCCACCGTCGGGTGGCCGGCGAACGGCATTTCATAATCGGGGGTAAAGATGCGGATGCGGTTTCGGTGCTTGGGATTGTCCGGCGGCAGCACGAAGACCGATTCGGACAGGTTGAACTCGCGCGCGATGGCTTGCATCGCGGCGGTGTCCAGACCTTTGCAATCCAACACCACCGCCAGCGGGTTGCCGGCCAGTCGCTCGGTCGTAAACACATCGTAAAGCAAGTAATTCCGGGTTTGCATTCCTGCCTCAATCCCAACATGGGCGAAATTTAATTTGATATTTGAACCGATAAGCCTGATCTGTGCACAGACAGGGACATTACGCATAATAGGGGTCCGACGTGGACCAGATTGTCAATCTGCCAAAGGCGGAATCGGATTCCGCCATTGAGACGGCGCTGGGACTCGACCAGATCGGCCGGCGCAGGACGCGCCGCCGCGGCTGGCTCTACGCGCTGCTGGCGCTGATCGTCCTCGTCGCGGCTTTTGCCGGATACCAATGGTATGCCGGCACGCCGACCAGGATCGACTATACGACAGTGCCGGCCGGCAAGGCCAACCTCACCGTCCAGGTTTCGGCGACTGGCACGCTGCAACCCCTCACCCAAGTCGACATATCAAGCCAGCTCTCCGGCATCATCCGCTCGGTCACGGTCAACGAGAACCAGCAGGTGAAGAAGGGCGACGTGCTGGCTGCACTCGACACCGCCAAGCTGCAGGTCCAGATCGAACGGGCCGAAGCGTCCGCAAAAGGGGCGGCTGCCAATGTCGAGGACGCCCGGGTGACGCTCACCGAGAACGAGAGCGCGCTTGTCCGCGCGGCGGCCCTGACCAAGCGCGGCATGGCCACCGACCAGTCGCTCGAGGCCGCGACCGCGACCCGCGACCGCTCCAAGGCTGCACTCGACAGCGCCGAGGCCAATCTCGCCATCGCCAATGCAGACTTGAAATCGCAACAGACCGATCTCGCCAACAGCACCATCTACGCGCCGATCGACGGCATCGTGCTGACGCGTTCGGTCGACCCCGGCCAGACGGTCGCCTCTTCGCTGCAGGCGCCGGTGCTGTTCATCATCGCCGCTGATTTGAGGAACATGGAGCTGGTGGCGGCGGTCGACGAAGCCGACATCGGCGCGGTCAAGTCAGGCCAGCATGCCCGCTTCACCGTCGACGCCTTCCCCGACCGGCCGTTCGATGCCGAGATCCGCGACATTTCCTATGCCTCGGTCACGACGGACGGGGTCGTCACCTACAATGCGCGGCTCGAGGTCGACAACAGCGAACTTCTGCTGCGCCCGGGCATGACCGCCACCGTTTCGGTGGTTACCCGGCAGGCCAAGGATGTGCTCACCGTGCCGGCCAGCGCCTTCCGCTACCGACCGGCGCAGCAGGCCGCGCGCGGCTGGAGTCTCAGCGACCTGTTCACCGGCCGCATGGGCCGCCCCGACCGCCAACGCCAGGCGGCGAAGGCCCCGACCGATGGTTCTCGCACGCTCTATGTGCTGGAGAACGGCCGGCCGCATCCGGTCAACGTCAAGATCGGCTCCACCGATGGCGAACTGACAGAGATCACCTCCGGCCTGGAGGAAGGCGCGCAGATCATCACCGCCTCGCAGTCGCGGAACTGAGGCTATGGCCGCGGGCGCGCCCCTCATCACCTTCGACACGGTCTGGAAGAGCTACGGCCAAGGCGAAGCCAAGGTGCATGCGCTGGCCGGCGTCGACCTTGCCATCCGGCGCGGTGAATTCGTCGCCATCATGGGCCCGTCGGGCTCCGGCAAGTCGACGGCAATGAACATCATCGGTTGCCTCGACACGCCGACGGCCGGAACCTACTCCTTCATGGGCGTCGATGCCGGCCGGCTCGACCGCAACCGCCGCGCCATGCTGCGCAACCTTTATGTCGGCTTCGTCTTCCAGGGCTACAACCTGCTGGCCCGCACCACCGCGGCGGAGAACGTCGAACTGCCGCTGATCTATCGCGGCGTCGCCGCCCGCGAGCGCCGCGACCTTGCCATGCAGGCGCTGGCTGAGGTCGGTCTTGTCGGCCGCGAGCATCACACGCCGGCCGAGCTCTCCGGCGGCCAGCAGCAGCGCGTGGCGATCGCACGCGCCATCGTCACCAGGCCGACGCTGCTCGTCGCCGACGAGCCGACCGGCAATCTCGACACGGCGCGCACCCACGAAATCATGGAACTGCTGACGCGGCTGAACAAGGAGCTTGGCCTGACCGTCGCCATGGTCACGCACGAGGCCGATGTCGCCGAATATGCCGAGCGCACCATCCGCTTCCTCGACGGCCATGTCGCCTCCGACACCGCGAAACTGGAGACGGCATAACCATGATCTGGGAAACCATCCGCCTCTCGCTGCGCTCGATCCGCCGCAACGTGCTGCGCTCGTTCCTGACCTTGCTCGGCATCGTCATCGGGGTCGCCGCCGTCATTGCCATGCTGACCATCGGCTCCGGCACCACGCAAAAGGTCAAGGCCGACATCTCCAAGCTCGGCAGCAATCTGCTGGTCGTCCGGGCCGGGCGCCCGGCCGGCCCCGGCGGTCCGGGCGGGCTCGACCAGGCGGTGCGGCCGCTGGCGGAAAAGGACCTGATGGCGCTGGTTGCGCATCTCTCCGGCGCGCGCGCCATCTCGCCGGCATCGCAGAAGCAGGTCCGCGTCATCTTCGGCACCGAAAGCCTGACCTCTGGCGTCACAGGCACCGACAGCGCCTATCTTGACGCGCGCGACTGGAAACTGGTGTCCGGCCGCCCGTTCAGCGATTCCGAAACCCGTTCGGGCACCGGCGTGTGCCTGATCGGCGAGACGGTGCGCCAGCAGTTCTTCGGCGCCGGCGATCCGGAGGGTGAGATCATCCGCGTCAACCGCACCTCTTGCAAGATCGTCGGCCTTCTCGAGCCGAAGGGATATACCGGCTTCGGCCAGGACCAGGACAATGTCGTCCTGATGCCGCTCGCCGCCTATCAGCGCCGCATCGCCGGCAACCGCGACATCGACAACATCTACATCGCCGCCGACGACCGCACGCCGACCACCGAATTGCAGCCGCGCGTCGAGGACATTTTGCGCGATGCGCGCCGTATAACCCCGGACCGCGAAAGCGATTTCGCCATCCGCGACATGACCCAGATCGCCGACGCCATGGCCAGCGCAACCACGACGATGACCGGCATGCTGGGCGCGGTCGCCGGCGTCAGCCTGCTGGTCGGCGGCATCGGCATCATGAACATCATGCTGGTGTCGGTCACCGAGCGAACCCGCGAGATCGGCATCAGGCTCGCCATCGGCGCGCATGAAAAGCACATCCTCATCCAGTTCCTGGTCGAGGCGACGGTGCTGTCGCTGCTCGGCGGCATCATCGGCATCCTGATCGGCCTGGCGCTGGCCGGCCTCGCCTCGATGACCTTGATCATACCCTTCGCGCCAAGCCCGGCGGTCATCCTGCTCGCCGTCGGCTTCTCCGCGCTGATCGGCATGGTATTCGGCTTCTTCCCGGCCCTGCGCGGCGCCAGGCTCGATCCGATCGACGCGCTAAGGCATGAGTAACGAGCAAGCTGCAAAGGCGCCCGGCACTCCGAGCCGTTTTACACAACCTTCGACGTTTCCGCCCACCCAACCCTGTCGTCGCTGTGTTGGCGATGTTATGCCAAGGCATTTCTGGTCGAGGAGCAGCTGATGAGCAAGAAAACGCGCGTGGTCCTGACAATGGTGGTTATCGAAGCTGTCCTGGCAGGCATCTGGTGGTATCTCGCCGATTACGGGATGGCCAGTCCCGATCGCGTCAAACCGGATTTCCAGGCGGTCGTCGGCCAGACCATGGGTATGGCGATGGGCGGCTTGCTGGGCATCGGCTTCATCCTGTTCTTCGTCGCCGCGCGCAACGACCGCAAGGCACTCAAAAGCAAGGCATCATAGGCCCCTGCCTCTCCACGAGATCATTCATCCCGGCCGTGGCGCCGACGTACGGTTTCCGCTGGCAGGCACGGCTACAACGCGCTTTCCCACGGATTGACGGTGTTCAACCCGGCGGCCGCGAATGGGCTGGTGTCGCGGGTGGCGACCGTGAGGCCGTGTACCGCGGCAGTGGCCGCGATATAGCCGTCCGCCTTGCCGATCGCCTTGCCCGCGGCTCTCGCCTGTACCATCAGGATGGCATAGGCGCGCGACGCGTCGAGATCGAAGGGCAGAATACGGCCTGCAAACAGCGGCAGCGCGTCCTGCTCGAGACGATCATGCAGGATCGTGCGGCGCTTGCCGGCAGGCATCGCCGCGATACCGAAACGTAGCTCAGCCACGGTGACGGCCGATAGATGCAGGGTTTCGACGGCCTGCGCGTCGATCCATGCGATGACACGGGGATCGGGTGCAGGTTTCCACGGCTCAGAAACTAAATTGGTGTCGATGAGGATCATTCGAACCGCACCGGCTCGCCCGGTGTTTTGTCGCGAAGCTGTTGCAAGGTATCGACATCCTCTTGAGACAATCCGGCCTCGCGGCCGATGGCGGCTAGCAGGGAGCCGAGTTTGACCCGATTGGTCGGCCGCACGGCCGTTTCCAGGATTTCACGCATTTCGGCTTCGGTGCTGCGGCCGTGGTGCGCTGCCCGCACCTTCAAGGCGCGGAGCGTTTCCTCTGGCAAATTGCGGATCGTGACAGCACTCATTGATATCACCCCAAGCTGCAATGATGTCATTGATAGCAATATTGCAAATTTGCCATCATCACGCAACAGCCCGCGTACGGTTTTATGATCTGCAAGAAGCCACTCGGACCATCGCGTCTGCGATCATGACATCGGCTCGAATTTTTAATTTCCGTTCGCGAAATGCCACTCGATCAGCGGCTTCATGTGCGGCGACAGACCGTCCGGCAGGTCGTCGGCATGGCGGATGATCACCGGCCCCTCGATCTCCGGATCGGCTTCGGTGGCGACGAAGGCCACGATTCGGCGTACGAGATCATCGGCGGGCTCGTCGACGTGGTAGCGGCGGAAGATGACGGTGCCGCTTGCAGTCGACAGGGCGTGCCAGCGCACCCCGCGCCTGGCATCCGATAGGTCGAGGCCGGTCTCCTCGCGCACCTCGCGGATCATGTTGAAATCGACATCGACCAGCCCATCGCGGAAATCGGTCGGCTCGAACGAACCGGCGGCGAAATAGACCCGGCCGGCATTGACGGTTCGCGGTCCCATGCGGATCGCCACCAGCGCATTGTCGCCGGCCACCAGCACGGCATGGGCATAGGCGTGTTCGGCGCCGGAATTCTCGCGCCGCTTCCGCCACAGCATGAAGGTCGAGTAGTTGACCGCATGGCAGAGGCCAATGAGACCGCGGTCGCGATAGGCAAGTTCCGAAAGCAGAACCACGGTGCCGTCGAAGAGCGCCGGATTGGTCTCGATCTCGCTCTGCCAGTTCTCGGCGATCGCCCCGGCATTATCCACCGCGAAGGGATGCGGGCCTGCATCGAGGCGCACATCGATGGCGTCGACCGGCAGGATGACATTGCGTGGAAGATCAAAGCTCATGTCGGCTCAGGCCCGATCCTGCCCATCAGGCCCCATACTCCCCATCATGCCCGTACTCCCCATCAGGCCATGTCCAGCGTGATCGCCACCGGGCAGTGGTCCGAAGCCTTGGGCCGGTCCCAGCCGGCGCGCGGGAAGCGCTCGACTTCCTGGCCCGCGGGAAAGATCGTGCGCCAGGGCTGACCGTTGCGGATGATGTCGGGAACCGCGGTGGCGTTCTTCGCCGCCAGTCCCCTGGAAAGCAGGATATAGTCGAGCTGGCACAGATGCCGCTCTTCGGGTCCGCGTGTGTGATAGAAGGTCCAGCGGTTCATTTCCGGCCGCCGCTCCACCACGTTTTCGCAGAAGCCGCCCGCTGTCAGCACATTGATGCAGGACAGGTTCTCGTCAACCACCTCGAAACGGTAGCCGTCCACCTCATCGCCGGCGATCTTCACCCGCTGGCGGTAATCGTTCATGTCGCCGCAGATCGCCCAGCGCTTGTCGGCAGCATGATCCACACCGAAACGCTCCTCGATGATGCGCCGCACGGCCTGCGCTTCCGCGACGCGCACCGGCATTGTCGCTTCGCGTCCGTCGAGCCCGTTTCGGGGCGAGCCCATCGACTTGAAGTGCACGAGATAAAGCGTCATCGGCGCGCCGCCCACCTTGATGTCGACTTCCAGGCAGTCGCGTCGGAAGATGCGTTCATTGGGCAGGTTGCCGAGGGCCGCCAGCTCCGGCGTGTGCAACCCGAACTGCTCGTAGGTGACATAGGCGTGGCTGGTCATGCGAACGAATTCGATCGGCTGTCCCTGCGCGGTTTCGTTGCGCATCATCACGGCGACATCGATGCCGCGCGAATCATTGCCCGACGTGGTGTATTTCTGGCGGTAACCCTGCCCCACCATCTTGAACAGATAGCCGTACTCGAACGCCTTCAGGGCTTCGATGTTGTCGACCTCCTGCATGCAGATGATGTCGGCGCGGGTGGCGGCGATGGCCAGTGCCGTCAGCTGGCGCGTGTCGTCGGATTGCGCGATGGCGCGCGCCTGCTCCAGTATCTTGTATTCGGCCTCGCTCTGGATATCGAACATCGCCAGCGTGCGATCCTCGTTGAGCTGGTTGCGATAGCCGGAAAAATCGAACCTGTTCATCAGGTTCTCGACATTGAAGGTGGCAAGGCGCAGCGACATGCCCTGACATTTGCCTGCAAGAGTGGCGGAAAACAAGATCGCGGGACCACAAGCAGGGATGCTTTGGTCCTGGTGGCCTTCGCCCTATGGTTGACGGAACCTTTCCGTTCATCCGCCGTTCAGACGCAAAGGCCCACAGTAAGCCCATTCCCAGGGTAGGCGTGGGGCCTGTGTCTCTTGGAGAGTGCAATGAATTCGCTCTTTTCTTCCACTGTCAAATCCGGGCTGATTGCGCTCGGTATTGTCTCCGGTATCACGGCGCCATCCGCCGCCGGTCCGATCCTGCAGCCGGATGTATCGGTCCCGACCAGCACCGCCGCGCCAACGGTCACCCCGGTCCGCGAAGGCTGGGCGGGCGGCAACAATGGTGGCGGCGATTGGAGATGGCGCCGCAACTGGAACGGCGGCCACTGGAATGGTGGGGGCAACTGGAGCGGCCGCCACTGGAATGGCGGCGGCAACTGGGGCGGTCGCCATTGGAATGGCGGCAATTGGGACCGCGGCGATGACTGGCGCTGGCGTCATGGCCGCCGCCACTATCGCGGCGGCTACTATGATGATGGCGCCGCCGCAATCCTCGGTCTTGGCCTGGGGCTTGGCCTCGGCAGCATGTACAACAATTATAACAACTACGATTACTATACGCCGGCGCCGCGCCGCTACTACCGCGCCGGCCGGCTTTCGAGCGCCCATGTCCGGTGGTGCTACAACCGCTACCGTTCATATCGCGCCTACGACAACACGTTCCAGCCCTATAACGGCCCGCGCCAGCAGTGCTGGTCGCCCTATAGCTGAGCTGACTGCGGCTGACACCAGAAATGAAAACGGCGCCACCTGGCGCCGTTTTTGGTTTTGACCGTTCGAAGTCAGAGGGCTTCGAGCCTGTCGAGTTCGCTCAGTTCTTGGCCTTGTCGACCAGCTTGTTCTTGGAAATCCACGGCATCATCGCGCGCAGCTTGGCACCGACTTCCTCGATCTGGTGGCTGTCATTGTTGCGGCGGATGCCCTTGAAGCGCGACATGCCGGCGCGGTATTCCTGCATCCACTCCGAGGTGAATTTTCCCGTCTGGATGTCCTTCAGCACACGCTTCATCTCGGCCTTAGTCTCGGCGGTAATGATGCGCGGACCCGAGACATATTCGCCCCATTCGGCGGTATTGGAGATCGAGTAGTTCATGTTGGCGATACCGCCTTCATAGATCAGGTCGACGATCAGCTTGACCTCGTGCAGACACTCGAAATAGGCCATTTCCGGCGCGTAACCGGCTTCCACCAGCGTCTCGAAACCGGCGCGGATCAGTTCGACCAGGCCGCCGCACAGCACGACCTGCTCGCCGAACAGGTCGGTCTCGCATTCCTCGCGGAAATTGGTCTCGATGATGCCCGAACGGCCGCCGCCGACGCCACAGGCATAGGAGAGAGCGAGGTCGAGCGCGTTGCCCGAGGCGTCCTGGTTGACGGCGACCAGGCACGGCACGCCGCCGCCCTTCTGGTATTCGCCGCGCACCGTGTGGCCCGGGCCCTTCGGCGCGATCATGACGACGTCGACGGTCGACTTCGGCTCGATGAGGCCGAAATGCACGTTGAGGCCGTGCGCGAAGGCGATCGCGGCACCGTCGCGGATGTTCGGCGCGATCTCGTTCTTGTAGATGTCGGCCTGCAATTCGTCGGGGGTTGCCATCATCATCAGGTCGGCCCATTTGGCGGCATCGGCGACGCTCATTACCTTGAGCCCGTCGGCCTCGACTTTCTTGGCCGTCGCCGAGCCGGCCTTGAGGCCGATGGCGATCTCCTTGGCGCCGGAATCCTTGAGGTTGAGCGCATGCGCCCTGCCCTGGCTGCCATAGCCGATGATGGCGACCTTCTTGCCCTTGATCAGGTTGAGATCGGCATCACGATCGTAATAGACACGCATTTTACTTCCTTCCCGTTTTGAAGATCAAAGGCCTTGAGGCCCGGTTTTTGCTCCGAAAAGAGCGAGAAACTGTTGCGTCGCGCGGATGGCATCGCCGCCGATCGCCGCCTCAGTCAATTCCAGCCGGTCACCGAGCAGCAGACGGATCTGCACATCCCGGCCAACCAGCCCGAAAAAGGTACGGAACGCCATCTCGGCATCCGCAAATTCAAGGAGCCCCGCATGCCGGCCGGCTTCCAGCACCGGCTTCAGCCGCTTGGCCAGTGCAAAGCGCCCATTCTCCAGCACGACGGCGCCGAGGTTGTCCTTACCCGACCCCGCATGACCAACCGCCACCCTATTGAGCGCGATCGAGGTATCGCTTGAAATGACCATGAGCCAGTCGCAAGCAAAGCGCTCAAGGCTTGCCGTCAGCGAGGCAAGGTCGAGCCCCTTGCCGTCAACCTGCGCCACCCGCACCTTCGACGCCTGCCACTGCACGGTCGCCGTCAGCAGCCCGTCGCGGTCGCCGAACCATTTGTAGAGCGTTTCCTTGGAACAGCTCGCCCGCCGTGCCACGGCGGTCATGGTCAGGTCGTCGCCTTCCTCGACCAGCAGCCGCAGTGCCGCATCCAGGACGGCCTGCTGCCGCTCCGTCAGCGTCTCGCTGTTGTCGATGTCAGGCACGATGTGCAACACGCTCTTTCCTCGCTGACGACCAAGCCAGTCATTTTCGGCAAGCCGTACCGTACGTTACGGTTCGGCCTTTTATGGCCTATTGCACCGAACCTGGCAAGCCCTATTTCTCTCCGGTCGGCTTCGCTGCCGCCGTCCTAAAGGGGAGAAACATGCTGGCCGGTTTGCTGGCCTTGGCCATAGCCGCCGTGTTCACCGGTGCGGCGATCTATGTCAGCGTGGCCGAGCAGCCGGCACGGTTGCGGCTGGATGACAGGTCCCTGCTCCAGGAATGGCAGCCTTCCTACAAACGCGGTGCGGCCATGCAGGCATCGATCGCCATCGTCGCCTGCGTTCTCGGCCTTGTCGCCTGGTGGCAGACCGGCGGCCTTGCTTTTCTCGGCGGCGCGGTGGCGATCATCCTGCCCTGGCCGTGGACCCTTGTTGTGATGATGCCGACCAATCGAGTGCTGGAGGCAATGGACCCGGAAGCGGCCAATCCGCAGGCCAGGGCGCTGATCGTCAGATGGGGCAATCTGCACCTGGTTCGCGCGGCGCTCGGTGTGCTGGCGACGCTGTCTTTTCTCTGGGGCAGCCATCTGCCTTGACCCGCCGGGCCGGGCTCGTCTCTGCGGAATCAGTCCGCGGCAGGCGGATGGCGCAGCCGGCCGAGCAGTGCCGAGACCGTGCTCAACTCATCCGGCGAGAGCTTGGCACCCACCAGTTCGGCGATCGAGCGTCCGTAGACCGCCCACATCCGGCGGCGCGTCTCACGTCCCCTGGCCGTGATGCGGATGGTTTGCCCACGGCCGTCATCGGCCACCGGCAGTTTCTCGACCAGCCCGTCGGCCTCGAGCCGGGCCAACAGCCGCGAGATGTTGTATTGCGCAAACAGGGTGCGTTCGATCAGTTGAAATGGCCGCAAGCCGGCCTCGCCGACCTCGGCAAGCTCGTGCAGCACGTCGTACCATGCAAGCGGCGGCAGGCCGTCCTCCTTCAGCGCGTCCTCGGCACGTTCCATCAGTTGGCGCGAAACCCGCATGAGGCGGGCCCAGACCTTGATGGCATCCGGCGAAGGCATGGCTGTCTCTGTCATGGCCGCATCATAAGAGATAGATGCAGCTGCATCAAGCTTGACGATCAATGCATACGCATCTACATAAATGCAGTTGCATCGACATCGAAAGGCACATCCCATGAAACCCGCCGACACCCTCATTCTCGTCAGCCATCCCCTCTGCCCCTATGTCCAGCGTGCGGCGATCTCGCTGGCCGAGAAAGGCGTCCCGTTCGAGCGGATCGACATCGACCTTGCCGACAAACCCGACTGGTTCAAGGCGATCTCGCCGCTCGGCAAAGTGCCGCTGCTGCGCGTACGGCAAAATGCCGACGAGACTATAATCTTCGAATCCGCGGTCATCCTCGAATTCCTCGAGGAGACGCAGGCCAATCCGCTCCACCCTGCCGACCCCTATGCACGCGCCCGCCACCGTGCCTGGATCGAGTATGGCTCAGCCATCCTCAATGCCATCGGCCGGTTCTATTCAACACCGAGCGAAGCCGGCTTCCTCGCCGAGTCCAGCGCGCTGTCGGCGATGTTTGACCGCCTTGAGGCTGAACTCGCTAACGATACCCCGCGGAGCGGGCCATGGTTCGCTGGCAGCCGCTTTTCCCTCGTCGATGCCGTTTACGGTCCGGTCTTCCGCTACCTCGACGCTTTCGACCGCATCGGCGATTTCGGCATCCTGGAAGGCAAGCCGCTCGTCCAGGCGTGGCGCGAAGCGTTGAGCGACCGTCCCGCGATCAGGCAAGCCGTGGCGCCGGACTATCCGCAGCGGCTGCATGCTTTCCTGCGGGCGAAGGGGTCTTTTCTATCGAGCCTCATTCGGCAAGGCGATCCGGCCAGCGCGCTTCGGCAAGCCCTGCCCGCCTGAACGGATCGATCACCGTGCCGGCCACCATCGAGGCCAGGAACCGCGGCGCCGGCGGAATCTTGGCGATCGTCGCCACCAGCCTGTCGCGGATGAAAGGCAGCGCCACGGAGTCCGACTGGTAGAAGGGCGTGAATGCTAGCGACAGCGCCTGGAAGGTCCGCACATGCCAGCGCCGCGCTTTCGCATAGCCTTCGAGCGCAGCCTCGACGCTGCCCGTTCGCTCCAGCGCATGGCTGAGCGCCGCGGCGTCGAGCAGCGCCATGTTGGCGCCCTGGCCAAGCTGCGGACTGGTCGAATGCGCGGCGTCGCCGATCACGGCCAACCGCCGGCCAACCGGAGACTTCATCGTGTGATGGCCATAGCGGGCCAGCGAGAGCTGGTCGAAACTGCCGATCTGGCTGGTGAACGCCTCGGCTTGCGGCCACAGCCGCACCACCCGCTCCTTCCAGGCATCGATGCCAAGGTTGCGCACGGCATCGGCATCCGCCGGTTTCAGGCTCCAGAAGAATGCCGCCATCCTTTCGGAACCCGGCTCCGGCCGGCCGATCGGCAGCACGCCGATCATCACGCTGGCCTTGTCGTAGCGCTGCAAAAGCGCGTGCTCGTCAAAGCCCTCGCCTCGCCAATCCAGCGATGCCCATAATGCGCCATAGGTGAGTGGTCGTGGCGCCCCGGCATTGCCGGCGCACTGCCGCAGTTTCGAACGCGAACCGCTGGCGTCGACGACAAGATCGAATGGTCCCGCCCTTCGTCCATCGGCACGGACCAGCGTCGCCCGGTCGCCGGTCTCCAGGGTATCGATTTCGACGCCGGTTTCGATGGCGATGGTCTCACGCCGGGCAGCGCGAAACAGCACGCCGAATAGGGCCGCCCGGTGCACCGCCAGGCCGAAGCGACCGCCGTGCTGCGCGTCGTAGCGGACGTCGAGCACGGTGCGGCCGGTGGAGGCATCGGCGCCATGCAGCCGATCGATCCTGCTGCCCAGTGCCATGATGTCATCGAGCAGGCCGAGGTCGGCAAGCACCGTCAATCCGGTCGGCTGCAGGATCAACCCGGAGCCGACCGGCTTCGGTTCCTCGAAGCGCTCGAAGATGGTGACCCGGTGCCCGGCACGCCTGAGATAGAGCGCCATGGCCAATCCCGCCGGACCGGCGCCTGCAATTGCGATATCGTAGAAAATGCCGCTGCCCCCAAGCCGAACTGGCCGGGACAATCCTTCAGCCGCCGGATGAAATCAAGTCGCGACGCCGAAGGCTACCGGCTGGTCAAGCCGGTGTTGAATCGAAGGCAGTGCGGGCATCGCGCACCGCATCGTGGTTGTTTTCAGCCCACTGCAACAAATGCTGCAAAGCGTCGAACATCGAGCGCCCAAGGTCGGTCAGGCTGTATTCGACACTGGGCGGCTTGGTCGGAAACACTTCGCGACGCACATAGCCGTCGCGCTGCAGATCATAGAGCGTCTGGGTCAGCATGCGCTGCGAAATGTCGGGAACCAGCCGCCGCAGCTCGCCGAAGCGATAGGGCTGCTCGGCCAGGGCCGCCGTCAACAGCGAGCTCCATTTGCCATTGAGCCCCTGAATGACGTCGCGGACCGGGCAATCGGCAATGTTTCCGCCTTCGGTCATCGCTTTGTAAACTTCGAGTTTGGATTTCAGATTGACGGTCCGGCTGTCCATGACTGGTTCCCTGCGTGTGCCTACCTCCCGAAAAACTGCCTTCTTTACGGCAGCGGGTCAATTCCTATTTTAGTGCTGGTCTCTTTTTGAGATCACCACCCGAACCGCCCTTCCGGCGCAATGTCAGGATCCTCCATGACCGCAACTCTTCTCGTCACCGGCGCGTCCGGCCAGCTCGGCCGCAGCGTCATCAACCATCTGCTGGACACATTAGAGGTGCCGGCGGCCCGGATCATCGCCACGACCCGCACGCCCGCCAATCTTGCCGACCTGTCAGCGCGCGGCGTCACCGTTCGCGAGGCTGATTTCGATGATCAAGCCTCGCTCGCCAAAGCCTTCGCCGGCGCCGACCGGGCGCTCATCATTTCGACCAACGAGCTGGCGATCCAGGGAAAGCGGCGCGAACAGCAGCTTGCCGCCGTCACGGCCGCCAGGCAGGCGGGCATCGCCCACCTGCTCTACACCTCGATGCCCAACACGGAGCCGGGTTCGCCGGTGCTCTTCGCGCCCGACCATTACGACACCGAACAGGCGATCAAGGCGAGCGGCATCCCCTACACGATCTTCCGCAATGGTTGGTATGACGAGAACCTGTTCATGGCGATGCCGCAGATCCTCGCATCGGGCCAATGGTATACGTCCGCGGCCGACGGCGCCATTTCCTATGGCGCGCGTGACGATCTCGCCGCCGCCATAGCCGCGGGGCTGGCTTCGGACAACACCGAAAGCAAGACGTATACGCTGACCGGCCCCAAGGCCTATACGTCAGCCGAAGTCGCGGCACTTGTCACCGAAGTCACCGGCAAGCCGATCCAGGTCATTCAGCTCTCGGACGAAGCCTTGACCGAGGGGATGAAGAGCGCAGGCCTTCCCGAGCCCATCGCCCGGCTTCTCGTATCCTTCGACGCTGCCACGCGCGTTGGCGGCCTTGGCATGGTGACGGACTCCGTCGAAAAGCTTTCCGGCCGGAAGCCGGTACCGCTGAAGCAGTTCCTCGAGGCCAACAAGGCCGCACTGGCAGGCTGAAACCAGCGCGGCGGGAAGTCTTTCTCCCGCCGCGCTATTTCGGCGTTTTGACAAGCCCGAGCCGGATCAGGCTTTCTCCGGTGGCGGCGAGCGCGTCCTCGCGCGAGCGCGGCGCCCAGCCGAGCATACGCACCGCCTTGGCGTTGGTAGCATTCTTGACCTTGCCGAGTTCCGTCACGAGTTGCGCGGCTTCCGCGTTGAACAGCCCCACCATCCGCACCAGCCAATCGGGAAGCTCCCGCATCGAGACCCGCGAGGCGGCGGCGCCGAGCCGCGTCTTCACCGCCTGCGCAATCGCCCGCACAGTCATGAAATCGCCGGCGACGGCCAGAAACCGCTCGCCCTTGGCGACGGGATTGGTCATGGCGCGCACATGCAGGTCCGCCACGTCGCGCACATCGACCACCCCGAAGGACAGCCGCGGCAGCCCTGGCATGGCACCGTTCATCATGCGCTGGACAAATGCGGTGGAGGTCGAATGGTCGGCCCCTAGCACAGGCCCGAAGATTCCCACCGGATTGACGACCGCCAATTCCATGCCGCCACCCTCGGCGGCGATGAAATCCCAGGCCGCGCGTTCGGCGAGCGTCTTCGACTTCACATAAGCGCTGACCTTGGCCGTTGGATCGGTCCAGCTCTCCTCGGTGAAGGGCCGGCCGTCGGGCGGCATCTTGCCATAGCCGATGGCCGCGAAGGACGATGTCAGCACGACGCGTTTGACGCCGGCGTCTCGCGCCGCCCTGAGCACGCGCAAGGCGCCTTCGCGAGCCGGGATGATCAGGTCATCCTCATGCTTCGGCACACCGGGCGGGAACGGTGACGCGACATGCAGGACATAGTCGCAGCCGGCGATAGCGTCGGGCCAGCCGGCATCCGCCATGAGGTCGGCGATGGCAAAGGAGAGCCTGTCGCCCGGCTCGGCGCCGCCGGCCTTCAGCATGGCGATAACTTCGGCTTCGCGCTTGGCGGAGCGCACCGTCGTGCGCACGCGATAGCCCGCCTTCAGCAGGGCAAGAATACAGTGTGCGCCGAGGAAACCCGATCCGCCGGTGACAAGCACCAATTCGCCGCTGCTCATCTCAGCCTCCCCGTTTAGGTCGAGACGATCGAACTCGTCAGATCGCCACCTGCGTGCCGATTTCTACCACACGTCCGGTCGGGATCTGGAAATATTCCGTCGCATCCGCCGCCGTGCGCGCCAGGCCGATGAACAGCCGGTCCTGCCACACCGGCATGCCGGAATTGGGTGAGGCCTTGAGCGAGCGCCGCGACAGGAAGAAGGACGTCGTCATGATGTCGAACTTCCAGCCCTGCTTGCGGCAGATCGCCAGCGCACGCGGAATGTTGGGCTGTTCCATATAGCCGAAAGTCAGCGTCACCCGCATGAACAGCTCGTTGACCGTCTCCATCTTGACCCGCTCGCTGTCGGGCACCACCGGCTGAGGCGCGGTCACCACCGAAAGGATAACGTTCTGCTCGTGCAGAACCTTGTAGTGCTTGAGGCTGTGCATCAAGGCGGTCGGCGCGCTGAGCGGATCGCTGGTCAGGAACACCGCGGTGCCGGACACCAGCTGCGGCTTCTTCTTCAAAAGGTTGCCGGCGAGGAAATCGAGCGGGATCTCGTTGCGGCGCGTCTTGTTGAAGAGATAGCGGCTGCCGCGCACCCAGGTCCACATGCCCAGCACGATGGTGAAGGCCACGACCAGCGACGCCCAGCCGCCTTCGAACACCTTGACGATATTGGAGGCGAAGAAGCCGACATCGATGAAGGCGAACAGCACGGTCAGCGGGATCGCCAGCGACAGCTTCCACTTCCAGATGCGGGTCATGACGACGTAGAGCAGCACCGTCGTCACCAGCATGTTGCCGGTTACCGAGATGCCGTAGGCGGAGGCGAGCTTGCTCGATTCGCCGAAGCCGACCACCAGCATCATCACCACCAGGGCCAGCAGCAGATTGACGCGCGGCATGTAGATCTGGCCGGACTGCTTTTCCGATGTGTGCAGGATTTCCAGCCGCGGCAACATGTTCAGCTGCACCGCCTGGCGGGTCAGCGAAAAAGCCCCTGAAATGACGGCCTGGCTGGCGATGACGGTAGCCGCCGTCGCCAGCACCACCATCGGGATAAGAGTCCAACCCCCGTTCATCTCGAAGAACGGATGGCCCACCACGCCGCCATTCGCCAGTATGAAGGCGCCTTGCCCGGCATAATTGAGCAGCAGGCAGGGGAACACGATCGCAAGCCAGGCAAGCACGATCGGCTTGCGGCCGAAATGGCCGAGATCGGCATAGAGCGCTTCTGCGCCGGTCACTGCCAGAAACACAGCACCGACAGTGACGAAGGCGACGTCGGGCGAATTGATCAGGAAAGCGACGATATAGTGCGGGCTGACGGCCCACAGGATTTCCGGATCAACGATGATGTGATTGATGCCGGACAAGCCGATGGCCAGGAACCACACCGCGGTCACCGGGCCGAACACCAGCCCAACGCCGCCGGTACCGAAGCGCTGGACGGCAAACACCACAGCGAGGATGACCAGCGTCAATGGCACGACATAGGGCTGGAAGGTGGGGGTGACGACATTCATGCCCTCGACCGCCGAAAGCACCGAAATCGCCGGCGTAATGACCGCGTCACCGAAAAACAACGAGGCGCCGACGATGCCGATGCCGAGAATCACCGCCGAGCGCTTCGGAAAACTGCCGCGGGCCAGCGCCATCAGCGACAGCACGCCGCCCTCGCCGCGGTTGTCGGCACGCAGCACGAACATGATGTACTTTACCGTGACCGTAATGGTCAGCGACCAGATGATCAGCGACAGCACGCCGAGAATATCGGCACGGGTGGCGACATCGCTGCCGGACGAAGCGTGCAACGCCTCCCGGAGCGCATAGATCGGGCTGGTGCCGATATCGCCATAGACCACGCCGAGTGCGCCCAGCATCAACACCTTGGTGCTGTGCTGCTCGATTTCGGGATGACTCGATTGGTCGACGGGTTCTGCCTCACTACCAGCATTGGCAAGGGCCATGTACGACACTCCGATAAACGCGCGGTGCTCTACGCTTGCTGCAATGCAATATCAAGTGCCGTAACGTTATGGCACTCATGTCGGCAGCGCGCGGCTCCTTGTCGGCGACTTCCCGCGGATGTCGATTCCTACGACGTTCGCAGGCTCACGTCCGGACCCACGGCACAGCCTGCGGGCCGGCGAGCACGTGTCTGTTAAATGGCGACCTGCGTGCCGATTTCAACGACACGGCCGGTCGGGATCTGGAAATACTCCGTCGCGTCCGCCGCAGAGCGCGCCAGGCCGATGAACAGCCTGTCCTGCCATACCGGCATGCCGGAATTGGGCGAAGCCTTGAGCGAGCGCCGCGACAGGAAGAAGGACGTCGTCATGATGTCGAACTTCCAGCCCTGCTTGCGGCAGATCGCCAGCGCGCGCGGGATGTTGGGCTGTTCCATGTAGCCGAAGGTCAGCGTCACCCGCATGAACAACTCGTTGACCGTCTCCATCTTGACGCGGTCGCTGTCGGGCACCACGGGCTGCGGCGCGGTCACCACGGAAAGGATGACGTTCTGCTCGTGCAGAACCTTGTAGTGCTTCAGGCTATGCATCAAGGCGGTCGGCGCGCTGAGCGGATCGCTGGTCAGGAACACCGCGGTGCCCGAGACGAGCTGCGGCTTTTTCTTCAGCAGGTTGCCGGCAAGGAAATCGAGCGGGATCTCGTTGCGGCGCGTCTTGTCGAAGAGATAGCGGGTGCCGCGTATCCACGTCCACATGATCAGCCCCATCAGGCAGGCAACGGTGATCGAGACCCAGCCGCCTTCCACGATCTTCACGACGTTGGCCAGGAAGAAGCCGCTGTCGATGATGCCGAACAGCAAGGTTAGCGCCAGGGCAAGCCCCAGCTTCCATTTCCACATCTTGCGCATCACCACGAACAGCAGGATCGTCGTCATCAGCATTTCGCCGGTCACCGAGATGCCATAGGCGGAAGCCAGCGAACTCGAACTGCCGAAACCGACCACCAGCAGCATCACCCCCAACGCAATAAGAAGGTTGACGCGCGGCATGTAGATCTGCCCGGATTGCATTTCCGACGTATGCTGCACCTCGATGCGCGGCAGAAGATTGAGCTGCACCGCCTGGCGGGTCAGCGAAAAAGCACCCGAAATGACCGCCTGGCTGGCAATGACCGTCGCGGCCGTTGCAAGTCCCACCATCGGCATCAGCGCCCAGTCTGGCAGCATCTCAAAGAACGGATTGGTCGGTTTTCCGCCGTTGGCGAGCACAAAGGCGCCCTGCCCGAAATAGTTGAGCAGCAGGCAGGGAAACACCACGGAAAACCATGCCAGCACGATCGGCCTTCGTCCGAAATGGCCGAGATCCACGTAGAGCGCCTCGGCCCCGGTCACTGCCAGGAAGACAGCGCCGACAGTGACGAAGGCGGCGGTGGGCGTGCTGGCCAGATAGGCGACCGCGTAATAGGGATTGATGGCCAGCAGGATCGATGGATCATCCATCAAGTGATAGATGCCCGCAACGCCGATGGCCAGGAACCACAGCGCCGTCACCGGCCCGAACACCGCCGCCACCTTTCCCGTGCCGAAGCGCTGCACGGAAAACAGGATGGCAAGGATGACCAGCGTGACCGGCACGACATAGGCGTCCAGCGTCGGGGTCACCACCGTCAGGCCTTCGACCGCCGACAGCACCGAGATGGCCGGCGTTATGATCGAATCGCCGAAAAACAGCGCCGCGCCGCAAAGGCCGATCACAAGGATCAGCCGGGCGCCTTTGGGATAGGCGCTGCGTGCCAGCGACATCAGCGACAGCGTGCCGCCTTCGCCCTTGTTGTCGGCACGAAGCACGAAGGCGACGTATTTGACGGTCACGATGATCGTCAGCGCCCAGACGATCAGCGACAGCACGCCAAGCACGTGAACGCGCGTTGCGATGCCGGGCGAAGCGTGAAGCGCCTCTCGGAAGGCGTAGATCGGACTCGTGCCTATGTCGCCATAGACGACACCGAGCGCGCCCAGCATCAGAACCTTGGTGCTGTGCTGCTCGACCCCGGCATGGCTTGATTGCTCGACGGTTTCAGCCTCGCTCCCGCTATTGGCAAGGGCCATCGACCACTCTCCGACAAGCGCGCGGTGCTCTATGCATGCGGCGATAAGCTATCAAATGCACGTGATGGCTGCCATACCAATACGAAGCATTACCCCTACCAACCGCAAGCCCTGAGAAACCGCCCCACCGTGCCGGCCATGCCATACTCCAATGCGTCGGCTGTCAACCCATGTCCGATCGACACTTCGGCCAATGCCGGAATGCGCTTTGCCAGCGCGGGCAGATTGGCCACCGTCAGATCGTGCCCGGCATTGACCTGGAGGCCGGCGGCAAATGCCACGTCAGCGGTTTTTCCCAGTCTTTCCAATTCCTTGGCCGCCTTACCGGAATCGGAATGGTAGCTGCCATAAGGGCCAGTATAGAGTTCGATACGATCGGCGCCCGTATCGCGCGCAGCCCCTATGCCGGCGGGATCGGCGTCGGAAAACAGCGAGACCCTGAAACCGCCCTTCTTCAGACGCTTGACGATCGGCGCCAGGAACGCCGCATCGGCGATGAAGTTCCAGCCGTGGTCGGAGGTTGCCTGTGCCGGATCGTCGGGCACCAGCGTCACCTGCTCAGGCTGGTGCTTCTCCACAAGCGCCAGGAAATCCTCGTTTGGGTAGCCCTCGATGTTGAATTCCGCCTGCGGGAACTCGTCGTCGATCAGCGCCCTGATCTCGGGCAGGTCGGAATGCCGGGTGTGACGTTCGTCGGGGCGCGGATGCACCGTCAGCCCATGCGCTCCGGCGGCAAGGGCAAGGCGGCCGACGCCGATTACGCTGGGCCATGGTAGGTCGCGCCGGTTGCGCAGCATGGCGATGGCGTTGAGGTTGACGGAAAGCTTGGCGGGCATGGGCTGGCGTCCGTGAAACTGGCTATCGAGGCGCGCCACGCTCATTCGTTCCGGCACGGCGCATTTGAAACGGCGCATCTATAACGTCTTTAACGGGAACAGATAGGGCCTTTCCGGTGTTCCAGAAGACCACATCCTCCACGAAAGGGAGGCACCGCCTTGAATTTCCTCCAATCCGTGCCGGCGATCCGCCGCATCGAGACCAGCCGCGACGACCTCTTTGCCATCGATGTGGTCGGCCATGTCTCGGCTGCCGATGCCGAGAACCTGTTCGGCCTGCTCGAGGCGGCCTATCTGCTCCATCAGAGAATCGACGTGGCCGTGCGCATAGTCGATCACGAGGGCGTCGACTGGGCCGACATCTCCGATGAGACCATCAAGAAGGGTGCCGTCCACGCATTGGAACATATTGGCCGTTGCGCGGCGATCGGCGCGCCTGACTGGACGCCCAACGCACGACGCGCCTTGCCCGCTGCGTCGCCCGTCGAATTCAGGCATTTCAAGATCGAGGACGAAGCTGCAGCCTGGGAATGGCTCGGGGCGCGACCGACGGGCCAGGAGGCCACGGCCGCTCCAGAAAGAGGATGAAACGGTTTTCCGCCTACCCGCCGACCCCCTTCTATCTGACGCCAATCCGTTCTATCTGACGATCGTCAGTCGTTCAGCGGCCCGGGTGATGGCTGTGTAAAGCCAGCGCTGGCGCGTTTCCTTGAAGGCCCAGCTTTCGTCGAACAGCACGATTTCGTTCCACTGCGAACCTTGCGCCTTGTGCACGGTCAGCGCATAGCCATAGTCGAAATCGTCGAAGCGCTTCTTCTGCTGCCAGGGGATTTCGGCGTCCGGATCCTCGAACGCCGCCTTGAGCAGCTTGATCTTGGCGACGCCACGATCCGGATCGTCCTCTTCAGGCGACACCAGAAGGTTGATGCCGGGCTTCACCGTCTCGCGCGACGAGGTCATCACCTTCCACAGCGAGCCGTTGAGCAGGCCTTTGGCTGGGTCGTTGCGCAGGCACACCAGCTTGTCGCCCGCTTGTGGGTAATCCGCATTGAAGCCCTTCAACTCGCGCAGGCGCTGGTTATAGCGCCGCCGCGTCCGGTTGGTGCCGACCAGCACTTGGTCCGCCCTGAGCACCAGTTCCTGGTTGACGTCTTCCTTGCCGATCACCTGCGCGCTGCCATAGTCTCCGCGCATGAATTCGCGGCCCTCGCGCACGTCGAGCGCCAGCCGCAGGATCGGATTGTCGCGCGCCTGCCGGTGGATCTCGGTCAGCAGAAAGTCGGGCTCGTGATCGGTGAAGAAGCCGCCGCCGGAGATCGGCGGCAACTGGCCGGGATCGCCCAGCACCAGGATCGGCGTGCCGAAACTCATCAGGTCGCGGCCGAGCTGTTCGTCGACCATCGAGCATTCGTCGATGACGACCAGTTTCGCGCGCGAGATCGGGCTTTGCCGGTTGAGCGAAAAGGTCGGCGACATCGACGTCTTGCCGGTCACCTCGTCAGCCACCGATTCCTCGCCCTTGGGCCGGTAGATCAGCGAATGGATGGTGCGGGCGTTGACCGCCCCCTTGGAGCGCAGCACCTGGGCCGCCTTGCCGGTGAAGGCGGCGAACTGCACCTGGCCGTCGACATGTTCGGCGAAATAGCGCGCCAGCGTCGTCTTGCCGGTGCCGGCATAGCCGAACAGCCGGAACAGCTGCGGCTTGCCGGTCTTCAGCCAGCGGGCGACCGCTTGCAGCGCCTCATCCTGTTGGGGTGAAAATTCCATCTGATCGTGTGACCGGATTCGCGAGGCAAAGACAAGATAGCCGCCACCAGCATCGACACAGCCGGTGGCGAACTCCCCTACGGTTCAGGCTATCAGCCGCAACCAAGAACGTAAAGGGAACGAAACAGCCTGCATTCAGTTGACAGCGCCCGGGTCGTTCTCCAGCAGGATCGGCTTGCCATGCGGCGTGGCGTGCGCGGCGCGCTCCCAGGCCCGCGCCATCGCATCGACATCAGGCTTGGCGGCCAGCCCCTTGGAAGCAAGCAGGGTTTCAAGCGCCGCCAGCCAATGCTCGTAGTAATCATGGCCGTCCGCCGCGGCACCTGGCTTCTTCACCTCGGCCGACAGGGCATCCGCCCACTCGCTCCACGAAAACAGGCCCTTGTCGTGCAGCGCCACCGTCATGGCGAAGGCTTCGGCCTGCCATGGCTCGGCGAAAACCGGTGCGTCGAGCCCGGCGGGCAAACCGGCGGCAGGCCCCTTCACTTCAGCCCGGCTCAAGATAACTCTCCCAGGCGTCGATCGAGACGGTCAGTGTCGGGTCGGCGCCCTCGCCCCAGATTTCCGTGCCATCGAAGACCACGGTATAGACCCATTGCGGATTCTCGCCCTGCCCATGCGCGTTGCTGTCGGGAAAGACGAAGCCGTCGCGCACCGCTTCGATCGTGCCCTGCTTGTCGCGCGCATAGCGCGGCAGCCTGGTATGGCCGGTCGGATTGAAGTTTTTGGTCCGCACCGAATCACCAGCCTTGAAGCGCGGCGCTGTCTCGACCGGCCGATCACAAGGACCGCCCTTGGCCAGCACGGCCGGAACGTTTTCCGCCTTCAGCACCCGTTTCGGGGTCGCCGCCGGGTCGATCGCCTCGCCTGCCCCGAGGTCGCGTTCGCTGACGAAGCCGTGCCGCTTGAGCAGGATCTCCAGTGCCTTGATCCAGATCTGATAATAGCTGGAGCCATAATAGTCGGCCGGATGCAGCGATTCCCGCGCGTGCCGGCTCTCGTCGATGTTCCAGGCACCCATGCCGCCGGCGCAGAGCGTCACACCAAGCGCCCGCCGCTCCCAGTCAGCGTGGAAATAGGGTTCATCCTTTTCGGGGGCGACCGGGCCGAATCCCATCTGTCCGCCGAGATCCTGGGGGCCGTTCATGCCGGCTCACCCTTTATACCGTTCTTTTGGGCCAGAGCCGTCCCGATCATCGCATCGCGGCTCACCAGTTCCGCCAGCCGCTCCTCGCTCCAGCCTTCGGTGCCCTCAGGTCGCATCGGCACGACGAGATAGCGCAGCTCGGCGGTCGAATCCCAGACGCGTATCTTCGTCCCGGCCGGCAGCACCAGCCCGAATTCCTCGAGCACGCCGCGCGGATCGATCACCGCGCGCGACCGATAGGGCGGCGCCTTGTACCACACCGGCGGCAAGCCGAGCACCGACCAAGGATAACAGGAACACAGCGTGCAGACGACGAGGTTGTGGGTGTCCCCGGTGTTGAACACCGCCTGCATGTGCTCGCCTTGGCGGCCGGTATAGCTCAGCGACCCGATCGCCCGCGTCGCGTCGCGCTTCAGCCACTCGGCAAAAGCGGGATCGCTCCAGGCCTTGGCCACCACCCTGGCGCCGTTGCGCGGGCCGATCTTCGTCTCGTAGGTATCGACGATGACGTCGATCGCGGCCGGATCGATCAGCCCCTTGCGGGTCAGGATGGTTCCCAGCGCCCGCACCCGCGCGGCAAACGGATCGAGTTCGTTGTCGTGATCATGATCGTGGGACATGGCCGCAAATTACGGTTCCGGCCCGCCGGCCGCAAGCTCCATGGCTTGGGCCAACAGGGACCGGGGCTTTGTCCGCCTGCTACTCGGCGGCCGTCTTCTGCGGTTCGCCCGGGATGTCGTCATTGGTGCCGAACAGCGAAGGCTGATCGCCCTCTTCGACCAGGTGCAACTCGGCCTTGCGCTTCGGCATGAGCCCGACCAGCCAGCCCGAGAAATTCTCCATGTAGACATAGATCACCGGCGTCACGAATAAGGTCAGCGCTTGCGAAGCGAGCAAGCCGCCGACGACGGCTACGCCCAGCGGCTGGCGAAGTTCCGCGCTGGCGCCGGTGCCGAGCGCGATCGGGAACGTGCCCATCAGTGCTGCCAGCGTCGTCATCATGATCGGCCTGAACCGCATCAGGCAGGCCTTGTGGATGGAGTCGGTGGCCGACATGCCTTCTCGTCGCAGTTCAAGCGCGACATCGACCATCATGATGCCGTTCTTCTTGACGATGCCGATCAGCATCAGGATGCCGATCACCGCGATGACGGACAGATCCATGCCGGCGAAGCGCAAGGCGACAACCGCCCCGAGCACAGCCGACGGCAGGCCCGTCAAGATGGTGAGCGGGTGGATGAAGCTCTCATACAGAATGCCGAGCACGATATAGATGGTCAGGATGGCGCCGCCGACCAGCAGGCCCTGGTTGGCGAGCGAATCCTGGAAGGTCTTGGCCGTGCCGGCGAAGGTCGTGGAGATCGCCGTCGGCATGCCGATCTGCTCTTTCAGCGCGTCGATGCGTTTCACACTGTCGCCCAGCGCCACGCCCTGCGGCAGGTTGTAGGAGATGGTCACGGCCGGGAGCTGGCCGAGCTGATTGACCGTCAAGGCGCCGGCCGTGCGGTCGACCCGGGCGAAGGCGCCGAGCGGCACCAGGCTGCCGCTCGCCGTCCGCATCTGGATGGCGAGCATCCGCTCCGGCGACCATTCGATCTTGGGATCGAGTTCGGTGATGACTTCGTAGCTGTCGGCCGAGCCGAAGATCGTTGAAACCTGGTCGGTGCCGAATCCGCCATAAAGCGCCGAGCGCAGCGTGTCGGTATCGATGCCGAGCTGCGCGGCCTTGTCGCGATCCACCACCAGCGACGCCTGCAACGCATTGTTCTGCAGGTCGCTGGTGACATCGGCGAAGGTCGCGTGGTCGGCCGCCATTGCGTCATTCATCTTCTGCGCCCAGATATCGGTCTGTCCGGTATCGAGGCCCTGAACCACGAGCTGGTAGGCGCTGGCCGACGACCTGGAACCGAGCCGCAGATTCTGCACCGGCTGCATGTAGGTCTCGATGCCCGCCACGCCGGCCAGTTGCTTGCGCAGGTCCGAAAGCACCTTCTCGATATCGGGACGCTGGTCCTTGCCCTTGAGCTGGACGAAGAGCTGCCCCTGGTTGAGGGCATTGTTGCCACTGCCCGCCGACCACGCCACATGGTCGACATAGGGCGACTTCGAGAACACGCTGGCCACCTGCCCTTGCAGCTTGGCCATGGCGTCGAACGAAATGTCCTGGCGCGCGATCGTGGTCACCGAAATCTGGCCGATATCCTCCTGCGGGAAGAAGCCCTTCGGCGAGACCTCGATCAGCCACACCGAGGCTGCCGCGGTGCCGATGAAGACGAGGAACACCAGGAAGGTGTGCCGCAGGCAGAAGTTCAGGATCCAGTCATAGCCGCGCGTGATGAAATCGCGCTTGTGGCCGGCGCCGTGCGCCTCGCGGTCGGCCTTGGTCACCGACAGCAGCCGCGAGCACAGCATGGGCGTCAGCGTCAGCGACACGAACATCGAAGCCAGGATGGCGACGGTCACCACGACGGCGAACTCGTTGAAGATGCGTCCGATGACGCCGCCCATCAGGAGCACCGGGATGAACACCGCCACCAGCGAGATTGAGATCGAGATGATGGTGAAGCCGATCTCGCGCGCGCCCTTCAGCGACGCATCGAAGGCCGACAGCCCGTCCTCTTCCATGTGGCGGAAGATGTTTTCGAGCATCACGATGGCATCGTCGACGACGAGGCCGACGGCGAGCGTCAGACCCATCAGCGAGATGTTGTCGATGGAAAAGCCGAACAGGAACATCGCGCCGAGCGTGGCGATCAGCGAGATCGGCACCGCCACGGCCGGGATGATGGTCGCCGTCACCCGGCGCAGGAACACGAAGATCACCAGGACCACCAGCGCGATGGTCAACAGCAGCGTGAACTGCACGTCGTCGACGGCCTGGCGGATCGAGCTCGAGCGGTCGTTGAGCAGCTTGATCTGGGCGGCGGCCGGCATCTGGTCCTTGAAGGACGGCAGCATAGCCTTGACCTTGTCGACGACATCGACCGTGTTGGCGTCGGGCTGGCGCTGCACGGCCATGATGATCGCGCGGGTACCGTCGTACCAGCTCGCGGTCGTGGTCGTCTGCACCGAATCGACGACACGGGTCACCTCGCCCAGCCGCACCGGATGACCGTTCTTGGTGGCGATGATGAGGTTGGAGAAGCCGGCCGCATCGGTAAGCTGCGTGTTGGCGGTGATGGTCAGCTGCTGCTTGTTGTTCTGCAGCACGCCGAGCGGCGTGTTGCTGTTGGCCGAAGCCACGGCCGCTTGCAGCTGATCGATAGAAATGCCCCGCGCGGCAAGCGCGGTCGGATCGATCTGGATGCGCACCGCGTATTTCTGCTGGCCGAAGATCGACACCTGCGCGACGCCGTCGATGGTCGACAGCGACGGCGAGATGACGTTTTCGGCAAAGGCATCGAGGTCGGTCAGCGGAACCGTATCGCTGACCAGCGACATCAAAAGGATCGGCGCATCGGCCGGATTGACCTTCCGATAGCTCGGTGGCGACGTCATCTGCGGCGGCAGTGATTTCTGGGTGCGCGCGATCGCGGCTTGCACGTCGGCCGCGGCCGCATCGATATTCCGGTTGAGGACGAATTGGATGGCGATCGAGGTCTGGCCGAGCGCGTTGGTGGTCGAGATGGAATCGATGCCGGCGATGGTGGCGAACTGCTTGATCAGCGGCGTCGCCACCGATGTGGCCATGGTTTCCGGCGACGCGCCAGGCAGTGAGGCCGAGACGTTGACCACCGGAAATTCGGCGCTCGGCAATGCGGCGACCGGCAGGAATTTGTACGCGAACAGCCCGCCCAGCACGAGGGCGAACGACATCAGAAGGGTGGCGACTGGCCTGCGGATGCAGAATTCGGAGATCATTGGCCTGCCTCGCCGGCGTTGTTCGCCTGGGCAACCTTGGGCGCGGCTTCCTTGCCTTCATGCACCGCGGCGCCGTCCTTCAGCTTTGTCTGGCCTTCGGTGACAACCTTCTCGCCGCTTTTCAGCCCCTGGCTGATGGCGCTGTTTTGGCCTTCGGTCAGCGCCACCTGCACTGGCCGCATCTCGACGGTGTTGTCCGGCTTGACCACATAGACGAACGGTCCCTTCTGGCTGGGCTGGACCGCGACGGTCGGAACCGAGGTCATCTGCGGCATGATGCCGGCGTCAAGGACGACATTCACATACTGGCCGGGCCACAAAGAAAGATCGGTATTGGGAATGCTTGCCCGTGTGGCGATCGTGCCCGACGCGGTGTCGACGCTGGAATCGACGAAATCGAGCGTACCCTTGCCGATCGGCGTCGGGTCGCCGCTTTGGGTCAACGTCACGGCGTTCTGCTGTGGATTGGCAAGCGCCTTGTGCAGCAGCGCAAGGTTGCTTTCCGGCAGATTGAAGTTGACCTGCAAGGGGTCCATTTGGGTGATGGTCACCAGTGGCGTCGCCGTGCTGCTGTTACCGTTGCTGACGGTCACGAGGTCGCCGACGGCGACATTCACCGCACCCAGCCTGCCGGCGATCGGCGCGGCGATGGCGGCAAAGCCGAGCTGGACATTGTCCGCGTCGATCGTCGCCTTGTCGGCATCGACGGTGGCCGCCGCCGCCTTCTGCGCGGCAACGGCCTGGTCGTAGGTCTGCTGCGTACCGGCCTGCTTGGCGACAAGGTCCTTGGCGCGCTGAAGATCGGAATTCGAGCTGGCAAGCAGGGCCTGGTCCTTGGCAAGCGCTGCCTGGTCCTTGGCGAGTTGCGCCTTCAGCGCCCGGTCGTCGAGCGAGAACAGGAGGTCGCCTGCCTTCACCATCTGCCCGTCCTTGACGTCGATCGACACGATCTGGCTGGAGACACGCGCGTTGATGTTGACCACCGCAGGAGAGGAAACGAAGCCGATGGCATAGCGGCGGACCGGAAAGTCAGCCGACGTTGCCGTCGCCGAAACGATAGAGGCCGAACGGGCGCCGTTGCCGCCACCGGCCTGTTTGCCGCCTGCCGCCTTGTCGGCCTCCGGCTTGTCTGTCGCGGCGACCTGCTTTGTGCCGATGATCTGCTGAGCCTTGTTCAGCGCGTCCGGCGACAGATAGAGCCAGGCCGCACCCGCACAGGCGACCGCCAGCAACGACAGAATGACTTTTCCACGCATCGACAAAAGACCTCTCCGTTCGACACGCCATAGCCAGGTGGTCGTATTCTAGCGCAATTCACGGCTCATTGCCGCGATTTCGCCGAATAGATAGGACGCGGGTTTGTCGGAAAAGGGCCAAAACACGGCATTACGAAGATTTAATGTGCACTGCACAATAGCTGTGCAGCCGGGCTAACAGGACACGTTCAGCGTTGGGAGACGAGATCACGCACTTCGTCCGGCCGCCGTGAGTTGCTGGGCGAGCCACCCCGTCGAAGCCAGCAGACGCCACGTGGTTGCATCGCTTTTGTGGCGAGTTAGCCTGCGAGGTGTGCCTCGGCAGGATTGTCCCTTGGTGCGGGCTCGGCCGTCAATCTGAGCCCGAGCGCCTTCATGACGCCGAGCAGGGTTGAAAGCTTGGGATCGCCCTTGTCGCTTAGAGCCTTGTACAGCGCCTCGCGCGTCACGCCGGCGTCCTTGGCAATGGATGTCATGCCGCGAGCCCTGGCCACGTTGCCGAGCGCATGGGTGATAAGGGCGGGATCGCCGTCTTCGAAGGCAGCTTCGATATAGGCTAAGATTGCCTCCTCGCCGTCGAGGAATTCTGAAGCGTCCCATTTGGTGGTTTCGATGGTCATTTGACCTCCTTCGCCATGCCAATGGCTTTCCTGATGTCGGCCTTTTGTGATGACTTGTCGCCGCCGCAGAGCAGGATGATGATCGTGTTGCTCGCCTTGACGAAATAGATGCGATAGCCCGGACCATAGTCGACCCGCAATTCGCCGATGCCATCGAAAAACTTGGCATCGCCAAGGTTGCCAAGCTCGACGCGATCGATCCGAATCTGAATGCGAGCCTTGGCGCGGAGATCCTTGAGGGACTTGAACCAGCCGACGAATTCGGCTGTTTTCCGGACTTCCATCATGGATCGCTTGTAATCCACAGTTCACAAATAGTCAAAGCAGATGTGAACCAGAATTTACAGAATGCGCGTGCCGCGCTTTGAAGGCTTTAACTTATCGTAACATCGGCCAAAGCGTCGCCGCCAGCAGCGCGCCCATGGCGATATTGAACCACTTCAGCCGCACCGGATCCGAAAGGAAACCGCGCAACGCTGTGCCGAATCCAGCCCAAACCGAGACGCTGGGAAGGTTGACCACGGTGAAAGCCACACCAATCAGAATGACGGACAGGAATGGTCGTTCCGGATTGGTGTAGACGGCCATCGCGGTGATGGCCATCACCCAGGCCTTGGGATTGACCCATTGGAAAGCCGCTGCATCGATGAACCGCATCGGCCGCGCATCCCTCTCGCCTTTGCCGCTGAGCGAGCGCGACATGGCGATCTTCCAGGCAAGGTAGAGCAGATAGACGGCACCGGCGATCTTCAGCCCGGTGTGAAGCGCGGGAAACGCGGTCAGCACCGCCCCCAGGCCGAGCCCGACGGCCAGGAGCAGCACAAGAAACCCGATACTGATGCCCAGCATGTGCGGCACGCTTCTGACCAGTCCAAAATTCACGCCTGATGCCAGAAGCATAAGGTTGTTCGGCCCTGGCGTGATCGAGGTCACGAAGGCGTAGACAAGCAGTGCGAGGAATGCGTCGAGGGACATGATATCCTCCCAGATATGTCAGTACTATTGTCTCTTTCCGACGGCTGCACAAAAGCCAATGCCGACCGTCGGTCACGCCAGACCTACACTCGTGGAAAATTCGGATGGATTAAGTCGGCCTACATCCCCTGCGGGCCGCGGTTCATCGCCGCCACGCCGGTACGGCAGATCTCGACAAGGCCGAGCGGCTTCATGATGGCTATGAACTGGTCGAGCTTGGACCCCTTGCCGGTGATCTCGAAGATGAAATGCTCGGTGTTGGCGTCGATGACGCTGGCGCGGAAGGCGTCGGCGAGGCGCAGCGCCTCGACCCGGGCCTCGCCGGTGCCGGCAACCTTGACCAGCGCCAGTTCCCGCTCCAGCGGCCGCTCCTGCCCGAACTCGTGCGAACGCACGGTGAGATCGACCACGCGGTGCACCGGCACGATGCGCTCGAGCTGATGCTTGATCTGCTCCAGCACATGCGGCGTGCCGCGCGTCACGATAGTGATGCGCGACAGGTGTTTTTCATGCTCGGTCTCCGAGACGGTCAGGCTCTCGATGTTGTAGCCACGCCCGGAAAACAGGCCGATGACCCGGGCGAGCACGCCCGGTTCGTTGTCGACCAGCACGGAAAGCGTGTGGTTTTCCGGCCGTTCCGTTTCCTTGGCGATGAAGTAGGCGGAACCGGTGGGTTGAAGGTGCTGTGCGTTCATGACATGATTCTCAAATTCTGGATCTAATTATCTGTTTTCGCACGGCTTTTTTTGACAAGCCCTGCCTTGGCTCGTCGTCTACACCAGTTCCCGGCCCTTGGCGTCGATGGCATTGGCCACGGCCTCGTCGGTCGCCTCGTCGGGCAAAAGCATCTCGTTGTGCGCCTTGCCCGAAGGGATCATCGGGAAGCAGTTGGCGAGTGTCGCCACGCGGCAGTCGAACAGCACCGGCTTCCTGACCGAGATCATCTCCTTGATCGCGTCGTCCAGTTCGTCGGGCTTGTCGCAGCGAATGCCGTGGCCGCCATAGGCCTCGGCCAGCTTGACGAAGTCCGGCATCGCCTCGGTATAGGAATGCGACAGCCGGTTGCCGTGCAGCAGCTGCTGCCACTGCCGCACCATGCCCATATACTGGTTGTTCAGGATGAAAATCTTGATCGGTGCGTCGTGCTGCACGGCGGCACTCATCTCCTGCATCGTCATCTGCACCGAGGCGTCGCCGGCAATGTCGACGACCAGTGCATCGGGATGCGCGATCTGCACGCCGAGTGCCGCCGGCAGGCCGTAACCCATCGTGCCGAGCCCGCCCGACGTCATCCAGCGGTTCGGCTTCTCGAAATGATAGTGCTGCGCCGCCCACATCTGATGCTGGCCGACCTCGGTGGTGATGTAGGTATCCATGTTCTTGGTCAGTTCATAGAGCCGCTGGATGGCGTATTGCGGCATGATCACGTCGTTGTTCATCTTGAAGGCGAGTGAATCGCGCGCGCGCCATTTGGCAATCTGCTCCCACCAGGGATAGAGCGCCTTCTTGTCGGTCTTGGCGGTTGCCCGCCACAGCCGCACCATGTCTTCCAGCACCCGGCCGACATCGCCGATGATAGGCACTTCGGTGTGGACGTTCTTGTTGATCGAGGACGGATCGATATCGATATGGATTTTTCGCGAATTCGGCGAGAAGGCATTCAGCCTGCCGGTGATACGGTCGTCGAAACGCGCGCCGATGCAGAGCATCACGTCGCAATCATGCATGGCCATGTTGGCTTCGTAGGTGCCGTGCATGCCCAGCATGCCCAGCCAGTTCTTGCCCGAAGCCGGATAGGCGCCGAGACCCATCAGCGTCGAGGTGATCGGGAAACCTGTCAGGTCCACCAGTTCGCGCAGGAGATGGCTCGCTTCCGCGCCGGAATTGATGACGCCGCCACCCGAATAGATGACCGGCTTCCTGGCGGTGGCCATCAGTTCGACCGCGGCCTTGATCTTCTCCAGGTCGCCCTGGACCTTCGGCTGGTAGCTGGTGCGCGGCGCGATCTGCGGCGGGACATAAAAGCCCTTGGCGAACTGCACGTCCTTCGGGATGTCGACCACGACCGGACCCGGCCGACCGGTCGTGGCGACATGGAAGGCCTCGTGGATGGTCGCGGCGAGTTCGTTGACGTCCTTCACCAGCCAGTTGTGCTTGGTGCAGGGCCGCGTGATGCCGACCGTGTCGCATTCCTGGAACGCGTCGGAGCCGATCAGCGAAGTCGGCACCTGGCCGGTCAGGCAGACCAGCGGGATCGAGTCCATCAGCGCGTCCTGCAGCGGCGTCACCGCATTGGTGGCGCCAGGGCCTGATGTCACCAGCATGACGCCGGCCTTGCCGGTCGACCGCGCATAGCCCTCGGCGGCGTGGCCGGCGCCCTGTTCGTGCCGCACGAGAATGTGCTCGACCTCGTCCTGCTGGAAAATCTCGTCATAGATCGGGAGAACGGCGCCGCCCGGATAGCCGAAGACATGCTTGACGCCATTGTCCTTCAGCGCCTGCACCACCATTTCGGCGCCAGTCATTTCCCTACTTGCCATTTCGCGCCGCTCACTTTGTCCATTGCTCATCGGTCTGATCCCGTACTGTCGCCATTTGGGCGTTGCTGGTCGTTTAGTCGTGTTTCAGGCAATAAAAAAGGCCCCCGAGGGAGCCTGTGTGGTGCGCATGGGAGGTCTTCGCCCGGCGGTTACACCGCCTTGCCCACGCGCCTTCCTACGAGAATGAGTGCCGTTTTCATGGTGGCGGACCATAAAGGCGAACTCGCGGGGTCGTCAATGGGGGATGATGCGAATTCACTCGCCTGTGAGACGGGGCTTCGCTACGCGCTACCATAGTACAGTTGAGCCCATCCCATCGACACACCACTATGCCGGCTGACGACGTGCCTGGGAGGAGACGCGTTGCCGGCGAACGGGAGTCCCACCCCCAGGTAGGGAGGTCCTGGCCGGCCGCTTGCTGTTCCAGTGGAAGCCTGAACAGGCGTTCTTGGAAACCGACAACCGGAGGAGAAACCATGCTCGAGAGAACACCCACAACAAAGGCGCAAGCGCTGCTCGACAAGTTTGGCAAGGCGCTGGATACCGGCGACATCGACGCGGCGGTCAACTGTTTCCAGGCGGATTGCTACTGGCGCGACCTGGTCACCTTCACCTGGAACCTGAGGACGATGGAGGGCCAGGACCAGGTCCGCGACATGCTGAAGGCAACGCTGGCTGAGACCCGGCCGAGCGACTGGAAAGTGGCCGAAGGCGAGGAGGCGACCGAGGCGGACGGCGTCACCACCGCCTGGATCACCTTCGAGACCGAGGTGGCGCGCGGTTTCGGCATGGTGCGGTTCAAGGGCGAGCTGATCTGGACCTTGCTCACCAGCATGGCCGAACTCAAGGGCCATGAGGAGAAGGCGGGTTTCACCCGGCCGCTCGGCGCCAAGCATGGCCACGGCAAGGACAGGAAATCCTGGCGCGAGGAGCGTGACGATGAACTCGCTGAACTCGGCCGCAGCAAGCAGCCCTATGTCGTGATCATCGGCGGCGGCCAGGGCGGTATCGCGCTCGGCGCGCGCCTGCGCCAGCTCGGCGTTCCAGCCATCATCATCGAGAAGAACGAGCGCCCCGGCGATTCCTGGCGCAAGCGCTACAAGTCGCTCTGCCTGCACGATCCGGTCTGGTACGACCATCTGCCATATATCGACTTCCCCAAGAACTGGCCGGTCTTCGCGCCGAAGGACAAGATCGGCGACTGGCTCGAGATGTACACGAAGGTAATGGAGCTGAATTACTGGTCTTCGTCCTCGGCAAAATCCGCGAAATACGACGAGAAGGCCAAGGAATGGACCGTCGTGGTCGAACGCGACGGCGAAGAGATCGTGCTCAAACCCAGGCAGTTGGTGCTGGCCACCGGCATGTCCGGCAAGGCGAACTGGCCGAAATATAAGGGCCAGGACATCTTCAAGGGCGAGCAGCAGCATTCCTCGACCCATCCCGGCCCGGACAAATACCGCGGCAAGAAGGTCGTGGTCATCGGCTCCAACAACTCCGCCCACGACATCTGCGCGGCTCTCTGGGAGGGTGGCGCGGACGTCACCATGGTGCAGCGTTCCTCCACCCACATCGTCAAGTCCGACACGCTTATGGATATCGGGCTCGGCGCGCTCTATTCGGAGCAGGCGGTCGAGAACGGCATGACGACGCGCAAGGCCGACCTGATCTTCGCCTCCCTGCCCTACCGCATCCTGCACGAATTCCAGATCCCGCTTTACCAGCAGATGAAGGAACGCGACGCCAAGTTCTACGCGGATCTCGAAAAGGCCGGCTTCCTGCTCGACTGGGGCGATGACGGCTCGGGCCTGTTCATGAAATATCTGCGCCGCGGTTCAGGCTACTATATCGATGTTGGCGCCTGCGACCTTGTCATCGACGGCTCGATCAAGCTCAAGAGCGGGCCAGGCGCCGCGGTTCAGGAATTGACGCAAACCGGGGTCAAATTCGCCGATGGAACCGAATTGCCCGCCGATCTCGTGATCTACGCCACAGGCTACGGCTCGATGAACGGCTGGGCCGCGGACCTCATCTCGCAGGAGGTGGCGGACAAGGTCGGCAAGGTCTGGGGCCTTGGCTCCGGCACCGCCAAGGATCCCGGCCCCTGGGAAGGCGAGCAGCGCAACATGTGGAAGCCGACCCAGCAGGAGGCGCTGTGGTTCCATGGCGGCAACCTCCATCAGTCGCGCCACTATTCGCAATATCTGGCGCTGCAACTGAAGGCCAGGCAGGTTGGCTTGCCCACACCGGTCTACGGATTGCAGGAGGTCCATCACAAGGGATAGCCCGTATCCCCCGCGTCACGATGGTGAGCCTTCGGCGACACCGAACGAAACGACAGCGGTGAGCCCGCCGGGCTCACCGCTGGTCGGCGATGGCGTGAAACGCCCTCGTCAGCCAAACACTCGCGGTAGGTCTCCGGGCTACCGCGCTTCCGCCATCGAAGCAGAGGCACATGGCTGTCTCGTCCCGGTGATTGGTCAGGCGCGATTGGCGAAATCGTGCACGACGCGCTGCAGCAACGGCACATAGTCGCGAAACGCCCGCGTCCGCATATTGGCGACCTTGCCGCCCTCGTCCCAGATGCGAACCCGCACCGCCTCTTCGTGGAACGGGTTCTTGCGGAACTCGGCCACCTCGTCGGCACTCATCGGTCCGCCCTGCAGCGAGAGGGTGTGAACCGAAGCCGGCGACAGCTTGGAGAAATAGGTCGGATCCGTGGCGCAGAGATAGCGTTTGGCCGCGACATGCAGCCGGACGCATTCGACGATGACCGGCGGGAAGAACGGCGCCAGCACCTCGCCGCCGGCCTCATCATGGTGCTTGTCTTCGACATCGTCGGGCGAATAGGTGCCGAACTCACTGGTGTAATGGCCGATGTCGTGCAGCAGCGCGGCGGCCACCAGCACCTCGGGCGCTCGATCCTGTTCCGCCAGCCAAGCTCCCTGCAGCATGTGCTCGGACATCGTCACCGGCTCGCCGAGATAGGATTCGGCACCCCGGCGCTCAAAGATGTCGGCGATGAACTCGACGATGGTGTCCGCGTTCAGATCCTGGCCACTCATTCCGCCGCCTCCTTGAAGCCGTGTTCGATCGCCGCGAGCGTCGACAAAAGGCCGTCCTTGTCTGCGTAGCATCCCTGCAGCCAGCGCTTGCCGGTGCCCGAAAACGCCTTGCGGGCATGCATGACGCGAGTGTTGTCGACGATGAAGGCCTGGCCCGTTTCCAGCTTGAAGGTCACTTCGAAGGATGGATCCTCGATCATCTCGGCAAAGCGGCGGTAGGCGGCATAGTAGCGCTCCATGTCGGTGAACGGCACGTCGACGGTCGGCGCCAGCGAGCGGTTATTGAAGCGGATGCAGATCAGTTCGCCGTCGGGTCCAAGCTCGATCATCGGCCGTTTGGACTGCAGCCGCACGCCGGACGAACCTGCGTATTCGAACCGCGCCGCATGGGAGCTCAACAGCCGAAAACCTTCGGGGTTTTCCGCTTGCAAGGCAGCGGCGACGGCAAAGCCGTCGATGACGCTGGATTCGCCGCCTTCCACCGTGTTCTCGATGCAGGACAGGATCTGCAGTGTCGGTACCGGATCGCGATAGGGATTGTCGGTATGCGCCTGCAGGCCGAGATTGGTGTAGGCGAGGTTGTTCGGATTGACTTCGGCGCGCACCTCGAACCAGCGCCCGTAATTGGTTTCCCTGATATAGCCGAACAGGTCGGAAACCTTGCACAGCGCCCCGGATTCGGCCGGCAGCCCGTCCATCACCGCAAAGCCGTAAGTCCTCACCGCCGAAAGCCATTCGCGCAGGACACCGCGGCCATGGAAGGCCGCCGGATAGCTGGCGCGCGGCACCGAGTTCTGCATCGTCGCCCTGGTCCAGCGCTGAATGACATCGCCTGTCCAACCGGGCTGGCGTGTCTCGTCGCGATCATAGGCGTTTGCACGCAGCCATTGGGCGGGAAAGCTGACCGTCTTTCCCTCCGGTTCGAAGCTGATCTCCAGTGCTCCGGCCTTGAACGAAGCAGCGCCAATTCTCGTGCCCGCCGGAATGTCGAGGATGGTGACGAGCCGCTGGCCATTGCCGGCGCTGCGCGTCTTGTCGTCGAGCGCATTGTCGCGCAGCCAGATGGCGTGAAAGCGGGTGCGCCTTCCGTCCTGCCAGCCAAGTTCGATTGTTCTGCCTTCGTCGCCGATCAGCGCGTGGGTCAACATGGAGATCAGGTCCTGTGTCTATCCGCCCACGGCCAGATCCGGGGCTTCGTTGCATGTTGAGCGTACCCAAGGCATAACTCAAATTATCATTTTTTAGCCAAAGGCTGAAATTTCGTAATGGCTCGGAAAGCTATCCCTACGCTGCCTCCACTCGACTGGCTGCGCAGTTTCGAGGCTGCGGCACGGCTGTCCAATTTCACCGCGGCGGCAGCCGAACTCGGCCTGACCCAGGCGGCCGTCAGCCAGCATATCCGGCTGCTCGAGGAACGGCTGAAGACGCGGCTGTTCTCGCGGCTGGCACGTGGGGTCGCGCTGTCGCCCGAGGGCGCCGCCTACCTGCCGCACATCCAATCTGCCTTCGCCACCATTGGCAGCAGCACCACGGAATTGTTCGAACCGCGCGCCGTCCGGACCGTCTCGATCCGGGTGCCGATCTCGTTTGCCTTGCTGGCATTGGTCCCGGCGCTGCCCGATCTCGCCGAGGCGCTGCCGCGCGTCCAACTCGATCTGGTGACGATCCACCGCCCGACCGACTACGATCTGCCGGGCTCGGCGCTCGACATCCGGTTCGGCAACGGATCCTTTCCTGGACGCGAAGCCGAGAGGTTGACCGCCGAGCGGCTTGTGCCGGTGGCAAGTCCGGCCCTCGCCAGTGCCGCCGACTGGACATCGCTGCCGCTGCTTCTCGTGGCCGGCGCGCGCGAGATGTGGGCGGAATGGTTCGCGGCGGCCGGATTGGCCGGCCATCCCCAGCGGTCGCACCGCTTCGACAGTTTCGTCGCCGCCATGGAGGCGGCGAGCGCCGGCGCCGGCGTGCTGCTGGGGTCCCGTCCCTTGATCGACGCGGCGCTCGACGGCGGGGCGCTGGTCCCGCTTTCCGATTTTGAGCTCCCCAGCACGTCGGGGCATTTTCTGACCAAGCCGTCGACCGCGCATCTGACCAGTGCCGAGCAGGATTTCCGCCACTGGCTGCTAAAGCGCCTTGCCGGAAAGGCGCGGACCTGACTGGCTACCGCAACGCTGTGCCGATACGCTTCCAGTAGATCAGCGTGCCCGTCAGCCCGCCATGCGGCTTCAGCGCATAATCCGGTATCTCGCCGGCCAGGGTGAAGCCGAGCTTCTCATAAAGTCCTGAAGCACCCTCCTCCGTCGCCGTGTCCAGAACCAGCAGCGTGCGCCCCTTCTCAGCCGCGAGGCGTTCGGCGGCCCGCATCAGGCGTGTCCCGACGCCCCTGCCCCGCTGCTCGGCTGATGTCATCAGCTTGGCGATCTCGGCCCGATGCGGCTGGTTGGGTGGGCAGTCGAGCAGCAGGGTGACGGTGCCGACCAGAGCCCCGCCGTCCCATGCCCCAAGCACCACTCTTTGCCCTCGTGCCGCCGCGGCCAGCGACGTCTCCCAGAATGCCCTTGCCGCCTCCGGCGCCAGCGGATGCATGAAACTGACCGATCCGCCGGCGGCAACCGTTTCGACCAGCAGATCCTTCAGCAGTGCGAGTGTTTCCTGGCTGGCGGTCAACGGTCCGATTTCTATGGCATTCATATCTGGTCCTCTGGAAACGATTTGCTGGGATCAGTAGCGCTGGGATCAGTAGCGCGCTGGGGTCAGTCGAGATGGCTGGCACGCCGCCGCTTGCGCGCGGCCTTGATGGCGCCGATGCG
The DNA here is from genome assembly GCF_037179655.1 of Mesorhizobium sp. Cs1299R1N1. Classification (NCBI taxonomy): domain Bacteria; kingdom Pseudomonadati; phylum Pseudomonadota; class Alphaproteobacteria; order Hyphomicrobiales; family Phyllobacteriaceae; genus Mesorhizobium; species Mesorhizobium sp. Cs1299R1N1. Next base: position 3,091 of record NZ_JAPYKR010000008.1, on the reverse strand, counting down.
TTCGGTGTCCTCTTCCCTGAGATGCCGACCGCGCTCGAGGATTTCGAGCGTGTATTCCTCATAGGTCAGGCCCAGCCGTTCGGCCTTGTCCATGCGCATCAGCATCACTTCGCGGCTCGGCGCCTTCCATGCCTTGGCGTGCGCCGCCTGCCAGGCCAGAAAGATGTAAGGATCGCCCTTGCCCCATGGCGGTCCCTTGTAGTCGTCGAGAGGCGGCCCCCCATTGTGGGAGCGCTTTGGCCGTCTTGCCATGATGTCAGCCCCTGACCAGAGCGACGAGATAGTCGGCGCCCGGCCCCAGCGCATGGAAGGTGCAATCCGACGGGGCCCCGAGCGCCAGGCAGTCGCCGGGCTCGAGCCTGTGCACCTGATCGCCCTCGGTGAATTCGAGTTGTCCCGAGATCAGCCAGATCTGCTGCTTGATGAAGGCGTAGGAAGCCGCGGGCAAGCTGACTTTCGCGCCCGCCGGCAGATGGACCTTGATCAGTTCGAGCGGCATGTCGCAGGCCGGCGACAGATGCCGCCTGACATAGCCTGTATCGGGGTCGCGCCAAACCGGCTGGTCGGCCGCGCGCAGCAGCCCGCCGCCTTGCAATTCCGCGCGCGCGATAAGGGTCGACAGCGTCATGCCGAAGGCCGCCGCAATGCGCACCAGAAGCGCGGCCGTCGGGCTGGTCATACCGCGCTCGATCGTGCTCAGCATCGCCTTGGAAACGCCCGACCGTTCCGCGAGTTCGGCCAGCGACCAATCCCGCATCATCCTCTCGGCGTGAATGCGCCTGCCGATGGTCGAGGAAATGTCGTTCGCTATATCATCCATTCGTCCATTATAACGAAACAAGAGCGCGAGTGAAGAGCCATCTCACGATAATTTTCACCAAGGCCTTAATCCTCTCTACACCATCCGACCTCATCCGACCTTAACCCCGTTCCTGTAGCGTCCGGCTCCAGGGAAATGGGGATTGGCCTGTCCATGTATGTCGAACGCGAGGCTTCCGTCGGAGAACCGACATCGCAGGAGCGCCGCAACGCAGAGCAGAACGATCGGCGCATCCTAGGCAACGTCGTGCAATGCGACGGCGCGCGCGCCACCATCAGCGCCTATGCCGACGACGTCGACGGCGCTATCACCGGCCTGTGGACGGTGGGCAAGATGATCTCCATCAATCTGGGCACGACGCGCACCGTTGGCCTGGTTTATGCGATCGGCAAGTCGGATCGCGCCTGGAGCAATGAGGGCCAGAACGCCATCGAGGTCAGCATCGAACTGATCGGCGAAGTGCGCGACGGCGCCGAACCCGGCGCCAAGCCGATCTTCGACCGCGGCATCACCAGCTATCCGCATATCGGCGCCGTCGCGCACCGCATCCGCACCCGCGACCTGCAGGCGGTCTATGACCTGGCCGGCCGCCATTCCATCACCATCGGCTCGCTGGCGCAGGACGAGGCGATCGCCGCCAACATCGCCATCGACGACACGCTGGCGCGCCATTTCGCCATTGTCGGCACGACCGGCGTCGGCAAGTCGACCGCTGTGTCGCTGCTGCTGCGCAAGTCGATCGCGGCGCGACCGGACCTGCGCATCCTGATCCTCGATCCGCACAATGAGTTCGCGGCCTCGCTGCCCGAATATTGCGTAAGGGTCGATTCCAAGACGCTCGACCTGCCGTTCTGGATGTTCACGCTGGAGGAATTCGCCGAAGTGCTGTTTCGCGGACGCGAAACGGTGCCGGAAGAGATCGACGCCCTTCGCGACCTCGTTCCGCTCGCCAAGAACCTCTATCGCAACCCCGGTTCAGGCGCCTACCTGAGGCGCGGCAGCGATGCGCTGACCGCCGATACGCCGGTACCTTACCGCATCGCCGACCTGCTCAAGCAGATCGATGAGCGCATGGGCATGCTCGAAAGCAAGACCGATCGTCCGACCCTCAAATCGCTGAAGACGCGCATCGAATCGGCGGCTGCCGATCCGCGCTACCGCTTCATGTTCAATTCGCGCCTGATCGAGGACACCATCCACGAGACGATCGGCAACATCTTCCGCGTGCCGCATCATGGCCGCCCGGTAACCTGCTTCGAGATGGCCGGCATGCCCTCGGAAGTGGTCAATTCCGTCTGTTCGGTGCTGGCGCGCCTGGCTTTCGACCTCGCCTTGTGGAGTGAAGGCAAGCTGCAGCTCCTGTTTTTATGCGAGGAAGCGCATCGCTATATGCCTGCCGATCCGCGCCTCGGCTTCGCGCCGACCAGGCATGCGCTGTCGCGCATCGCCAAGGAAGGCCGCAAATATGGCTGCTATCTCGGCGTCGTCACCCAGCGCCCAGGCGAGCTGGACCCGACCATTCTGTCGCAATGCTCGACCTTCTTCGCCATGCGGCTCGCCAACGAGCAGGACCAGGCGATCATCCGCTCGGCAATCGCCGACTCGTCCGCCTCCACGCTCGCGTTCCTGTCTTCCATGGGCCAGCGCGAAGCGATCGCTTTCGGCGAAGGCGTGGCGACGACCATGCGGCTGAAGTTCGAGAGATTGCCCGCTCACCTGCTTCCCGGCACGGCCAAGCGCGAGGAAGAAGTGACGTCGAAGGCCGGTGAGGTCGATCTGGTGGCGATCGTCGAGCGGCTGCGCAACGTGCCGAAACCGCAGAGCCAGGCAATGGCTTTCGCCGAGGTGGTCGATTCCGGCCGGCAGGCCGGCGACCCCGATTACCGCAAACCGCCAGCGGCGGCGCGCGTGCAGTCGGACGAAGATTTCGACACGCGCTACGGCCTCAAGCCGGCGACCTTCGGCCTGCGTCCGCAGAACGATTGAGCTTAACCGCCCCGCCCCGTCTACGAAAATTCCTGAGAATCCGTGCAAGCGGACGATCCATCTTCGTTGGACAGCTTGGGTAAATTCCGTCAGGGAATTCGTCAGGCTGAGTCGGCTGGTGTCGTTTTCGAGAACCGGAGCGGAGCGGACATTCAGTCCGTGTTGGGGTGGACGGCCCCCGACGGCATCGCAATGTGCCAGAATGAGGTCGTTGCAGATCTCAACAAGGGAGACCGTCCGTGGATAAACTTATTCGCATTGGCATGGATACGTCAAAGAGCGTTT
>NZ_JAPYKR010000007.1:0-409983 GCF_037179655.1 Mesorhizobium sp. Cs1299R1N1 | reverse complement strand
CCCTCAAGGATGGCGACGGCGACCTGTCGACCACGACGCTGACCATCAACCTCAGCGATGCCGGCCTCTTCGCTCCCACCAACAGCGATGTCACCGTCAACGAGGCGGCCCTCGACACCTCGACCACTGGAGCCGATCTCACCCACGGCACCGTCACCGGCTCGCTGCCGGGCTCGACCGCCGAGACCGATGCCGCCAACCAGCTCAATGCCACCGGCGGCTTCGCACCGCTCACCTATCAGCTGGCCAGCGGCGGCAATGCCGCCACAGCCGGAACCTACGGCACCATCCAGGTCCACACCGACGGCAGCTATGTCTATACGCTGACCGCACCCGTGCACGGACCGGCAACCGCCGGCACCGATACCGTCAATGCCGCCGAGAGCTTCACCTATCAGGTCACCGACGCAAACGGGAACACCACCACCGGCACCATCAACATCGCCATCGTCGATGACGTACCGACAGCCCATGACGACACATGGGGTTCGACCATCACTGGACCCACCACTCTTACCGGCCTGCTCGGCAACGACGTCTTCGGCGCCGATGGCGTGGATACCGACAACAGTCCGATCAGTGGCCAGGTCACAGTCACCACAAACGGCGCCCACGGCACGGTGGTCTACAACAATGATGGAACGTTCACCTATACGCCAACGGGCGTCTACGTTGGATCGGACTCGTTCACCTACACGATCAAGGACGGCGACGGCGACACGTCGACGGCAACGGTAACGCTGAATGTCCAGACCAATACGGTCCCGTCAGGCGGCGGCACCGCCTCGCTTACATTGAACGAGGCCGCGCTCGACACGACGCAGGATGCCTCGTTGCCGGCGGATCTTCATGCTGGTGTCGTGACCGGCACCAACCCAGGCAGCCGTGGCGAGACGGCGCAGGCAAACAGCGGGATCACCTTCACCTCATCAGGCGAAGCGATTTCCGTTGCCTTCGCCGACCCGACCGACGCTTCAAAGTGGGTGGCACCGACGGTTTCGGGTCTGGCTCCCGGTTACACGCTGTCCTGGAGTTTGGTCGGCGGGGAATTGGTTGGACACTTAGTCCAGACGGCCGGCAGCTTGGACCTTGGCGCATTCGTCTATCTGGCCTTGTCGAATACAAACGCAGCCGCCAACAGCTCACTCACTCCGGTGGTGACCGCAACGTTGACCGATCAGCTCCAGCATGCCGCGGGCTCCGGCAACATCGCCATCAACGGCCTCCAGGTGGTGGCAACCGACACCAGCGGCGATCACGTTTCCGGCGCGGTCAACCTGACGGTTCTGGACGACGCTCCGCTGCCGTTCAAGCCTGACGGCATCTTCGTGGAAAACACCCCGCATACGGTGCTTACGGAAAGCATCAACTTCGCTGCAAGCGCCGGCGCCGACGGCGTTGGCAACGTGGTGTTCAACGTGAACGAGGGCGCGGCCGTCACATCAGGCGGCACAAACATCTTCCTGAATGGCGAGCAGGTCTTTTTCCACGTGGTCGATACGCACACGGTGGAGGGACGAACCTCGGCCGCGAACGGCAGCGACCTCGCTTTCACGGCGACCCTGAACCCAGCGACGGATACCTGGACCTATACTCAGGCCGCGACGATATTTGCCGGTAACCAGTTCAATACGGCGAACTTCTCACCCAGCGGCGGCAACAATGACGCGATCGTTCTGAACTCAATCGGATCGACCAGTGATCTGCTTGCGACCGGCAATGGCCACCCCGTAAACACGAGCACGGGCAGTTGGGGTGTTAATGGTGGAAACAGCATCGGGCCAGGTGAGGCGATTCGTTTCGATTTCGTGAGCAACGCAACCACCGACGGGACCATCGCCGGACTTCCTGGAGGTGTCGGAGTTGGAACCCACTATACGGATCACTACGAGGTGGCGAGCTATACCCAGGCGATCGGCAATGTCTCGGGATCAGATCCGGTGTCGATAACCATCCGCCCCGTCAACGCCGATTACGACAATTCCTACATAGGCGACGGGACCGGCGAAAGCACAGCGTTCGGCAGCCTTGTCACCGTGGTCGATGGGTCAGGTGGACCCGTTGTTCCAGCCGCGACATATAATGCGTTGAACGGAATGTGGACTATCACGGGGCTGGAGCAAGGCGATACCTTTACCGTAGTCGCCAATTCCGATCCGTTCAGCGCTATCGAGATTTCGGCCAATGCCAGTTCGAACGACTTCAAGCTGGGTCCGGTCACCTATACGACTGCGAACGCCGTCACGCCTTTCGACATCTCGATCCCGGTCACCGCAACCGACGGCGATGGCGACCCGATCGCCAGTTTGCTGACGGCGCACCTCTCGCCTGATACCAGCACGTGGCAAGGAACGGCCATCGCCGATACACACACAACGACGACAACTGAAACCGCCCTGTTCGGCGAAGATGGCAACGACATCCTTAGCGGCCTTCCGGGACAGGCCGATCTCCTGGCCGGCGGGCGCGGAATCGATACCCTGTTTGGCGACACCGGAAACGACACGCTTTACGGCGGCTCCGGCAACGACACGCTTAACGGCGGCGGAGGCAATGATCTGCTGATCGGCGGTTCGGGCCAAGATACGCTCATCGGGGGCACCGGCGCCGACACGTTCAAGCTTGAGCATCTAGATATCAAGGATCTCATCAGCGATTACAGCGGCGTCGGCGGCGATGGCGACGTGATCGACCTGACGTCCCTTTTCAAGACTGGAGCCGGCAACGTTGCCGACTTCGTGAACTACGATTCGGCAACACACACACTGAGTGTCGATGCCAATGGTCTGACCGGTGGCGCCAACTTCATCGACGTGGCGCAACTGACCAACGCGGTCGCGCCCGTGACCAGCACGATCACACTGCTGTATGACGATGGCACTAACACACACACGACCACGGCAAATGTGGTTTAAGACCATGGTGCGTGGCCAAACGACTATGGTATATCGTCAGATCATGGAGGGGAGTTCATCATGAAGACTGTTTCGAGACTGCTGGCTTCGGTGGCGGCGCTGTTGTTGACGGCCGGGTCGGCCGGCTATGCCGCCGATATCATCGAAGGCCCGACGGCCGATTATTGCCGCACCGTTGGAACGTCCAATCTCGTGCTGACCGACAACACGGTCGACCTCACGAAACAGGTCGTGAAGCTGATGGACGAGTCGGTCGCCGTCGCCAACAGCCCGGAATGGATCCATTCATCCCGGCCGGTCTTCGTTTGGGCATCGGAAGCCAAGGTCGCCTGCGGCATGGCTTACGGCTACCTGAAGACCAACTACAAGGACGAAGACACGCTCAACAAGTGCGAGTGTTTTCACGACCGCATGGTCGAGTACATGAACTGACTGCAGCGAGAGCACACCGGCGGGTCCGATGATTGGCGATCGCGCACCGCTCGCCGTGATCGCCGGGGCGATTGCGCTGACCGGTTGGCTGGTGCCGGCGGCGCCAGCCAGGGAATTCGAACCGTCTTCCGTCGAACAGGCAACATCAGACATCGCAACGCGGCGGATGCACTGCAGTGCCGCAGCCCAGTGGTCGCGCGAGACCTACAAGGCGTTCGCGACCTGTCAGGCATCGATCTACGGTCTTGAACCGGCACTGGCGCATGTCGTGATCGAGATCGAAAGCGGCTTCGATCCTGACGCACGCGGGGGTGCTGGAGAAATCGGACTGATGCAAGTCATGCCGGCAACCGCGCGCATGCTCGGTTTTCGCGGTTCGCTCGAGAATCTCAGCGCGCCCGCTACCAATATCGCGTTTGGCGTCGAGTATCTGGCGCTCGCGAACAAGCTCGCCGGCGGCGATCTGTGCACGACCGTGATGAAATATCGCGCTGGCCACAACGAGACCCGGTTCTCGGCACTTTCCGTTCGCTATTGCGAGCGTGCGAGAGCCATACTGGCAAGGGATGGCCTGGAGGTAGCCGGGCCCTTGCCTGTGGCGACATTCGGGTTTTCCGCCCTTTCGCAGGAAAGCATGCCGACGGGGGCAAAGCGTGTCTGTGTGCGCAGGTTTTTCGTGCCCGGCCCACGCTATATGAGATGTGCCGACTATCGAACCGTGGAGCAGGCCAGACGCATCAAAGCGCTCAGGGCCGAGCTGTTCCGTGACTGAGCACTTCGGTCGAATGGCGCCGCCATGATATATCGTGCGGACGAGACCGGGAAAGACATGTCGTCGCCATGCGCGGCAGACAGGGTGGGAGCAAAAAATGGAATTTGACCGGCCGGTCCACGGCCCGCGGACATGGGTGGTCGCTTCCGTGCTGGCAATGTCGTTGCTCGGCTGCCAATCGAAAGGCGCGGTGTCCGACGCGCTCGATCCCGCTGCCATCCAGGCCCCCAATCAGCCGGCTGCCGTTGCTGTCGCCAATGCAAGCCTGACAACGCAGTCTCTCGGCACCGGCCCCACAAAAGTCGCCATGCTGCTGCCCCTCTCCGCCTCCGGATCCGCGGGCGAAAACGGCAGAAAGATGCTCGACGCCGCCAAGCTCGCGATGACGGATCTCGGCAACCCGCTGCTGACGCTTACCATCGAGGACACAAGGGGAGACGCGACCTACTCCCAGCAACTGGCGGTAAAGGCCATTACGTCGGGAGCGAAAGTGGTCATCGGTCCGACCGAACTGGCGGCGGCGCAGCATGTCGCCAAATTGTCGGGCTCAAACCGGCCGGTGGTCCTGGCTCTTGCGGACAATTTTGCCGGTGGCCCGGGCGTCTATGCGGTATGCCTTAGCGAGGCGGACAGCGCCGCGGCAGGCGCTGGCGCGATCGCGGCCAAGGGCGCCAAGAAGTTCGTCCTGCTGGTGCCAGCGGGCGCGAGTGCCGATATCATGGAAAAGCGGGTCGCCAACAGCCTCAGCGTGTATGGAGCCGCCCTTGCAATCACCATACCCTATACGAGCGCCGACAGCGCGGCCAAGGCGGTGGCGGACATGGGCTCGCTGGTGGACGTCCCCGATGCCGTGGTCGTTGCCAGCGGCGACAGCAATCCGTCGCCAATCCTGATCGCCCTGAAGGCAAAGGGCATTCCTGGAAAATCGACCTCCGTGATTGGCACGAACCGCTGGCTGGAGCACCCGACCAGTCCACTTTTCGAAGGCGCCTATATCGCGACGCTCGACCAACACGAAACAGGTCCGATTTCGGATCGTTTCAAGGCAACCTTCAACTATCAGGCCGACGTCAATGTCGCTTATGCCTATGACATGGTTGCCCTGACCGCGGGGATCGCGAGCGCTGCCGGACCTAACGGTTTCAACAGGCAGGTTTTCGAGAACCGGAGTGGATTTCGCGGATCGACCGGCTTGTTCAGGTTCCGCGCGGATGGATCCAGCGAACGCTCGATGCCGTTTTACCGGATTGAAAAAGGCGCGCTCAAACCGGTTGCCAAATCGACGTCCAGCTTCTAGCGAATTGGGCGCGGCAGGCCTGATGGGACAAGCCGGACGCCTTCGCATGATGATCGCGGTCGCAAGCCTCGAGCTTCTCGTCGGCATCCTGCTGCTGGTCAAGGCGGCGACCCTGTTCCCTGTCGAACGGACCGTCACCAACCCGGCCCCGGACGTCAGCGTTGAAGTCGCGCAGCACCCGGTTCGATCGATCGTCAATTCAGCCCGCAAGATTGCCCAGGATCTCATCGCACCGCCGCAGATCGAGGGGTCCGGCATGGAGCGGGTGGAACCTCGCTTGCCCCTTGGCGATCTCGGCCTCGCCCCACAACCCAAGCCATCGATGCCCAAGGATTGGCAGGAAACACCGCTGTACCGTCCGGTGGCCACGTCGTCGGCCGGTTTCGAATCCATGGGGCGGAAATTGTTCATCAGCGGGACCCAAAGCGTTGCGACCGACAGGGTCTGCCTGTTTCACGAGAGTGCCTGGCCTTGCGGGCAGCGGGCGCGCGCGGCTTTCAACAACTGGATGCGCGGGCGGGCGCTGAGCTGTTTCGTGCCTCCGGCGGTCGACCGCTTCCCTGTCGCGGCGACATGCAGGCTGGGCAAACAGGATGTCGGCGCCTGGCTCGTATCGAATGGCTGGGCGCTGGCCTTGCCGGGCGGCATCTATGGCAAGGCCGAAGCAACTGCGAGGACGGCGGAGATGGGAATCTTCGGCCCCCCGTAGGCGGCAGCAATCGGATTCGCCACAAAGGGCCGCATCGTCTGTTCAGAAAGCTGGCGATACGTCTCAAATTGTATTGTTCTTCGAAACCGAAATCGTAACTTGCGGGTCTTATGCTTGGCGTTCGAACGGAGATCGACGATGAGCAACGCAGCAGCTGATGTCCCGGCCCATCACGAATGGAAGAATGTCGCCTGGTTGGCTTTCCTTGGGACCATCGGCAGCTTGTGCGTCTCCCTGATCCTGAACTACCTGCTGTTGTTCAGCGAAACGCTGACGCCTTTCGGGCGTGGCATGATCACCGCAACGCTTTTGCCTTTGGTGATCTGCCTGCCGCTTTTTGTGTTCATAGGCCTGAAACTGGCCGAGATCCGTCGCTATAGGCGGGAACTCAACAGGGCCGCTACCTTCGATACGCTGACCGGTTGCCTGAACGGCAAGGTTTTCACGTCGCTGATCGAGAGACGGGCAATCAGGTCTTCCCCACCTGGCGAGCGATCGGGCGCCTTCCTGGTCATTCATCCTGAACATCTGAACGCCATCAATCTGCGCTTCGGCCTGAGCTGGGGCGACGAAGCCTTGCGCCTGATAGCCTCGACCATCCGGTCTTGCGTGCGTTCGCAAGACGTCGTCGGCCGCATAGGCGCGTCCATGTTCGGCGTCTTCCTTCCCGGAACGAGCGAGGCCGAAGCCAGGACGGTTGGCGAGCGTATCCGCGCCAGTGTCTCGCAGGTCTATTTTGCCCCTCAAGGCGCCGAGGAGATCCTGGCCGTCACCGTCGGAGGCGTGGTTTTCGAGCAGGACCTGGACTTCGAGGACATGTTCCGGCCGGCGGAAGAGAGCCTGTCGGGCAAAGGCGGTTTTGCACTGTCGCGCATTCAACCCGCTTCAGCCTGACGCCCTCCAAGACTTGTTCGGTTTTGCCGCGACTTTTTGCGATAATCGGGAAAGTCGATGCCAGAATGCGTGGCTTACCGCCCGCGATCCGTTCGCTACGATCCTTTGCTGAGGGCGAACGCGCAGATCCCGCGGCGCTGTCGGCGTCAGCTCGCCTCGCGCATCGCTTCGGCGGCCTGCAAGTCGACGGAGACCAACTGGCTGACGCCCTGCTCGGCCATGGTCACGCCGAACAGCCGGTCCATGCGGGCCATGGTGATGGGATTGTGGGTGATGATGACGAAACGTGTCTCGGTGGTGTTGGCCATCTCGTCCATGAGATTGCAGAAGCGCTCGACATTGTGATCGTCAAGCGGCGCATCGACTTCGTCGAGCACGCAGATCGGCGCCGGATTGGTCAGGAACACGGCAAAGATCAGCGACATCGCCGTCAGCGCCTGCTCGCCGCCCGACAGCAGCGTCATGGTCTGCGGCTTCTTGCCGGGCGGACGGGCCAGGATTTCAAGTCCCGCCTCCAGCGGATCCTCGGATTCGATCAGTTGCAATTCCGCCGTGCCGCCACCGAACAGATGCGAGAACAACCGCTGGAAATGGCTGTTCACCACATCGAAGGCGGCCAGCAGCCGCTCGCGGCCTTCACGGTTGAGGCTCTGGATCGCTTGCCTGAGCTTGCGGATCGCTTCGATGATGTCCTCGCGCTCGGACACGATCGTCTCCAGGCGATCGGAAAGCTCCTTCTGCTCTTCCTCGGCGCGCAAATTGACGGCGCCGAGCCGTTCGCGCTCGATTTTCAGCCGATCCAACTGGCGTTCGATCTCGGGCATCTCGGGCATCGGGTCGCCGGCTTCCAGGCCGGTGTGGCGGATGACCAGATGCGGGGGCGTGTTCAGCGTTTCCTGGATGCGCGCCTCGACCTCCAGCCGGCGTTCGTCCGCCGCCGTCAGCCGCTCCTCGGCACGGGCGCGGGTTTCGCGCGCTTCGGCCAGCGACTGGATGGCTGATGTGGCCGCCTTGTCCAGTTCGGCCTGCCTGTTCTCCGCTTCCTGCAGCCGGTCGGCGGCCGCCTTGCGCAAGGTCTCGGCCTCGGTGAGCTGCGACAGCAGCGCACGGCGCTTGGCGTCGATCTCGTCGGGCGCATCGGCCAGCCGTTCGCGCTCGGCCTCGGCCTCGGCCTTGCGTTCGCCGAGCGAGGCGATCTGTGTCGAGGCGTTTTCGGCACGCACCAGCCAGTTGCTGCGCTCGGCGCCGATGGCGTCCAGCCGTCGCGTGCGGGCCTCGGCTTCGCGCCGCAAGCCCTCATGGACGGCACGCGCGTCGGCAAGCGTGGCGCGGTCGCGAGAGACATTGGCCGAGGACTGTTCGAGCTGCAATTGCAGGTCACCGAGATCCGGCGCGTCCTGCAGCAGCATCTCGGCCTCGACGAAAGCCGCCGATGTCTCCTCGTGGCTGTCGACGATGCGGGCGCGCGCTTCGTCCAGCGCGGCACGCCGGCTCGACAGTTCACCGCCGGCCTTTTCGGCCTCGGCCAGCGCATTGCGGGCGGCGTCCAGCCGGTGCTGGGCTTCGCGTCCGGCCTGGCGTGTGGTTCGCTCCGCTTCGCTTGCCTGGCGCAGTGCCTGCTCGGCCTGCGCCAGCGTCTCCTCGGCCTGGCGCAGGACGAGCGTCGCCTGCACCGCTTCGGCATCGAGTTCGGCAAGCCGGTTCTTCTGCGCCAGCCTTTGTGCCGCAGCGGTCGGTGCATCGGCGCTGGCGGTCAGACCGTCCCAGCGCCACAACGCGCCCTCGCGGCTGACCAGGCGCTGGCCGGGAGCCAGAAGCCCCTGCAACCGGCGCCCGTCAGCGGCCTCGACGATGCCGATCTGCGCCAGGCGGCGGGCAAGTTGTGCCGGCGCGCGAACCACGCTGGCAAGGCTCTTGATCCCTTCCGGAAGCGCGGCGTCGCCGGGCTGAATTTCGCTTTCGCCCCAATGAGCCGGTGCGCTACGGTCGAGTGGCACGTCGAGGTCTTCGCCCAGGGCCGCGCCCAGGGCCGTCTCGAAGCCGCGCTCGACGCTGATCTGCTCCAGCACGGAAGGGAAGAGATCGCCGCTGGCCGCGTTCAGGATCTTGGCCAGCGTACGGGCTTCGGTCTCGACCCCGGCCAGTTCCGCCCTAGCGTCCTGAAGCGGGGGCCGAGCGGCACTTTCGGCGCCACGAGCGTCGATGACCGACTGCTCGGCCTGCGCCACCGAGGCCTCCGACTCTTCCAGCAATGCCAGCGCCTGTTCGACCAGGATCCGTTTCTCGGCCGGATCGGGCAGGCCGGCCACCTTGGCGAGGATGTCCGATAACTCCCGATCGACATCGGCGAGCTGACGGGCGAAGCGATCGCGCCGCTCGGCAGTTTCGCGCAAAGTCCGTTCGATCTGATGGCGCGAGGCGGCGGCCTCGGCGCGCTCGGCGGTCAGCGCGGCGAGCTTGGCTTCGGTTTGCGCAAGCGTCGAGGCGGTTTGTTCGAATGCCGCGCGGGTAGTGGCTTCTCGCTCCGCCGCGCCGGCGTTTTCGGAGTTCAGCGCGGCCTCTTCCGCGCGCAGGCGCTCGAGTACGTCGGCATTGTCGCGCACCATCCGCTCTTCGCGGGCGATGTCGCCGTCGAGTTGCTGCAACCGGCGCTCGAGTTCGGCCTGACGGGTGCGGATGCGGCCGGCTTCTTCCTCGATCTGCGACCTGGCGATCGACAGCCGCTGGAAGGCCGCGGCAGCCGCGGCTTCCGCGTCGCGCAGGTCGGGCAAGCGATGGGCGGAGATGCCCTGCTCCTTGGCCGCGTTCATCTGCGTGGCGGCGCGGTCGCCGACGAGCGCCGTGGCCGTCGCCAGCGCCGAACGCGCCTCGCCTTCCTGCGTCTTGGCCAACGTCCAGCGCAGATGCAAGAGCGTTGCTTCGGCCTTGCGAATGTCGGCCGACAGGTTCTTGAAGCGGGAAGCCTGGCGCGCCTGGCGCTTCAGGCTTTCGATCTGGCTTTCCAGTTCGCCGACGACATCGTCCAGGCGTTCGAGGTTCTGCTCGGCCGCCCTAAGCCGGAGTTCCGCCTCGTGGCGGCGGGTGTGCAGGCCGGAAATGCCGGCCGCCTCTTCGAGCAGCGCGCGGCGCGCCTGCGGCTTGGCCTGGATCAGTTCGCCGATACGGCCCTGCCCAACCATCGAGGGCGAGCGCGCGCCGGTCGACTGGTCGGCGAACAGAAGCTGCACGTCCTTGGCGCGCGCTTCCTTGCCGTTGATACGGTAGAGCGAGCCGGCCTCGCGCTCGATACGGCGCGACACCTGCAGTTCGTCGGCATCGTTGAAGGCTGATGGAGCCGAGCGGTCGCTGTTGTCGAGGAACAGCGTGACTTCGGCGGTGTTGCGGGCGGGGCGCGTGCCCGAGCCGGAAAAGATCACGTCGTCCATGCCGGACGCGCGCATGTTCTTGTAGGAGCTTTCGCCCATCACCCAGCGCAGCGCCTCGACGAGGTTCGACTTGCCGCACCCGTTCGGCCCGACAATGCCGGTCAGGCCGCGTTCGATGACGAACTCGCCGGGTTCGACGAAGGACTTGAAACCAAGGAGGCGGAGGCGCGAAAACTTCATTCACGCGCCTCATACACCGGTTCCGCAAAACTGTACCGAGGTTTTGCAACAGCGCGCATAGCGCGCGAACAGATAGAAAGGCAAGCAGCGCCGGAGCGCTGCCGCTTCGGCGCTGAGCTGATGTCAGAGCAGAGGGTCGATGATGGCCGACATTTCCTCAATCGACATCGCCCCTTTGTAGGTCTTACCGTTGATGAAGAAGGTCGGTGTCGAGTCGACCTTGAATTCATTGGCGCCACGCTTCTGGACCGATCTCACATCGTCCAGAAGTTTCTGGTCCGTCAAGCAGGCCTCGAAGGACTCCTGTGTAAAACCGGCGAGCTTGGAGATTTGCAGCAGCGCATCCTTTGTGTTGGACACGCCGACCCAGTTCGCCTGCTGCCTGAACAGGACATCGACCATCGGGAAATAGTTGTCCTTGGCGCAGCGCGCCAGCATGAAACCGGCTTCGGCGCTCGGATCGAACGGGAATTCGCGCAGGATGTAACGGGCCTTGCCGGTATCGATGTACTTGGTCTTCAAATCCGGGAAGGTGGTCTCGGCGAAATGCGCGCAGTGCGGGCAGGTCATCGAGGCGTATTCGACGATGGTGACCTTGGCGTCATCCTTGCCGAGCTGCTTGTCGGGCAGCGCACCCGGCTTCATCAGTTCGGTCATGTCGACGGTGCCCTGCGCTTCCGGCACCTGGACGGCGGCCGGCGTGGCCGGCTTTGCGGGCGTCGCCGGGTCCGCGGGCTTGACATCCGCAGCCTTGGCCTGTTCGCCGGAATCGCTGCAGGCGGCGAGCAGGGCCACCGCCGGGATGGCGGCCAGCGAAGTCAGGACGTTTCTGCGAGAGAAGCTTTGGCCAAACGGGGTACGGCTCATACGAATCACCTGATAAGGGTTGGATTTTGCAATGCAATGGCACGAAAAAGCGAGAGTTGGCGCGAATTAAGGCATCCCTGTCCCCAATCCAATCGCGAAACCTGACGAGGGTGATCACGAATGCGAGAGATTAACGACAAACCTATGACCGTTGCCAGTCATAACTAGGCTTTCCTTGCGCCCAGAATGGTCGCACCCAGCCGTTCCAGCGAGGCGCGCAGCCCGTCATCCTCGATCAGCCCGACAGTATCGGCCAATTTCGCCTTTTCCGCCGCGCTCAGTGGCCTGAGGGCAGGTTTGGGCCGGGCTCTTCCCGAGCTTACCGGCTTCTGCACGATCCTGATCCGGCCTATCGCCCTGAAACCCAGGAAGGCGTTCACCCGGTTGATGATCTCGCCGGTCTCGTGCTGCAGGTGAAGCGCGGCCATGCCTTCGCAGGCGATGACCAGCACGGCCGGCTCGAACGGATCGTCTTCGTGCAGGCGGCGGGGCCACTGGATCTTTTCGGGCCGCGAGTGGATGGCCAGGCGCGGTCCGGCAATCTCTTCCCAGGACTGGACAAGACCGATCGAAATGCCTGCCCGCTTGCGCAGCACCGGATCGAGGATCTCGGTGGCGAGGTCGCTCACCGGAACGGGATTGCCGAAGGGCCTTTTCCCTGCCATGTGCGTTCTCCAGCCACGACCCAGCAGATACCGGCCAGGCCAACGCAAGATCAATGGCACCAGCAGACCAGACCCGCAAGGCCCTGACCAGCAAGGCCATCTCAGACGATACGGCGTCGCGCCTGCTCGCCTGGTATGACGCGCATCATCGCGAATTGCCGTGGCGCGTGACTCCGCGCGAGCATGCACGCGGTGTGCGGCCCGACCCCTACCGCATCTGGCTGTCCGAAGTGATGCTGCAGCAGACCACCGTCGAAGCGGTGAAATCCTATTTCCGCGCCTTTGTCGAGAAATGGCCCGATGTCGAAGCGCTGGCAGCGGCGCCGACCGAGGATGTGATGAAAGCCTGGGCGGGGCTCGGCTATTACTCCCGCGCCCGCAATCTCAAGGCCTGTGCCGATTTGGTGGCGGCACGCGGCGGCCGGTTTCCAGGCACCGAGACCGAACTTCGAGAATTGCCGGGGATCGGCGCCTATACGTCGGCGGCGATCACGTCAATCGCCTTCGACCGTCCCGCGGCCGTTGTCGACGGCAATGTCGAACGCGTCATCTCAAGGCTGTTTTCGATCACGACGCCGCTGAGCGAAGCCAAGCCCGAGATACGAGCCCATGTCGAGCGCATGGTGCCGGCGACAAGGCCCGGCGACTTCGCCCAGGCGATGATGGATCTCGGCGCGACGATCTGCACGCCGCGCCGCCCGCGCTGCATGCCGTGCCCGCTGCGCGACGACTGCAGCGCCGTCATTGCAGGCGACCCCGAGAATTTCCCGGTGCGGCTGCCAAAAGCCGACAAACCGCTGCGGCGCGGCGCGGCTTTCGTGGCCACACGTGAGGACGGCGCCATTCTTTTGCGCAAGCGGCCGGAAAAGGGCCTGCTTGGCGGCATGACGGAAGTGCCTACCACCGCCTGGACGGCGCGGGCGGACGGAGCCACCACGCAAGCGGCGGCGCCCTTTCCCGGCAACTGGCTGCGCGCCGGAAAAATCACGCATGTATTCACCCATTTCGCGCTCGAACTCGAAGTCTTTCGCGCCCACATCAAAGGTGATGCACTGGCAGGGTATTTCTGGTCGCCGGCCCATGAGATTTCAGGCGAGGCGCTGCCCACTGTCATGAAAAAGGCAATCGAGGCTGCGATACCCGGCGCGACGAAAAAGCCATCGCCGTTGAGTGCAAAGAGGCCCCATGACTGAAATCCGCCACATCGTTTTCGACATCGGCCGCGTGCTGATCCATTACGATCCGAACATTCCGTTCAGCCGCCTCATTCCCGATGCCGAAGAGCGAAAGTGGTTCTTCGACAATGTCTGCACGCATGACTGGAACATCGAACAGGATCGCGGCCGGACCTGGGAAGAGGCCGAGGCGCTGCTGATCGCGGAGCATCCCGAGCACGCCGAAAACATCCGCAATTTCCGCCGCCACTGGCACGAGATGGTTCCGCATGCCTATGACGACAGCGTCGCCATCATGCTCGGCCTGATCGACAGCGGCCACGATGTGACGATGCTGACCAACTTTGCCTCCGACACGCTGGCAGAAGCGCGTGAACGCTTCGATTTCCTCGATCGCCCGCGCGGCGTCACCATTTCCGGCGAGATCGGCAAGATAAAGCCGGACCGCGGCATTTACGACCACCACGTGGCCGCGTTCGGCCTGGAACCGTCGGCGACACTGTTCATCGACGACAGCCAGAAAAATGTCGACGGCGCCAAGGCCGCCGGCTGGCAAGCGGTGCTGTTCACCGATGCCAGTACGCTTCAGGCGGATCTTGAACGCTTTGGAATCAAGGCGTGATCTCTATCGCTTGTGGCGATCCGTTGAGAATTTGAATCCAACGAATATGATGCAAGCGGCAGGGGGTCAGCCCCCTGCCCGTTCCATGCCGAGGCGGGCGATGCGACGCAGTTCGTCGATCGGGGTCAATCCGCCGCTGCGCTCATAATGCCAGAAGGTCCAGCCGTTGCAGGCGTCCAGCCCCTGCACCTCGGCGCCGATCTTGTGGATCGAGCCGGCGCTGTCGCCGATCGCCACCGTGCCATCGGCGCGAACCTTGGCGGCCCAGCGCTTCTTGGCGTCGTAGAGCGTGGCGCCGGGCGTCATCAGCCCAGTGTCGATCAGGCTGACGAAGGCGACCCGCGGCTCGGCGCGTTTGCCGGTAAGCACGGTAAGATCCGCTTCGTCGAATGGCCGCACGGCATCGATGCGCTCTTTGGCGGCGTCGATATAGGCCTGCTCGCGCTCGATGCCGACGAAGTGGCGGCCGAGGCGCTTGGCCACGGCACCCGTCGTACCGGAGCCGAAGAACGGGTCGAGTACGACGTCACCCGGCTTGGTCGACGCCATCATGATACGGGCAAGCAGCGCCTCGGGCTTCTGCGTCGGATGCAGCTTGTCGCCATTGTCGTTCTTCAGGCGCTCGCCACCGGTGCAGATCGGGAACAGCCAGTCGGAGCGCATCTGGATATCATCGTTCGACGCCTTCAGCGCTTCATAGTTGAAGGTATAGCCTTTGCCCTTCTGATCGCGGGAGGCCCAGATCATCGTCTCATGCGCGTTCTGGAAGCGGCGGCCGCGGAAATTCGGCATCGGGTTGGTCTTGCGCCAGACCACGTCATTGAGGATCCAAAAGCCGAGATCCTGCATCTTGGCGCCGACCCGGAAGATGTTGTGGTAGGAGCCGATGACCCAGATCGTGCCGTTGGGCTTCAGCACGCGGCGCGCCGCCAGCAGCCAGGCGCGGGTGAAGGCGTCATAGGCCTCAAAACTCTCGAACTGGTCCCAGTCATCGTCGACCGCGTCGACCTTGGACTGGTCGGGACGGTGCAGATCGCCGTCCAGCTGCAGATTGTAGGGCGGATCGGCAAAGATGACGTCGATCGACTTTTCCGGCAGGCGGTCAAGGGCCGCGACGCAATCGCCTTTCAGGATGGTGTCCAGCCACTCGGACTGCTGGGGAGCGTAGGAGAGCTCGTCGAGAAGACGCACGGCTGACATTTTTACACCCAAGGCACGCGTTACTGTTTACTCCCCGTTATGGTTACCGATCAGCGTAAATATTCGGTGAAGGCGCGCGGATGGCCACCAGATTTGCGAAGGTCCGGCCGTTGGTGTATGCCGCGCCGCTTGGGCCCTGAGTGGCCATCCCCTCCATCCTCCATCGTCCGGATCACCATGCCCCAGCCAGATCTTGTCATCTTCGATTGCGACGGCGTGCTCGTCGATTCCGAAATCATCGCCGCGCGGGTCGAGGCCGAATTGATCACCCTGGCCGGATATGAAATCTCGGCTGAGGAGATTGCCGAGACCTATGCCGGCCTGACCTTCAAGGACATCCTGATCCGGATCGAGGAGAAGTCCAAAATCCCGTTTCAGGTGTCGCTGATCGATCGCGCCGAGGAACTAGTTGACCGCAAACTGCGCAGCGACGTGCGTGCCATCGAGGGTGTGCGCGAAGCGGTCGCCTCGGTCACGGCGCAGCGCTGCATCTGCTCCAATTCACGTTCGGAGCGAATCGAGTTCATGCTGGATAAGGTGCATCTGCTGCCATTCTTCGCCGGGCGCATCTTCTCGGCGATGGAGACGCCGACCGGAAAGACCAAGCCGGCTCCGGACGTGTTCCTGCATGCCGCCGAAAAGCTCGCCGCCAACCCGGCGAACACCTTCGTCATCGAGGATTCCGTGCACGGCGTCACCGGCGCCAAGGCCGCCGGCATGCGCGTGATCGGTTTTACGGGCGCCAGCCACAGCTATCCCGGCCATGCCGATGCCCTGACGGAGGCCGGCGCCGAAACGGTCATCCGGCGGTGGGCTGAGTTGAAAAGCGTGATCGCGGCGCTGTCGGAATGGTCTGCGGATGCTTGAGATGCGTGCGCCCGGCCGGACGCACGCCACGCTGGCAGCCGACTACAGCATGTCGCGGCGAATAGGATCGCCCGACCTGCTGTAGGCTTCTGTTTTTATGCATGTCGTTATCGGAACCGAGGACGCTTCCGGGCGACATGCATTAGTTTGTCGCGGTCGCCTTCTTCCTGTGGGTCTTCTTCTTCGGCTTGTCGGTCGTTGCCTTGGGGGCGGTTTCATCATAACCGGCATAGGCCTGATAGTCCGCGGCCGTTGGCGCCGGTACGACGACATTGGAATCGGTGAAGACAAACTGGGTGGCGACCGAGGGATCGGTCACCTGAACCTGATACTGGTGGATCTGCGAATAAAGTACGTCGGTGCCATGCATAACCGCCGTGCGGATCGGCATGGTGATGGTGCCCGGCGTGAACTTCGGTCCGGGTACGATCTTGCCGGCGACCGCGATTTTCATCGTCAGTTGCCCGTCGGCACGGCTGCAATCGCGGGTCACGTCGCTGATCGACGCCTGATAAATGATCCTCGCCGAATCGTCGGGCGGCGTGGCAGCGGCGGCGTCGGCCGCGGCCTGGGCCGCGGCATCCGCGGCCGCGTCGCCGGTCTTCTTGAGCTTCGGCTTGGGCTTCTGGGCCTCGTTGACATAGGTATTGAAGAACGCCGTGCCATCGCGCACCGTCACCCTTGGGCAATAGGCGTTCAGCTGGCTGGCCAGCACCTTGGGATCCTGTGGCGGCGGAGGCGCCGTCGGGTCCTTCTTGCCGAAACCGAGGTTCAGGATGCCATTGTCGCCTGATTGGCAACCGGCGGCGGCAAGCATAAAGCCCGTGAGCGCAAGACCCGCCAAAAAGCGACCACTTGATATACGAAACGCCATGAAACTGCACTTCCCTCTCGCAAAGCTGGTGACGTATATCAACCGCGCGGCAAAAATGCGACTAGAGCCGGTGCAGAAATTAACCACCTTGTGGTGAACGGAAAAACCAGGCGGCAAACGGATCTGTGACATGCATTATGTGAGTACCCGCGGGGAAGCGCCCGCGCTTGGATTTTCCGACGCCATCCTGGCTGGGCTGGCGCGCGATGGCGGGCTCTATGTGCCGCGCGAATGGCCGCGCTTCTCGGCAGCCGACATCCGCGCCATGCGCGGCCTTGCCTATCCCGACCTCGCCATCCGCGTGTTGACGCCGTTTCTGGGCGGCGAGATCGCCGCGCCGGTCTTCGAGCGCCTCGTCCGCGAAGCCTATGCCACCTTCCGCCATGAGGCTGTCTGCCCGTTGGTGCAGACCGGCGCCAACACTTTTGTCCTCGAACTCTTTCATGGGCCGACACTGGCGTTCAAGGACGTGGCGATGCAGTTGCTTGCCCGGTTGATGGACCATGTGCTTGCCGAACGCGGCCAGCATGCGACCATCGTCGGCGCCACGTCGGGCGATACCGGCGGCGCGGCCATCGATGCCTTTGCCGGGCGCAGCCGCACCGACATCTTCATCCTTTTTCCGCATGGCCGCGTCTCGCCGGTGCAGCAGCGGCAGATGACAACGTCGACGGCTGAAAATGTCCATGCGCTGGCGATCGAGGGCAATTTCGACGATTGTCAGGGCCTGCTGAAGGACATGTTCAACGATCACGGCTTCCGCGACCGGGTGTCGCTGTCGGGGGTCAATTCGATCAACTGGGCGCGAATCATGGCCCAGATCGTCTATTATTTCTCCTCGGCGCTGTCGCTCGGCGCGCCGGACAGGCCGGTGTCGTTCACGGTACCGACCGGCAATTTCGGCGATATTTTCGCCGGCTACGCCGCCAAGAAGATGGGCCTGCCGATCGAACGGCTGGTCATCGCCACCAACGACAACGACATATTGGCACGCACCTTCGCGACCGGCGAATACCGCACCAAGGGGGTCTTTGCGACCACCTCGCCGTCAATGGACATCCAGGTGTCGTCGAATTTCGAACGCCTGCTGTTCGAGGCGTCGAACCGCGACGCGGCGACCGTTCGACGTTACATGGCAGGCCTCAAACAATCGGGCGCCTTCACTATCGACGCCGCGGAAATCGCCGGGATGCGGTCCGAATTCGATGCCGGCCGCGCTGACATGGACGAGGTCGCCGCCACCATTCGCTCGACGCTGGCAAACAGCAACTACCTGCTCGATCCGCATACGGCGGCAGCCATGCACGTGGCGGCGGGCAAGGCTGGCGCGGTGCCGATGGTGGTGCTGGGCACCGCCCATCCGGCGAAATTCCCGGCCGCCGTCGAGGCCGCCAGCGGGGTCTCGCCCGCCCTGCCCGCATGGCTAGGGGGATTGATGACATTTGAGGAAAAATACACGGTACTTCCATCCGACCTCAAAATGGTGGAAGATTACGTCAGCCGCCGCGCGCGGGCGGCGCGTTAAGGAGTACGAGCCATATGGGTGTTGAGGTAAGCCGTCTGTCGAACGGCCTGACAGTCGCCACCGAAACCCTTCCAAGTATCGAATCGGTTGCCTTGGGTGCCTGGGTCAAGTCGGGTGCCCGCAATGAACGCGAAGAAGAGCATGGCATGGCCCATTTGCTCGAGCACATGGCGTTCAAGGGGACGAAGCGGCGAAGCGCCTTCGAGATCGCCTCGGAAATCGAGGACGTCGGCGGCGAGATCAATGCCGCCACCAGCGTCGAGACCACATCCTACTACGCCAGGGTGCTCTCCGACGATGTGCCGCTGGCCGTCGACATCCTGTCCGACATCCTGCAGGAGTCCGAATTCGACCCGCAGGAACTCGAGCGCGAGCAGCATGTCATCCTGCAGGAGATCGGCGCCGCCCACGACACGCCAGACGACATCGTCTTTGACCGTTTCACCGAGACGGCCTTCCGCCACCAGACCATTGGCCGCTCGATCCTGGGCACGCCCGAAACCGTAAAATCCTTCACTTCCAAGCAGTTGCATGATTTCATCGAACGCCAGTATGGCGCCGAGCGGATGGTGATCGTGGCCGCGGGCGACATCAAGCACGACAAGTTCGTGCGCGAGGTCGAAAACCGGCTCGGCGGTTTCCGCAGCAAAGCCGACAGCACCATTCCGCAATACGCGCAATATGTGGGCGGGGATTTCCGCGAGGACCGCGACCTGATGGACGCGCAGATCGTGCTGGGCTTCGAGGGCCGCGCCTACCATGTGCGCGATTTCTACGCATCGCAGGTACTGTCGATGATTCTCGGCGGCGGCATGTCATCGCGTCTGTTCCAGGAAGTTCGCGAGAAACGCGGTCTCTGCTACTCGGTCTATGCCTTTCACTGGGGCTTTTCCGACACGGGCATATTCGGCGTCCATGCCGCCACGGGGCAAAGCGACATCGCCAAACTGGTGCCCGTCATCGTCGACGAGTTGCAGAAGGTCGGCGACAGCATCCTGCAGGAAGAGCTCGACCGTGCACGCGCGCAGTATCGCGCCGGGCTGATCATGTCCGCCGAAAGCCCGGCCAGCCGCGCCTCGCAGATCGCGCGGCAACTGCTCCTTTTCGGCAGGCCGATCGCAAAGGAAGAGCTGATGGAGCGGCTGGCGGCGCTGACGATCGAGCGCCTGACCGATCTGTCGTCGCGGATGTTCTCGACCAAGCCGACGCTTACCGCTGTCGGGCCCGTGGGTACGCTGGCGCCATACGAGGCGATCCTTGATTCGCTTCCGGGCACGCAGGCCACGGCCCGCAGGCTCGCCGTCTAAGTCCCCAGCGCCGTGTTCGCGCTCCCTTTCTTTCGCCGTGACCTGCCGGCACTGAAGGGCAACCTGGTCACGCTGCGCGTGCCGTTCACCAACGACTACCGCGAGTGGTCGACGGTGCGCGGCGAAAGCCGGGCGTTCCTGGAGCCGTGGGAGCCGCGCTGGACCCCGGACGAACTCGATCGCACGGCATGGCGCCTGCGCATCAGCCGCTATCGCGAGGACTATGCTCAGGGAACCGCGATCGCCTTCTTCATCTTCGAGAAGTCGAGCGGCAAGCTCGCGGGCGGCATCACGCTCGGCAACATACGCCACGGCGTCTCGCAAAGTGGCCATGTCGGCTACTGGATCGGCGAGCGCTTCGGCGGCCGCGGCCTGATGACCGACGCGGTCCAGGTGGTGGCCCGCTTCGCCTTTGATACGCTGAGGTTGCACCGGATCGAAGCCGCCTGTATTCCCGACAATATCAGGTCGATCCGCGTGCTTGAAAAAGCCGGATTCCGGCGCGAAGGACTTCTGCGATCCTATCTCAGGATCAACGGCCTCTGGCAGGACCACTACCTCTACGCCCGGATCGCCGACGATCCGCCGGGCGCTGGAACGAAGGACTGATTTTGACGAATTTCCTGCGAAACGGGCCGCTGATCGCCTTTCTGCTGGCGACGATGCTGACGCTGTGCGCCGCTTCGTCGGCCTTTGCCGTCGAACCCATCAAGATTGCGCGCGACGATGTCGCGCTCGACCTTTCGCGCGCCGTCGAGATCTACCGCAACCAGGGTGAGAACTTCCAGGTGTCGACCGCGCCCGGGCCGGACGGCATCGTGCGGCGCATCGAGGTCGAGGCCAACGATGCCCGCTCGACCGGCGACTGGGCGGTTTTCGCGCTCGCCAACACTACCGACCAGCAGCTCGACAGGCTGATCGTCGCGCCGCATTTCCGGCTGGTCAATTCCGGCATCTTCTGGCCGGATCTGGGCTCGACGCGCATCGCAGCCATCACGCCCAGCGAAGGCTTCGCGCTCGACCGCCAGACCAGCCCCGACGCCGACGTGTTCCGGGTGACGCTGAACCCCGGCACGGTGATCACCTTCATCGCCGAGCTTGCCTCGCCGAAGCTGCCGCAGGTCTACCTCTGGGATCCGGAATCCTACAAGGACTCGGTCAATTCCTACACGCTGTTTCGTGGCATCGTCATCGGCATCGCAGGCCTTCTGGCGCTGTTCCTGACCATATTGTTCGTCGTCAAGGGGACGTCGATGTTCCCGGCGACGGCGGCCCTTGCCTGGGCGGTGCTTGCCTATATCTGCGTCGATTTCGGCTTCCTCAACAAGGTCATCGAGATATCGCCCGGCAACGAGCAAATGTGGCGGGCCGGAACGGAGGTGGCGCTGGCGGCGACCTTCGTGGTCTTCCTGTTCGCCTATCTCAACCTCAACCGATGGCACGGCCATTTCAGCTATGGCGCCCTGGTCTGGATTCTGGGCCTGCTGCTGATCGCCGGCGTCGCCATCGTCGATCCGGCGGTTGCCGCCGGCATCGCCCGCATCTCGTTTGCCGCCACGGCGCTGACCGGGCTCGGCCTGATCATTTTCCTCGGTATTCGTGGTTATGACCGAGCGATCATGCTGGTGCCCAGTTGGGTCATGGTGCTGTTATGGCTGTGCGGATCGTGGATGGCGATCACCGGCATGCTCGACAACGACATCGCCCAGCCGGCGCTCGGCGGTGGGCTGATCCTGATCATCCTGCTGATCGGCTTCACCGTCATGCAGCACGCCTTTGCAGGCGGTGCGCTGCATCAGGGGCTGTTCTCCGATCTCGAGCGACAGGCGCTGGCCGTCGCCGGGTCGGGCGATACGGTGTGGGACTGGGACGTGCTGCGCGACCGCGTGGTGACCAAACCCGATGTCAGCATCCAGCTAGGCCTTGCCCCCAACAGCCTGGGCGGTGCCGCGCGCAACTGGCTGCCGGTGCTGCATGCCGATGACCGCGACACGTTCCGCACGACGCTCGACGTCGTTCTGGAGCATCGCCGTGGCAAGGTGGCGCAGAATTTCCGCCTGCGCGGCGCCGACGGGCACTATCACTGGTTTGCCCTGCGCGCGCGCCCGGTGATCGGGTCGGACGGCGAGGTGATCCGCTGCGTCGGCACCATGGTCGACGTAACCGAACAGAAGAAATCCGAGGAGCGGCTGCTGCACGACGCCGTGCACGACAATCTGACCGGCCTGCCGAACCGCGAATTGTTCATGAACCGGCTGGAGGCGATCATCTCGATCGCCCGCACCGAAGAGAAGGTGCGGCCGACCGTCTTCGTGATCGACATCGACCGCTTCAAGCAGGTCAATGACGGGCTCGGCATCTCGGCCGGCGACACCATCCTGCTTACCATAGCGCGGCGCCTGCACCGGCTGTTGAAGCCGAAGGATTCACTGTCGCGCTTCGCCGGCGACCAGTTCGCGCTGATGCTGCTGTCCGAGCAGGATCCCGCCCGCATCGCCGGCGTGGCCGATGCGATCAAGCATGCGATCAACAATCCGATCACCTTTGCCAAGCGCGAGATCGTGCTGACCGCCTCGATCGGCCTGATCACCTGGACCTCGGCGCAGACCTCGGCCGAGGACATGGTCAAGGATGCGGAGCTCGCCATGCATCAGGCCAAGCGTTTCGGCGGCGACAGGATCGAGCCGTTCCGGCCGGCTTTCCGCACAGTCGGCACTGACCGTCTGCAGTTCGAATCCGACCTGCGTCGCGCCATCGAACGGCGCGAATTCACGCTGGCCTATCAGCCGATCGTGCGCCTGGAAGACGGCAGCGTCGCCGGCTTCGAAGCGTTGCTGCGCTGGGACCATCCACGCCGCGGCATGATCCCGCCGGCCGATTTCATCCCGGTCGCCGAAAGCTGCGGGCTGATCGTGCAGCTTGGGCTGTTTGCCATGCAGCAAGCAGCCGAGGATCTCGCAGGATGGCAAAAGCAGATCGGCGACGCGCCGCTGTCGGTCTCGGTCAACCTGTCCAGCCGCCAGCTCATCCGCCGCGACCTCGTCAGCGATGTGCGTTCCGTGATCGCGCGCGCCAATTTGAAGCCGCGCTGCTTCCGGCTCGAACTCACCGAATCCCTGGTCATGGACAATCCCGAGCAGACGGCCCACGTACTGACCAAGCTGAAGCAGCTCGGCATCGGCCTGTCGCTGGACGATTTCGGCACCGGCTATTCATCGCTCGCCTATCTGACGCGGTTCCCGTTCGACACCATCAAAATCGACAAGAGCTTCGTCGACGACAGCACGCCAAAACGCGCGGTGCTGCTCAAATCCATGGTCAACATGGCGCATGAGCTCGGCCTGTCGGTGGTCGCCGAAGGCATATCAGACGAGCGCGATGCGCTGGAGCTGCGTCAGATGGGCTGCGAATATGTGCAGAGCTTCATGTTCGGCGCGCCGATGCCGGGCGACCAGGTGCTGAAGACGCTGAAGGAGCAGTATCCGCTAACCCAGGCCTGAGAGAATCTCAGGCGTGGCCGGCAGCCAGGCTGAGATGGGCGAGATCGATGCCGATCGAGGCGAGAATCCGGTCGTATTTGCGCTCGATATCGGCGTCGAACAGCAATTCCGGCGTCGCCGGGCAAGTCAGCCAGCCATTTTCGGCGATCTCGGTTTCCAGTTGGCCGGCGCCCCAACCCGAATAGCCGAGCGCCATCAGCGCGCGGCGCGGCCCTCGCCCTGACGATATCGCCCGCAATATGTCGACGGTCGCAGTCAGGCAGATGTCGTCGGAAACGGTGAGCGAGGAGTCCACGCGGTAGTCGCCCGAATGCAGGACGAAGCCCCGACTGCGGTCGACAGGCCCGCCATTGCGCACGACGAAATCGCGCGCCTGCGCCGGAAGGCGGATCGCCTCCAGCTCGTTCATGATGCCGAGCTGCACCAAAAGGTCCGGAAACAGCATCTGCTGCGTCTGGTTGATGATCAGGCCCATCGCGCCTTCGTCGCTGTGGGCGCAGATGTAGATGACCGAGCGCGTGAAACGATCGTCCTTCATGCCGGGCATGGCAATCAGGAATTGATCGTCGAGAAAGCCGCGTCCGGCGGCTGTCTTCTTGTGGCGCAACAAATCCATGCCAGGGAGCGTAACGCGTTTCCCGGGCGCCGAAAAGATGCGCAGTACCGGATTCGACCAAAGCCCACATTGCGGGGCCGGCCTTGGCTTGCCCGCGAAGGTCACGCAAATATGATATCGGCAAGGGCCATGAAATCATTGCGCGGCCACGAAGGGACGATCAAATCATCGCCATGCAAAGCTTGAAAATCCTGTTGCTCGGTACTGCCATCGGATTGGCGGCCGCCCTCCCCGCCACCGCCTCCTCATCCGCCTGGTACAACAGCGAAGGCGGCAAGGTGCGGCTTGTGACCAGCGGCAAGCCGGACGACGCCGGCCGCATTCAGGGTGTTCTCGATATCGCGCTCAAACCCGGCTGGAAGACTTACTGGCGCGATCCGGGTGACGCAGGTGTGCCGCCGCAGCTGGACATTTCGGCCAGCACCAATATTGCCGATGCGACACTGTCGTTTCCCGCACCGCAGCGCCACGACGATGGTTATGGCAAATGGGCCGGCTACAACTATCCGGTTTCGCTGCCGGTGACGTTCACGCTGGCGACGCCGGACCAGCCGGCCGTCATCGATGCCGACATTTTTCTCGGCATTTGTGAAACCATCTGCATCCCGGTGCAGACACGGCTGAGCGTCGACCCAGCTTCCGATCCCGACAATGCCGACGACGCGGCATTGGTAAAGGCGAGTTTCACGGCATTGCCGGCACCTGCAAAACCCGATTTTGGCGTCAAGGTGCTGCCGGGCGATCACGAAACGCTGGTTGTCGAGGCGAGCTTCCCTGGCGATCCGCGGGCAGCGGATTTCTTCGTCGCCGGCGAGCGCGATTATATGTTCGGCACCTCCTCCCGCGCGGAAAAAGACGGCAAGTTGATCTTCACCGTGCCGATCCTCGATCGCCCCTCGACGACGCCGACGGGCGGCGGGCTCCACTATACGCTGACGAGTTCGGCGGGCGCGGTCGAAGGGCTGCTGCCTTTCCCTTGAAGCGCGTCGTATTGAAACGAACCCGTACGATGCGCTCCAAGGTCATCTCCTTGTACATGTCGTTAGCCCAAAATCGCTGCGCACTTTTGGGCGACATATACTGAAGCTACTGCCGCGATGGTTGCGGGAAGCCACCGAGTTCGCTAGGCAAGCACGCGTCCTTCCCCATTCCCCAAGCGAGGAACTCATGACCATCTCTGTTGGCGACAAGCTGCCCAAGGCGACCTTCAAGACCATGACGGCCGACGGCGCGAAGCCGATCACGTCGGCCGAGATTTTTCCGGGCAAGAAAGTGGTGCTGTTCGGCGTTCCCGGCGCCTTCACGCCGACCTGCAGCAATAACCATCTGCCCGGCTATCTCGAGAACCATGACGCGATGCTGGCGCGTGGCGTCGACACCATCGCAGTCGTTTCAGTCAACGACGTCCACGTCATGGGCGCCTGGGCGCGCTTCACCGGCGGCGAAGGCAAGATCCTGTTCCTCGCCGACGGCAATGGCGACTTCGCCAAGGCGGTCGGTCTTGACGCGGACTACTCCGGTGGCGGCATGGGCCTGCGCTCGAAGCGTTTTTCGATGATTATCGACGACGGCAAGGTCACCGCGCTCAATGTCGAGACCAAACCCGGTGTCGATGAGTCAGGCGCGGCTCATATTCTCGGCCAGCTCTGAGCTTCGACGGCCGGTCAGGCGAGGCCGCAACGGCTGGCCTCGCCCGACATGCGGCTGCGCTCCAGAACTGCCGGCTCCCGGAGGGGATTCCAACATGTTTGATATCTTCTGGCGCGCTATCGCGATCGGCGTCGGCGCCACCGTCCTGATGGATATCTGGGCCTTCTTCCTGCACAAGGCGTTTGGCCAGCCACGGCCGAACTGGGGGCCGGTCGGGCGCTGGGTCTGGCACCTCGGCGACAAGGTGTTTCATGACGATATCGGTGATGCGGCGCCCTACGCCCGTGAGAAGGCGCTGGGCTGGGCTTTCCATTACTTCGTCGGCATCGTCTACGGCATCATCCTGGTGGTGCTGGCGGGCGCAGGCTGGCTGGCCTCCCCGACCTTCCTGCCGGCCTTCATCCTCGGCATCGTCACCGTCGGCGCCGGGTGGTTCCTGTTGGCCCCAGGTATGGGCGCCGGCTGGGCGGCTTCAAAGCGGCCGAACCCGATGGAGATCCGCGCCCTCAATCTGGTCTCGCACACGGTGTTCGCACTTGGGCTTTGGGTTACGGCGCTGCTGATCCGCTAAAATCAGGGCTGTTCCAGCCTGTCGATCGGCTGCCATTCATGGATAACGTGGCGCGCACCGATATTGTAAGCAAAATAATTGCCGCCGCCCGACGGCTGATCCGCTTCGCGGCTGATCTGCCTGCCACTCAGCGACAGCAGCAGGAGTGTTCCCACGCCTCCATGGCCCACAACAGCAATGTTGCCGGCGCCGGCATCGAGTACGGCCTCGACCTCGCTCACGATGCGCTGCTGCGCGTCGATGGCCCGCTCCCAGCCACGAATGCTTTCGTGCGGATTGGCGAAGAACTGATCGGCGACCGCCTCGAACTCCGGAGGCGGCAGGAAACCCGTCGCCGACCGGTCGTTCTCATGCATCCGCGGCCTCACCTCTACGGCAAGATTTAGATGCCGCCCGAGCACTTCGGCGGTTTCGATGGCCTTGCGTTCGCCCGACGCCACCACATGTCCGATCGATGCGATCCACGGCTGGTTCAGCATTGCGTGCGCCCTGGCCCGGCCGATGTCGGACAGGCCCCAATCCGGCACCGGAATGGTGGCGTCGATCTGAACCTGAGGATGGGTGATGTAGTAGGCGATCGGCATGACAGAAATTCTCCGGCCGGTCAGCCGGCCGCGAACAGAAGCTCAATAGCTCTGGGTCGAACGACGTGCTTTCGTGACCAGCGGCTGCTTTGCCTGGATATCGGGCTTCGGTGCCGACACCGCCGGCCTGAAAGGTCCCTTCTTGAACGGCGCCATGCCTTCCCTTGCCAGTTCGTCGGCACGCTCGTTCTCGGTATGGCCGGCATGGCCCTTCACCCAGTTCCAAGTGACCTTGTGGCGTCGGTTGGCCTCGTCCAGCGCCTGCCAGAGCTCGCCGTTCTTGACCGGCTTCTTGTCCGCGGTCTTCCAGCCATTCCTCTTCCAGCCATGGATCCATTTGGAAATGCCGTCCATGACGTATTTGCTGTCGGTATGAAGCTCGACCGTGCAAGGCTCCTTCAACGCGTTCAGCGCCGAGATGGCCGCCAGCAATTCCATGCGGTTGTTGGTGGTCTCGGCCTCGCCGCCGAAAAGCTCCTTGGTGGTGCCGTTGAAGCGCAGGATGGCGCCCCAGCCGCCGGGGCCGGGATTGCCCGAACAGGCGCCATCGGTAAAGATTTCAACCTGCTTGCTCATGCCAATCCATATTCCGAAGGAGATCTGATCGCCCGGTGGAACCGCATTCTTCTGATGTATTCGGTCGGGTCGCGTTTCATCACCAGCCCGCCATCGGGGACGGTCAGCCAATCGTAAAGCCGGGTCAGCATGAAGCGCAGGGCCGAGCCGCGCGACAGCATCGGCAGCGCCGCCTTCTCCTCCGCGCTCAGGGGGCGCACGCTCTGATAACCGGCAAGCAATGCCTTGCCCTTGGTGAGATTGAAGGAAAAATCCTTCTCGAAGCACCAGGCATTGAGGCAGGTGGCGACATCGTAGGCGTAGAGATCGTCACAGGCGAAATAGAAATCGATCAGCCCCGATAGCTTCTCGCCCAGGAAAAAGACATTGTCCGGGAAAAGATCGGCATGGATGATGCCCTCGGGAAGGCCCTTGGGCCAGTTCTGCCCGAAATCGGCGAAGTCGGCATCGACCTCGGCCGCAAGGCCCGGCTCGACCTCGTCGGCGCGGTCGCGAGACGCATCCCAAAGCTTGCGCCAGCCATCGAGAGCGAGCGCGTTCGGGCGCCTCATGGAAAAATCGGCGCCGGCCAGATGCAGCGCGGCCAGTGCCTTGCCGACCTCGGCACAATGCGTCGCGGCCGGTCGCCGCAGCGAAAGCCCCTCGAGGAAGGTGATGATGACCGCCGGCCGGCCGGCCAGCATGCCGATGACGCTGCCGTCATGCGCGGTCACCGGCAGCGGGCAGGACACCCCCTTGTTTGCGAGGTGGCCCATCAATCCGAGGAAGAAAGGCAGATCCTTCTTCTCGACCCGCTTTTCATAGAGCGTCAGGATGTAGGAGCCGCTGGAGGTGTGCAGCAGGAAGTTCGAATTCTCGGTGCCTTCGGCGATGCCCTTGTAGGACAGGAGATCGCCGACCGGGTAGTGCTTCAGGAAAGCGCCGAGTTCGCCCTCCGCAACGTCTGTATAGACCGCCATGGCCGTTCACGCGGCCCCGTTGACGAAGGCCATGTCGGCCGGCGTCAGTTCGACATCGCGCAATACCCGCATGACCGGAAAATCCTCTGTTTCGGTGGCCGTGATGGCCAGGTCGATGGTCACATCGAAACGCTGGCGGAACGCGTCGATGATCTCGTCGACGATGATCTCGGGCGCCGATGCCCCCGCTGACAGGCCGAGCGTCGAAATGCCGCCGATCTCATTCCACGGAATTTCAGCGGCGCGCTGCACGAGAAGCGACATGGCGGCGCCGGCGCGTTCCGCAACTTCGACGAGACGGCGCGAATTCGAGGAATTGGGGGCGCCGACGATCAGATAGAGGTCAGCCCCCGGGGCGGTGTCCTTGACCGCCTCCTGGCGGTTGGTGGTGGCGTAGCAGATCGATTCCGCCGCCGGCGCTTGCAGGTCCGGAAAGCGCTCCTGCAGCGCGCGGATGATGCCGGCGGTATCCTCGACCGAGAGCGTTGTCTGGGTGACGAAACCTAGTGCCTCGGGATCGGCCGGCGCAAGCCGGGCGGCATCGGCTTCGGTCTCGACCAGCGTTACCGCGCCTTCCGGCAACTGCCCCATGGTGCCGATCACCTCGGGGTGCCCGGCATGGCCGATCAGCAGAACGTGGCGGCCAAGCCGCTGGTGACGCATCGCCTGTTTGTGGACCTTGGAGACCAGCGGACAGGTTGCGTCGAGATAGAACAGGTTGCGCGCCTGCGCGTCCGCCGGCACCGACTTGGGCACGCCGTGCGCCGAGAAGACGACCGGCGACTGCCGGTGTTCGGCCGGAATTTCGGAAAGTTCCTCGATGAAGACGGCGCCGAGGCTTTGCAGCCCCTCGACGACATAGCGGTTGTGCACGATCTCGTGGCGGACATAGACCGGCGCGCCATATTTCTTCAGTGCCAGCACGACAATCTGGATGGCACGGTCGACGCCCGCGCAAAAACCGCGCGGCTGGCAGAGCCGGATCGTCAGAGGAGGCTTGGCGATTGTGTGAAGCATTAAATCCTGCCGGTTCGTCAGCGCCGAAATGAGGTGCCTACCCCTGCCCTGTCAAGGGTATCGCTCGTGTTCATTCCTCTTTCGCCGGCCGGCGAAGCCGTAGGATGAGTACGGCGGCAAGCGCCGCGGCAAGCCCATACCAGGTGACAGCATATTGCAGATGGCTGTTTGGCAGATCGATGATGGTGACGCCTCCGACCGGCAGGCCGCCTGGATTTGGCGTCTTGTCGGCATCGATGAAGATCGGCACCAGCGTTAAGCCGGCCGGCAGGCCGGCGCTCGCGGCCATGACGTCGCGGTCCTTCCAGTAGAAGATGTTCTTGGCCACGTCATTGTCGGGAAGCATCATGGAGGGCTTTGCCGGAAGCGGGTTGCGGGCAAGCCCGGTGACCGTGACCTTGCCCGCCACCTGTCCCTTGGCGCGCTTGGCGGCGTCCTTCAGGTCGTAGGGCACAAAGCCACGGTTGATCAGGACGAAACCGCCCTCGTCAAGGGCCAGCGGCGTGTAGACATTGAAGCCGGCATCCCCTTCCCAGGTCGCGTAGAAATGTCGTTCGCCGGAATGCAGGAAAGTGCCTGTGACAGTGACCGGCGTGTAGTCGACGTCGCCGGTCGAGGCGAATTCCTTCTCGACCTCGGCCAGCGGCAGCGGCGCCGAATGCGTGCGCTGGTCGATCGTCTGCAGCAGGTCTTCCTTCCAGTGCAGGCGCTGGACCTGCCATGTACCAAGCGCCAGCAAGACAAAGAACAGCACAAGGCCAAGGGCGAACAACAGTGCCGATCTCGGCCGCGAACGGCCGCCGGCCTTGACGGAAGCGTCGCTCATTCGCCGCGGTCCAGCCGGCCCTCGGCCGCTTTGTTGCGGTATTGAAGGGTGAGCAGCACGCCCTTGATCAACCGGAGCGCCGTCAGGCACAGCACCAGGGCCAGTGGGATCCATATCAGCAGATGCAGCCAGAGCGGCGGACTCAGCGTCACCTCGACCCAGAGCGCCAGGCCGACGATGATGAAGCCGATGATCAGGATGACGAAGACCGCCGGCCCGTCGCCGGCATCGGCGTAGGAATAGTCGAGGCCGCAATTGACGCAGCGCTTGCCGACGGTGAGAAAGCCGGAAAACAGCCGCCCCTCGCCGCAACGCGGGCAACGGCCGTGCAAGCCGGCCGAGATCGGATCGATCGGAGGCCAGATCGCCCTGTCTTCACTCATGGTTGCCTTCATTCATGGTCATTGCCCGATATCGATCGGTGTCCCATCGGCCACCATTGCCCAGATTTCGTCCATGTCGGAGTCCGTAACCCCAATGCAGCCAGCGGTCCAGTCGACCAATTGAAGCAGCCAGCCCCACCAGCCGAAGCCGTTCGGCTGGCCGTGGATCATGATCATGCCGCCGGGATCGACATTGCGTGCCTTCGCGGCCGCCAGATCCTTGGCATCGGGATAAGAGACATGGATCGACTTGTGCGCGATGCTGTTGGGATTGCGCCAGTCGAGGATATAACGCCCCTCGGGCGTGCGCTGATCGCCCTCCTGGTGTGCTTGTGGCCTAAGGGATCCCCACCGAGCGCAATGCCGTAGCTGCGCAGGACCTTGCCGTCGCCGATCAGTTCGAGCCGCCGTTCCGCCTTATGGACACGCACCAGATCGACCCTGTCCGCGGCAAGAGCCGGGAATGCCAAGACGATAAACGCGAAAATTACCGAGATCAGCCGCATCTTCCATCGATCGACGATCATTGCGCCGAAAAGAAGAAGGCGGCCACGTCGCCGCGGCCGCCTTTCCTAAATCGAATCCCAAAGGCGGATCAGTGACCTTCGATCACCGCGCCGACCGATCCCCAGACGTAGATCGAGGCAAACAGGAACAGCCAGACCACGTCGACGAAGTGCCAGTACCAGGCGGCCGCCTCGAAGCCGAAATGCTGCTTGGGGGTGAAGTCGCCCTTCATCGCGCGGATCAGGCAGACCAGCAGGAAGATGGTGCCGATGATGACATGGAAGCCATGGAAGCCGGTCGCCATGAAAAAAGTGGCGCCGTAGATGGAATCCTTGAAGCCGAACGGCGCGTGCATGTACTCGTAGGCCTGCACCATTGTGAACAGCATGCCGAGGCCGACGGTCAGCACAAGGCCGTTGACCAGCCCCTTGCGGTCGCCGTGGAGGAGCGAGTGATGCGCCCAGGTGACCGTGGTGCCCGACAGCAGCAGGATGACGGTGTTGTAAAGCGGCAGATGGAAGGGATCGAGAACCTCCATGCCCTTCGGCGGCCAGACACCACCGGTAAACGTATGGCGCGCGTAGTTCTGCACCTCCCCGGCAAAAAGGCTGGCATCGAAATAGGCCCAGAACCAGGCGACGAAGAACATCACCTCCGAGGCGATGAACATGATCATGCCGTAGCGCAGGTGGAGCGACACGACGCGCGTGTGGTGGCCCTCATGCGCTTCCTTGATCGTGTCAGACCACCAGGCGAACATGGTGTACAGGACGATCACGATGCCAATGAAGAACAGCCACGGATTGGCGATGTTGAAGCCGAAGATCGGGAAGGAGCCGCCCTTCAGGTATTCCATGAGGCAGACACCGCCAAAAGCGGTGACAAGCGCCCCGACCGATCCCACGAAAGGCCACGGGCTAGGGTCGACGAGATGGTAGTCATGGTGTGGTTTTGCGTGCGCGTCTGCCATATCAACCCCCGAGATTTCCTTCGGTATCTGAAACTGTCTTGCTGGTGCCCTTGGCCGGCTGCGAGGAGGCGACCGGCTTGTTCTTCTCGACCGGGAACATCGTATAGGACAGGGTGATCGTCTTGATGTCCTTCAGTTCCGGCACATTCACGATGTCGGGGTCCACATAGAACAGGACCGGCATGTCCAGCGTCTCGCCGGGCTTCAGCGTCGTATCGGTGAAGCAGAAGCATTCGACCTTGTTGAAGTACGGACCGGCCAGTTCCGGCTGCACGTTGAAGGTGGCGCGGCCTGTGACGGGGCGATTGAACTTGTTGGTCGCCTGATAATGCGCCTGCACTGTCTGCCCGATCTTCATGGTCATCGAGCGCTGGACCGGCTGGAATTCCCAAGGCACGCCGGCAATGTTGGCGTCGAAGCGGACGGTGACCTCGCGGTCAAGCACGCGGCCGGCATACTGCCTCTCGGCACGCTGCGTGGTACCACCGTAACCGGTCGCCTGGCAGAACATCTTGTAGAGCGGCACGGCGGCATAGGCCATGCCGATCATGCCGGTGAAGAAGGCGAGGCAGACGGCCGCGACGACGCGGTTGCTGGTCTTGCCGGCCGTCTTTCTGGGCGTCTCGACGCTCATCACATCTTGCCCGACAAATTGTGGCCGAACTTCACGATCGTGGCGATGTAGAAAATCACGACCAGCAGAGCCAGCGCTACGCCTATCGCAATGGAACGGCTGCGCTGGGCCTTCTTCTGGCGATCGGTCAAGGTGACCGTCTCGAGTTCTTTCTCGACCATAGTCATGCCCCACCCATGGCAAGCGCGCGTTCGACGACACAGTCGGCCAGATAGGCGGCGAAGATGGCGAAGAGATAGAGCAGCGAATAGGCGAACAGGGCCTTGGCCGGCTTCATGGCGCGGTCGTCGTCGGCCATGCCAAGCACTTTCCAGGCATACCAGACGAAACCAACGCCCAGCAGCAGAGCGGCCACGCCATAGAATGGCGTCGTGTAGCCGAGCAGCCAGGGCAGCACGCCGACCGGGGCCAGCACCAGTGCGTAGGCGAAAATCTGACGGCGGGTCGATGCATGGCCGGCAACGTTCGGCATCATCGGGATGCCGGCGCGGCCATAGTCCTCGGACTTGAACAGCGCGAGCGCCCAGAAATGCGGCGGCGTCCACAGGAAAATGATCAGGAACAGGATGATGCTTTCGAGGCTGACCGATCCGGTCGCCGCGGCCCAGCCGATAACCGGCGGGATGGCGCCCGCGGCACCGCCGATGACAATGTTCTGCGGCGTCGAGCGTTTCAGCCACATCGTGTACACGACGGCATAGAAGAAGATGGTGAAGGCCAGCAGCGTCGCGGCCAGCCAGTTGACCAGCACGCCGAGCGTCATCACCGACAGGACCGAAAGGACCAGGCCGAAGCTGAGCGCCTCGTGCGGCTGGATACGACCGGACGGGATTGGGCGGCTGGCGGTCCTGGTCATCACCGCGTCGATGTCGGCGTCGTACCACATGTTGAGAGCACCCGACGCGCCAGCCCCAATCGCAATAGCCAGAATGGCTATCACCGCCAGCAGCGGGTTGATGGTCACCGGTGCCGCGACCAGCCCGACAAAGGCGGTGAACACCACCAGCGACATGACGCGCGGCTTCAGGAGGGCGAAGAAATCGCCCGCCGTCGCTTCCGACATGCGGAAGCCCGCTTCGTCAATGCTGGTTTTGTCGACTAGGGCCATGCGTACTCAAGTCCATTATTCCGTTGGCCAAAACCGCCGGCGGACCGGCGGTTTTGCATTCGAGGGGAGCCGCCTTACCTGATCTTCGGCAGCTGCTCCCACTGGTGGAAGGGCGGCGGCGAAGGCAGCTGCCATTCGAGAGTCGTTGCGCCCTCGCCCCATGGGTTGGCTCCGGCCACCCGCTTCTTCTGGAACGCTTCGAACACGCAGTAGAGGAAGATCAGGACGCCGACGGCCGAGATATAAGAACCGATGGACGACACATAGTTCCAGCCGGCAAACGCGTCGGGATAGTCGATGGTGCGGCGCGGCATGCCGGCGAGGCCGAGGAAATGCTGCGGGAAGAAGATCAGGTTGACGCCGACGAAGGTGACCCAGAAGTGGGTGTTGGCGATGACAGGCGAATACATGTAGCCGGTCATCTTCGGAAACCAGTAATACCAGCCCGCGAAGATGGCGAACACCGCGCCCAGCGACAGCACGTAGTGGAAGTGGGCAATGACGAAATAGGTGTCATGCAGCGACCGGTCGAGGCCGGCATTGGCCAGCTGGACGCCGGTGACACCGCCGATGGTGAACAGGAAGATGAAGCCCAACGCCCACAGCATCGGCGTCTTGAACGAGATCGACCCGCCCCACATCGTTGCGATCCAGGAGAAGATCTTCACGCCCGTCGGCACCGCGATGACCATGGTGGCGAAGACGAAATAGCGCTGCGTGTCGAGCGACAGGCCGGTCGTGTACATGTGGTGCGCCCAGACGATGAAGCCGACGGCGCCGATCGCGACCATCGCGTAAGCCATGCCGAGATAACCGAACACCGGCTTGCGCGAAAAGGTCGAGATGACGTGGCTGATGATGCCGAAGCCCGGCAGGATCAGGATGTAGACTTCCGGGTGACCGAAGAACCAGAACAGATGCTGGAACAGGATCGGGTCACCACCGCCATCAGGCGCGAAGAACGTCGTGCCGAAGTTGCGGTCGGTGAGCAGCATGGTGATGCCACCGGCCAGAACCGGCAAGGACAACAGCAGCAGGAATGCGGTGATCAGCACCGACCATGCAAACAGCGGCATCTTGTGCAGGGTCATGCCGGGCGCGCGCATGTTGAAGATGGTGGTGATAAAGTTGATGGCGCCGAGGATCGACGAGGCGCCGGCGATGTGGATCGACAGGATCGCCAGATCCATGGCCGGTCCGGGCTGGCCCGAAGTCGACAGCGGCGGATAGAGCGTCCAGCCGCCACCCACGCCAAAGGCGCCAGGCGCACTCGGAACGAACATCGAGGTGAGCAACAGGATGAACGCCGGCGGCAGCAGCCAGAACGAAATGTTGTTCATGCGCGGGAACGCCATGTCGGGAGCACCAATCATGATCGGCACCATCCAGTTGGCAAAACCGCCGATAAGCGCCGGCATGACCATGAAGAAGATCATGATCAGGGCATGCGCGGTGGCGAAGGCATTGTACATGCTCTTGCCGCCGTCGATCGCGGCGTCACCGTTCATGCCATAGACCATCTGCGCCAGGCCGCTGAAGATCTGGATGCCAGGCTCCTGCAGCTCCATGCGGATGGCGACCGAAAGCGCGCCGCCGATGATGCCGGCCATGATCGCGAAGATCAGGTAGAGCGTACCGATGTCCTTGTGGTTGGTCGAATAAACCCACCGCACCCAGCCATGATACGGCTTATGGTCGTGCCCGTCGTGAGCTGCAGCGTCTGCCATGTTCCGCTCCGTTCCCTAAATCTTGCTAACCCGCGACATCAATTGCCGGCGGCCGCTACCTTGTTCTGGCCATCGACCTCGGCCATGAGCGTCTTGTTGGCGCCCGGCAGATTGGTCTTGGCTGCCGCCAGCCAGGTCTTGAACTGCGCATCCGAGACGACACGGATGGCGATCGGCATGAAGGCGTGGTCCTTGCCGCAGAGCTGCGAGCACTGACCATAATACAGGCCTTCCTTCTCCGCCTTGAACCAGGTCTCGTTGGTGCGGCCCGGAACGGCGTCGATCTTGATGCCGAAGGACGGCATGGCGAAGGAGTGGATCACGTCGGTCGCGGTGACCAGCACGCGGGTCATGGTGTTGACCGGCACCACCAGCTCATTGTCGACAGCGAGCAGGCGCGGATAGGCCTTGCGGTCCTCCTTGCCGGCGGCGGCGCGGTCACCCTCCTGGAGGATAGCGGAGTTGAAAGCGAGCGTGTTGTCGGTCTGGTACTCGTAATCCCAGTTCCACTGGTTGCCGGTCGCCTTGACCGTCAGCTTGGCCTCTTCCGGCGGCGTGTATTGCGCGGTCAAGAGCTGGAACGAGGGAATGGCGAGACAGAGCAGGACGACGACCGGGCCGACGGTCCAGATCACCTCGATCAGCGTGTTGTGGCTGGTGTTGGAGGGAACCGGGTTGGCGCTCGCGCGGAACCTCACGATGCAGTAGGCGAGGAGAAGCAGCACCAGGATGGTGATCGGAACGATGAACCACATCGTGTAGTTTCCGAACCACTCGATCTGCCGCATCATGTCGGTCGCCGGCGCCTGGAAGGTGGTCTCCCACTCCACGGGCTGATCGGCATGGGCGGATGTGCCTGCAAAAATCGTGGCAGCGGCACAAGCACTCAGAAACTTGGCACTTGCTAGAAACCTGCCGCTAGCTAGGAAATTTCTCATCGCCCTCTTCGCCTCCCAGTTCCTCGCGGCGGTGCCAACGAGAATAACGAACAATGCCGGGACGGGAATCCCGACAGTCTCAAGCTGGTTCAAACCATACTCTTTTTCCCTCCGCAAGAAAGGAGCGGTCGAAACCGTGCGGCATTTTTGCGCGCAAGCTGACATAGCTCTTCCAGGGCAATGGCCATGGTAGCGAATCGAGTATGTTCGGCGGTCTGTCCGCCCTATGCTGGCGGCGCCCGCAAAGCGTCGTAATTCAGGCGAATTTGGCAGGGAAAAGCGCCGTATTGCCTGTTTCGGGACAGTCCGGCCGCGGTCTCGTCCTTTACTTGGTATTGGCGCGGCTTAAAGTGCCGTGATTCGCAATGGAGCCGTCATGAACTCTTGGCTTTCGAGACTGAGGCATACGCGACCGGGACTTTCGAGAACCCTGGCGAACGCCGTGTTTCTCGCCGTCCTGTCCGCGGCCGGCCTGTTCGCGGCCGGTCAGGCCAATGCCGCCCAGCCGAGCGGCACGGTGCGCTCGACGCATGGCGCCTGGTCGATCATCTGCGACACGCCGGCCGGCGCCACCGCGGAACAATGCGTGATGATGCAGAACGTCGTCGCCGAGGACCGTCCGGAGATGGGGCTTTCGGTCGTCGTGCTGCGCACCGCCGACAACAAGGCCGAGATCCTGCGCGTGCTGGCGCCGCTCGGCGTGCTGTTGCCGAACGGGCTCGGCCTCAACGTCGACGGCAAGGATATCGGCCGCGCCTATTTCGTGCGCTGCTTCCAGGACGGCTGCTACGCCGAGGTCATTCTCGAAAAGCCGCTGCTCGACACGCTGAAGACCGGCACGTCGGCAACGTTCATCGTCTTCCAGACGCCTGAGGAAGGCATCGGCATCCCGGTCGACCTCAAGGGTTTCGCCGACGGCTTTGCCGCCCTGCCCTGATCGCGGCTCCTGAACCAGACCTGGACGCGGCTTTTGCCGACCCAGAAGCATGGCTTGCATAACCCGACGATGTCATTCGTCGGCACTGATCTTCATTGCCGATTGTGTGGGCGCGGCTTCACGCCTACATCGGGGGAAAGCAATCATCCCACGGACGGACGCGCCATGAACAGCCTGATCGGCCAATTCGACATTTCAGACGACCGCATCAAGCAGATCGTCGCCGACACCATCAAGGGAGCCGACGACGGCGAGCTTTTCCTCGAATACAGCGAAAGCGAAGCGCTGATGTTCGACAACGGCCGGCTCAAGACCGCCAATTTCAACACCGACCAGGGCTTCGGCCTGCGTGCGGTCGCGGGCGAAGCCAGCGGCTACGCCCATTCCAGCGACCTGTCCGAGGCATCGCTGCTGCGCGCGGCCGAAGCCGTGTCGACCGTCAAGGGTGGCTATTCCGGGACGCTTGCCGCAGCCCCCGCCCGCACCAACCGCCATCTCTATGGCGACGAGAATCCGATCCCCTCGCCTTCCTTCGAGGCCAAGGGGAAGCTGCTGCAGGACATCGACGCCTGGCTGCGCGCCGAGGATCCACGCGTGCGCCAGGTGACGGCCTCGATCGCCGCATCCTGGCAGCATGTCGAGATCGTTCGTGCCGACGGCCAGGTGGTGCGCGATATCAGGCCGCTGGTCCGCGTCAACGTCTCGGTCGTCGTCGGCGATGGCGACCGCCAGGAGAGCGGCTCCTATGGCATGGGAGGACGCAAGGCGTTCGGCGACTTCCTCGTCGAGGATAGCTGGAAGCACGCCGCCAGGGAGGCGCTCCGGCAGGCGCTGGTCAATTTGGCGGCGATCCCGGCACCGGCCGGCACTTTCGACATCGTACTTTCCAGCGGCTGGCCGGGCGTGATGCTGCACGAAGCCGTCGGGCACGGACTGGAAGGCGACTTCAACCGCAAGAAGACCTCGGCCTTCGCCGGCCTGATGGGCCAGCAGGTGGCCGCCAAGGGCGTCACCGTCGTTGACGACGGCACCATCCCCGAACGGCGCGGGTCGCTCACCGTCGACGACGAAGGCACGCCTTCGGCCCGCAACGTTTTGATCGAGGACGGCAAGCTGGTCGGCTACATGCAGGATCGGCAGAACGCGCGGCTGATGGGCATGAAAGCCACCGGCAACGGCCGGCGTGAAGGCTATGCGCACCAGCCGATGCCGCGCATGACCAACACCTACATGACCTCAGGCGACATGGAGCCGGACGAGATCATCGCTTCCGTCAAGAACGGCATCTATGCCGTCTCCTTCGGCGGCGGCCAGGTCGACATCACGTCGGGCAAATTCGTGTTCGGCTGCACCGAGGCCTACATGATCGAGAACGGCAAGGTGACGCAGCCGATCAAGGGCGCCATGCTGATCGGCAACGGGCCTGACGCCATGCACCGCATCACGATGGTCGGCAACGACATGAAGCTCGACAATGGCATCGGCATGTGCGGCAAGGCCGGCCAGGGCGTACCCGTCGGCGTCGGCCAGCCGCATCTGAGGATGAACCAGATGACGGTCGGCGGCACGAGGGTCTGAGGCGTTGATGCCAACCTACGGCGCGGCAACCTCTGCCTTATGCGAAACACAATCGTGTTAGGATATTATTAATTGTTCAATTGCCCGAACTGGCGTTTGCGCTTTAGCTTGTCGCCAGTCTTCTCGTTGCGGTGGTGTTGGCAGTGCTGCGTTTCCCTCACGTCCTGACCTCTTCCTTCCTCTTTGGCGTCGTTTCGTTGGTTGGTATTTCGTCGCTCTGTGTCAGCCCGGCGGCTGCGCAGTCGACATGGTTCAAGCGAACATCGACGCAACCCGCGGCCGGTGCAAACTCAGTCGCGGTCGGGGGACGCACCAGCGTTCCGTACGGTTGGGTCGATTTCTGCCATCGCCGGCCGAAAGAGTGCAAGGTGCCGGCCCTGCCCGCCACGAGCGTCAAGCTGACAGCGCAGAACCTGAGCATCCTCAAACGGATAAACCAAAAGGCGAACCGCTCCATCAAGCCCGTCAGCAACTACGATCACTGGGGCACGACGATGGACCACTGGGATTATCCGGTGGACGGCAAGGGCGACTGCAAGATCTACGCGCTCTACAAGCGCAAGCTTCTTCGGGAGGCGGGATTTCCCCGGCAGGCGCTGCTGATGACGGTGGTGCGCGACCTGAACAATGAGGGTCACACCATCCTGACGGTGAAGACCGACAAGGGCGATCTCATCCTGGACAATATGGTCGACGAAATCCGCCCCTGGAATGCAACCGGCTATTATTTCCTGAAACGCCAATCGCAACAGAACCCGAACATCTGGGTTTCGCTCAACCAGCGAGGCGGCACGCCAAAAACCTGACGGATGCCGCCAAGCTCGTAGTTTGAGCGGCCGGAGCGAACCGCCTTTGACGGGCTGACGCGCCACAAACCAGCGATACCCTCTCTCGCAAGGTCACGGGCGGGATGTGCGCCCGGCGAACGGGAAGGTGACCCCGGCCGCGACAGCTTACTGGTTGCAGGCCGGTTCGCCCTGCTGTCCGCAAGACGGCTTCTTCTTGAGCTGCTGTGGCGGCTGCTCCTGCGGGAGACGCCGCTCTTGCATCTGCTGTCTCGGCTGCGCGCGGAATTCCGGCTTCGGCTCCGATCTCTGCGGCCGGAGCACCTGCTCGTTAGGCCTTTCCGGTTTCAACTGACGCTGCGCATTCTCGTTCGGCCTGATCTTGAGGTTGCGCTGGACGTTAACCTCCGGGCCGGCGGCGCCCTGTTCGCTGTTCTGCAGCCGGCGCAACGTCCTGCCCCTGTCGTTCCTGCCGGCGGAGCCCTGATTCTCGTCGGAGAACACGGCCGGATTGTTCCTCCTGAACCGTTTCTGCACGCCCGATCCGTTGTCGGTTGGCTCACCATTGACGGTCGGCAGTCTGCGGAACTTCCTGCTCTTGTCGTTTCCGCTGGCCGGGCCTTGATCCTGCTTGGAGAACACCTCCGGATTGTTCTTCCTGAGCCGCTCCTGCACGCCAGGCCGATTTTCGGCCGGCGCACCGTTGACGGTCGGCACCTTGCGCAACTTCCTGCCCTTGTCCTTTCCACTGGCCAGGCCCTGATCGTTGGGTTCGACAGCGGACTGACCGGCGGACAAGTCCCTGCGCATCAGCTTTTTCGGTTTGCCGGTGTTCTGGTCCGAGAAGGCGTTCGGATTGTTTTTCCTGAACCTCTCCTCGGCACTCAGCCCGTTCTCGGCCGGAGCACCGTTGACGGTCGGCAGCTTGCGGAACTTCTTGCCCTGCTGAGCCGTGCCCTGCTCTCCGGTAACAGCAGCACCGGCATTTCCGGTCGCCTCTTGGTTGCCGCCTACGATGCCTGGCTTGCCAAGCTGCTTCCTGGACTTATTGCTGGGCAAATTCTCGCCGTTCAGCGCCGGCTTGCCGTTGACGAGCGGCAGCTTTTTACCGTTGGCTCCTGGCAGTGCGTGGTCGGTTTCAAGCTTGCCGGTCGACAAGTTCTTCGACAGCGGAGTCGCGGCACCAGGCTGCTGGCCCTGTATCACACGCTGGCCAGGCTTCTGCGGCAAGCCACCCTGTTGCTGATTGGACGGGGCCTGATTGGACAGGGCCTGACCGGACATGGCCGCTCTCTTTTTCAGCAGCGGCGGCAGCGCGACCCTGGCCGCCAGTGCAGCCGAGCCGGCCCCAACCGTGCCTCCGGCCGTGTTCTGGCCTGTAGTGAGGCCACCCTGAGCATTGTGATTGATGGTCTCGTTTTTGATCGTCGTGTTGATGTTGTTGATGACGGTCGTGTTGTGGATGTTGTTGAAGATGATGTCGTTCGGCGGCGGCACGATGTGACGCGGCGGGTTGATGAACGCAGGGATCGGCACGAACACCGGCGTTGGCAGGACGAAGACGTCGACCGGCGGCGGCGGCGCCACCAGCACGACGAAATCCGGCGGCGGCGGCGGCAGGAAGATCACCGCGATCGGCGGTGGCGGCTCGAAGTCGAAATCGGGATCGTCGAAATAGAGCACCGGCCTGTCGACGTAGACGATTTCCTCCTCCGGCGGCGGCGGCAAATCATACTCATAGACGGTGAATTCCTCCGGCGGCTCCAGGGCCGCATCGAAATGTTCGAGCCGCCGGCGCGCGTCCCAAGCATGCGGACCATGCGGATAGCGCCGCAAATAAGACCAATAGGCTTCCGGCGTGTCCTGCAGCCAGGTCTCGCGCCACGTCATCGCCTCGCGCCGCGCGGCGATGATGGCGCGCACGCGCTTGGCCATCGGATCGTGTGGATAAGCGCCGAGGAAATCTTCGTAGCCGCGCATCGTGTCGCGGTCGAGAGCCGCGACATAGGCGTCATGAGCGTTGAAGTCGCGGATCGCCCTGGTCCGATTGGACCGGGATTCGGCCTCCGAAACCTTGGGCGCGGGCGCGTCCGCGGCACGGTCGAAGAAGACGAACGGCGTGGTGATTTTCGAGGCGTTCCACGGCACTTCCGCACCTTGTGTCACCTCGTTGA
This sequence comes from Mesorhizobium sp. Cs1299R1N1, assembly GCF_037179655.1. Classification (NCBI taxonomy): domain Bacteria; kingdom Pseudomonadati; phylum Pseudomonadota; class Alphaproteobacteria; order Hyphomicrobiales; family Phyllobacteriaceae; genus Mesorhizobium; species Mesorhizobium sp. Cs1299R1N1. Next base: position 368,217 of record NZ_JAPYKR010000007.1, on the reverse strand, counting down.
CGCGCAGTCGCGTGCGGTCGAACACGTCGTCAAGCGACAATCCGCCCTCGCGTATCATCTCGGCCAGCGCCTGGGCATAGGCGCCGTAGGGCCCTTTGCCTTCGGGCGCGACCGTTCCGGGAGCGGCGTTGAAGGCAATCAGCATGTTCGGATCGGGATCGACCAACGCAAGGCCGCCGGCCAGCGGCTCTTTCCACTTCGGGAAGGGATTTGGCCGCGCCGCGTCGAGCACGACGATGTTGACCTTTGTCGGCAATCCGGCCAGCGACTTGGTGACATCGGAGAGCCGCATCGCCTGAAGTGGCACGTCGGCTGGACTGGCAATCTGGGCATCGATCGGCAAGTAGTAATTCTCGCCTTCGAACTGCACGCCGTGGCCGGCGAGATAGACGAAGACAATCGCGTCGGGACCGGCGGCGGAGACCTTGCCGAGGAAATCACGCAATGCGCCGCGCAGCGATTCCTGATCGACATCGCGCGCCCCCACCACATCGAACCCCGCCGCCTGCAAGGTCTGCGCGATCAGGCCCGCATCATTGGCGGCGGTGGCGAGCTCGCCGGACTGATACGCGCCATTGCCGATGACGAACGCCAGGCGCTTTTCACCTTGCGCGAGGGCTCCGGTCGCGGAGCTGACCGCGAAAAAGATAAGAGCGACGATGAGGCCGATGAATTTCTGAAGCGTCTGCATGTCCGCTATCGCCATCGATTCATATTAGTAACGACGAATAGGCCGAAATGTTTCCCAAAGATGCGAAATTAGAAGCCCGCACAAAGGCGGCTTTAGGGCGCAATTTCGTCGAAAGAACAGAGGCTTCAGAAATTCCTGCGAACCGACGGTCGTGAACTACCGCCGCCGCTTTGGCTTCCCCAGCAGCGCAACCGCTTCGACATGGGGCGACCACAGGAACTGGTCGATCGGCGTCACGCTTTTCAAGGTGTAGCCGCCGTCGATGAGGATGCGCAGGTCGCGAGCCAGCGTTACCGGGTTGCAGGACACCGCGGCAATGAATGGAACATCCGAGCGGGCGATCTGCTTCGACTGGTCCTCGGCACCGGCGCGCGGCGGATCGAAGACCAAGCCGTCGAAGGCGTTCAACTCCTTGAACGTCAGTGGCCGGCGAAACAGGTCGCGACGCTCGCCCGTCACCCGCTTGATGCCTGTCGCGAAGCGGGATCCCCGGTCGAGCGCCGAAAGTGCGGCCGCATCGCCTTCGACCGCGTGCACTTCCGACGTCGCGGCCAACCGCAAGGCGAAGCTGCCGCAACCGGCAAAAAGGTCGGCGACCTTTTTTGCACGCTTCAGATGTCCGCCGACGATCTCGGCCATGGTCTGTTCGGCTGCCTCGGTCGCCTGCAGGAAGGCGCCCGGCGGTAGCGCCACCGCGACGCTGCCGAACATGACGACAGGCTTCCTTGGCTCAATGACGATCTCGTCATCGATGGACAGTCTGGCAAAGCCCTGCGCAATGACAAAATTGGAGGCGATACGGCGCTGGTGTTCGCCAAGCTTGCCGGACTCATGCACCGCGATGTCAAGGCCGGAACCCGTGACGGTGACCGCCATCCGGAACGATTTGGTGGTGGCGCATATCAATTCGGCCAGCGCCCTCAGCTGACCGAGTGCCGCGACGATCTCGGGCAGGGAGATCGGGCATTCGGATATGGAGATGATCTCCGGCGACAGATGGCGATTGAAGCCGAGCAACATGCCTGTTTCGGTGCGCCGGGCGGCAAGCACCACACGGCGGCGCGACCGCGGTGCGCAGGCGACCAACTCTCCGATTTCGCACTCGATGCCCTTGCCCTTCAATGCGTGCACCACCTTTTCACGCTTCCACTGTCGGTAGGCTTCGGCTTCCAGATGCTGGAGGGCACAACCGCCGCATTCGGTGAAGTGGCGGCAGGCGGGTTCGATGCGCAGCGGCGAGGCCTCCAGCACCGCCATCAGCGCCGCACGATCCCTTTCGCGCGCGGCGTTGACGGTCTCGCCCGGCAGCGTGAAGGGAATGAACAGATCGCCGCTTTCGGTTTCGGCGATGCCGTCGCCCTGCGATCCGAGCTTTCGTATTGTGAAGCGTGCGCTCATCGGTCCTTGACCCCACCGAGCAGGAATTCGCGATTGCCGTCGCCACCTTCGATCGGCGACAGATGCAGGCCGAGCGAACGCCAGCCGGGAACGGCATCCAGCCAATCCTGCAGCAGGCCCGCGACACGGGCGGCATCGAAAGGATCCTTCAACAGACCCCCTTTGCCGATCGCCTCGCGGCCCGCCTCGAATTGCGGTTTGACCAGAAAGACCGCGCCGGCACCGGACCTGGCAAGAGCAAGCGCCGGCGGCAGCGCAAGTTTCAGCGAGATGAAACTGACGTCGGAAACGATGAAATCCGGACTGCGACCGGCAAGATCGGCGGCCGTGAGATCGCGTGCGTTCAGGCCTTCGATCACGGTTACGCGCGGATCAGCGCCGACATCAGGATGCATCTGGCCGTGCCCGACATCGATTGCCGTGACATGGGAGGCGCCGCGTTCGAGCAACACCTGGGTGAACCCGCCTGTCGAGGCGCCGATGTCGAGGGCTTCGCGGCCAGCGGGGTCGAGGCCGAAATGGTCCAGTCCGCCAATAAGTTTGAGCGCCGCGCGCGAGACATAGCCTTGCGCCGGATCATCGATGACAACAAGGCATTGCGGCGAAACGTTCTGACCGGGCTTGCGGGCAATGGCGCCGTCAACCGTCACCGTGCCGCGCTCGACCGCGTCGCGGGCACGCGAGCGGCTGGCAAACAGCCCGCGCTGGACGAGCAGGTCGTCGAGCCGTTGGCGTGTGCTGGCTGGCAGGGGCGAATTCATCGGCCTTCTGTGACGAAAGCCTGCGGTGAAGGCAAGAACATTACACCGAACAAGGTGACGTCGTGCGAGAGTGGCTGGTGCAGCGAGCCAAGCCGCGGCTTGCGCGCATCGCATCGGGTCCGGCAGAATATCAGTCGAAGAGGGTTCCCAGTTGTTGCAACACGAAGGAGGACGAATGCTGACGGGAACCTGCCACTGTGGCGCGGCCCACTGGACCCTGGAAGGCGATCCCGGCCCGGTGACGGCCTGCAACTGCACGCTTTGCCGCCGCTATGGCGCGCTCTGGGCCTATGATTATGTCAACGAACGCATTCGCGTTTCAGGGCGGACGGCCAGCTATACGCGCGCCGGAAAGGACACACCGTCACTTGAAATCCTGTTCTGCCCGATATGCGCCTGCGTGCTGGCATGGCGCGGCTTGCGCGCCAGCGATTCTGGCCGAATACGGATCGCAGTCAATGTGCGGCTGGCACCACCCGAAGCCGTCGCCGACTTGCCGATCGACCATTTCGATGGCCTCGACACTTACGACGATCTGCCCCGCGATGGTCGCTGTGTGCGCGACATGTGGTTTTAAAAGATGGTCCGTAAAACCTGGCGCTCGACAGCGGGAGACAGACCATCGTCCCGGTTCCCCGACGCCTGTTCACCTGGATGCTTGGTCACAACAGCGGACGGAGGTGCGGCCTCCGGCAACACCACAAGCTGCGGCACCTGCTTGTAGGAAAAGCCGCCGCGAATATCGCCAATCTTGCCGGCGACAATGCCTAGCGCCGCCTTTTCAAGATTGCGGTCGTAGGGTGTTTCGGCCGCGGCCGGCAAGACCATCACGGCCAAGAAGGCCGCGCCGCACAGAAGCGTGTTCATTGTTGTTGTCTCCCTGCCTGACGCCGGTCTAGCAGGGTGCCGTTGAAAAACGGCCAAGGGACACAGTAAGCGAAACGCCAAACGGCAGCGTTAACAACGCGTTACAAAATAAAGCCGGCAAACTGATCCAAGCTGTTCAGGTTTTGATTCAGGCGCGCTGGGCGCGGACCGTATGGCCGAGGGCCGTGAAAACAGTGTGCACGATCCCGGCGGCGTCGAGGCCGGCGTCGGCATACATCTTCTCCGGCTTGGCGTGGTCGGTGAAGGCGTCCGGCAGTACCAGCGGGCGTACCTTCAGGCCATTTTCCAGCAGTCCTTCATGGGCAAGGAACTGCAGTACATGGCTGGCGAAGCCTCCAACAGCGCCCTCCTCCACCGTCACCAGCACCTCATGCGAGCGGGCCAGCCGGCGGATCAAATCCTGGTCGAGCGGCTTGGCGAAGCGGGCGTCGGCAACGGTGGTGGAAAGCCCGGCCGCGCCGAGTTCCTCGGCGGCGATGAGGCAATCCTTCAAGCGCGTGCCGAAGGACAGCAGGGCAACCTTGCTGCCTTCCCGGACGATGCGGCCTTTGCCGATCTCGAGAACCGAGCCGCGCTCAGGCATGTCGACGCCGACCCCGTTGCCGCGCGGATAGCGGAAGGCGATCGGCCCATCGTCATAGCTGGCGGCGGTGCGCACCATGTGGCGCAGTTCCGCCTCGTCGGCGGCGGCCATCACGACAAAGCCCGGCAGGCTTGCCAGGAAGGTGGTGTCGAACGCGCCGCAATGGGTGGCTCCATCGGCGCCGACGAAGCCGGCGCGATCGATGGGGAAACGCACCGGCAGTTTCTGGATCGCGACGTCATGGACGACCTGATCGTAGGCACGCTGCAGGAACGTCGAATAGATCGCCGCGAACGGCTTGTAGCCTTCCGTCGCCAGGCCGGCGGCGAAGGTCACCGCATGCTGCTCGGCGATGCCGACATCGAAGGTCCTCGACGGGAACACCTCGCCGAACAGATCGAGGCCGGTGCCGCTCGGCATGGCGGCGGTGACGGCGACGATGCGGTCGTCATCGCGGCCCTCCTGGATCAGGCTTTCGGCGAACACCTTGGTGTAGGCCGGCGCATTGGCCGGCGCCTTGGCCTGCGCGCCGGTGATGACGTCGAATTTGTTGACGCCATGGTATTTGTCTGCGGCCGCTTCCGCCGGCGCGTAACCCTTGCCCTTCTGGGTGACGACATGGATCAGCACCGGACCCTTGCCGTTATCGCGGACATTTTTCAGGACCGGGATCAGATGCTCCAGATTGTGACCGTCGATCGGGCCGATGTGATAGAAGCCGAGTTCCTCGAACAAAGTGCCGCCGGTGACGTAGCCGCGCGCATGCTCGACGGCCCTGGTGATGGCTCGATCGGCCCGCTTGCCGAGATAGGAGGTCAGTTTCTTGCCGAAGTCGCGCAAGCCGATATAGGCCTTGCCGGAAGCCAGGCGCGCCAGATAGGCGCTCATCGCGCCGGTCGGCGGCGCGATCGACATGTCGTTGTCGTTGAGGATGACGATGAGACGGGCATCGAGCGCGCCGGCATTGTTCATCGCCTCATAGGCCATGCCGGCCGACATTGCGCCGTCGCCGATGACTGAAATGACATTGTTGCGGCCGCCTGAGAGGTCGCGGGCGGCGGCCATGCCGAGACCAGCCGAGATCGACGTCGAGGAGTGGGCGGCGCCGAACGGGTCATACTCGCTCTCGGCTCGGCGGGTGAAGCCCGACAAACCCCCTTCCTGGCGCAAGGTGCGGATGCGGTCCCGACGTCCGGTCAGGATCTTGTGCGGATAGGCCTGATGGCCGACATCCCAGATCAGCCGGTCATCGGGTGTGTTGAAGACATAATGCAGCGCCACCGTCAGTTCGACCACGCCAAGGCCGGCACCGAGGTGGCCGCCGGTGTGGGAGACAGCATCGACCAGTTCGGTGCGCAGCTCGGCCGCCAGTTGCGGCAATTCGCTCTCGGCCAGCGTGCGCAGGTCGGCCGGGACGCGAACCTTGTCGAGAAGCGGCGTATGCGGCGTTGCGTTCACGTTGGGCCCAGACTCTCTTTTCATCGGCGGGATAGGCCGCCGGCCGGCGAAAGTAAATGCGTGTCGGTGACGCGGATGGTCAGCCCCTCACCGCTCAGCCTTCCGGCAGCGGAATGAATTCTTTCTCATCGCCAGGAACGATATCGAAGCGGCCGGTCTTCCATTCCTGCTTGGCCTGCTCGATGCGCTCCTTCGACGAAGAGACGAAATTCCACCAGATGTAACGCTTCGAACCGAGCGAGGCGCCGCCGAACAGCATGAAATGCGCACCGGTTTGCGACGATATGACGATCTCGTCGCCGGGCCGGAACACCAGCAGCCGTTCAGCCGGAAAGACGTCGCCCGAAATCGAGACCTCGCCCTCCAGCGTGTAGATGGCGCGCTCTTCCGCATCGGCCGGGATTTTGACGCTGGCACCGGGCGCCAGCCGCAAATCGGCGTAGAGCGTGTCGGAATCCGCCCGCACCGGGGACCGCAACCCCTGGAAGTCACCGATGACGACGCGGCCGCTGACGCCTTCGGCATCGATCTCTGGAAGCCGCAGCGCCGCTGTGTTCTCGAACACCGGTGCAACCTCTTCCTTGCCGTCCGGCAGAGCCAGCCAAGTCTGCAGGCCGGAGATCGACATCGGCGCGCCGCGCAATTCCTGCGGCGTGCGCTCCGAGTGGACGATGCCGCGGCCCGCGGTCATCAGGTTCACGTCGCCGGGCTCGATCACCATTTCGGTGCCGAGCGAATCGCGATGCCTGATCTTGCCGTCGAACAGATAGGTCACTGTCGACAGGCCGATATGCGGGTGCGGACGGACATCGAGCGCCTGGCCGGCGCGCATGATCGCGGGGCCCATGCGATCGAAGAAAATGAACGGCCCGACCAGCCTTCTCTTGGCGGTCGGCAAGGCGCGGCGCACCTCGAAGCCGCCAATATCCTTGGCGTTGGGGATGACCATCAGTTCGATCTGGTCGCTGGCGAAGGCATCGCCGGCCTCAGGGTCTTTCCCCGGGAAGAAGCTCATGAACTCTCCTGGTCAGCGCTCGGTGGCCGCTTTGGACATATCAGGCGAACCGGATCGCCGCCTTTGCTCTCAGTTTGGCCGCCACCTCTTCGCGATTGCGCGGGTGCTGGTGGGTTTCGAGGGAATCAAGCAATTCGCGTGCGGATGCCGCGATGGCTTCGACCGCATGATCGAACGCATGCTGGTTCTGTTTCGACGGTCGCGTCGTTCCGCTGAGCTTGCGGACAAACTGGAGTGCCGCGTCGCGGACTTCGTCATTGGTTGCCGGCGGATCAAAATTGAACAGGGTCTTGATGTTTCTGCACATCGCTTCCGTATCTCCTCTTGTCCGTTTCAATCGGGACGAGTTGTATCCTCAATCATGATCGTGTCCAAAAGTCGGTAAGCCTGCTCCGCACCTCAGTCCGCGTCGAGCGGCTCGGTTCCAACCGGCTTGCCGTCGCGCGACAGCCTGATCTTCTCGACCTTGTCCTCGGCGGCCTTCAGCAACCGGTCGCAATGCACCTTCAGCGCCTCGCCGCGCTCGTAGATCCGGATCGACTGGTCGAGCGGCACGTCGCCACGCTCCAGATCATCGACGATCTTCTCCAGCGCGTCGAGTGCCTGCTCGAAGCTCATCGCCTTGACGTCTTCGTTGATCTCACCAGTCATCATTCATCCTTTCATCAGTCGCCCGACATGGGCGGCGACCGAAAATGCCAATCCCTGCAGATCGTAGCCGCCCTCGAGCACGCTGACGAGCCGGTTGCCGCTATGGCGCGCGGCGCGCTGCATCAGCTGGCCGGTCGCCCAGTCGAAATCGTCCTCGGTCAGATTGATCTCCGCCAGCGGGTCGCGATGGTGCGCGTCGAAGCCGGCCGATATGATGATCAGGTCGGGCGCGAAATTGTCGAGTGCCGGCAGCACGCGCGACAGGAAAGCATCGCGAAACACCTCGCTGCCTGTCTGCGGCGCCAGCGGCGCGTTGACGATGTTGCCGGCGCCGGTCTCGTTCTTCGCCCCGGTGCCGGGATAGAGCGGCATCTGGTGCGTCGAGCAATAGAGCACCGAGGGATCGTCCCAGAAAATATCCTGCGTGCCGTTGCCGTGGTGCACGTCCCAATCGACGACGGCGACTCGCTCCGCGCCATGCTTCTTCTGCGCATAGCGGGCAGCGATAGCCGCAGTGTTGAAGAAGCAGAAGCCCATGGCCGTGTTCTTTTCAGCATGGTGGCCGGGCGGCCGGGCGGCGACGAAGACATTGTCGGCGCGGCCCGCAAAGACGTCGTCGACGGCGGCATTGGCGGCGCCGATCGCCGTGATCACCGCCTGCCAGCTCTTCGGGCTGGCGGTGGTGTCGGCGTCGATGCGGGCGAGGCCTTCATCGGGAATGGCGGCGCGCACGCGCGCGACGAAATCGGCGGGATGCGCGTAGAGGATGGTGGCCTCGTCGCCTTGCGGTGCCTCGACGCGGTCAAGCGCGGCAAAAGCTTCGTCGTCGAGCACGCGCTCGATGGCGCGCAAGCGGTCGGGCCGCTCGGGGTGACCGGGCGGGGTGATGTGTTCGAGGAAGATCGGGTGCGTGTAGAGACGAGTGGCCATGTCCCCCTATCTAGTGCCCCGGCGCCGTGATGGCCATGCGTTGCGGCTTGATCGCTGGGGAAAATCACGCCTGCGTCCATTCATGTCGCTGCGGGCATTGGCGTCGCCGGCGCTTCGGCGTAAAGTCGCCGCCACTGCCTGGTGCCTGCCGGACGTTTGTTTTAGCCGCATTCCGCGACGCCAAGTGATTCCACTTGGGAGCAAATGCTCTGGCGGGAGAATCGGGAACACGGTTTGATACCGTGGCGTGCCCAACGCTGTGAGGGGGACCGCGCCGGTAAGTGCCACTGTCGATGACGGGAAGGCACCGGACGCGGGTTGATCCCGAGCCAGAAGACCGGCCTGGCAGGCATCGTCATCCGCATGGTCAGGCGGACGACATCAGAACGACGTGCGTCCTCCTGGACGCACAAAGTACGCTCTGAGAATTTGAACTGCTGCAATCGCAAGGGGACAAGCGATGCCGGAAGCTATGACCGCTCCAACGGGCGATGGATTTGATCAGATAGCGCGCGACGCGGTTTACCGCGCCATGTTCACGCGGCGCGACGTCCGCAGCCATTTTACATCAGAGGCCCTCGACGACGAGGTGCTGGCGCGACTGCTGCTTGCCGCCCATCACGCGCCATCGGTCGGCTTCATGCAGCCTTGGAATTTCATCGTCATTCGCAATGCCGCGCGACGGGCGCAGGTGCGCGACCTGTTCCTTGCCGCGCGCGAACAGGAACTGCCGGCAATCGAGGCGGACCGGCGGGCGCTCTACCGCAAGCTCAAGCTCGAAGGCATTTGTGAAAGCGCGCTCAACATCTGTATCACCTGCGACCGTGAGCGCTCGAAAGGCTCGCCGTTGGGACGGTGGCACAATCCGGAAATGGATCTCTACAGCACGGTCTGCGCGGTGCAGAATTTCTGGCTGGCGGCACGCGCCGAGGGAGTCGGCGTCGGCTGGGTCAGCATCATCGAGGCGCAAGCGCTGAAGAGCCTGCTGTCCATCCCCGATCACGTGACGCCGATCGCCTATCTCTGCGTCGGCCGTGTCTCGGAGTTCGCGCCAAAACCGGATCTCGAAACGCATGGCTGGGGCCGACGGCTGCCGTTGCCCGACCTGATCATGAGCGAGACTTTTTGTGGGCAAGGCGAAGCGCCGCTCAAATCGACAGTGGCCCGCTTCAGCACCGTCGCCGGTGGGCCCGCCAGCCCAACCGATCAGCGTGTCGCGCCGGCCGTGCCCCAGCGCGAACCGTCGAAGGTGGAGAGCGCCTTGCGCTTGAGTTCCCGGAACTTCGACGAGGCATCGGCCAGCCTGGCGTCCCAGGCGGCATCGGGCACCTGACCCTTGATGGTCTTGAAATAGACCTGCATCAGGCAGGCGATGGCGAACGGCTCGATGAACGCCGCCTTAAAGGCCCAGGCAAAGACGATGGCCAGAACGAAGGCCCAACCGGCGAGCTGTCCGGGCATGACGTAAAGAATGGCGGCTGCCGGGGCCAGCATCAGCAGGAAGATGACGAAGGAGACCCCCCACATGATCACGGCCAGCCAGACGGCGTTCTTGACCATGATCTTGCCGTTCTGGGCGTAGAGCACAACGCCTTGCCGCGCGGTCTCGAAGGGTGAGGACGAATTGATGCGGATGTTGTAGCCGAGAATGATCTCGTCGACATAGGTCAGCGACAGGCGGATCACCGTGTTGAGGAACGAGACCAGGCCGCTCAGGCCCGGAATGGGCAGGAAAGCCGCGATGCCGCCGAGCAGGCCGGTGATGGCGCGGATGGCGCCCTTGACCAGCTGGTCGACGACGAAAAGGATGTTCGCCTCGGCAAAACGCTCGGTCACAACCCCTTTCGCATAGGCGATCTGGTTCTGGCCGTCGGGTACGTCATGGCCGTCGATCAGATGCACCATGACGGCGATATGGCCTGCCTTGACGATGTAGAGGATGTATTCGCGGATCCAGTAGACGGCGATCGAGACGAGGCCGAAACCAACTACGCCGCCCCACATGGCAAAGGACAACGGCCCGTCGGGATCGGTGGAGATATGGCCGACGCCATAGCCGACCGAGGCACCCGTGCCGGTGGCCATGATATAGGCCAGCGTAATGCCGAAATAGACGATCATGCGAAAGACGATGAAAGGCCAGGTCCGCATCATGATGGACACCGACCTGCCGATATCGAAATCCCACATGCCCCGAATCCCCCAGAGGTGGCTGTGGAGGATGCGCCCAAACCGTCTATTGTCAATTGCGAGCGGTGGCGGAGCCCGATTGCGGGTCAGTTTGGCCGCGCTTCCGGCTTCTCGAGCAGGCCTTCGAGCAATTGCTTGAACGCGACCACCACCTTCCTCGACGTCGCTTCGGGATCGTTCGAGTTGGCGATCCGCTGCGCGGCCTGACTGCTCGCCCCGTTGATCAGCCGCGCCGCCGTCTCGGGATCGAGGCCCGGCACGACCACCCCCTCCTCTTGCAGCGCGGTCAGATGATCGGTCATTGAACCGACGCAGGCATTGGCATTCGACCACTGTGCCGGATCGCCCAGCACGGCCGGACCGTCCCGGAACATGATGCGCTGGATTTCCGGCTCCAGCGCCATTTCGATGTAGGTCGTGCATTCGTCGACGAAATGCTGCCAGCGGGTTGGCGCCCTCGACGCGACCTCATTCACCCGCGCGGCCATTTCCGCATCGATTTGCGCGATAACCGCCTGCAGCAGTCCCTTCTTGTCGCCGAAGTGATGATAGAGGGCGCCGCGCGTCAGTCCGGCCGATGCGGTGAAATCGTCCATCGACGCTTCGGCATAACCGATGGTGCCAAAGGCTTGGCGCGCCGCGGCGATCAGCTTGGCACGCGTCTCGGCGATCATCTCCTTGCGGGGTCGGTGCATGCTCTGGCCTTATCTACATACGCTCCGTATGCCAATTGACATACGCGGCGTATGGTCTATTTAACACTTATACGTCTCGTATGTAATTGTCGAATCGTCCCTTGTCGAGGAACAGGATCATGCAAAACCCCTACTCGGAAATCTTTCGCGCTCCTGGCGCCAGGGGCTTTGCCGCCGCCGGCTTCATGGCGCGCCTGCCCATCGCCATGGCGCCGATCGGCATCGTGGCGATGCTGTCGCAGACGCGTGGCGAATACTGGCTGGCGGGTGCGGTTTCGGCGACATTCGCCTTGGCCAATGCTTTCCTGGCGCCGCAAATATCGAGGTTGGTCGACCGCCTCGGCCAGACGCGGGTTGTCGTCCCCACCACGGTCATCTCCGTGCTCGCATTCGCGGCCCTGATCGCATCGGCCAATCAGGACTGGCCGGTATGGACGCTATTCGTGTCGGCATTGCTGGCCGCGGCGATGCCAAGCATGCCGGCCATGGTACGCGCGCGCTGGACCGAGATTTTCCGGGGCCGGCCCGAGATGAACACCGCCTTCGCCTTCGAGTCGGCGGCGGATGAACTGGTCTACATCGCCGGCGCATCGCTGTCGGTTGGTCTCAGCGCCGCGCTGTTCCCGGAAGCGGGCGTGCTCGTCAGCACGCTGTTCCTAGCCCTGGGCTCGATAGCCTTCATCCTGCAGCGTTCGACCGAACCGCAGGTGCGACAGGTGGACCATGGCTCAACCGGCTCGGCTATCCGCCTGGTGCCGGTTCAAATCATCACCTTCGCAATGGTCTTCATCGGCGCGACTTTCGCGACGACGGAGGTGAGCACGGTGGCGATCACCAAAGAACTCGGCCAGCCGGGCGCCGCAAGTCTCGTCATCGGCGTCTATGCGCTGGGCTCCTTCGTGCTCGGCATCATCATCGGCGCGCTCAACCTGACAGCACCGCTGCAGCGCCAGCTCGCCATCGCGGTCGCGTTGGTCGCGCTCGGCACGCTGCTGCCGCTTACCGCCAGCACCGTGCCCGTGCTCGCGCTGACTGTCTTCATCAGCGGGGTGGCGATCTCGCCGACCTTCATCACCGCCTTCGGCCTGATCGAACGGCATGTGCCTGAGACGATGCTGACCGAAGGCATCACCTGGGTGACCACCGGCATCGGCATCGGCATGGCGCTCGGTTCGTTCGCCGCCGGCGCGGTGGTGGATGCGTTCGGCGCCCAGAACGGGTTCTGGGTATCGGTGGCATCGGGCGTTATTGCACTGGTCACGGTGCTGCTCGGCCAGCGCAGCCTCGCCACCCACGAATGCGAGTTGGAAGGATGCGAGGCGGCAATCCCGGCCGAATGACAGCCAGGATTTGCTGAGCTCAGATAATCTCGGTCTTGGCGATGTGAATGCCAAACCCTTCGAGGCCGACATAATGGCGTTCGCGCGAGGCGATCAGGTTGATCGAGGAAATGCCGAGATCCTTCAGGATCTGCGCACCAAGGCCGATCTCGCGCCATTCGCTCTCGCGCCGGCGCGCCTCTTCATGGTCCTCGCGATCGCCCGGCGCCGGCCGGTTGCGCTCCTGGTGGGCGACGCCGACCGAGCCCTCGCGCAGATAGACGATGACGCCGCGCTTGCGCTCGCCCATCGCCTTCATGATGCCGTCGAGGCGGTGGCTGGTGCCGAACACGTCGGTTACGACGTCCTCCGAATGCAGTCGCACCGGCACGTCCTCGCCGTCGCGGATATCGCCGAAGACGATGGCGACGTGATGCATCGTGTCCCAGGGCAGCGTGTAGGTGAAGACCTGCGCCTTGCCACCCAGCGTCTCGATGTCGGAGCAGGCGACGCGCTCGACCAGCGTTTCCTTGCGCTGCCGGTAAGCGATGAGGTCGGCGACCGATACCTGCTTGAGACCATGCTCCTCGGCGAAGGCCGCGACCTGCGGGCCGCGCTTGACGGTGCCGTCATCATTGACCAGTTCCGAGATCACGCCGATCGGCGGCAGGCCGGCGAGCTTGCAGAGGTCGACCGCGGCCTCGGTGTGACCCGAGCGCATCAAGACGCCGCCTTCGCGCGCGATGAGCGGAAAGATGTGGCCGGGGCGGACGAAATCGGAGGCGCCGACATTGCCGTTGGCAAGATTGCGAACGGTCAGCGTGCGGTCGTCGGCTGAAATACCTGTCGTGGTGCCATGCTTGAAGTCGACGCTGACGGTGAAGGCGGTCATGTGGGCCGAATCATTGTCGGCCACCATCGGCGCGAGGTTCAGCCGCTTGGCCTCCTCGCGCGGCATCGGCGTACAGACGATGCCCGACGTGTTGCGCACGATGAAGGCCATCTTCTCCGGCGTGCAGTGGACGGCGGCGACAATCAGGTCGCCCTCGTTCTCACGCCCGTCATCGTCCATGACGACGACGATCTCGCCGCGTTCGAAGGCCCGAATTGCTTCGACGATTTTCTTCTGGTCGTAAGGCATAAAGCGCTCGTTTCACTCGCAGGGAGTAGGGGAATAGGATAGTGCGGGAGTAGGGAAAAGGAAAATTTGGCCGTTTCGGCGTGGCAGCCAAGCTTAGTCCCCTATTCCCTATCCCCTTCCTGTCTGTCCTCGGTGCCGCAGATAGTGGTCGGCGATGGCGCAGGCAACCATGGCCTCGCCGATCGGCACGGCGCGAATGCCGACGCAAGGGTCGTGGCGACCCTTGGTCATCACCTCCACGTCGTTGCCGTCCTTGTCGATCGATTTGCGCGGCGTCAGGATCGACGACGTCGGCTTCACGGCAAAGCGCGCGACGATCGCCTGGCCGGTGGAGATGCCGCCGAGGATGCCGCCGGCATTGTTGGACAGGAACACCGGCCTGCCGTCATTGCCCATGCGCATCTCGTCGGCATTCTGTTCCCCGGTGATGCGGGCGGCCTCGAAGCCGTTGCCGATCTCGACGCCCTTGACGGCGTTGATCGACATCAGGCCGGAGGCAATGTCCTGGTCGAGCTTGGCGTAGATCGGCGCGCCGAGGCCGGGAGGCACGCCGTCAGCGACGATCTCGATCACCGCGCCGACCGAGGAGCCGGCCTTGCGAATGCCGTCGAGATACTGCGTGAAAACAGAAACGGAAGCCGGGTCCGGAGTGAAGAACGGATTTTCCGCGTCGCCGATGAAATTCCAGTTCCAGTTGGTGCGGTCGATCGACTTTTCGCCCATCGACACCAGCGCGCCGCGCACCACCATGCCCGGCACCACCTTGCGGGCGAGCGCGCCGGCGGCGACCCTGGCCGCGGTCTCGCGCGCGGAAGAGCGGCCGCCACCGCGATAGTCCCGTACCCCGTATTTGACCTCGTAGGTGTAGTCGGCATGGCCCGGCCGGAACTGGCGGGCGATGTCGCCATAGTCCTTCGAGCGCTGATCGACATTCTCGATCAGCATCGACACCGGCGTACCGGTGGTGATCATCGTCGCGCCGTCCTCGTCGAGGACGAAGCCCGAGAGGATCTTCACCTCGTCCGGCTCGCGGCGCTGCGTGACGAAGCGCGATTGGCCGGGTCGGCGCTTGTCGAGTTCGGCCTGGATTTCATCGCGTGTGAAACGGATGCCGGGCGGGCAGCCATCGACCACGCAGCCGAGCGCCGCGCCATGGCTCTCGCCCCAGGTGGTGACGCGGAAAAGATGGCCAAACGTGTTGTGAGACATGGAAAGTGCCCTGCCCGGCATCGAAACCGGCTGAAGCCAGCCTTCTATTGGCGTTTTCCACAGTGGTCAAACTGTGATCTGGCGGATTTAGTTTTGACACATTCGGTTGGTTTCTGCTCTGCTCCATTCGCCGTTGAGGATCCGCCGCCACCCAGGCCGGCGCAATGACCAAAGAGGACGATGATGCGTACCCTGATTGGCGCTGTTGCCGCCACGCTGCTGCTTTCCACCGCCGCCTTTGCCGGCCAGACCGAAGGCCTGATCAAGAAGGTCGACAAGGACGCGTTGACGCTGACGCTTGATGACGGCAAATCCTACAAGCTGAACGCCGAGACCGATCTCGATGCGCTGAAGCCAGGCATGGACATCGTCATCGCTTACGATGTGACCGATGGCGAAAACGTCGTCACCGACATGCAGTTGCCGGGAGACAGCGACACGAACTAAAGCGGGTCGCGTCGAAACGGATTCATGCGACACGCTTTAGGTCTTGTTTTTGTGCATATCGTCTTCCCCAAAACCGAGGTCACTTTTGGGCGACATGCATTAGGAATTGGCCTTTACCAGGCGTCCTAAAGCCACTCCAGGCTGTTGCCTTCAAGTTTGAGCACGCGATCGTGCGGTATCTCCAGGTTCGCGGCCTCGTCCTCGGGCCTATCAAGCACGAAGCGAAACAGGGCGCGCATGACACCGCCATGCGTGACACAGATCGTCTTGCGGTCGATCTCGTCGAACCATGGCTTCACCCGCTCAAGCAGCATCTGGTAGCTCTCGGCACCTTCGCCCGGCGGCTGAAAATTCCATTTGTCGCGAGCACGCGTCCTGCTTGCCCCGGGAGACCGCGTATCGAGCTCGGCAAATGTAAAGCCCTGCCAATCGCCGAAATTGACTTCAATGAGCCTGACATCGGTTCGATAGGCGAGCGGATCGAGCTTCATGGCGGCGCGGATGCGTTCCATCGTCTCGCGCGTCCGGCTCATCGGGCTGGCGACGAAGTCGAACTCGTTGGGATCGCCGATGAGTTCCGCCAGCCGACGGCCGTTTCTGGTCGCCTGCTCGCGGCCGAGGGCATTGAGATCGGTGTCGGCCTGGCCCTGAAGCCGGAACTCGGCGTTCCACGCGGTCTGGCCGTGGCGCACGATATAAACCAGCGGGTACATCAGCTCTTCCGGAGATCGGGCCAGGGCCTGGACGGAGGATAGGCGGAGAGAACTAATCCTTGACCGTCGAAATATCCGGCGCGTCGACCGCCTTCATGCCGACGACGTGATAGCCGGAATCGACATGGTGCACCTCGCCGGTGACGCCACGCGACAGGTCGGACAGGAAATAGACGCCGGAATCGCCGACTTCTTCCTGCGTGACTGTCTGCTTCAGCGGCGAATTGTATTCGTTCCACTTCAGGATGTAGCGGAAATCGCCGATGCCGGAGGCGGCAAGCGTCTTGATCGGGCCGGCGGAAATCGCGTTGACGCGGATCTTCTTGGCGCCGAGATCAACCGCGAGGTAACGCACGCTGGCCTCGAGTGCCGCCTTGGCGACGCCCATGACGTTATAGTGCGGCATCACCTTCTCGGCGCCGTAATAGGTCAGCGTCAGCAGCGACCCGCCCTCGGTCATCAGCGCTTCGGCACGCTTGGCGATGGTGGTGAAGGAATAGACCGAAATGTCCATGGTGCGCAGGAAATTGTCGCGCGTCGTCTCGACATAGCGGCCGGTCAGCTCGTCCTTGTCGGAAAAAGCGATGGCGTGGACGAGGAAGTCGAGCTTGCCCCAGTGTTTGGCGACATTGGCGAAAACCTCGTCCAAGCTCGCGGGATCGGTGACGTCGCAATGGCCCGCGACAAAGGCGCCCAGTTCCGCCGCCAACGGCTCGACCCGCTTCTTGAAGGCTTCGCCCTGATAGGTCAGTGCGATCTCGGCGCCGTGATCGACGCAGGCCTTGGCAATGCCATAGGCGATCGACCTGTTATTGGCGACGCCAAGAATAAGGCCGCGCTTGCCGGCCATTAGGCCCTGTCCACCCGCCATGTCAGCGCTCTCCGCAAGGTTTCTGCTTTGTGGAGTGCCTATCGCACAGGCACACAGCCCCTTCAAGCGTTCAAACCGGACAGTTCGGGGGACAAAAGCTCTTGATCAGCCTTTTTGGCCGCGCAACAGCGATTCCAGCGCGCTGTCGCCGCCTTCCGGCAGCATGATACGCACATGGGCGTAGAGGTCGCCATGGCCGCCGGCTTTCTCGGGCAAGCCCCTGCCCTTGAGCCGCAGGACCTTGTCGGAACTCGACCAGGCGGGAACGTTGACAGCGAGCCTGCCGGTCGGCGTCTCGACCGGCACCTTGGCGCCCAGCACCGCATCGGCCAGCGAAACCGGCAGATCGGCGTGCAGGTCGCGACCCTCGATGCGGTAGCGCGGATGGCGGCGGATGTGGATCTTGACCAGTGCGTCGCCGGGCTGGCCCGGTCCCTGCTCGCCCTGGCCTTTCAACCGGATGGTCTGGCCATCCTCGACATAGGCCGGCAGCTTGACCGCCACCTTGCGGCCGTCCGGGAACATCGCCGTGACCTTTTCAGCATTCGCAGCTTCCTCGATGGTGACGTCGAGCGTGACGTTCAGGTCAGCTGATGTCGCCGGCTGGCGGCGGTCGCCTGCGCCTGGCCCGCGCGCGCCTGAAAAGGCATCGCCGAAAATCTGGCTGAAGATGTCGCTGTTGCCGTCGAACGGATCGCCACCGGGGCGGCCCGAGCGGAACTCGAATCGCGAGCCGCCGGCGCCCTGTTGCTGGCGGCGAAACCCGGCAAAGGGGTCGCCGCCGCCGGCCGCACCTTCAAAACCCTGGAAACGCGGCTTGCCGTCGGCATCGATCTCGCCACGATCGAAAGCGGCACGGTTCTTCTCGTCGCCGATGACCTCATAGGCCTGATTGGCCGCGGCAAAACGGTCCTTCGCCTTGGGATCATTCGGATTCTGGTCCGGATGATGCTTCTTGGCGAGTTTCCGGTACGCCGATTTTATGTCCTTGGCCGATGCGTTCTTTGCAACGCCCAGCACCTCATAGGGGTCGCGCATGCTTCCTGCCCTGGAAAAGGAGTGAGTCCATACTTGCCTCCTATATGCGCTCGCATAGGAAGAAATTCCAGTAGCGGAGCGTCATATCAAGGCCGGAAAATCAGAGTGCCTTGAAGCCCTGCATGCGCCAGCCGCCGGCGCTGGCAAGACAGAGTTCGCCCTCGAACATGGCAACACCGTCAAAGCTCTCGCGCGAAGCCCTGAAGCGGCGGCAGGTCTGGCCGCTGTCCTTCAATTCCGCCAGTTCCGTGATGGAGCCGCGCGAGCCGGTGCCGGCATTCGCCCAAGGCACGGCCTGGCCACTGAGTTGCTCGATGTCGGCGGAGGATACCGCATTGCCGATCGTCGTCTGGTCGGAGTCGCGATCCGAATCGGCCGGCTTGGCCGAAGCCGATGTGCTGCTGGTCAGGATCGATCGGTCGACTTCGGCCTTGTCCAGGCTGAAGCCGCCCGCACCGCAGCCAGCAAGCGGCAGGGCGATTGCCACGATCGCCGCTTTCGCGCTGGCTGAAGCGATAACGCCCCATTGCCTGCTGTCAAAAGCTTGCGCGATACGCGACAATCGGCAACCTCCCTGATCTCGTGACAATTTGAGAAAAACTATGAGTGACACAGCGTTAATAACCAGTGACTTTACCGAAGCGGCCGAGCCGTTTCGCCTCTTTGCCGCATGGCTGGACGACGCCACCAAGAGCGAAATCAACGATGCCAACGGCGTGGCGCTGGCGACCGTCGATGCCGAGGGCATGCCGGACGTACGGATGGTGCTGCTCAAGGGGTTCGATGAAAGCGGCTTTGTGTTCTACACGAATTTCGAAAGCGCCAAGGGCCAGGAGATTCTAGGCAGCATGAAGGCGGCGATGTGTTTCCACTGGAAATCGCTGCGCCGCCAGGTCCGCATTCGCGGTCCGGTGGAAGTCGTCAGCGACGCCGAGGCCGACAGCTATTACGCGACGCGGCCACGCGGCAGCCGCATCGGCGCCTGGGCCTCGAAGCAGTCGCGGCCGCTGGAAAGCCGCTTTGCCCTGGAAAAGGCCGTCGCGGAATACACAGCGCGCTACGCTATCGGCGAGATTCCACGGCCCAAGCACTGGTCGGGCTTCCGCATCGTGCCGAAGACGATCGAATTCTGGCACGACAGGCCGTTCCGGCTGCATGACCGAGTGGTCTTCTCACGCGACGCCGATGGTGGGTGGAGCAAGACGAGGCTTTATCCCTGAAAGGGTAAGGTTCAGCCCTTTTTCCTGGTCATGAATGCCGTGAGGGCCGCGCGCGCCTCATCGGATTTCAGCCGCTCACGGAAATGCTCGCTCTCCACCCCGATGCGGGCAACCAGATCGTCGCGTGAGCCGCGCATCAGGTCGCGCGCGATCTTGAGAGCCTGCGGGGGCTTGGCCGCGATCTGGCCGGCGGCCGAGAGGACCGAGGCCTCCAGAGCGCCCTCCTCGACCACCTCGTAGATCAGTCCAGCGGCCTTCGCGCGCTCGGCCGAGAAGCCTTCGCCGAGGGCAAGCAGCGCAAACGCAGCTTGCTGACCCAGGATGCGCGGCGCCAAAAGGCTCGATCCAGCCTCCGGCACGAGGCCGAGATCGACGAAGGGCGTGCGGAACACGGTGCGTGGCGTGGCGAAGGTCAGATCGCAATGCAGGTTGATCGTGGTGCCGATGCCGACCGCGATGCCGTCGACGCCAGAAACGATGGGTTTTTCGACCCGGGCCAACGCCAGCAGGAAATCCCAGACTTCCGTGCCACCATCGCCGCCGGTGGCCATAACCATGAAATCGGCAAGGTCGTTGCCGGATGAGAAGGCGCCGGGCACACCGAGAAAGACATGAACGCGGACCGCCGGATCGCAGTCGCCTTCGGCAAGGGCCGCCGACATCTTCGCATACATGGCGCGCGTCAGGGCGTTCTTCTTGTCCGGGCGGTTCATGCGGATGATCTGGATGGCGCCCTGGCGCTCGACGAGGATGTGGTCTGTCACGGTCTTTTCCTTGTGAAGGTCAGGCGGAAATCAGTGCCTTGCCGGCAGCAGCCAGGCTTTCGGCGCCGCCGATGACGCGCTCCTTCAAAGCGCTGACTTCGCCAAGCAGGTTTTCGGCGAAGAAGCGGCAAAGCGCGATGCGGCCCTGGTCGGCAAGAGCGGCCCGCGCCAGATAGGCGCCGCCGGCGGCAAGCGAGATCAGCCTGAGATAAGGCGTCGCACCCGCCAGCGCCTCCTCCGTCCGGCCGTCGGCCGACAATTTCTGCAGGAAGCGCGTTGCTTGCGTCAAATCGGAGAGCGCCTGATCGAGAGCATCAGCGGTGCGGCCAAACCCTTCGAGGTTCGACGTTCGTACCGCATTGGCGATACCAGCCAGTTCGTCGATATAGCCATGCACGTGCTCGCCGCCACCAAGCGGCAGCTTGCGCATCACCAGATCGATCGCCTGGATGCCGTTGGTGCCCTCATAGATCGGCGCGATGCGCGCGTCGCGATAGAGGGCTGCCGCACCCGTTTCCTCGATGAAGCCCATGCCGCCATGCACCTGGACGCCAAGCGAGGCGACCTCTACGCCGACATCGGTGGAAAAGGCCTTGGCGAGCGGCGTCAAGAGATTGGCACGGTCGCGCCAATGCGCCGCCTCGTCATCGGACGTTGCGCGCGCGAGATCGATGGCGTGGGCGCAGGAATAGCTGATGGCGCGGGCGATCTGTGTCAGCGCCTTCATGGTCAGGAGATTGCGCTGCACGTCCGGGTGATGGACGATCGGCGCCATGCCGGCGCCACCAAAGCCTGCCGCCTTGCCCTGACGGCGCTCATTGGCATAGGCGATCGCTTTCTGGGTCGCGGCTTCCGCGACAGCGACGCCCTGCATGCCGACGCAAAGCCGCGCATTGTTCATCATGGTGAACATGCAGGCGAGGCCCTTGTTCTCCTCACCGATCAGCCAGCCGATGGCGCCGGGTTGGGCACCCTGGAAACCGTCGCCATAGATCATGGTGCAGGTCGGCGAGGCATGGATGCCGAGCTTGTGCTCGAGCCCGGAACAGAAGACGTCGTTGCGCGCACCCAGCGAACCGTCGTCGCCGACCAGGAATTTCGGCACCAGGAACAGCGAGATGCCGCGCGTTCCGGCCGGTGCATCGGGCAGCCGCGCCAGCACCAGGTGGACGATGTTGTCGGTGAAATCGTGCTCGCCATAGGTGATGAATATCTTCTGGCCGAAGATGCGGTAGGTGCCGTCGCCGGCCGGCGCGGCGCGGCTACGCAGGGCGGCGAGGTCCGATCCGGCCTGCGGCTCGGTCAAGTTCATCGTGCCCATCCATTCGCCGGAGACGAGCTTTGCGAGATATTTGGCCTTGAGGTCCCCAGAGGCGTGCTTGTCAAGCGCTTCGACCGCGCCCATGGTCAGCGTCGGACCGATGCCGAAGGCCATGGCGGCCGAATTCCACATTTCGAGCGCGGCGACGCCGAGCATCGTCGGCAGCGCCTGACCGCCATACTCTTCCGGCCCGGAGAGCGCGTTCCAGCCGCCTTCGATCCAGCGGCGATAGAGTTCCTTCCAGCCCGGCGGGGTGGTGACGACCGCGTCCTTCAACACGGCGCCGTGTTCGTCGCCGATCTTATAAAGGGGTGCCACTTCCTCGGTGGCGAAGCGGCCAGCTTCGCCAAGGACGGCATCGACCAGATCCTCGCCGAGATCGCCGAACGCACCGGCATCGATGGCCGATTTCATGCCGGCGACGTGCTTCAGGGTGAACGCAATATCCTCGACCGGTGCCCGATACATGCTGCTCGATCCTCCTGATGCACCGGCCTTGCCGACCCTAGAGCCAGTGCCGCCGCAAAACCATCCGCCTTTGGGCGGTCTCCCATTTTCTTTTTACGTAAACGTCAAAATTTGTCACGCGGATTTTGCAATCGGGCCGGCCTATACTAAATTCGACGGATGCCGGATCAAATCGAACGGCGACTGAAAACCAGCCGACCGGAACATTCCAATGCTTGCCAGACCCGACGCCTATCGCTGTGTTGAATGCGGCTTACCCTATCGGGCAGCGGGATTTTCCTACTATCACGGCGACGTGGCAAACGGTGCCGCCTACTGGTCTGATCGCGGCATATTGTGCTCGCCGCGATGCTCGCTTGCCCACCACCACAAACGCGCCGCCGAAGGGACACTGCAGCAAGAGCCCGCGCCGGACCCGTTCGAATCTCAGCCGTTCAGCCAGCGGTGAAAGTTGGGCTAGAGGAGACATGATGCCAAACAAGCAGGCCGTTATTGCGCGGCCCCGGTCAGCGCTGCCCGCCTGACGAGGCCGCAGCCATGCGCCTCTCAATCGAGGATCAGATCGCCTTGGCGTAGGCGATTGTGAATCCGCCGCCCGAACCGAATGAAGCGCTACGCTCAGCCGCCAATGCTTACAAACGGCTGGTCGTGGATTCCCGGTAAATTTCGCGCTTGCCAGCTATCTGCCAAGGACCGCGTCGATCCTGGCCATTTCCGAAGTAAATCCTTAACCATAGCGGTCCAGGATTGCTTTGATCAACGGGGATTCCCTGTTTGAAAAGGACGGCGTGTTTCCTTCGCCGCACAGCGCTTCTCGCTCTTGCGGCGACAATGGCGCTGTCGATGGCGGCAAAGGCTTCGGACTTTTCCGAGCCGTGGAAGAGTGCCGACCGTGCTCTGGTGGTCGATGCCTACGAGTACAATTCCATCGACTGGGCCCGGCTTGCCACCGACAAACGCATCGTCGCCTTCATCAACAAGGCGTCCGACGGCATGCCGCCGCCCTACTTCTGTTTCGGCGGCGACACCGACGTGAAGCTGTGCAAGGCGCTGTGGAAACGCCACGCGGTGACGCGCGAATTGTTCCAGACACGCAGGGTCGTGGCCAAGACGCTCGGCATGAAATGGGGCGCCTATCATCTCGCCCGTCCCGGCAATCCGGTCGAGCAGGCCAACAATTTCCTCGATTTCGCCGACCCCGCGCCGGATGATCTCATGGCTCTCGACCTCGAGGGCAACGATCCCTCGCAATGGATGTCGCTCGATGACGCCGAGGAGTTCGCGCGCCAGGTGCATCGGCGCGTCGGCCGCTTCCCGGTGCTCTACACCAATGGCAAGACCGCCCAATATATCGCCGACAACCGCTACAAATACCGGCTCCTGTCGCGGCTGCCTCTGTGGTACGCGCGCTATAAGCCTGACATCGACGTGCATTTTCCGATGGGCAACTGGCAGGGCTACGCGCTCTGGCAGTTTTCGGCGCAGGCCAATTGCGGGCGCTTCCGTTGCCCCTACAGGGTTGCCGGCACGCCCGACAACATCGACGTCAACGTGGCGCCCACGGATGCCGTCACGCTGCGTCAGCAATGGCCTTTCGGCGGCCTGATCGACGTGCCTCCCGATTATCTTGCCAGCGTGCCGGTGCCGCTCTCGCGGGAAGCTGCCCTGGCCGGCAAAGCGACCATCATCTATGCCGATGTGGCGACGCCGCCGACATTCGAGGAAATGGCCGCCGTGCTCGGTTCGCGCTGGTCGAAATTCCGCGACGGGTTCCGCATGCCTGTCGTGAAGACGGTGCCGCGACGGCCGGGGTTCGGTATTGTCCAATATGTCGCCTGGAAGCGGGCCGGGCGGCGTTCACCCGAGCAACTCGACGCCGCCTTCGCAGCGGCCGCCGACCCGGTCAGCACCGCTTCGACAACCCTCGACCGCGGCCAGCGGTAACCGCCACCCGGTCGGAGCTTCAGCCTGCCTGCTCGCGTGCCACGGCCTGCCAGCCGATGTCGCGGCGACAGAACCCATCCGGCCAGTCGATCCGGTCGAGCGCGGCATAGGCCCGCGCCTGCGCCTCGCCAACGGTGGCGCCGGTCGCCGTGACGTTGAGCACACGGCCGCCATTGGCAACCAGCGCGCCGCCGTTGATGGCTGTTCCGGCATGGAAAATCTCGACGCCTTCACCGGCGGCGTCCTCGACGCCGCGGATGACGGAGCCTTTCTCCGGCGTGCCGGGATAGCCCCTCGCCGCCATCACGACGGTCAGCGCCGCCTCGTCGCGCCAGCGTACGGAGGTATGCGCAAGCTGGCCGTCGACGGCGGCATTGAGCAGCACCAGAAGATCGTCCTTCAGCCGCATCATCAGCACCTGGCATTCAGGATCGCCGAAGCGGGTGTTGTATTCGATCAGCTTCGGCCCGTTTTCCGTGATCATCAGCCCGGCGAACAGAATGCCGGCGAAAGGCGCGCCGAGATCGGCCATGCCGCGCATGGTCGGGTCGATGATCTCGCGCATGGTGCGCTCGATCATGTCAGGCGTCATCACCGGGGCCGGCGAATAGGCGCCCATGCCGCCGGTGTTGGGACCGACATCACCGTCGCCGACGCGCTTGTGGTCCTGCGCGGTGCCGAAGGGAAGCGCCGTTGTGCCGTCGCAGAGGCAGAAGAAACTC
Source organism: Mesorhizobium sp. Cs1299R1N1 (assembly GCF_037179655.1). NCBI lineage: Bacteria > Pseudomonadati > Pseudomonadota > Alphaproteobacteria > Hyphomicrobiales > Phyllobacteriaceae > Mesorhizobium > Mesorhizobium sp. Cs1299R1N1. Next base: position 343,780 of record NZ_JAPYKR010000007.1, on the reverse strand, counting down.
GCCTCCTCGCCGGTCATGAATTCCTCGATCACCACCTCCGCGCCGGCGGCGCCGAAGGACCCGTCGAAGCAGGAAGCGAGTGCCGCCTGTGCTTCATCCATCGTCATGGCGACGGTGACACCCTTGCCGGCTGCGAGCCCGTCGGCCTTGATGACGATCGGCGCACCCATCTTCTCGACATAGGCCTTGGCGGAGGCCAGATCGCCGAACCGGCCATAGGCGGCGGTCGGGATGTTGTAGCGGGCGCAGAGATCCTTGGTGAAACCCTTCGAGCCTTCCAACCGCGCGGCGGCCTTCGAAGGCCCGAAGACGCGAATGTTTTCGGCGCGCAGATCATCGGCGATACCGGCCACCAGCGGCCCTTCCGGACCGACCACGACGAGATCGATTTTTTTCTCGCGGCAGAAGGCGGCTACGGCGGCATGATCGGCGATATCGAGCTTCACCAGTTCGGCCTCGGCGCCGATGCCCGGATTGCCGGGCGCCGCGTAGAGCTTGGTCAGCAGCGGTGAAGCGGCGATCTTCCAGGCCAGCGCATGTTCGCGGCCGCCGGAGCCGAGAAGAAGAACGTTCATGGCCACCTCATGATGCCGACTATCCCATAGAGAAAACAACCCGCTATTGCTCTCTGGACGACGGGTCAAGGCATCAGGTGGATTGATCTGAATTGCGCACGGGAACGCTATGCCTGCCGAATAGGGGGCGCAGGCCACCGGCGCCCCCTATTCTGGCTCTCGTTCAGCCCTGATGGACCACCGGGAACCAGTCCTCGCGCAGCTTCTGCCCCGGCTGCATGCCATGACCGTGATAGGGCGGCGAAGTGCGGCCCGGCCGCTCGACATAATGGGCATCGTCGCCGACCCAGCGCAGCGACAGCGCCCGGCGCCGGGCCGCGGTCATATTGCCACGCGCGCCGTGCGCCGTCCTGAAGTCGAACAGGATTGCGTCGCCCGGCTCCATTTCCCACTCGATAACTTTCATCGATGGATCGTTGTCGGGATCGGGCACCGGACGATAATCACCCTCGGCGGCGTAGAAATTGCCGTCGTCCAGCCAGCGTACCGGCAGGATCATCTTGTCCCATTTGTGCGAGCCGGCGATCAGACGCAGCGTCGCCTCCTTCACCGGATCGATAGGGATCCAGAAGCTCACCGTCTGCTGGCCGTCGACGAAATAATAGGGAATGTCCTGGTGCCACGGCGTCGGCTTCTGCGTGCCAGGTTCCTTGACCAGGACATGGTCGTGGAAGAACTGCGCGGTGCGCGACTGCATCACCGCGGCTGCCAGTCGCGCCGCGGGCGATTCGCGCACCACCTTGACGAATTCGGGGATGCGCTCCCAATTGCAGTAATCGTCGAAAAAGCTGCCGCGGCCATTGGCAATGTCGGACGCCGTGGCGCTGCGGTTCTGCATGTTGCGCTCGATGCCGGCGGCGATCGTGTCGACCCAGCCCTTGAAGGCGCCGCGGACACAGACCGCGCCGTCGCTCTGGTAGTCGGCGATTGTCCGCGGATCGATGATTTCGGTGTCCATTGCCGGTGGAGCGGGTTGGGAAGCCATGTTGTCCTCCTTTCAGGATCGATGCGACTATCGCAACGGCCGCTCATTCAGTAAAATAATAACTTCTCATCCGACACATAGGTTTGAACTATGAGTCTGACGCTCGCCCAGCTACGCTATCTCGTCGCCGTCGCCCGCCTTGGCAGCGTCACGGGCGCGGCCCGGGCGCTCAACATTTCCCAACCGTCTATTTCGGTGGCGATCGATGCCATCGAAAAGGATTTCGGCCAGAAACTGTTCGTGCGCCAGCGTGGAAGCGGTGTCTCGCTGACCTCCTTCGGTCGTGCCGCCGTGGCAAAGGCAAAGCAGGTTCTTGCCGAGACAGACAAACTCCTTGCCCTGGGAAAGGTCAACTCGGCGATCGGCGGCGAGCTGGTGCTCGGTTGCTTCGAGGATCTGGCGCCCTATTTCGCGCCGGGCCTCATCCGCGCCTTCTCCGAACGCCATCCAGCGGTCGCCGTCATCGTCCGCGACGAGACGTTCGAGACGCTCGGGCGACGCCTGGCGGACGCCGCCGTCGATCTCGGCCTCAGCTACGATCTCGGCCTGCCGTCGCATTTCGCCCGCATCCTGCTGCACGAGCTGCGGCCGCATGCGCTGTTGCCGGCGGGCCATGCGCTGGCGGACCGCCCCGAGGTCAGCCTGGCGGATCTCGCCGCCTACCCGCTGATCACCACCGACCAGCCGCATAGCTGGCAGCATATGCTTGACCTGTTCCGCGGCCGTGGCCTGTCACCCGTCGCCGACATGCGCTCAAGCTCGTTCGAACTCCAGCGCAGCATGGTGGCGAACGGCTTCGGCGTCGCGGTCAGCTATACCCGCCCGCATGGCGACCACAGCTATGACGGCTTGCGCCTCGTCTGCAAACCGCTGTCGGATCCGCTGCCCATGCAGCGCATCATCCTGACCCACGATACGCATCAGCGCGTATCGAATGCGGCGCTGGCTTTCATCGAGGTGGCAAAAGTCTGGTTTTCCACACGCGACATCTTCACCGCCTGACGGGCGGACGGACGCTCCTGCCCTGCTTGCCGCTTGACGGTTTCCGCCGCTGCTGCCACTCCATGCCAATGGAACCTGTCCAGTCGAAAGCGTCCCAGGGCCGCGTCTCCGATGCGCCGAACCGCCATTGGGTCTACCGCGTGCTGCCGCGCGCGATCTGGCCCTATGCACAGCTTGCACGGTGGGACAGGCCGATCGGCTGGCAGTTGCTTTTGTGGCCATGCTGGTGGTCGGCCGCACTGGCGGCGAGCGCCTATCCCCGGCCTGGCGACCCGCTGCTTTCGCTGCTGCCGGCGCCACTCTATCTCGTGCTGTTCCTGATTGGCGCCATTGCCATGCGTGGCGCCGGCTGCACCTATAACGACATTGTCGACGAGGACATCGACAACCAGGTCGAACGCACCCGCTCACGCCCGCTGCCATCCGGCCAGACCACGCGCCGGCGGGCCTGGCTGTTTCTTGTCCTGCAGGCCCTGGTCGGCCTGGCGGTACTCCTGCAGTTCAACAGCTTCGCCATCCTGCTCGGCGTCTGCTCGCTGGCGATCGTGGCCGTCTACCCATTCATGAAGCGGATAACCAACTGGCCGCAACTGTTTCTCGGTTTTGCGTTTTCCTGGGGCGCGCTGATGGGATGGGCGGTCGAGTTCGGTGATCTCGATGGTCCCGCCATCATGCTCTATATCGGTTCGATCCTGTGGGTGATCGGCTACGACACGATCTATGCGCACCAGGACAAGGAAGACGACGCCATTGTCGGCGTGCGTTCGACGGCGCGGCTGTTCGGCGACAACACCAAAGCGTGGCTCGCTGGGCTTTATGGCGGTACGCTGATCTGCTTCGCCATCGCCTTCGCCTCGGCGCAGGCCCCGGTGGTGGCACTGGCTGGCTTGATAGCGGCCGGTGCCCATATGGCCCGGCAGATCGCGGTGCTGGATATCGACGATCCGGACCAATGCCTGCGGCTGTTCCGGTCGAACAACCAGGTCGGCTGGCTGATCTTCCTCGGCCTGATCGGCGGTGCGCTCTGGGTGGCGCTGAAGCCGCTGGTGTAGCCATTGGCTTGAGAACCTGGTTGCGCGATAGAGCTATGCCAAGTCATGCCGCGGACAATGCGGCTTCCGGTGCGGTCAGGTGATTTCTTCAGGAATAAACCCGCCAATCTGGCGCTTCCAGAGACGGGCAAACAGGCCGCCATGTTCGATGAGTTCATCCAGCCTGCCTTCTTCCACGATGCGCCCGTGATCGAGCACGACAATGCGGTCCATGCTGGCAATGGTTGACAGCCGGTGGGCGATGGCGATCACCGTCTTTCCTTCCATCACCAGACTGAGCCGTTCCTGAATGGCGGCTTCGGATTCGCTGTCGAGGGCAGAGGTGGCTTCGTCCAGCACCAGGAGCGGCGCATCCTTGAGCAGCACGCGCGCGATGGCGATGCGCTGCCGCTGACCTCCGGAGAGCTTGATGCCACGGTCGCCGACAAAGGCGCCATAACCTTTGCGCCCCTCGCCGTCGCTGAGATCGGCAATGAAGGCGTCGGCTTTCGCAATCTGCGCCGCCTGCTCGATTTCGCCCTGGGTCGCATCGGGCCGACCATAGCGGATATTGTCGCCGACCGAACGGTGCAGCAGCGCCACGTCCTGAGCGATCACGCCGATCGCGCGACGGAGGCTCGCTTGCGTAACCAGGCGGATGTCTTGTCCATCGATGGAGATCGTACCTTCCCCGACGTCGTAGAAGCGCAGCAACAAGCTTACCAGCGTGGTCTTGCCCGCGCCGGAAAGACCGACCAGGGCGACCTTCTCGCCGGGCTGGATCGTCAGCGACAGGTTGTCGATGACGGGCTTGCTGGGCCTGTATGCGAAGCAGACGCCTTCGAAACGGATCTCCCCTTCGTTGACCGCCAGTTCCGCCGCTTCCGGCTGGTCGGTAATCGTAGGCGGGGTCGTGAGAACGGGCATAGCGTCCTTGATGGTGCCTACAGCCTGGAAAATCTGTTGGCCCATCTGCAGAAAGGTAAACGTATGTGCCGACAATCGTTGGAGAATATAAACCGCGCCGACGAACTGTCCGATCGTGATGAAGCCCTTGACGAGGCCTGAGAGGCCAATCGAGAGCATCGCCAGCCAGAGCATCATGTTCAGCGCCACGACTGTCACTTCCGATGTGCGATAGATGCGTTGTTCCATATGCTGAGTGTGGACGGCCTTCAGGATGATGCGGCGTACGGCGCCGGCTTCGCTGTCCTCCGCCGCGAATTGCTTGATCATTTGCATGTTGGTGTAGAGATCGGTGATAGCGCCCGCTACCAGGCTGCGTTGCTTAGCGGTTTTGCGCGAGCGTTCGACAAATATCGGCGCCATCCTGACGGCAATCGCCACGTTGAGTGCGATCCAAACAATGACCGGCAGGGCGAGTTGCCAGGAAAGGGTGGTCAGCAGGACGACGGAGCCGGCCATCTGCAGCAGGAAACGCGGTATGAACTGAAAGGCGGCAATGATCTGCTGCTGGACGGCCGAGGCTACCTGCGACAGGCGCGAGGCGACCTGCCCAGCAAAGAGGTCGTGGAAAAACGCGATATCCTGTCGCTCAACTGCCTTGTGACCCTGCCACTGGATGGCGGCCGGCATGGCGACGCCAAGCGTATGTGAGTTGAGAGTGTTCAGTAGGAAAGAGGCAACCGGCATCGCCGGAAAGATCAGAAGACCGAGGAAAGTCAGGAGCGGCCATTCGTTGTGCAGGAAGGCAGAAGCACCCTGTTGTGTCACGCCATCGACGATGATGGAAAGTCCCCAGACGATCGTCAGGTTGATCGTCTCGATTGCCATGGAAGAAAAGGCGAGCGCGATCAGCACACCCCGGAACATCCAAATGAAGTGCAAGAGAACCGCCACCGGCCCTGTTGCTGGCAGCGGCTGGTAAGGAATATCGAGCGGCTGGATTAAAGTCTCAAATCGACGGTAGATCGCATCTGAAATCGACATAAGACCATTTGTACAGAAAACCGCGAAAATGAGACAGGACCTTAACGTCCTTGCGGCAGTCTCACTTGAACACGACAAATGTCCGATTTTTGCGGCTCTGTGCGATAAGAGCACCTCCGGCCGTGACATTCTGGTCTTCGTGCGGTGTCGCGGCGTTACTAGGCGGCTGCCTAATCTCCTTGGCCGATCGGCGGCACGTTTGTGGACGCCACCGAGCCTGCTGCACAGCGGCCTCAGTGTCTCGACGATCCGGAACCCGAATGACGCTCACTCCCGCGCAATGATCTCCTGGCCGTCGATGACCAGCCTGAGGCCGAGGTCACCAGCCCTGCGGCGGGCAAGGAAGCGCGGGCGGCGCATGGTCGAGACACGGCCCTTGCGGCGGTCCTGCGGCGGCAATGTCTTGATGGCGGCGCCGAGCGATTCTTCCAGGGTGCGGGCGACGCCGTCGGATTCGATCAACAGCATCGGCAAACGGTAGGCATCGGCCCAGGCGCGCCAGTCGGCGGCGACGTCTTCGAGATCGTCGGCCACCAGCAGCGGCACCGACAACATCGGATCGTTGTGCAGTAGTTCCAGGGTCACCGTGACATTGCCTTCCGGATCCTCCATCGCACGAGCGGCGACACCGCGAAATGCATTGGCGGGCAGCACAATGATCGCCGGCAGGCCGCTCATCTCGAGCAGGCGGCGGATCACGGCGCCACGCTGGTCGATGGTGAAGGTCACGTCGCCATAATCGTCGCGTGTCGCGTAGCTCACCACCTGCGGCAAGCGGAATGGGTCGAGACGCATGTTGCGTCCCGCCCAGACTGGCTTCAGTCCAGTATTCACGTTCATCGAGCGCCTTCCTGTCTGTCTCCTGAGAGCCGGTGTCCGGTTCTCTCCGGGCCAGTTTTCCCGGCCTCGTTATGGGGAAACAGTAGCGCCGGCTCCTTACCGCCGCGCTTAAGAAAGTCGGTTAAATTTTGCTGATCTCAGGGATGGTTATCGGAATGCCACCAGCCACAAGATGTTGAAAGGATCAGATAACCTTACCAGGATTCATGATGCCGGCCGGATCGAAGGCAGCCTTTACCCGGCGCATGAGATCGATGGCCATCGGCGGCGCGGTGGCGATCAGTTCGTCGCGCTTCAACTGGCCGATGCCATGCTCTGCCGAGATCGAACCATGCAGGCTGCGCACCACGTCATGCACGGCCTTGTTCATGGCATGGTAGAGCGCCAGAAACGCCTCGTCGTCGCCGTCGACGGGCCGCGAGATGTTATAGTGTAGGTTGCCGTCTCCCATATGGCCGAAACAGACCACCCTGGCGCCAGCACTGACCGAGGCCACCGCGCCAGCGGCCTCCGCGATGAAGCGCGGTATCGATGCGATCGGCACTGAAATGTCGTGCTTGATCGAGGCGCCTTCCGGCTTCTGTGCCTCGGGCAACAGCTCGCGGAAATCCCAGAAGGCGTCGCCCTGCCCGAGGCTGGCGGCGATGACCGCGTCGCCGACGAATTCCTGCTCGAGGCCCGCGGAAAGCACGTCCTCGATCAGCGCCCGAGAATCCTCCGATGAGCGGCCGGACGATATCTGCATCAGCACATACCAGGGCCAATCCTCCATCAGCGGCCGCGTCACGCCCGGGGCATGCGCCAGCGTGAAATCGTATGGCCGCTTGCCGATCAGTTCGAAGGCGGTGAGCGCTGCCCCGGCGCGGTCCATGGCAAGGCTGAACAGGGAAAGAGCGGCCTCGGGCGACGACAGGCCGACGAAGGCGACGTCGCGCCCCTTGGGCTTCGGAAACAGTTTGAGCACGGCGGCGGTGATGATACCGAGCGTGCCTTCGGCGCCGACGAACAGGTTCTTCAGGTCGTAGCCGGTATTGTCCTTCTTCAGCTTGCGCAAATCGTCGAACACCTCGCCGGTCGGCAGCACCACCTCGACGCCGAGGCAGAGTTCGCGCGCATTGCCATAGGCAAGCACGCCGGTGCCGCCGGCATTGGACGACAGATTGCCGCCGATCTGGCAGGAGCCCTGCGCGGCGAGCGAGAGCGGGAACAGCCGGTCGGCGGCGTCGGCCGCTTCCTGCAAGGTCTGCAGGATGACGCCGGCCTCGACCGTGACCGTGTTCGACAGGACATCGATCTCGCGGATGCGGTTCAGCCGCGACAGCGACAGGACGATTTCATGGCCGGATTTGTCCGGCACCTGCGCGCCGACCAGCCCGGTGTTGCCGCTTTGCGGCACGATTGGCGTTCCGGTCTCTGTCGCCAGCCGCATGATCCGGCTGACCTCGTCGACGCTGCCCGGCCGCAGCACCAGGGACGTCGCGCCATGCCAGAGGCCGCGTCGCTCGATCAGATAAGGTGCGATGTCCTGCTGGTCGCGCAGCGCATATTTGTCGCCGACGATCGCCGCGAAACGATCGATGAGAGAGGGATCGAGTGTCTTTGCAGTCTCGGTCATCTGGCAAAACTACGTCGAGGGCTGTGCGTTGTCACGAGGAGCGGCGGCACGGGAGAGCCGGTCGTTGATCGCCTCGCCGAGCCCGTCAAGGGGAATCGGCTCGACCGCGATGGTGCGCGCGCCGCTGCGGTCGAGATCCTGAATATAGGCGAAGAGATTGCTTGCCGCTTCACGCAGGTCGCCTGAAACCGACAGGTTGAGGAAAGCGGTTGCGCCGCGCCAGCCTTCCGCCCTCTGGCTGCCAAAGCCGAGCAGCGCTTCGCCCTCGCCGATCGCCCGCGCATTGAGCCGCACCGCGGCACCCGGCGCGTAGTGCGAGGCCAGCATGCCCGGCGCTTCGACGCCGGCAGCGCCGCCGCGCAGCAGGTCGATGCCGACGGCCGCCGCGATTTCGCCTGCGGCAATGCCACCAGGCCGAAGCAGGCGCAACCTCTCGCCTTCGGCCTTGACGATGGTCGATTCCAGCCCGACCGGTGTGGCGCCGCCATCGACCACCAGCTTGATGCGGGCGCCGAGGTCCGCCGCAACGGCTTGCGCCGTCGTCGCGCTGATCTTGCCGGATGAATTGGCGCTGGGCGCCGCAAGCGGTCGGCCAAGCCTGGCGATCAGCTCGCCGCCAAAACCCCTCGGCATGCGCAAGGCGATCGTGTCGAGCCCGGCGGTGACCAGCGGATGAATGCCGTTGCCGGGGCGCTGCGGCAGCACCAGCGTCAGCGGACCCGGCCAGAAGGCAAGCGCGAGCTTCTTCGACAACGGATCGAACGAGGCAATGCGCTCGGCCATCGCCATGTCGGCGACATGGGCGATCAGCGGATTGAAACGCGGCCGCCCCTTGGCTTCGAAAATACGCGCCACGCCAATGCCGTTGGTGGCGTCACCGGCCAGCCCGTAGACGGTCTCGGTCGGAATGGCGACGACATCGCCGCCCTCAAGCAGCGCCAACGCCGGTTCCATCGCTTCGCCGACGGCAAGTATTTCAGCCACTCTCGTCACCTCGCGGATGCCGGCTGCGTAGTACGACAGCGCCGCCGGGGCAAGCGGGCATTGGCAATTCATCAATTCCTAAAATGCTATGTTTCCATGAAAGCCGGTATCAATCGTCGGGCACTATCGTGCGGCTTCTGGGCAATGGGGAGCTATGTCAGTGTCTATGCGTATCTGGGGAACGCTTGCTATCAGTCTGGCTGCTACGGCTGGCGGGGCTCAGGCCTCGTCGCTGGTCTTTCCCAGCGCGCCTGCCTCGACGCCCTCCATCCTTGCGCTGAAGGCCGCCGACGGCAAGGCGAGCGACGTGGTGTCCGTCGTTGCGCTCGGCGAGCCTGACGTCACCGATGAAAAGGTGGCGGCAATCCCGGACAAGGCCGGGGCGAGGCACGTCTTCCCGCTGAGCCCGATGATCATTCGTGGCGGGGTCGTCGGCGGCGCCTTCTCGACACCGGTGCAGGCCAAAACCCCGGCAGCGGCAACCGCCCCCGCCACGGCGACCGCCTCGGCCGCCCCCGCGCCTGCAGTGCAAGGGAAAGCAGCGGCACCGGCGGCAGCCGCACCGCGGCCGGCAGCCCGACAGCCCGCTTCGGGAGCCGGCAAGGTCAAATAGCGACCTCACCAAACCGGGCAGTCAAATGCTCGGCTGCTTGACGGCGGTCTGGCGCGCTGCGCACCATTGTCAGGCGAATTTCGTCCGGCGTATCTCGCCGGTCGGCGCCGCGGCCTGAATTTAGCCAAGCGGCTTCGGCAGACGGGATTGCATTGTTCAAGGCAAGGGGGTTGCTCATGAAAAAATCGAAGACCGTTACAGTGGCAGGGCTTCTGCTGGCGTCATTGCTTGGCGGCGCGGCCCATGCGGACGACATGCTGGGGTCCTATGTCGCCCGCATTTCCGATCGCGATCACCAGGCGAGCGACGGCTATGCGCTGGACGGCGCCGCGCAGATGGTGCGGCAGGACCGCGCCAACTGGCATAAATTCCATCGCCGCGACAGCGACGACGAGGGTGATGCCTGGTTCAGGACCAACGATCAGCGCGCCGATCTGCAGCGCATGCTGGAACGCCCCGGCGCGATGAGTTCGTCGACCAAGCGGGCCATCGTCAATGGCGAGCCGCTGATCCAGGTCGACGTCTATGAAAACAGCGTGCGGGTCAGCATTCTGGAGAACTGATCAAATCAGTTTGAAAAGACAACAAAAAGGGCGGCGCCATAGCACCGCCCTTTCCTCGAGAAAACCTGTGACCTGAAATCAGGCCGCTTCTTCCTTGTCGTCGTCTTCTTCGTCGGACTCGCCGTCGTCGGATTCTTCTTCGCCCTCGGCGTCGTCACCTTCGGCCTTCACAGCGTCATCGGCGTCGTCTTCGTCGGACTCTTCGCCGTCTTCGTCATTGCCATCCTCGTCATCGCCATCCTCGTCTTCATCAGACAGATCCGCGGCTTCGACCGTGGCGGCGGCATGATCGAGGGCGGTTTCGGAAGCGGATTCAATCGCCTCGGCGGGGGCCGAGGTCTCTTCTGTCACTTCGATTTCGTGATCGGAATTCATGGAAGCCTCCGTTGGGTTGGGGAACATGTCCCTTTTGCCAAGGAGAGATCATCGTCATATGACTGTAAGCCGGTTCGAACGACCGGCTGGCAGATATTTTTCGTAGGCCTACAGCCCGGTTTATCCCTGCATGATCTTGTCCGAAAACCGGTGCCCACTTTTCGGGATCATGTTTCTCAGCCGGCGATTTTCGAGAAATCCGCGACCTGGCCGGTAGCGGTCCGAATACGGGCAAGCAGCGCAAGACGGTTGGCACGTACCGACAAGTCCTCATCATTCACGAGAACATGCTCAAAGAATGAATCAACGGGTTCACGCAACACGCTAAGCGCCAGCATGGCAGCGGAAAAGTCTTGGTTTTGAATCGCTTCGCCGGCTTGCTTCTCGGCCTGATTCACCGCCGCAAACAGCGACTTCTCGGCATCTTGCCGGAACAACGCCGGCTCAACGGTTTCGGCGACCGCCGTTTTCTTCTTCTCCTCGGCGGCCAGAATGTTGGCGGCACGCTTGGTGCCGGCGAGCAAATTCTTGCCGTCCTCGGTGTCGAGGAAAGAGCCAAGGGCTTCAACGCGGCGTACGATCTGCAGAAGGTCGTCGGACTGTGGCGTGATGACGGCATCGATGAGATCGTGCCGTGCGCCCTGGTCGCGAAGATAGACTTTGAGACGATCGTGGAAGAAAGATAGGAGGTCGGCAATCAGCGGCGACAGCGATGCCTCAAGCTCCATCAGACGCTGGCTGTCAAAGAACTCTCGCTCCTGGTCAGCGGAGCCAAAGCTTTCTGAACTCGCCTTGGCCAGCCCGCCTTTCAACAGGTTGGAAATCAGGCCTGCTTCCAACAACAATCGGCTTGCGCCCTTGTAGTCGCGAATGCGCGAATCGAGCATGGCGACGACGCCGCGGCTCACAGCGCCTTCGCCTTTTTGTTCGTATGCGGCGAGTGCCGACGAGACCGCTGCCGCGATGGCGATGCCCAGTGAGAGCTTGAGCTTGTTTTCCAGTATGACCCGCACCACGCCTAGCGCCGATCGACGCAGCGCGTACGGATCCTTCGATCCCGTAGGCTTTTCGTCGATGGCCCAGAAGCCGACCAGCGTGTCCAGCTTGTCAGCGAGCGCGACAGCGACCGACACCGGGTCGCTCGGCACATAATCGGACGGGCCCTGCGGCTTGTAGTGCTCTTCCGCCGCCGCTGCGACCGAAGCATGCTCGCCCTGCAACAGCGCGTATTTGCGGCCCATGGCCCCTTGCAATTCGGGAAACTCGCCGACCACTTCAGTGGTGAGATCGGCCTTGGCGAGAACAGCAGCACGACTTGCGAGCGCACTATCGGCGCCGACGATCGGCGCCAATTCTTGCGCCAGCCGGGCAATCCGCTCCACCCGCTCGCCCTGCGTGCCGAGCTTGGCATGGAAGGTGACATTGAGATGGTCGAGCCGGGCCATGCGCTGGTCGAGCGGCTTCTTCAGATCGAGCCCGAACTTTTCAGCCGATGCTTCCAGTTCAACGAGATCGGGCAGATCCCCCTGGTCGGTCTTCCAGAAATAGAGCGCGTCGGACAGGCGGGCGCGCACCACCTTGCCGTTGCCGTGCGCGATTTCCTTGCCGCCGTCACTGGCTTCGATGTTGGCGGTCAGGATGAAGCGGCTGGAGAGCGTCTCGCCTTCCCCCTGCGGCCGCGTCACAAAGCATTTCTGGTTGGCGCGGATGGTCAGGCGGATCACCTCCGCCGGAATGGCCAGGAAAGCCTCTTCGAACTCGCCCATCAGCACGACAGGCCATTCGACCAGCGCGGATACTTCTTCAAGCAGTCCCTCGTCCTCGACAAGGTCGAGCCCGTTGGCGAAAGCGAGATTGCTGGCGTCGGCGAGGATGATCTCCTTGCGCCGGTCTGCATCGAGCACGACCTTGGCCGCCTCTAGCTTCGACACATAGTCGTCGAAGCGGCGAACGGTGATTTCGCCCGGCGCATGGAAGCGGTGGCCGTAGGTGATGTTGCTTGAGCGGATGCCGTCGATCTCGAAATCGACCACGACCGGCTCCTCGGTCTCGGGGCCGAAGGTGCACAGGATCGATTGCAGCGGGCGCACCCAGCGCAGTGATCCGGGCCTGGCCGAGGCCGGCCCCCAGCGCATCGACTTCGGCCAGGGGAAAGTGCGGATAATATCTGGCACCAGTCCGGCGATGATCTCTTCGGCCGCCCTGCCCGGCTTCGAAATGTGCGCGACATAGAAGTCGCCCTTCTTCGGGTCGGAATGGACATGCGCCTCGGCGATCGAAGACAGCCCGGCCTTGCGCAGAAAACCCTGGACCGCCTGTTCAGGCGCCGATGTCGACGGCCCCTTGATATCCTCGTGAATATCCTTCGAGCGTGCGTTGAGGCCACGGATATCGAGGGTGAGGCGCCGCGGCGTCCAATACTCACGCGCCGCCTCGTAGGTCAGCCCCGCCTCGACCAGACCGTCGGTCAACATCTTCCTCAGATCACCCGCCGCCTTGCGCTGCATGCGAGCGGGAATCTCTTCCGAGCGAAGTTCTAGAAGCAGGTCAGGCATGGTTGGGGCTCACGCGGCAAAATTGTCCGCGCGGGGCATAGCAACTCGGCTGGCCGCTGTCACCCTTTCCAGAAATTTTGGCCACCTTGTCGGGACGAGCCGATGCCGCTCGTCCTTGGATCAAAGATTTCCATGAACCGAACGCAGCGCTGAAGCGACCCACGCTCAGGCAGGGAACTATTGGCTGAACGATCATGAAAACGGCATCCAGACTTCTTCAGATCCTCGCGCTCAGCGCCTGCTTCGCCGCGCAGGCTCACGGCGCCTTCTCGATGCCGGGCGTGCGGCAGGCGCTGCGGACGATGGCTGGTCCGAGCGGCCAGATCCTGCCGCCGATCAACGCTTCCCTCGAAATGATCAACGGCGGTTGAGACTCAGGCCGCCAGGCCACCGGCCTGCGTCTTCAAGAACGCCTCGCCGCAGGCTTTCGCCAGATTGCGCACCCGCAGGATGTAGCTCTGCCGTTCGGTGACCGAGATCACGCCGCGCGCGTCGAGCAGGTTGAAGACATGGCTCGCCTTGATGCACTGGTCGTAGGCCGGGAAGACCATCTTGTGCATCGGCAGATTGTCGTTTGAGGCCGGCGCGCCGGCCTCGAGCAGCGCCTTGCACTCGGCCTCGGCGTCTTCGAAATGCCTGAGCAGCATCGCCGTGTTGGCGTATTCGAAATTGTGGCGCGAATATTCCTGCTCGGCCTGCAGGAACACATCGCCATAGGTGACCTTGTCGCCGCCCTCGCGGCCGTTGAAGTTGAGGTCGTAGACATTGTCGACGCCCTGCACATACATGGCCAGGCGCTCCAGGCCGTAGGTGAGTTCGCCCGCGACCGGCGCGCATTCGATGCCGCAGACCTGCTGGAAGTAGGTGAATTGCGACACTTCCATGCCGTCACACCAGCATTCCCAGCCAAGACCCCAGGCGCCCAACGTCGGGCTTTCCCAGTCGTCCTCGACGAAGCGGATGTCGTGCAGCAACGGGTCGACGCCTATCGCCGCCAGCGAGCCGAGGTAAAGCTCCTGCAGGTTCGGCGGGTTGGGCTTCAGGATCACCTGGTACTGATAGTAGTGCTGCAGCCGGTTGGGATTCTCGCCGTAGCGGCCGTCCTTCGGACGTCGCGATGGTTGGACATAGGCGGCGTTCCAGCGCCTGGGCCCGAGCGCGCGCAGCGTCGTTGCGGGATGAAACGTGCCGGCCCCGACCTCCATGTCATAGGGCTGCAGGATAACGCAGCCATAAGCCGCCCAGTAATTGTGCAAGGCCAGGATCAGCCCCTGGAAGGAGCGGCTGGGATGCATATGGGCTGATATTTCAATCGTCACGGTGGCCTCGGCGACACAGGCTAGCTTGCGGCCACGTCCTAGAGACACGGCGGCGAAGCGTCAAGCAAGGCGCGTCCGATGCGGGCCGCCGTGAGCATGCCGGGCGATGTTGAAAACTTTGCGTGCGACTGGCCCATTGCTCGCCGCCACGGTCCGCGATCCAACAAAGCGTCCGCTTCAAGCACAGCAGGTTCAGCCATGTCCAACCCGATCACCATCCGCCCCGTCACGCGCCAGGATTTCGACCGATGGCTGCCGCTGTGGGACGGCTACAATGCGTTCTATGGCCGTTCGGGCGAGACGGCGCTGGCAAGCGACATCACCGCGATGACATGGTCGCGCTTCTTCGACGCCTATGAGCCGGTCCATGCGCTGGTCGCCGAGAGCGGGAGCCAGCTTCTCGGCCTCGTCCACTACCTGTTCCACCGCAGCACCACGGCGATCGCGCCGAACTGCTATCTGCAGGACCTTTTCACCAACGAGGCCTCGCGCGGCAAAGGCATCGGCCGGGCGCTGATCGAAGGCGTCTACGAGCACGCCCAGGCGGCCGGTTCCGGCCGGGTATATTGGCTGACGCATGAAACCAATCACACGGCAATGAAGCTCTATGACACGGTCGGCGAACGCTCGGGCTTCGTCGTCTATCGCAAGATGTTCTGAGGACGTTTCCGGCGCGCCGGCAGGCATTTTTGAGCGGAACGGATATCAAAACGAAAACGGGGCCCTGAGAGCCCCGTTCGCATTCCAAAGAAGGCGATTTTCAGCCCTTGGGGGCCGGAACCGGCTCCGGCTTGACCTTCGGGGTCTCCTGCGCCGTGTTGGATTCGATCGGCGGCAGGCCCTTCATCAGCTTCTGCTGCAGGGTGGCCAGCACGTCGGGATCGGGCTTCAGGTCGCGAGCCTGGTTCCACTGGAAGGTGGCTTCCAGCTTGCGGCCGACGCGCCAATAGGCGTCGCCGAGATGGTCGTTCAGAACCGGATCTTCCGGCTTCAGCGCGACCGCGCGTTCCATCTCGCGCACGGCGTCATCGAACCGGCCGAGGCGGAAATAGGCCCAACCCAGGGAATCGACGATGTAGCCGTCGCTTGGCCTGAGATCGACGGCCTTCTGGATCATCTCCAGGCCTTCCTTCAGGTTGGTGTTCATGTCGACCCAGGAATAGCCGAGATAGTTCAGCACCTGCGGCTGATCTGGCTGCAATTCCAGCGCCTTGCGGAAATTCGGCTCGGCCTTCGGCCATTCCTTCAGCCGCTCATAGGCGATACCGCGCTGATAGAAGATGTTCCAGTTGGCGGCGGTTGGCGTCTTCAGCGCCTCGACGGCCTTGTCGTAGAGATTTGCGGCGGAGCGGAAATCATCCTTCGAGGAGTAGACACCGCCGAGCGCCAGATAGGCGCGCATGTCGTTGGGATGGGCTTCGACGAAGGCCTTCAGATGCGTGATCGCCTCGTCATGGCGGTCGAGGTCGGCAAGATTGAGGCCAAGCTGCAGGTCCGAAATCTCCTTCAGCGGCGAAGAGTCCGGGATGCGCCGATAGAGCGCGATGGCGCCCTCGCCGTCCTTCAGCTGCTCGGCGACGGCGGCGAGCTGCACGAGGGCCGCGTCACTGTCGGGCTTCAGGGCCAGGGCATATTGCAGATAGAGGCGCACGAATGGCTCGCCGCCGCCGCGGTTGAGCGCGGTGGCAAGATCGAGCAGGATTTCGGAAGCACCGTCGGACGGACCAGACACGAAGGGCGAAATCTTGTCGCCCTTGCTGATCCTGTCACGCAAGGCGACGATTTCCAGCTTGCCCGGCGAGAACGCCTCGGCCTGGTCGAGCACCGAGATCGCCTTGGCCTTGTCACCCTTGCGGGCCAGGAACGATGCATAGGCCTGCGCGTTGCGCATCCAGGTTTCAGGCGCCGCACCGCCGGCCGTGGTATCCTGCATCGTCGCCGCGTAGATCGCCTCGGCCTTTTCGGGCATACCAGACGCATCGGCGATCAGGGCGCGGTGGAAGGATTTGAACAGGCCGAACCAGTCCGGCCCCTGCAACTTGTCGATCGAAGCCATCGCTTCGCTGGCCTGGCCGGCACCTTGTTCGGCCCAGCCGGACATGACGCCGGAGATCAGCCGGTCGAGGTCGGATTCCAGCGACAGCTTCAGCCAGTACTGCGCCTTGGTGAAATCCTTCTTGTGGAAGGAATCGACGGCCAGCGCCAGGCGCGAGAAGCGCTCCACATCGGGCACTTCCTTGAGCTTGTCGGCATAGACCAGCGATTCGTCGAAGCGGCCTTGCGCGATCAACGATAGCATCAGGCTCTGCTGCAGTGCGGTGTCGCTCGGATTGAAGGCCAAGGCCTGCTTGTAGTACGCGATGGCGCTGTCGAGGTCGTTGTCGCCCTCGGCGATCCGGGCAGCCAGATAGGCGCCCGAGAACGACGAGATCTTGACCGGTTCGGTGGATTGCTTGGCATAGGCCGGCAAAGCCGAGATCGCCATGCCCGTCACAATTGCCAGCCTTGTCAGCCAGCGCGCACGTCCTTGCTGCATCATATCCCTTTCAGCCAGGCGCCATCTCCGCGTCAGCGGGATCGACCCAGACTCGATCTTTCCAGGCAAAGCATGGCCTTTTTGGGGTCGCGCTTCAATCCGCCCAAAATTCACAATCGGGTCACCCGATTAACAAACCATGGCTAAAAGGGACAGTTTTGCGTCTCAACGGGCCGTTGCAACCGCGTATCGCGATAGCCGCCGCTTGCCACCGTGCCGCACAGCCCGCTCCATTCGCAGCCCCCGCATGCCGTGCGCACGTGGCCGGCTGAAAACGCCTGCCGCAGCCGCATCAGGGTCGCGGCATCGAGATCGAGGCGGACGCCGTCCCGGATCGGCCGAGCCAGCAGCGCTTCCACGTCATCGCCGGCCTGCCGGTCCCGCCCGGCCGCGCTGTCGCGCAAGCAGTGCGGTTCCGGCTCGCCAAGCAACGGGGCGCAGACGTCGTCCGGGCCGGAGACGAGGAGGATGTCCTCGCCCCGGCTCAGGCGCTCCGCGATCCCGTCATAATTGGCGGTGAAAGCGGGGCTGTATCCCTTGCCCACATAGGTGAGCAGGCAAAGGAGATGATGGGCGCGAAGCCTGATCGTCACGGCTTCGGCAAGTTCATCTTGCCGCGCGGGAGCGCCATCAGCGTCGCGGCGCCAAGCGCCGACTTCAGCAACCCGCCGACGATGAACGGCACGAAGCCGAAGGTGATGGCTTTTTCAACGCCAATGATGGCAGCGAGCCACACCGTTCCGATAACCAGGCACAGAAGGTTACCGACCAACATGGCAAGGAAGGCGAGGATGACCCTGTTGCCGTTCCAGCCGCGTTCGGCCAGCCAGCCGACCAGCGCGCCGGTGATCGGGAAGGCAAAGAGATAGCCGCCCGTCGGGCCGACGAAATGCTGTATGCCGGCAGCGCCGCCGGCCAGGACCGGGAAGCCGGCAGCACCTTCGACCAGCCAGGCGGCGATCGTCACCGCACCAAGCCGCCAGCCGTAGAGCGCACCGATCAGGGTCACGGCAAAGGTCTGCATGGTCACGGGAACAGGCACCATCGGCACCTCGATATAGGAGGACAGCGCCAGGAAGAGCGTGCCGAGCACGACGGCGCCGGCCTGCCAGCCGAGCGATCGCTGCTGGAGGCGCAGCGGGCTGAAGGACGGTCTGGCGGACGAGAATGCGAGGTTGGTCATAGGCTTCCCTTCGGTCGATCCAAAATTATAGATAATTTCTGCGTTCGATCTATTATCGAATCCACATTTTTGGAGCGATAGCAAGCCCAGGCTTGGGAAAAGGGCGCTTAACCCACGATCGCGAAGGCTTCGCGTGTGGCGCCGGACGCTGTCCTGACCGGCTTGCGGCCAATCCATTGCACATGCCGTCCCAGTGTTGCCGCGGCCGATTCGGTATTTCCCTGCCGCAAGGCACTGAGGATCGCCCGGTGGTCCTGATCGGTGCGCGTCTCCCACTCCGAGCGCCATGCCGCGAACAGGAAGCGGGCGCTTGCCGCGTGCAGGTCGTCGATGGTGGCAAGCAGGCGCGGCATGCCGCATGGCGCCAGGATCAGCCGGTGAAAGGCGCGATTGGCCTCCTCCCACGACCTGACATCGCGGGATTTGTCGCCGGCCTTGGTCGCCTCCTCGGCCTGGTCGAGAATGGCCGAGGTCAGATGCGGCGCGGCGTGGCGCAGTGCCAGCACTTCGAGCGCCGCCCGCATTTCGGCGACCTCCTTGACCTCACCCAGGTCGAAGGCCGCCACGCGCACGCCACGGCGCGGCTCGCTGACGGCGAGCCCTTGCGCCTCGAGGCGGCGGAAGGCCTCGCGCACGGGAACATGGCTGGTGTTGAATTCCTCGGCGACATGATCCTGCCGCAGCCTCGCCCCCGGCTCGATCGTGCCGGAAATGATGCGATCCGCCAATACCTTGCTGATGCGCACCGCTATGGTGTCGTCCGTGCCTTTTGCCATGATTTATAGATAATTTGCGGCAAGGCGGCTTGTCGAGACGGCAGGGTCGAATTCACAGGCGTCTTTTCACTGGCGCAGCCCCGGGAAGCCCAGCGAAAGCCGGTCGCCTCAGTTCACCCGGCTGATGCAGAAATCGATGACGTCGATCAGCGCCGATTTCTGCGGCGTCTCTTCCAGAGGCGCCAAGGCGTCGCGGGCGATCTCGCCGAAATGGCGGGCGCGCCCGATTGTGTCGGCAATGGCGCCATGGCGGGTCATCAGGCCGATCGCCTTTTCCAGCCCGGCGTCGTCGACCACATTGTCCTCGATGGCACGCTTCCAGAAGGTGCGTTCGGCCTTGCTGCCGCGCCGGTAGGCGAGGATGACCGGCAAGGTCACCTTGCCCTCGCGGAAATCGTCGCCGACATTCTTGCCGAGATCCTTGCTGGTGCCGCCATAGTCCAGCGCATCGTCGATGAGCTGGAAGGCAAGACCGAGATTCATTCCGTAGGAGCGCAGCGCAGCGCGATCGTTGCGGGTCGCCTGGGCGATAACCGGGCCAACCTCGGCGGCGGCCGAAAACAGCGCTGCGGTCTTCGCCTTGATGACGGCGAAGTGCTCGTCCTCGGTGGTTTCGAGGTTCTTGGCGGCGGCAAGCTGCATGACCTCGCCCTCGGCGATGATCGAGGCGGCGCTCGACAGGATGTCGAGCGCTTCGAGCGAGCCGACATCTACCATCATGCGGAAGGCCTGACCGAGCAGGAAGTCACCGACCAGCACACTGGCCTGGTTGCCCCAGATCATGCGGGCGGTCTTCTTGCCGCGCCGCATGCCGCTTTCATCGACAACGTCGTCATGCAGAAGCGTGGCCGTATGCATGAACTCGACCGAAGTGGCGAGCTTGACGTGGCCCTCGCCGGCATAGCCGAACATCTGCGCCGCAGCCAGCGTCAGCATTGGCCTGAGCCGCTTGCCGCCGGACGAGATCAGGTGGTTGGCGACTTCGGGAATCATCTCGACGTCGGAGCCGGCCTTGGACAGGATCAGTTTGTTGACGCGCCCCATATCGGCCGCCGTCAGATCGATCAAATCCTTGATGGAGGCGGGCTCCCGCTTCCCGTTTTCGATGTTGAGAACGACACCCACGACAATCACTCCCGTCTTGGTATAACGCGTGCGACGGCACCCTTAGTCCCGGCACGGACTCTAGGGCGGCGGGCACGGCCACGGCAAGTGGCGAATTGGCGCGGCGGCGACGACAGCCTGTCAACGTCGGCAAACGCGGGAGTGCGGCCGCACGTTTACATGCATGCTGCAACCTGCGAGTTTCTTGCGATGATAGAGCTAATCCGCACCAACGACGCCGTCATCATCTCGTTTGTCGAATCGCTGATGCGCGACGCCGGCATCGGCTGCTTCGTCGCCGACCAGAATATGAGCGTGCTCGACGGCTCGCTCGGCATCCTGCCGCGGCGCGTCATGGTCGACGCCGACCAGGCCGACGCAGCGCGACGCATCCTGACCGACGCCGGCATCGCCAACGAGATCCGCCAGAAATAATGTCCGCCGCGCCAGCCACCCTTGACACGGATATGCCGGCCCATACGGTCGATGCCTTCCACCGCGGCCGGTTCTGGCTCGTGCAGCCCAAGCATGGCGGCCATCGCGCCGGGATGGATGCGATGATGCTGGCCGCATCGGTGCCATCCTCGTTTGGCGGGCGGCTCGCCGATTTCGGGGCCGGCGCCGGTGCTGCCGGTCTGGCAGTGCTGTCGCGCTGTCCGGACGCCCAGGCTGTGCTGGTCGAACGCGCGCCTGAGATGGCTGCCTTCGCGGCGGCCACGCTTGCCCATCCCGGCAATGCGCATCTCAGCGATCGCGCGGCCGTGCTTGTCGCCGATGTCACCGTTTCGGGCCGGGCCCGGGCCGCCGCCGGCCTTGCCGACAATGATTTCGACTTCGTCATCATGAACCCGCCTTTCAACGCAGCACGGGACCGCGCCACATCGGACCGCCTGCGAAAAGAGGCCCATGTCATGGAGGATGGCCTGTTCGAAAACTGGATCCGCAGTGCGGCAGCGGTTGTCAGGCCGCGCGGCGAGCTTGCCGTGATCGCCCGGCCCGAACAGCTCGGCTCCATTCTCGACGCGATTTCAGGCCGCTTCGGCGAAGCCGAGATGCTCGCCGTGCACCCTCGCCCCGACGCGGCGGCGATCCGCATTATCGTGCGGGCGGCGCTTGGGGCGCGGGGAAAGCTCGCCATCCGTCCGCCCCTGATGCTTCACGCGCGATCGGGCAACGGCCCCGACGAGCGCAGCGAAATGATAACCAACGGGCTCGCCTCGCTGTTCGGAGACTGAGCTGTTCGCGGCCTGAACATTGTCGTTGGGCGGGAAATCCCTACATGCCTGCAACCATCGCCGGAGACCACTTCATCGTGAAACGTCTTTTCAACCGTCTGCTGCCGAAGTCCTGGCGCTCCACCGTCGACACCATTCCGGTCATCCGGCTGCACGGCACCATCATGGCCGGCGGCGGTCCGTTCCGGCCGAGCCTGTCGCTTGCCTCCACCGCCGGGCTGATCGAAAAGGCGTTTTCCTTCGACGCGCCGGCGGTCGCGATCTCGATCAACTCCCCCGGCGGCTCCCCGGTGCAGTCGCGGCTGATCTTCAAGCGAATTCGGGACCTTGCGGTCGAGAAGAACAAAAAGGTGCTTGTCTTCGTCGAGGATGTCGCGGCGTCTGGCGGCTACATGATCGCTGTCGCCGGCGACGAGGTCTTCGCCGACCCCTCCTCCATCGTCGGATCGATCGGCGTGGTGTCGGCCTCGTTCGGTTTCCCGGAACTAATGAAGAAGATCGGCATCGAGCGCCGTGTCCACACCGCCGGCCAGAACAAGGCAGTGCTCGATCCGTTCAAGCCCGAGAAAAAGGAAGACGTCGAGCGGCTGAAGGTGCTGCAGCTCGAAGTGCACGAGACCTTCATCGATCTGGTCAAGGAGCGGCGCGGCACGAAGCTGGCGGACGATCCGGAGCTGTTCACCGGATTGTTCTGGACCGGCAAGAGAGGCTTGGAACTCGGCCTCGTCGATGCGCTGGGCGACATGCGCACAGTACTGAAGACCCGCTTCGGGCCGAAGACCCAGCTCAAGCTGATAACGGCGCCGCGCGGTCTGTTCGGCCGCTTCGGCCTGTTCGGCTCGAGCAAGGGCTTTTCAGCGCCCGATATCGCCGCGGCAGCGGCCAGCGGCGTCATTGATGCGGCGGAAGAGCGCGCATTGTGGGCGCGCTTCGGGCTTTGAAAAAGCCATGAAAGCGTCTAGCATGGTTGCCCGAAAGACCCGACCGGCCGCCCTTACTGGCCCAGCGTGGTAGGAGTTTTGACATGCCGCAACTCATTTTCTTTGCCGTCGTCGGCGTTGCCGCCTATTTCGGCTACCGCACCTTCCTGCGCGAGGCTGAGCGCGTGACGGCCAAGGTACGGCGGACCGAAAAACAGGCGGCCAACGGCGCGATGGGAACGCTGGTCAAGGATCCGAAGACCGGCGAATACCGGCTGGCCAAGGACTGACCCTCATTTCACTCGCAATCGAGACTGTGGAGTCCGGTCCGCATGTCCGGACATGGGCAGCACCGGCCAAGATAAACCTTGCCCTGCACGTCACCGGCAGGCGCCCCGACGGCTATCATCTCATCGAAAGCCTGGCTGTGTTCACGCGCTTTGGCGACAGGATCGAGATCGCGCCGGCTGAAGGCGACGATTTCACCATATCCGGCCGCTACGCGCCGGACGTTCCGCCCGATGGCGACAATCTGGTGCTCAAGGCACGCGACGCGTTACGGCAGGCCGCCGGTCTTCGGAGCACGCCGCCCGTGATCATCAGGCTCGAAAAGAACCTTCCAGTCGCGTCCGGCGTGGGCGGAGGGTCGAGCGACGCGGCGGCCGTGCTGCGCGGGCTGGCCGACAGCTGGGGGCTGGACATCGATAGCGCCGAGCTGGCGCGCATCGGTCTCTCGCTTGGCGCCGATGTGCCGATGTGCCTGGCGGCAAAGCCGCTGGTGGCGCGCGGCATCGGTGAGGAGCTGTCGATGGTGCCGGATTTTTCGGCGCTGGGTCTGGTGCTGGTCAATCCAGGCACGCCGGTCTCGACGGCGGAAATCTTCGCAGCACTGTCCCGGCGCGACAATGAGCCACTGCCGCCGCTGCCGCGCAGCATCGAGTTTCACAGCCTGCGCAACTGGCTGGAGATCACCCGCAACGATCTCGAACCTGCGGCCCTTGCGATGCGACCCGCCATAGGCAGGGCGCTTTCATGGCTTGATAAGGCCGGATCGGGTTTTTCACGAATGTCCGGATCGGGCGCTACATGCTTCGGCCTGTTCGAGACCGGCAATGTCGCCAAGCGCGCGGCGGCCGAGATCCGCAGCCGCCAGCCCGACTGGTTCGTCGCGGCAACACGCAGCATTGCATCGGAGGCTGAGTGAGATGGCCAGGATTGACGAGAGCCGTGCCTTCATTCCGGTGCGCATCGCGGTGCTGACGGTTTCCGACACACGCAGCCTTGCCAACGACAAATCCGGCCAGACGCTGGCCGATCGCATCACCGAGGCCGGCCACATCCTGGCCGGCCGAGATATCGTCATCGACGACCGCGAAAAAATCCGTGACACCGTTCTGGCGTGGTCGCGGGACAAGGCCATCGACGTCGTGATCACCACCGGCGGAACCGGTTTCACCGGCCGCGATGTGACGCCCGAGGCGCTGGAGCCGATTTTCGAAAAGCGCATGGATGGCTTTTCGGAAGTTTTCCACCGCATCTCCTACGACAAGATCGGCACCTCGACGATCCAGAGCCGGGCGACCGGCGGCGTCGTCAACGCCACTTTCGTCTTCGTGCTGCCGGGCTCGCCCGGCGCCTGCAAGGATGCCTGGGACGGCATCCTCAAGGCACAGCTCGACTACCGGCACATGCCCTGCAACTTCGTCGAGATCATGCCGCGCCTGGACGAACATCTGCGGCGCGGCAAATCGGCCCCTTAAAAAGCAACGCCACGCAGAGCAACTGCAAAAATCACCTCGGAGAGCGCTGCGCCTGCCTCGGTGGCGCCACCCAGATCTCGGCGTCGAGCTTCTTTGTCGCCAAGCCGCGCGCCAACGCCTCGGCGGTGCCGGCATTCTTGGACAGAGATGCCGCCTGCCGCTTGCTGATCACCAGTCCGTCGGCGAGAGCACGGTTTGCGGAAAAGACCCTGGCCAAGAACGGCGTACGGCTGCCCCGCGCCCGCGCGAACCGGGCGGCCATGGTCTGCCTGGCCGTATGGGCGACGACCGCGTCGATCCAGCCCTCTACCAGCCTCGCACCCGGTTCGAGAAACAGCAGCCAGTCACCCTTGGCCTGGCGGATGCCGGCGGCGATGCCGCCGCTCCCCACATAGTGGCAGCCGGCATGCTCGGCGACACGATGCGTGTGGTCGGTGGAGCCGGTGTCGCAGACGACGACCTCTCGCACCACGCCCTCGACCGCGCCGCCAATCAGCGTCGCCAACGTGCGGGCGAGACCCTCCTCGTCATTATGCGTTTCGATGAGAACACTGAGCATCGTGAGCCGAATAGCGGAAACCACTGACCGACGCCAGTTTTTGCATCGCGCCATAGAAAAGTTCTTGCTTTGTTCTCATCAACAAAATAGGAATAATTTCATGAGCAGAGCGATTCGACACAACATGGACAGTCCCTGGGAGCGGGCGAAGATGGAACCGATCATGCGCGCCGATATTGCGGCCTTCGGAGCAGGACGAGCCGAGATGGCCAACGCGATGATCGAGCAGAGTGGCATGCGGGTCCGTCCGGACCGCAACCGTGGCCGATCGGCGGGCATCAATCCGTCCGGCCGGTTCGAACCTGTCAGCCGGCATGTCTTTGACGATGGCTGGAGTTCGCTGGAGGAACTGCCTCCGTTCAAGACCGAGGTGCAGGTGGAGAAGCCGCGCACCATCATCACCCGCAACGAATCGCCCGACATCTCCTTCGACCGGTCGATCAATCCCTATCGCGGTTGCGAGCACGGTTGCGTCTATTGCTTCGCGCGGCCGACGCACTCGTTCATGGGCCTGTCGCCGGGCCTGGATTTCGAATCCAAGCTGTTCGCCAAGCCGGATGCGGCACGCCTGCTCGACAAGGAGTTGTCGAAGGATGGCTACCAGCCGCGCACCATCGCCATCGGCACCAACACCGATCCCTACCAGCCGATCGAGAAGCAGTACCGGATCATGCGCGAAATCCTCGAAGTGCTGGAGGCACGCGGTCATCCGGTCGGCATCGTCACCAAGTCAGCCCTAGTGGTGCGCGACATCGACATTCTGTCGCGCATGGCCGAGCGCGGGCTCGCCAAGGTGGCGCTGTCGGTAACGACGCTTGACCGCATGCTGGCCAGGACGATGGAGCCCCGCGCATCGACGCCGACCAAGCGGCTGGAAGCGATCAGGCAGCTTTCGGAAGCCGGCATCCCGGCTTCGGTGATGGTGGCGCCGATCATTCCGGGCCTGACCGACCAGGAGATGGAACGCATCCTCGACTCGGCACATCATGCCGGTGCGCGGGAGGCCGGCTATGTGGTGCTGCGCCTGCCGCTGGAGGTCAGCCCAATCTTCAAGGACTGGCTGCTGCGCCACTATCCCGACCGCTATCGCCACGTGATGTCGCTGATCCGTTCGATGCGCGACGGCAAGGACTACGATTCGGAGTGGGGCAAGCGCATGAAGGGCGCTGGGCCCTATGCATGGCAGATCGGCCGGCGCTTCGAGATCACCGCCAAGCGGCTCGGCCTCAATGCTGAACGGCGCACGCTGCGGACCGACCAGTTCGTCGCGGCCGGTAAGGACCAGGAGCAGTTGATGCTGCTCTGAAGCCGAAAGACACCGCGGCTGTTCATTGCCGCCCTGCAAAAAGATCCCGTCCGGCCTGCCCCGGCCTGCAGACGGTGCCCTCCCGGTCCGGCGCCCCACCCGACCCGGAGGGACTTGCGGAGAATCAGAGCCGATGCGAACCTCGCCGCAACATGGCTCGCGCGCGTTCTGATTCTCCGCCTCTCTTCGAAATCGTCGAGAAACCCGATTTCTCCTTCGAGACGAAGGCGATGGCCGATGGCCTGTGGCCGGTCGCGGGGATGGACGAAGCCGGCCGTGGCCCGTTGGCCGGGCCGGTGGTAGCGGCGGCAGTGGTACTCGACCCCGCCAACATTCCCGAAGGGCTCGACGATTCCAAGCGGCTCAGCCACTTGCAGCGCGAAGCGCTGTTTCTGCGCATCATCGGCTCCGCGCTCGGCGTCTCGATGGCGTCGGTCAGCGCCGAAGGCATCGATGGCAGCAACATCCTCAAGGCGAGCCTCGAAGCGATGCGCCGCGCACTGGTCGGGCTGCCCATCCAGGCAAAGCTCGCGCTGGCGGATGGGCGCGACGTGCCGCCGGGACTGCCCTGCGAAGGACGCGCGCTGATCAAGGGCGACCAGCGCTCGCAATCGATCGCCGCAGCCTCGATCGTGGCCAAGGTCATGCGCGACCGCATGATGTGCGGCTGCGGCAATCATCACGACCGCTACGGCTTCGAAGTCCATATGGGCTACGCCACGGTCCGGCACCGTACGGCGATCGAGGCGCATGGCCCCGTCGCTCGGCTGCACCGCATCTCGTTTGCGCCGTTCCGGTTGGGCGGCGCCGAGGTGACGGAAGAAGAAGAAAGCTTCGCCGGGCTGGAGTAAGGCGACGGCAGTGGTGATTGCCGATCTCCCCCACGAGGGGAGATTGGCAGCGTTGACGCACCGCACAAAAAAGCCGCCAGGTTGCCCGGGCGGCTTTGATTTGCTCAATGCTGTCAGCTTAGTTCAGCTTCGCCTTCACATCCTGCAGCGCGGACCTGAACAGGTCGGCTCCGGCCTTGGAGTCGACCTTGGCGGCGAGCAATGCGCGTGCCGCCTCGACAGCGATGTCGACGGCGCTGGCGCGCACTTCGCCGATCGCTTCGCGTTCGGCCTGGCCGATCTTCTGCTCGGCAAGCGCGGTGCGCCTGGCAACGTAATCCTCGGTCTTCTTGTAGGCATCGGCGGCCAGCAGATCCGCCTCGCGCTTGGCGGCCGCGACAATGTCGGCAGCTTCCTGCTCGGCTTCCTTGCGCTTCTTCTTGTACTGGCCGAGCAGTTGCTGGGCTTCTTCGCGCAGCTTGCGTGCCTCGTCGAGTTCACTGCTGATCCTGGCGGCGCGGGCGTCGAGCGCCTTGGCGATCATGCGGGGCACCTTGATATAGACGGCGATGCCCAGGAAGATGATCAGGGCAATCGTGGCCCAGAGCGTTGCGAGAGATGTAGCGTCCATGATGCGCTCCTCACCGGGCCACGGATTTGACCGCGGCCGCGATCTCGGCCTTGCTGGTCTTGCCGCCAACCAGTGCCTCGACGATCGCCGAAGCGGTGTCTTCGGCGATGCTGCCGACTTCCTTCATGGCGTTGGCCTTGATGGAAGCAATGCGTGCCTCGGCCTCGCCAAGTTTGGCGTCGAGCGCGGCCTCGATCTTCTTGCGCGCGGTCTCGGCTTCCGCCTTGGCCGCATCGTTGGCCTGCTGGCCGATCGAATTGGCGTTCTTCTTGGCCTCCGCCAGTTCCTGCTCGTAAGCGGCAACGGCGGCGTCCGCCTCGCCCTTCAACTTGGCTGCCTGGTCGAGATCCTGGCTGATGCGGTCGTTGCGGACGTCGATGATGCCGCCGACGCGCGGCATCACGACCCGCTTCAGGAAGAGGTAGAACAGCCCGAACGTGATCGCCAGCCACAGAAGCTGCGACGGAAACGTCTCCGGATTGAATGGCGGAAACGTGCCGTGCGCTTCGGCAGGCACGCTGGTGCCGGAATGCGTGTCGCCTCCGGTCGCAGCGTGGCTGGTGTCGGCTGATGGCGCGGACTCTTGCGCGAAGGCAGATGTCACGAACATGGACTATCCCCAGATATCAGGCCCGCCGCTAGCGCGGCCGGCCTGTCCAATCTTCTCAGTACTCAGCCGAACAGGGCCAGCAGCGCGATGAGAAGCGAGAAGATGCCCAGAGCTTCGGTCACGGCGAAGCCGAAAATCAGGCGGCCGAACTGGCCGTCGGCAGCCGACGGGTTGCGCAGCGCGCCCGAGAGGTAGCTGCCGAAGATGTTGCCCAGGCCAATGCCCGCGCCACCCATGCCCAGGCAAGCGATGCCGGCGCCGATGTACTTTGCTGCTTCTGCGTCCATTTGTTCAACTCCTTTGGATCTGAAAATTCCGTTGCGATTTCATCCGGCACCAATGTTGGAAACTCTTGGGCCGGAACTCTTGGCCTCAGTGCCCGGGATGCAGGGCGTCGTTGAGATACATGCAGGTCAACACGGCAAAGACGTAGGCCTGCAAGAAAGCGACCAGCAGTTCAAGCGCCGTCAGCGCTACCGCCATCGCCAACGGCAGGATCGAACCCGCCACACCGACCGCGCCCAGCGCGGAGAGGCTGACGACGAACCCAGAGAACACCTTGAGCGTGATGTGGCCGGCAAGCATGTTGGCGAACAGACGAACCGAGAGGCTGACCGGGCGCGACACGAAGGAGATGACCTCGATCAGCACCACCAGCGGCAGCAGGAACACCGGCACGCCATGCGGCACGAACAGCTTGAGGAAGCCAAGACCATGCTTCATGAAGCCGTAGACCACCACGGTTCCGATCACCAGGGCCGCGAGGCCGAAGGTGACGATGATGTGGCTTGTAACAGTGAAGAAATAGGGAAACAGGCCGAGCAGATTGGCGACCAGCACGAACATGAACAGCGAGAACACGAAGGGGAAGAACTTCATGCCCTGCGTGCCGGCGGCGTCGCGCAGCATGTTGCCGACGAATTCGTAAGCCATTTCGGAGACCGACTGCAGTCGGCCTGGAACCAGGCTGCGGCTCGATGTCGTCAGGAACAGGAACGCCGCGGCAACGACCACGGTGGCGACCATGAACAGGGCGGAATTGGTGAAAGACAGGTCATAGCCGCCGATCTCGATCGGTATCAGCTTGTTGATATGGAACTGGTGGATCGGATCGACCTTGTCAGCTGCCACGTTCAAACCCCGTCAATGCCGCGTACGGCTAAATTACCATTGCCGCCTGAAGGGCGGTCATTTGCTGTCATCCCGGTCACGGCGCGGCTTGGCACCTTGTCCGAATTCCGCCACAACGCCAGCCGAACGCATGACATTGAGCACGCCGGCGCCAAAACCAAGCAGCAGGAAAACGATCAGACCCCACGGCGATGTCCCCGCCATACGATCGATGATCCAGCCGATGCCGGCGCCCACCACCACCCCTGCGATAAACTCGCTGGATAGTTTGATCGCCTGACCGTATCCGGTCACTAGTTTCGCGTCGTCTTTCCCCTCGAGCCGGTTCGGCAGCCTGGTCGCAAGCGATGCTCCAAGTTCACGCCGACGTCGCTCAAGATCGTCGTCGCGGATTTCGGGGTCATGCTCTTTGCCGCGGCCGGTTTCTCCGGTTCCGTCTGGCCCCTTTTTTTCGGCCATCGCAACCCCCCTGCCCGGGCAGACCGTCACCGTCCGTCCGCTTCTAAAGTCGCCGGCAACATAGTTAGAGGGTTTGCGCCCGTCAAGCCACGGACGGAACTTCCGAGCTGTGTATTTTAGACAATGAAATCAATGTACTAGCGAGGTGCGACATCGTGCCCGCGGCGATCAGGGGGATGCGCCGCGCGAATCCCCCAGACAATGGGTCTCCAATCGACCGTGCGACCGCGCGAAAAGAGCGGCGGGCGGCGGGCCGCTCAACTCCAGCCGCCACCATAGGTCCGGTAAAAGATATGCAGGCCGATCTTGGTCATCTTCTGCATTGTGTGCGCCCAGCCGGGATGAACATAGTTCGCATAGTAGTGGGTGGACGATCCTACTTCCGGAATGAAGATCTTGCCGGCGGTGACGGCCATGCCGATGTCCTGCGCGGTCTGGTAGGCGACAGGATTGTCGATGCGCTTCTTCCTGCCGTCGCAAGCGAATGAAAACTGACAGCGGTTGAACCAGCTGTCGTTCTGGTAGACGACGCCGCAGATCGAATTGGGATAGGCGGGATTGCGGACCCGGTTGAGGATCACCTGGGCAACGGCGGCCTGGCCGCGCACTGCTTCGCCGCGTGCCTCGAAATAGATGCCGTTGGCCAGGCATTTCTGCTCCGGCTTGGAGAAGACGCTGGCAGGAAGCGGATTCTGGATCCAGGCGTGGTCGCCCTTGGCCATCGGCGGAATGAAGCGGCCGCTGTTGGGCTGCTCGTCCTGAAGCAGGGCTTCAAAGGGCGAGGCCTTGGCATAGTCCGGCGCGGATTGCGCATAGGCGGTCGCCAGCACATCGGGATGGTCGTTGTTGACGAGGGCCGCAAGCATGGCCGGCACGCCGGGATCCGGCTTCCTGTCCTCACGCGCGTGGAAGGCGGCGGCGATCTGGATTTCCTTGCCTTTGATCTGAGGCTTGGCGAATGCCATTTTCAGGTCGCCATCCATGCTCGGCCGCATCAGCGAGGAGGTCCGCTGGAAGATCGAGCCGGCATTGAAGTTCTTCGGCGGCGCTACGGGAGAGACCTGGACGATGCGGCCCTTCTTGTCGGCGCGCACGACGCGATCCTCGTCGGGCGACCCGCTGACCTTGCCGCCCTTGCCGCGGAACGAAACGGAGCCGATACCGGGAAGGCGAACGCCGGAACCCGAGATCGAGCCGGTGATGTCGGACTCGACGAACGGCATCTCGGCTGCGTGGACCGAACCGGCGACGGATTTCTCGACATAGGAGTTCCAGCGCGCGGTCGGCGATTCGAGGCCGGAAACGAGGCCGGTCATGTCCTGGTAGGCGGCGACGGTCGGAAAGCCGATCCAGATACCGAGACCGATGATGAACGGAGACACAAGGCTGCGTTTCTCACCGGCGGCGGCCATCAGCCGCTTCAACACACGTCGATGCACGGAACTCTCTCCAGGAACGCAACTGACCCCACTGGAGAGCAAAATGATGCATTAACCTTGATGGGACGTTAACGGGATCGGTCGGGTTTTCCCGGTAGGCTCAAGGTCGTGGCTTCGAAGTCGGGCGGTTTTGCGGCAACCGGTGACAAGCATGACCACGTAAAGGGAGCACAACTTTAACGGGATATCCATAATCCGGCGGTCAAATGGAACCGGTTCAAACGATTCCGCAAGTCCGGGGGCGGTGGTGGAGATTACGAACGTCAATGGCGTGGCATCGGCGAAAGCAGCCAGGCGCCCTCAGCTTCACAATCTGACGGCCTTGCGAGCCGTCGCGGCCCTGTCGATCTTCATCCATCACCTGAAGCAACTCGGCATCGACGCTTCTCGATCCCTTTGGGATCTGGATCTCGGTTGCGCCGTATCGTTCTTCTTCGTCCTTTCGGGTTTCGTGTTGTCTTACAGCTTCCAGGGGAAATTCCAGACCTCGCGCGACGTCAGAAATTTCATC
Source organism: Mesorhizobium sp. Cs1299R1N1 (assembly GCF_037179655.1). Classification (NCBI taxonomy): domain Bacteria; kingdom Pseudomonadati; phylum Pseudomonadota; class Alphaproteobacteria; order Hyphomicrobiales; family Phyllobacteriaceae; genus Mesorhizobium; species Mesorhizobium sp. Cs1299R1N1. Next base: position 312,383 of record NZ_JAPYKR010000007.1, on the reverse strand, counting down.
GCCCAGCGATTCTTCCGGATATGGCCGGTTCATATGCTGTGTTTTTTCTTTGCCCTGGTAACACTTCACAGTCCGAGAAGCTTCCTCACCGCATATTTGACGACTGCATTGCAGAGTTCGTGGGTTCCGACCTATGGCACGGCTTACGCCTATAATGGCGTCTCGTGGTCGATATCGGTGGAGCTGTTTTTCTATCTCCTGCTGCCGTTCATCCTGATCCTGAAACCACGACGTATATTGCTGGTAATCTGCGGTTGGACGCTCGCCGTCCTTGGCCTGCTTGCCCTTACGACGGTATTGCCGCACCCGGTCTTTGCGCCCACCAGCGGACCAACGTGGCCGGATTTATACGTTACGGACGCATCGTTTGCTCAACTCTTTCCGCCCTTGCGGATGGCGGAATTCTTGTCGGGGATAGCCGTCTATCAGTTGTTCAGCGGCCGGCGTATTCCCGACAAGTGGGTGGCGTTCTGGCAGATCGCCGTGGCCGCATGCCTGGCGTCTTACCTGAGTGTGCACGCCGAGATAACGCAAATCCTTCTCGACCATGCATCGGTCATGGTGTCCTTCGCCTACCAGGAATACGGGATGTATCCGCTGTTCGCCGCCATGGTCTATGTCTTCGCACACCAGTCCGGCGGCGTGACGCGCATCCTATCCTCCCGTCTCTTGGTTTTCTGTGGAGAGATCAGCTTTGCATTTTACATGATTCACCAGATCGTCATCCGCAATCTGCTTTATTTCGACTGCGGACCGATGGCGGCGGCCATTGCGGCAGGCGTGGCCAGCCTGCTGTTTGCGATTATCATCCACCGGACGGTGGAGAACCCCTTCATCACCTGGGCCAAGCAATGGTTCCCGATGATGCGGCAAGCGCCCTCTTCCAGGGAAGCACCTGTAGCGGCGACCGCCTGACGTCCCGTTAGTCCGCTTCGGATCGGGCCGCTGGCCGCAGGAAGATCGGCCAGGCGATCAGCGCGCAAACCGCGGCCGACAGCCAGACGCCGGGCCAGGACCAGAGCTGCAGCAGCCCCGGAATGGCTACCGGCACCAGGAAGAAGCCGACGAAGACAAAGCTGTTGGCGAGGCTGAGCGCGGTTCCGACATGGCCGGCACCGGCCAGCGTGGCAAGCTCGGTATAGGCAACGCCGTGCCAGGCGGAGACCGAGATGCCGGCGACGACAAGCACCAAGGGCAGGACAGCGATCAGGACGGATTGGCTGTCCGGCATTGCGGGTACGGCCAGAACCAGCATCCAGAGCATCACGAAGGCCAGGGCGCTCAGCGCACTGCACAAGCGAAGGAACTGACGGCGGTTGCCGTGGCGATCGGTGAAGCGGCCGCTCCAGACGCGCATGACCATGGCACCGACCTGCACCGCGGCGAGGCTGGCGCTGATCGCCGTCGTGCCAAGTCCGGCAAAGTCGTGCAGGAACACCGACGCGAAAGTGAGGACCGCCACTTGCGGAAAGCAGAGCAGGCCGATGGCGGTCGAAATGCGCCAGACCTCTGTGTTGCGCAATGGCGCCGGGCCGGCCACCTCGGACGGAACGGCGTGGCCGCCACCCGCCGCCGGCGGTTCGTGCAGCCAACGCCAGGCGAACATGGCGGAGAGAGCGGATGCCGCCGCCAGGAGCCCGAACACCGCGGCAAAACCGAAAGCCAGGGCAAGCGAAGGCAGGACGAGCGCGCCGAGGCCGCCGCCAAGCGGCACCGCCGTCTGCCTGATGCTCATGGCAAAACCGCGCTCATTCTCCCGGAACCAGGCCATGATGGCGCGGCCGCTCGAACCGTTGACACTGCCGCCGAGCAGTCCCGTGACGAGCAGGCTTGCCGCCAGCAGCGTGACATCGGGAATGCCCGCCCTCGTCGGCACGACGAGGATCGCCATCGCAAGCAGCCACGCCGCCGTCGCGCCAAGCCCGATCAGAAGCACGCGGCGATCCCCCCACCGGTCGGTGAGCAGACCCCATGGCAGTTCGCTGAGCGCAACCCCCAGCCCGAGAAGACCGAGCACCAGGCCGAGTTCGGCATTGTTCAAGTGATAGCCTTGGCGAAGCACGACCGCCGTGGCCGGTATGCCCGAGAAAGTGGCCGAGAAACCGGCGTTCGCGGCAACCCCGATACCCAGGACCTTCCAGCGATGATTAGGCCCGAAGGTCCGGCCGGCCGGGGTGGTGGCGGCGCCTCGCCCGGATGGCTGGCAATCGTTGCGAATGACGGTGGCAGACATGATTCCATTCCCGTGACGCCGGTCGAGCGGCCTTGACGGGATGGATGTAGCGCCATAGCTTCATCCATAAAATCAGGAAGTTTTTGATTGATAATCCTGAAAACAAGGACGATCCAATGCGACGTGTCACATTCGATCTTGACGTGCTGAGAACTTTCATCACCGGGATGGAACTGGGAAGTTTCGCCAGGGCAGCCGAGCGGCTTGGCCGCTCGACCTCCGCCGTCAGCGCACAGTTGAAGAAACTGGAGGAGCAGGCCGATACGCCGATCTTCCGCAAGGCGGGGCGTGGCCTGTCCCTGACCGAAGCCGGCGAGACGATGCTTGGCTATGCGCGGCGCCTGATCGAGCTCAATGACGAGGCAGCATTGGCCATCCGTGACGTCGAACTGGAGGGCTGGGTGCGGCTCGGCCTGCAGGAGGATTTCGGCGAGGCCGTGTTGCCGGAAGTGCTCGGGCGCTTCGCCCGTGCCCATCCCAAGGTTCGGATCGAAGCACGGATCGGGCGCAGCCACGAGTTGGCCGAGCGTATCCTCTCCGGCAATCTCGACATCGCGCTCGCCTGGCATGACGGCACGAAGCTGCCATACAGCCGGCATGTCGCCGACGTGCAGGCGCGCTGGATCGGCCCGGCAAAACCGATGGAGGCAGGCCCACACACTGACGAGACGCTGCAACTGGTTGTGTTCGAGGCGCCTTGCCTGCTGCGCACCGTGGCGACCGAGACGCTGGATCGTGCCGGGCGGCCCTGGCGCATGGCGTTCTCCAGCCCTAGCCTTGGCGGTATATGGGCGGCGGTGGCGGCAGGCCTCGGGCTGACGATCCGCACCGATATCGGCCTGCCCGCGAATGTCAGGGCGCTCGCGCCCGGAGTGCTCGGGCTGCCGCCGCTGCCGAAGATGGCGCTGCACCTGCATCAGAAGGATGCCGAGCTCGATCCGGTCGCGGCGCGGCTGGCCGACATCCTGCTGCAATCGGCGTTCGAGGCGTTGCCTGAGGGCGCCGAGACGAAAGAGAACCTGCTGAAAGTCGCTTAAGCGTTGCCGAGCCGAGCCTCAGCGCTTCTTCGCCCGGCCGGCGAAGGGGTTGTCGGACGTCCTCAACGCGATGCGGATCGGCACGCCGGGCATGTCGAAGGCTTCGCGCAGGCTGTTGGAGAGATAGCGGACATAGCTTTGCGGCATCGCATCCGGCCGCGAGCACTGGACCACGAAGCCCGGCGGCCGCGTCTTGGCCTGGGTGACGTATTTGACCTTCAGCCGGCGCCCGGCAACGGCGGGCGGCGGATGATGCGTCAGGATGGCTTCGAGCCAGCGGTTGAGCTTGCCGGTCGAAACACGGCTGTTCCAGACCTTGTGCGTCTTCAGCACCGCATCCATCAGCTTGTCGAGGCCGCGTCCGGTCTCGGCCGAGACCGGCACGGCCTGGATGCCGCGCGCCTGCGGCAACAGCCGCTCGGTCTTCTCGCGCAGTTCGGCCAACAGCTCCTGCGGGTTGTCGATGAGGTCCCATTTGTTGAAGGCGATCACCGGTGCCCGGCCCTCGCGGATGATCAGGTCGGCAATCTGCAGATCCTGCTTCTCGAAGGGAATGGTGGCGTCGAGCACGATGATGACGATCTCGGCGAAGCGGATGGCGCGCAAGCCATCCTGCACCGACATCACTTCCAGCTTCTCGTGGATCCTGGCCTTGCGGCGCATGCCGGCCGTGTCGAACAGTTTTATGCGGCGGCCGCGCCAGTCCCAGTCGACGGAGATGGAATCGCGGGTGATGCCGGCTTCCGGTCCGGTCAGCAGCCGCTCCTCGCCGATCAGTGCATTGATCAGCGTCGACTTGCCGGCGTTAGGACGGCCAACGACGGCGATGCGCATCGGCTTGGTGTCGTCATAGGCCGGCTCGGCATCCGGATCGGCGATGTCCTCGCCGATCAGCACTTCGTTGGCGGCGGCTTCTTCGTCTTCGCCGTCCTCGTCTTCACCGAAGGCGCGCGCCTGGCCAAGCGCTTCGATCACCGCGTCGCGCAGGTCGGGCATACCCTGGCCATGTTCGGCCGAAACCGGGATCGGCTCGCCAAGCCCGAGCTCCCAGGCCTCCAGCATGCCGCCTTGGGCGCCCTTCGCCTCGGCCTTGTTGGCGACCAGCACGACCGGCTTGCCGGATTTGCGCACGATCTCGGCAAAGGTCCTGTCATCCGGCAACAGGCCGGACTTGGCGTCGATGGTGAAGAAGATCAGATCCGCCTCGCGGATGGCGATTTCGGTCTGCGCGCGCATGCGTCCCGGCAAGGTCGAAGCGCCGGCATCCTCGAAGCCCGCTGTGTCGATGACATCGAAATGCAGATCGTAAAGCTTGGCGGCATGGACACGGCGGTCACGGGTAACACCCGGCGTGTCGTCGACAAGCGCCAGCTTCCTTCCCACCAGCCGATTGAAAAGCGTCGACTTGCCGACGTTAGGTCTGCCTATGATGGCGACTTTGAAGGTCACGATGCACTGCCCGACCCGCGGATCAGCTCGGACATCAAGGTCGCCCGCTCTCGCGTGTTGCGCGGGGCGCCGTCATCGGAGGCGATCTGGTCGAACAGTTTCAGGGCGTCCTGGGTCTTGCCTTCCTTCCAGGCGGCAAGCCCGAGCGCCTCGCGCGCGCTGTGGCGCAGCGTGTTGGTGTCCGATGTCAGCGCCTCGACGCGGCTCGACACGTCGGCGAAGGAGCCGTGATCGACGAGCAGGAGCGCCGCCCTCAGCCGCGCCATGTCGCGCAGACCCTGGGGAATGGCGGTGTCGGCGGCGACATCGTCGAAATCCTTGACGGCCGCATCGACGTCGCCCTTGTTGGCCTTGACGGTCGCGGCGCGCATGCGGGCGAGCAGCGGATAGGCGCCGTAGCCATCCTTTTCCAGCTGAACGAGCGCGGCCAGCGCGTCATCGTTCTTGCCGTCATTGGCGAGCTTCAGCGCCTGCGAGAAGGCGTCGCCGGAGCGGTTGGCGCGTGTCTCGTCCCAATAGCGATAGCCGACGAAGGCGGCGGTACCGAGCACCACCAGGATGGCAATCACAAGCAAGGCCGGGCCGAAACGGTCCCACAGCTTCTGCGCCTGTTCGCGACGCATCTCGTCATTGACTTCGCGGATAAAACTGTCGTCGGACATCAATCAAACCATTCCTGCCCCGGGCCGGGGCGGTTCATGAGCCCGCGTTTTAGCGAAATTTTGTCGGCATGGAAGGGGTTCGAGCGGAAAATCGGCTATTGCCGGGGCAAACCCACGAAAACCCCAATCGCACCGGCGCCACATTTGCGCGATAGCCGGCTTGCCGACCATCCGGAGTCCGTAAATTTGCCGATCCCTTGTTTGTCCCGCGTTGTTGCGTTCTCGATTGCCTCGTTCGCCACCGCCGGCGCGGCCCTGGCCGACCCGTCGGCGCCACCAGCACCAAGGCCGAAGCAGGTCGTCATCATCTCCTTCGACAGCGCGCGCGACATCTCGCAATGGAAGCGCAGCAGGGCGCTGGCCCAGCGCACCGGCGCGCATTTTACTTATTTCCTGTCCTGCGTCTTCCTGCTGTCGCCCGAGACACGCGGCCAATATACCGCGCCGGGCAAGAGCGCGGGCAAATCCAACATCGGCTTTGCCGTCTCCAGGCAGGAAGTGGCCGAGCGGCTGGAACAGATCGGCCTCGCTGCCCACGAGGGCCACGACATCGCCAGCCACGTCTGCGGCCATTTCGACGGCAAGGACTGGACCAAGGCCGACTGGCTGAAAGAGTTCGGCTCCTTCGAGCACGTTCTCGAGAACGCCTATGCGATCAACGGCATTGCGCCCGAACCCGAGGGCTGGCGTGATTTCGCGCGGCATGCGGTGGTGGGTTTCCGGGCACCGTATCTGTCGACAGGCAAAGCGCTTTACGAGGCACTGCCGGCGGCCGGCTATCAATTCGACGCCAGCGGCGTTTCAAAGGGCCCTGCCCTGCCGCCGACCGTCGGCGGCATCACCCGTTTTTCCCTACCGCTAATCCCGGAGGGACCGACATCGCGGCCGGTGATCGCCATGGACTACAATCTCTATATCAGGCATTCCGGCGGCTTCGAGCGGCCGAGCAAGGCCGGGGAGTTCGCCGACCGGACCTATCAGGCGTTTCGCACCGCCTTCGATGCGCAATATCAGGGCAAGCGCATTCCGCTGGAACTCGGCTTCCACTTCACGCTGATGAATGACGGCGCCTACTGGAACGCGCTGGAACGCTTTGCCGGCGAGGTCTGCGTCAAATCAGATGTCGAATGCATCAGTTTTCGCGATTATGTTTCGCGGCAGGATGGCGTCCAAAGGCAGGCAGCGGTTGGCGGCTGAGCCGCCAACCGCTGATTCCTCTTCTGTTAAGCTGGATCGGACTGCTGGGCGTGGCGTTCAATAAAGCGGCGATCTATGCTGGGAAGCGGCTCGCCATCCAAAGTCGCTTCAAAAGCGCGCAAGCGTTTATATATGGACGTCAGCACGACGATCTCGCTCCAAGAATTGACGAGGTATTGGAACGAAGAACGGACCTGATCGAATGAGTTAAGAATTTGATTAAGCGCTCCAAGCTTAATTTTCCCCGCCACCATCGTAGGAACAAGGACGATATAGGGAAATATATTGTCGATCTGCAGGTAAAATATCCTGGCGATGTTAAAGTATACATAGTGGAAATATAGCCTAAAATAATTCTTTCGAACACTAGCGAATAGCTCCCTGACAGTCTGCGGCTGTGCACGATTTGCATCGTCCTCACCATAAACAAGTTCCTTGCGGTAAGCGGCCTCGACACGCTGATTCCGAAACTCGAGCCCTGGCAACTTGATGCCAACCAGCCAAAGGAAAGTAGTGCCGAAAATCGACCACAGTATCGCAACCACCACAAGTGAGTGCGGCACCTCACCGACAAGAGGGAGTTCCGTGACAACCGCAGAAAACCGCATCAGAAGCGGCAGGAATGCGATCAATGTCATGATCGAACTCACCAGACTAACTCCCAGACCCTCCATCATGTTGGAAAACCGCATCGTGTCATCCTGGACGCGTTGCGATGCACCTTCGATATGGCGCAGCCTGCTCCAATTGGCCATGTAGTAATCATTCATTGCGGTGCGCCAGCGGAAGATCCAATGACTAACGAAGAATCTATTGAGGACCCCCACCGTAACTGCCAAAAGCGCTATCCACGTAATCGTGAGAAGCTGCGAGTAGAAATCCCATGGAGTCGCAGAAAATGGGGTACCAAGCGCCTTTTGGATCAAATCATAGAACGGGCCATACCAATCGTTGAAAGCGACGCTCACCTGAACTTGATAATAAATCACAAAAAGAATTAGAGACGACCCAAGAATAGACCAGTTCTGCCACGGGTGTGGCCGGTACCAGGCCCAAAATCCGTAGAAAACGATAACTGCCAAGGAAAAATATACATAAAACCAAAGAAATGGCTTCGACCAGAAAACCGACACGCCAACGATCTTCGCGACATCAGGAGCATTGGGTGGCAACCCAAAAAAAGCGCCGATCTGTTCGCCACCAAAGAACCAGAACAGGATTGCTGCAAGGCTCCAGATGGCGGCCGAAGAGAAGAAGAGCTTCGGCTGCGGGAAGAAGGATACGAACACTGTGGCGAATTCCTCGATCTATGCGCAAATCAGTCGGCGGGCATAAAGTCACACATTAGGGGGAAAGAAAATGCCTGCCCGATCTCAGGCGCGGAGCAAGACGGCAAATCATGGCGATTTTGGCGCAGCCGACCATGTGACGGCGCCGGAGACGACCAGGACGGCCGCGGCGACGATGGAGGCGAGGAAGAAATCGCCCGACGCTTGCGCCAGAAGCCCGGCCGCGATCGGGCCGATGATCTGGCCAAGACCGAAGGAGGCGGTCATCAGGGCAAAGACGCGCCGGGGCGACCCTGGGGCCTGCCGCCGCGCCGCCTGCAGACCAAGTGCGGTGATGGCAATGAAGGTGCCGCCGAGCAGCACGCCCCCAAGCAGCGGCCCCGTGCGCCCGCCGGCGGCGACGCTCGCGGTAACGCCAACAACTTCGACGAAGCATCCCAAGGCATAGGCGGCATAGAGCCCGATCCGCGCCGCTATCTTCTGCCACAGCCAGACCGAAGGGAAACCGGCAAGGCCGGCAACCATCCACACCACGGCCTCGAAGACGCGGCTGCCGCCGCCTTGCCGGACAATGGCGACGAGGAAGGTCGCCGTCACCACATAGCCGAAACCGAACAGGCCATAGGCGACGATCACCTTCATCAGCGACCGGTCTTTCGGCAGCGCCGGTTCCGGGAGGGCTTCGCCATTGGTGAGCGGACCCTGGTGCGCCAGCAGCGCCACGGCGACGAAGCCGCAAACCGAAATCGCACCTGACCACAGCCAGCCCTGCGCCCACCCGGCGTGACCCGTGACCAGTACGGCCATCATCGCCGCCGATATCGCGATGCCGAGGCCAACGCCGCCGAAATGCCAGGCCTGCAGGTCGCCGCGCCCGGCCGCAGCGATATGGCTGAAAACGATGCTGGCCATGAACACCATGACGAAGGCGCTCGCCAGACCGGCCAGAAAACGGATGGCGAGAAAGGCGGCCATGGTGTCGGTCAACCCCATCAGGGCGGCCAGCATGGCGCTGGCACCGAGGGCGACGAGCATCAGCAAACGCTCGCGTCCATGCGCCCAGTTGCCCGCCGCCGCCAACGCGCCGACGAGGTAGCCGAGATAGTTGGCCGAGGCGATCCAGCCGGCATCGGCCGGCGACAGATGCAGTTCCTCCATCATGCCGGGCAGGATCGGCGTGTAAACGAAGCGGCCGATGCCCATGGCCACCGCCATGGCGATCATTCCGGCGAAGGCGTAACGCAGCGCTGTCGATTGGGGCGAAGTCATTGCAGTGCACAATAAATGTGCGGGCGGGTGAAACAATCCGCCTTATGTTGGGCCAGTTCAGTGCCCGAGTTGCGCTCAGCAGCGCCCGCCGAAACCGGCGCTCAGTGAAACGGTCTCATGCACGGTCCGGCGCGCCGTCAGCCGGAATGGCACATCACCGAGCTCGCGCTCCGACATAGCGTCAAGCGCCGGATGCGCAAGCGGATCGGTCAGCCACCTCAGCGTATCGATGTCGCAGCGCGTGTCGTCGGAAGAAGTGGCGGCGAACAGGACCTTCAGCGACAACAATATCCTCAACATTTCCGGCTCCATAGGGCCTGTCTCCATCCATAAAGTCCGCCGTTTCGATATCTCTTTCAATTGAGATTTCGGCCGGATCGGTTTAGAAAATCTCAAATGGCCATGCTCAACCGCGTTCATCTCAACGGCCTTCGCGCCGTGGAAACCGTCGCCCGTCTCGGCTCGCTCACGACCGCCGCCGGCGAACTCAATGTTTCTGTCAGCGCCGTCAGCCAGCAGATCAGCCGCACCGAAAAACAGCTCGGCCAGGCACTGTTCGAGCGCACGACGAGCGGTCTCGTGCTGACCGAATTCGGCGCGGTCTTCGCGGCCCGCCTTGGCGCTGGATTTCGCGAGCTTGCCCAGGCCGTGGCACTGGCCGACGAGGCGACCCAATGCACATTGGTCGTTTCTGCAGCACCGGCCTTCGCCTCCAAATGGCTGTTGCCACGGCTGTCGCGGCACTTCGACCGGCATCCCAACGTGCTGTTGCGTATCGATGCCTCGGTGCGGCTGGCCAATCTCGATCGCTCGGATGTCGACATCGCCATCCGGCTTGGCGATGGCAAATGGCCGGGCGGAAAGGCGGAGCTGCTTTTGGCGCAGGAAGTCTTCCCGGTCTGCGCGCCTGGCATTGCAAGAAAACTGAAGTCGATCGGCGACCTGGCGCAGACCTGCGCCATCACCGACGAGCGGGCGATGATCAACTGGGAAAGCTGGTTCGCGGCCGCCGGCGTTCAACCCGTCACCTTCCAGAAAGGTGCGCGCTTCACCGACCCGATGCTGTGCCTGGAATCGGCAATCGCCGGCCATGGCGTGATGCTGGGCTGGCAATTGCTGACGGCCGATGCGCTGGCCGATGGGCGGCTGGTGGCACCGTTCGGAATCCGCGCCCAGAGCGGACTCGGCTACTGGCTGGTGACCTCCACCACCAAAGCCGAGAGCCGCAAGGTCCGGGACTTCAAAATCTGGATCAAGGAAGAGATCGCGGCGACGATGGCGCAGTTCGGATCGTCGGTCGCGGAGCCAAGCGGCGCGATCGCGGTGGAAAGCACCGCGGCACCGGTCTATGTTCAATCAGACATCCCACTACGACAGGCAGGATCATGACCACACATTCGCGCGGCGTTTCCGCAACGATCGACCCGGTGAAGCTCGACAGGCTGGCGGAGGTCGCAATCAAGGTCGGGCTGCAATTGCAACCCGGACAGGATTTGGTGCTGACATCGTCGATCGCGGCGCTGCCGCTGACCAGGCGCATCGTCGAGCATGCCTACAAGGCCGGCGCGGGGCTGGTGACGCCGATCTTCAACGATGACGAGATGACGCTGGCGCGCTACCGTTTTGGCGCCGACGCCGGCTTCGACCGCGCCGCCGGCTGGCTCTATGAAGGCATGGCGAAGGCCTTCTCCAACAATGCGGCCAGGCTTGCCGTGCGCGGCGAGGATCCGTCGCTGCTGTCGACGCAGGATCCGGCGAAGGTGGCGCGCGCCAACAAGGCCAATTCGATGGCCTACCAGCCGGCGCTGGAGAAGATCACCGGCTTCGACATCAACTGGAACATCGTCGCCTATCCGGATCTGGCCTGGGCAAAACAGGTATTTCCGGGCGAGCCCGACGATGTCGCGGTGGCGAAGCTGGCGGACGCCATCTTCTCCGCTTCGCGCGTCGACGTCGAGGATCCGATCGGCAACTGGAAGGCCCATAACGCAGCGTTAGCCGAGCGCACCAAATGGCTGAACGAGCATAAGTTCCATTCGCTGCATTTTGCCGGACCGGGCACCGACCTGACGGTCGGGCTGGCGGATGGCCATGAGTGGATGGGCGGCGCCTCGACCGCCAAGAACGGCATCACCTGCAACCCCAACATCCCGACGGAAGAGGTCTTCACCACGCCGCATGCGAGGCGGGTCGAGGGCCACGTGTCTTCGACCAAGCCGCTGTCCTACCAAGGCACGCTGATCGACGACATCTCGGTGCGCTTCGAAGGCGGGCGGATCGTCGAGGCCAAGGCTTCGAAAGGCGAGGACGTGCTGAAGAAAGTGCTCGACACCGACGAAGGCGCGCGCCGCCTCGGCGAGGTGGCGCTGGTGCCGCATTCCTCGCCGATCTCGGCCAGCGGCCTGTTGTTCTTCAACACGCTGTTCGATGAAAACGCCGCCTGCCATATCGCGCTCGGCCAATGCTATTCGAAGTGCTTCGTCGACGGCGCCTCGCTCAGCCAGGACGAAATCGCGGCACGCGGCGGCAACAAGAGCTTCATCCACATCGACTGGATGATCGGGTCGAACAAGATCGACATTGACGGCGTCGCCAGGGATGGCGCCCGCGTGCCGGTGATGCGCAAGGGCGAGTGGGCCCAGGGGCTGTAGACCAGCGGAGGTGTGATGGCCTTCGACATCGCGGTCAAGCGCGTCTACGAAGCACCCGGGAAGGACGATGGCCAGCGGGTGCTGGTGGATCGGATATGGCCGCGCGGCGTCGCCAAGAAGGATGCGGCGCTGGCGCTGTGGCTGAAGGAGATCGCGCCGAGCGACGAACTGCGCAAATGGTTCGGGCATGAGCCGGCGCGCTGGGCGGAATTCCAGAAGCGGTATCGTGGCGAATTGGATGGGAATGAAAAGGCGGTGGCGCAACTGCGCGCCCTGCTCGGCGACGGCAAGGTGACGCTGCTCTATGGCGCCCACGACGAAGCGCATAACAACGCCGTGGCGCTGGCGGGGTATTTGCGAGCCCACGCATAACATCGAGACGCCGGCGGGACAGAGGGGGCGCGAAGGATCGCGGCGGGGGTGAGAGTCGGGTCTACTTCCCGCCCACCGCCCCTTCATAAACATCCGGCTTGAACCCGACGAGGATATTGTCGCCGACTTCCAGCACTGGCCGCTTGATCATCGTCGGCCTGGCCATCATCAGCGCTTTCGCCTTCTTCTCGTCGAGGCCTTGCCTGTCCGCCTCCGGCAGTTCGCGAAACGTCGTGCTGCCCTTGTTGAGCAGCTTTTCCCAGCCGACCTTGCCGACCCAGCCATTCAGCCTGGCTGCCTCGATCCCTTCGGCGCGATAGTCGTGGAACCGATAGGCAACGCCATGGCTTTCCAGCCAGACGCGCGCCTTCCTGATCGTGTCGCAGGTGGTGATGCCGTACATGGTGATCGTCAAAGCGTGGTCCCCTGGCTGACAGTCGAATCCGCCCACAGCCTAAAACCGCCCTTCCCGCTTTGCCAGCAGCTTGGCCGGCATGTCCGAAATTTGGTGCTTGCCAATACTAAGGAATTTCCCTAAGTATTGTTGACCGTTTTGGCGACGACCCAGGACCAATGATGACCAGCCTTCAGAGCGCAAACCCGAGCCCCCCGCCGATCGACGGTATCTTTCGCGCGCTTGCCGACCAGACGCGGCGGCGCGTTGTGGAGCGTCTGAACCGGAGCCCCGCGTCGGTCAGCGAACTCGCCCAGCCCTTCGACATGGCCCTGCCCTCCTTCATCGACCATCTCAAGATTCTCGAAGGCTGCGGGCTGGTTCGTTCGCAAAAGACTGGGCGGGTCAGGACCTACGAACTTGCGCCTGAGCCGTTGAAGCTCGCCGAAAGCTGGCTGGCCGAACAGCGCACGCTTTGGGAGCGCCGCCTCGACCAGTTCGACGCCTATGTCATGACCCTCAAGGAAACAGAAAAATGAGCTATCCGTTCAAGCCGGATCCGAGGCTGGACCTGACGCTGGAGCGCGTGCTCGATGCGCCACGCGAATTGCTGTGGCGAGCCTGGACGACACCGCAGCATGTCAAGCAATGGTTCACGCCGAAGCCTTGGGTCATCACCGACTGCGAGATCGATCTGCGGCCGGGCGGCCTGTTCAGGACGCGCATGCAGTCGCCCGACGGCAAGGAGGTCAACGACCGCCATTGCTGCTATCTGGAAATCGTGCCGAACGAGCGGCTGGTGTGGACGGATGCGCTGCTGCCTGGCTATCGGCCCTCGGGCGAGCCCTTCATCACCGCGGTCATTTCCCTCCAGCCGGACGGCAAGGGCACGCGCTACACCGCCACCGCCATCCATCGCGACGAGGCCACCCGCAACAACCATGAAGAGATGGGTTTCTTCGACGGCTGGGGCACGGTGGCCGATCAACTCGCGCAATATGTGAAGACGATTTGAACAACTTACGTGGCGGCCAGGGCATACCCGTGGCCGCCATTTCGGATCCATTCAGCGAAAGGCTCCCGAGAGCCGATGGTATTTCGGGCCCTAGTAGTAGAATCGCTCTTCGGTGATCTTGCCGTTCTTGACCGTGTAAAGGCCGATCTCATCCATGGTGACACGCTGGCCCGTGGCCTTGGGCGTTATGTCAAACGTGAAGCGCACCGCGAACTGGTCGCCATTGACATAGGGACCCTCGACCGAACCGCCGTGCACTTCGTTGTTCTCTTGCCACCACTGGCTCTTCTCCTTGAGAGCCGCCTTGCCGTGGCTGACGGCCATCGGCCCCTCCATGGCTTCGTAACTGGCGATATCGTCGGCATTGTACTTCTCGGCAGCGCCTTCATTGTCGCCCTGCTTGAGGAGCTCGGTGAAATCCTTGGCAATTTCCGCTGTCGTCATTTGTGTTCCTCCTGTTCAGACCCATTGCAAATAGGGAACCGCCTGCTGGCCGACCACCGCCGGACCGTTCGATAGCTGACATGGCGCTGTCAGGATGGGTGCCTGGCCATCCTATCGCGGATCGACTTCGGTTGCAGACGCAAGCCAATTCCGCAATGCTGGGTGAATGTGCAACCTCTACAACATCACCACGACGCAAGAGGCGGTCCGCCAATGGACACGCACCCTGCGCGACGTCATCGGCAATCTCGAACCTTCAGTGGATATCTATCCCAATCAGCTCGGCCCGGTTGTTCGCAACACGCCACAGGGGAATCGGGAGCTAGCGAAACTGCTTTGGGGTTTGCCGACGCCGCCAGAGCGCATGAAAGGTAAGGCCGACTACGGCACCACGAACGTTCGCAATCCGCAATATTCGCACTGGCAACAGTATGTCGGCGTCGAACACAGGTGTGTCGTGCCAGTGACCAGCTTTGCCGAACCCAGCCCTACCTCGAACGACAAGGACCCAGAAACAGGGATCCAGCGAAATTACTGGTTTGCCCGTGACGAAAGCCGATCTTTATTCTTCTTCGCTGGTTTCTGGACCCGCTGGCAGGGCGTTCGAAAAGTCAAGGATGGGCCCGGTGACTTTGAACTATACGCCTTTATGACAACCAAGCCGAACGCCCTTATCGCGCCGATCCATGAGAAGGCTATGCCTGTGATCCTGACCACACCGGACGAGACGGAGACCTGGCTGACAGCGCCGTGGACGGAAGCCCGGCATTTGCAGCGGATGGCTCCCGACGACGCGTTGGTCATCGTTGAGAAGCCACCCACACAGATCAAGTTCCCGCAGCAGGTGCCAGTCCAAGGATCTCTTTTCTAAGCCAAGGATTACCCTGCCAGCCGCACCTTCAATCGTCGTCTCGCCAAATCACTCGGCGAACCATGCGAATCTCGACAAGGCGCCTGATACGAATTTTCAAACGTTCGGCCGCGCTTGGCAGAATGATGCCCGCGTCAAGCTCGCGAAGTTTGCAGCGCTCGCATCGCATGTGCCGTTCAACGTCCCAAAAGGGGATGTCACCGACCAGCTTCGCTAGATCGCCCGGCAGATAGTACCGAGTGATGTTGCAGTTCCTGCATCGGACACGAATTAGCTGCCCGACTTCGTGGGCCAAGCAAAGGGTTTGCACATTTCGGCGCGGCCGGCTGCTGGGTTCGGGCATCCGCCAAAATAGGAATTCATTCCTGGACGAGTCAATTCCTACTTAATTCCAATGTTCTTTTGTTGACCACATAGCATGGAACCAGCCCCATAGCGGCGACCCACAACTACCCAGGCAACATAGGGCAGTTGGCGCCACGGCGAAGGCTGATATGCGCCACGTCGCCGGCGCTGAATTGAAAGCCCTCGGCCTGGCGCGGCGCGTCGATGACAACGGGCATGCCTTGCCCCAGTTCGGCGTGCAGGCGCAACGTACGGCCATGGAAGACGATGCTGTTGACCCGTGCCGGCGCCGTACCGGGCGTGGCCTCGGCGGCCGCCAGCAAATCCTCCGGGCGCACACCTATGGTGCGCATCTCGCCCTCGCGAGGCTGATCGCCGGTGTCGGGGACAGCTTCCAGCGGCAAGGCGCCGGCGGTGAAACGCAGGCGATCGCCATAGCTGCCGACAAAGCGCGACTGCAGCAGGTTCATGGTGCCGATGAAACTTGCCACAAACTTGGTGGCGGGGCGGTCGTAAAGCGTCGCCGGTGGTGCGGTCTGCTCGATGCGGCCCTTGTTCATGACGACGATGCGGTCGGAGATCGACAGCGCTTCGGTCTGATCATGCGTGACCATGACGAATGTGGTGCCGAGCCGCGACTGCAGCCGCTTCAATTCGACCTGCATCTGTTCGCGCAGATGCGCATCCAGCGCCGACAGCGGCTCGTCGAGCAGGAGCACGCGGGGCTCGCAGACGATGGCACGCGCAAGCGCGACACGCTGGCGCTGGCCGCCCGACAATTCGGAGACGCGGGCGCGCAGCTTGTCGGCAAGGCCGACCATGTCAAGAGCCTCGGCGACGCGTCTTGCCTGTTCGCCGCCGGCCAGCTTGCGCAGCGACAGGCCGAAGCCGACATTTTCGGCGACATTCATATGAGGAAACAGCGCATAGTCCTGGAACACGGTGTTGACCGGCCGGTCGAACGGCCGCAGCGCGGTGATGTCGCGGCCATCGAGCAACACTCTGCCTCTCGAAGGGCTTTCGAAGCCGGCAATGACGCGCAAGCTGGTGGTCTTGCCGCAGCCGGACGGACCCAGAAGGGTCAGGAATTCGCCGCCGACGATGTCGAGATCGACGGCATCGAGCCCGACTATGCCACCCGGAAACACCTTCGACACCGCCTGCAGCCGCACAATTGGATCAGGCGCCATCGCGAACCTCGGAGGGCTTGGTCGTGTTGACCCAAAGGATCCGGCATTGCTCGCCACCGGGGTTGCGGAAGGCATGCAGAAGCGTGCTCTTGAAAGCAAAACTGTCGCCGGCCTTCAGCAAATATTTCGTCGAATCCACCACCAGTTCGACCTCGCCCGCGAGTACACAGCCGAATTCATGGCCGGCATGCGCATAGGCTTCCGCCGTGCCGCCGCCGGCTTCCACCGTCACCAGCATGCCGGTCAGCGTGGCGCCGGGCGGAGACAGCAGCGCCTTGGCGATGCCTTCCGACTTCACGGGGATCGAACGCCGCTTGTCGGCCCGCACGCAATAGAGATCATTGACGGCATCGCCGCCGTCGGCGATCAGCGCCGACGGCTCGATGTCGAGGGCGGCGGCAAGCGGCCAGATCACCTTGACGCGCAGCGAGGACATGCCGCGTTCGATCTGGCTGAGCGCACCGATCGATATGCCGGTTTTTGCCGCCAGTTCTGCCAGTGACAAGCGGCGCTCGAGTCGCAACGCCCGCACGCGGCGGCCGACGCGAACGTCGGCATCGTCCTTCGGCTTTGAAGCGGCTTCGTCCAGTATGTCCATTGTCGATCCTCGTTGTTTTCCCTTCTCCCCTTCTTCTGGGAGAAGGTGGACCGGCGCGCAGCGCCGAGACGGTTGAGGGGTGCGTGACGGAATACCGCCGGTGCCAAGCTGGAACACCCTCATCCGTCGCCTTCGGCGACACCTTCTCCCACAACAATGGGAGAAAGAAGAACCGCGCTTAACCGCCAGCCTTCACTTTTTCGAACATCTTGGCGACATCGTCGTTCTGTTTCATCGGCCCAGTGAAGATCGTGCTCTTCAACATCACTTCCGGGTCGGACGGCAGTTGCAACTTTTCCAATTCGTCCTTCGGCACGCCGGCGAAGGCGGTCGAGAGCGAGCTGCCATAGCCGTAGGACTCGATCAGGAATTTGCCGGAATCGGCGTCCAGCCGGCTGTTGATGAAGTCATAGGCGAGATCGACGTTCTTGGCGTCCTTCAGCATGACGAAGCCGCAGGCCCAGGTCAGCATGCCCTCCTTCGGCTTCATGAACTCGACCGGCACACCCTGCTTCCTGAGCGAGGTGGCCGAGGCATTCCAGGTCATGGCAGCGACCAACTGGCCGCTGGCAAGCGCCTGCTCGACCGAGGTCATGTCGGTCGTGTAGCTCGACAGCAGCGGGCGCTGTTCGCGCAATTTTGCCGCGACCTTGTCCATCTGCTCCGCCGTCATATCGAAGGGGTTTACGCCGGCCAGAAGTGCGGCGACGATCGGCGTGTCGTGCACCGCATCGATGGTCGCCATACGGCCGGCATATTGCTTGTCCCACAGAAGGTTCCAGCTCGCCTCGGGGTTCTTCACCAGATCGGTGCGGTAGAGGATCGAGGTGTTGCCCCAGTCCCATGGCACCATCCAGACCTTGCCGTCGCCGGCCTGCAGGTCGGGCAGGTTCTTGAACACCGGGAAGATCGAGTCCCAGTTCTTGATGCGCTTGGTGTCGATCGGCTGCAGCAGGCCTTCCTTGTTCCAGCGCGCCACCTTGTCGTAGCAGGGGTGCGCGATATCGGGCCGGAAGCCGGCCTTGACCTTGGTGAAGGCATCGTCGTCGTCGCCGAAGATCGAAGCCTCGACGCCATCGGGGTGCGCGGCAAGGAAGCTCTTGTTGAAATCGGGCAGCTCGTAGCCCGACCAGGTGAAGTACTGCAGCTTCTCGGCGGCGAGCGCCACGGTCGAAGACAGTGCTAGCGCAAGTGCTGCGAGGCCGGCCCGGGCCTTGTGTCCCGATATCGATTTCAGGTGGACTATCATTTTGTTCTCCTCTCTCGTTGTTGTGGTTCAGGCTGGATTGCGGCGAACCGCGCCGAGCCCGCGATGGCGCAGGATTTCGGCGGTTCCGGCGATGATGAAGGACACGGCCAGGATCACTGTTCCCAGCGCCATGACGGTTGGCAGCGAGCGGGGAAAGCGCAGCTGGCTCCAGATATAGAGCGGCAGGGTCGGCTCCGTGCCGGCGAGGAAGAAGACGACGATGAACTCGTCGAAGGAGATCAGGAAGGCGAGCATGAAGGCCGACAGCACGGCAGGCAGGCTGAGCGGCAGCATGACGCGCCGGAACGTCGTCCAGTCGGAGGCGCCGAGGTCGAGCGCCGCCTCGCGAACCGTCCCGGGAATGGCGGCGAAACGGCTACGCATGACGACCACGGTGGTCGGCAAGGCGACCAGGATATGGCCGAGCACGATGGCGACACGCGACGGTCCGAGGCCGACGAGATTGACCAGGATCAGCAGTGATATGCCGACGATGACGCCGGGAATGAGGATCGGCAGCCGCGCGATGGCGCTGATCGTGGCGGCCAGCGGTGAGCGGCCATAGAGGTCCATATAGGACACGGTGATGCCGCACAGCGTGGCGCCCGAGGCGGCGATGGCGCCGATGACGAGACTGTTGACGAGCGCACCCGACAGGGCCGGATTGCCGTGGAGCGTGGCATACCATTGCAGTGTGAAGCCTTGCAGGGGAAACGCGGCCTGGATGGAATCGTTGAAGGAAAACAGCGGGATCAGCAGGACCGGCAGATAGAGAAAGACCAGATAGGCAACCACATACAGGCCGAGCCACCGGCCATCCCGTTTCATGTTGGCGTGCCCTGCTTTCATGTGCGGCTGCCAAACCGGCGGTCGGCGCCGCGCGCGACCAACACCACGAGCAGAATGACCAGCATGACGCAGACCGAAAGTGCGGCGCCGAACGGCCAGTCATTGGCCTTGCCGAACTGCGACTGGATCAGCGAGCCGATCATGGTACTGGCTGGGCCGCCCACCATGGCCGGGGTGACATAGTCGCCGACGGTCGGCACGAAGACGACGAGGGCCGCTGCCAGGACGCCCGGCATCGAATTGGGCAGGACGACGCGGCGGAATGATGTGAATGGCCTGGCGCCAAGGTCGGAAGCGGCTTCGAGCAGCGATTTCGGAATGGTATCCAGCGCCACATAGATCGGCAGTATGGCGAAAGGCGCGTAGGCGTGGGCGAGCGTGACGACGACAGCGGCCGGCGTGTTGAGGAATGCCAGTGTCGGCTCGGACCAGATGCCACTTTCAATCAGCGCCGAATTCAGCACGCCATTGTAGGCCAGCACGATCTTCCAGGCGAAGACACGCAGGAGATAGCTGGTCCAGAACGGCAGCGTCACCAGGAACAGCAGCAGGCCGCGCCTGCGGCCGGCATGGAAGGCCAGATAGTAGGCGACGGGATAGGCGGTGACGACCGTTGCCATCGTCACCAGGCCGGCGATGACCAGCGAGCGCAACGTCACCGTCCAGTAGAGAGGGTCCGAGGCCACGGTGATGAAATTCGACAGGCTGAAACCGGCGCCGAGCAATGAGCCGTCATTGCCGCGTAAGGCAAGGAAAAGCACGAGGCCAAGGGCGAACAGGATCAGCAGGAAGGTGACCAATGCGCCGGGCAGCAACATGGTGAAGCGGAACACCGGCGAAGAGCGGAATTCCGGCAACGGCTGATTTGCTGCAAGGGTCGACATCGACCTGCCTGTAAGATTATGAAATCATCTTAGTTTTTTTCATATTCATGAAACTGTCAAGCTGAATCACGACCTCGCCTGATCGGCGCCCCATCAACCCAGCCTTCGAACCCGTCCAGCGTCGATACCACTTGATGGTCGCGGCCACCCCCGTCGGAAGGCGTGGACGGGATGGGCCGCACGGGTGAAGGTGGAAGCGGCATGAAGGCGAAGGCGTATGGTAAAATCGTGAACTTCTGCTCGATCACACTCAATGGCCGGTGGGATGGCTATGTACCTTATGTCGCATCGAAGGGCGCGATGCTGGGCCTCACGAAATTGCTGGCACGGGAACTGGGGCCGCATGGTATCACCGTAAATGCAGTGTCGCCGGGCGCAGTCGTTTCCGAAGCAGAGGGGCGCGTGTTCGGCGAGCGGCTCAAGGAATACAGTGATTGGATCATGGCAACCAGAGCCTGAAGCGCCGCATCGAGCCGAATCACGTCGCCGATCTTGTGCTGTTTCTTGTTTCGCCTGCCGCGGACATGATCAGTTGTCAGGATATCCACGTCGATGGCGGCTGGTAGTCGTGTTATCCCGTCGATGACGAACATGGACACGATCGAACTTGCCGACGAACGCGCCAGGGTGGTTGTCAACCCTCGCCAGGGCGCGGCAATCCTGCGCTACGACGCGCTTCGCTCCGACGGCGTGGTCACACCGGTGATAAAGCCGTCGGAAGGATTGCTGAAATTCGGCTCCCAGTTGCTGGCGCCATGGTCGAACCGGATTTCCGGCGGCGGCTTCGAGTTCGACAAGCGTTTCCATGCGATAGAACCCAATGTCGAAGGCGAGCCGTTCCCGCTTCATGGCGACGCTTTTCAAAAGCCTTGGCGTCTGAAGCGGCGGACGGGGACCGAGGCGGAGTTTGTTCTGGGCGATGGGTCGATCGGACCCTATCGCTACTATGCGAGCGTGCTCTATGGACTGGAGAACGGCGCGTTGAGCGCTACTTTGACCATTGAGAACCGGGCCGAAATCCGGCTGCCTTATGGGCTTGGCTTCCATCCATGGTTTCCGCGCAAGGCGCACACGTCGCTCCAGGCATCGGCCAAGAGCGTCTGGCTTGAGGATGAACGCCACCTGCCGACCAGGATGGTGCCACTCACCGACCACCTCGATTGGGATTTCTCGAGACGTGCGCCGCTTCCCGATACCTGGGTAAACAATGCGTTTGAGGGATGGGATGGACGCGCCTCGATCGTCCAACCCGATGATGCCATCGTCGTCTCGATCGAGGCATCGCCGCCACTCGGCGTCTTCATTCTCTATTCGCCGGCACGAGACGCCGGTTTTTTCTGTTTCGAACCTGTCTCGCATACAGTGGATGCTCATCACATCGGCGGCCTGAGGACACTCGAGCCGAGGGAATCGATGACCTCGCGGACGCGACTGCGCTGGCATGAGCTTTGATGCCGGAGAAGCGTGTGGCCTTCGGTGCGATTTGACTTGAAGAGAGGCCGCCGGAATTTCACAATCTGATTTGTCCCGCCCAACAACGAGAGAACGATGACGAACACGATTAACATCCCTGGTGACGGTGTCTTTCTCGGCCGCGCTCGACTACCGCCCGCCTCGCATCCCATTGTGGTCACGGTGCGTGACGGGACCGTCTTCGACATCACGTCGAGCGCGGCGCCCACGGTGCGCGACGTTTGCGAATTGGCTGATCCGGCCGGCCATGTGCGCTCGGCCAAGGGCAGGCCGATCGGCCTCCTCGACGATATCGCGGCCAACAGTTTCGAAGCCACGCGCGATCCGGCAAAACCCTTTCTGCTGTCTCCGGTCGACCTGCAGGCGATCAAGGCATCCGGCGTCACTTTTGTCGTCAGCCTGCTCGAGCGGGTGATCGAGGAACAGGCGCGCGGCTCGGCGGAAAAGGCCGACGCTATCCGCGCCGACATTGCCGGCCTGATCGGTCACGACCTGTCGAAGCTCAAGCCCGGTTCGCCCGAGGCGATGGAGATCAAGGCCAAGCTGATTTCGCGCGGTGCCTGGTCGCAATATCTGGAAGTGGGCATCGGCCCCGATGCCGAGATCTTCACCAAGTGCCAGCCCATGGCCTCGGTCGGCTTCGGCGCCGACGTCGGCCTCCACCCGGTGTCGACCTGGAACAATCCGGAGCCGGAGATCGCCATGATCGCCACGTCAAGCGGCAGGATCGTCGGCGCCACCATCGGCAACGACGTCAATCTGCGCGACGTCGAAGGGCGCTCGGCGCTGCTGCTCGGCAAGGCCAAGGACAACAACGCCTCGGCCTCGCTTGGCCCTTTCATCCGGCTGTTCGACGATACGTTCTCCATTGATGACGTGAAGCAGGCCGTCGTGCGCCTGAAGGTCGAGGGCGAAGACGGATTTTCGCTGGAGGGCGCAAGCTCGATGGCCGAGATCAGCCGTTCGCCGGAGGAACTGGTTGCGGCGGCCATGGGGCCGCACCATCAGTATCCGGACGGGCTGGCGCTCTATCTCGGCACGATGTTCGTGCCGTCGAAGGATCGCGGCGAAAAGGGCAAGGGGTTCACGCACAAGGTCGGCGACATCGTCACCATCTCGTCGGAAAAATTCGGCGCACTGGTCAACCGCGTGCGGCTGTCGCCCGATTGCCCGCACTGGAGCTACGGCGCCAGCCATTTGATGCGGGATCTCGCCAAGGCCGGCCTGCTCTAACCGGCTCTTCGGGGGCTTTCGCCCCAAGTGACCGCCCAAACTGGCCAGGGCAGTCCGCCCGGCTGAGCCTCGGCGACGATCATTCGGCTGGCCTGGAAAAAATCATCCCAACTGATGCGATCTGATGGGGTCGTTGATGGCGCCCCGTCAGGCGCCGACTACATCTGCAGATGGAGGCTTGCCATCCGTCGAAAAAGGGAATGCTCTTAGGCATCCGAGCGGCGCTGGCAAAAGACGCAATCCGGCTGAAGCCGGAACAAGGGACGGATCATCTTCAACCGGGAGGAAATCAAATGCTGACGAGATTAAGACTTGTGCTCTACGGCCTGCTGATCGCGCTGACGGTCATTCCGGCAGCCGCGCAGGCCAAGACGTTCTACTGGATTTCACATGGCGGGCCGGCCGACCCGGTGTGGACCTACTTCCTCGCCGGCGCCAAGCAATGGGCCAAGGACACCGGCAACACCGTCAACACCTCGTTCCACAATGGAGACGTCGCCTCGCAGCAGGAAGCGGTGCGCGCCGCCCTCTCGGCCAAGGCCGACGGCATCGTCACCACCAGCCCCGATCCGGGCAGCCTGGTCGAGATCGTCAAGGAAGCGCGCGCGGCCAACGTTCCGATCATCAACTTCAACACGCCCGATCCCAAGGCCAATTTCAACGCCTATGTCGGTGGCGACAACGTCACCTTCGGCAAGCATTGGGCGCAGTATCTGGTCGACAAGGGCCTGGTGAAAAAGGGCGACTTCGTATGGATGCCGGTCGAGATCCCCGGCGCCACCTACGGCGTGCAGGAAGAAGAAGGCATCAAGAGCGTCTTCGGACCGCTCGGCATCACCTATGAAGTGACCGAAGCGACGCTCGACCAGGCCGAGGTGATCAACCGCATGGTCGACTATCTCACCGCCCATAAGGGCAAGGTCAAAGCCATCATCGGCCTGGGCGACCTCGTCACCGGTTCGATCAAGCGCGTGTTCGACCAGGTCGGCGTCAAGCCGGGCGAAATCCCGGTCGTCGGCTGGGGCAACTCGCTCGACACCACCCAGGAAGTGCTGAACGGCTATGTCAATGCCGGCCAGTGGCAGGATCCGCAGGCGACCAGCTATGTGGCACTGTCGCTCGCCAACATGGCGGCCAGCGGCATTCCTCCGGGCTTCAACGTCATCACCGGCGCGCTCTACGAGAAGGACACCGCGGCGGTCTACGACAAGATCCTGTCCGGAAAATAATCCGCGATCGCTGGCGCCGCGCATCTCGTGCGGCGCCAGATACCTTCATGGCCGCGGCATGTCCACCCGATGCGGTGGTGGTCGCGGCCCGTTCCAACCATGTCGCGGGTTACCAGTGGAAAATCATTCGCTCACTCAACGCCTGATCGCGCGGCCGGAATTCGGACCCTTCGTTCTGCTCATCGTCGAGATCGCCGTTTTCTGGGGTTTCAACCACGACTTCCTGTCACCGCAGAACATCTCCAACACACTGGCCTTCACGGTCGAACTCGGCTTGATCGCGCTGGCGATGACGCTGCTGATGACGTCAGGCGAATTCGACCTTTCCGTCGGGTCGCTGTTCGGCTTCTCGCCGGTGCTGATGTGGACGCTGTTCAATGCCGGCGTCACGTCGCTGGAGATGGGCTTCGTCGTCGCGCTGGTGGTTGCCGCCTTGATCGGGCTGGTCAATGGCTGGTTCGTCACGCAGCTCAAGATCCCGTCCTTCCTGGTGACGCTCGGCATGCTCCTGGTGGTGCGCGGCAGCGCGCTTTTCATCACCGACGGGTTTCCGCAGCGCACCTGGAGCGCCGAGGGCAGCTGGCTGGCGGAGGCGCTGGTCGGCGACTTCTTCATCGGGCCGTTCCGCATCTACATGTCGCTGTTCTGGTTCATCGCCGCGGCGATCGCGCTCGGCTACGTCTTGACGCAAAGCCGGACCGGCAACTGGATCCAGGCGGCGGGCGGCAATCCCAACGCGGCGCGCGCCCGCGGCGTCAATGTCAGCGGCGTCAAGGTCGGCCTGTTCGTCCTGTCGTCGCTCATGGCCTCGCTTGCCGGCGTCATCTCCTCGCTGCGCACATCCGCCGCCAACCCCAACAGCGGCACCGGCTACGAGCTCGAGGTGATCGCCATGGTGGTGATCGGCGGCACGGCGCTGACCGGCGGGCGCGGCACCATCATCGGCACCGTGCTCGGCATCCTGATCCTGCGCGTGATGCGCAACGGCATCGTGCTGATCGGCGTGCCCGGCCTTGCCTACAACATCTTCATCGGCGCGATCATCCTTGGCATGATGGCGCTGCATTCATGGCTGGAACGCCGGCACCAGGCGGGGACTTGAACCATGGCCGAGCCACTGATCCGCATGCAGAACATCCGCAAGTCCTATGGCCGCGTGCAAGCGCTGGTGGACGCCAATTTCCATGTCAACGAGCGTGAGATCGTCGGCCTACTGGGCGACAATGGCGCCGGCAAATCGACGCTGATCAAGGTTCTCTCCGGCGCGGTGCCGCTGACCAGCGGCGACATCTTCATCCGCGGCAAGAAGGTCACCTTGCGCAGCACCAGCGACGCCATCGCCCAGGGCATCGAGACCATCTACCAGGACTCCGCCCTGGTCACGCAATTGTCGATCGCGCGCAACCTGTTCCTGGGTCGTGAACCGATCAAGCCGCCGCGCTTCCTCAATCGCATGGACCAGGAGGCCATGAACACGGTCGCTCGCGACCTGCTCAAACAGGTCGGCATCTCCAAGAACATCCCGCCGACGACGCCGATCGGCTCGCTCTCCGGCGGCGAGCGCCAGGCGGTCGCGATCGCGCGCGCCATGCATTTCGACAGCGACCTCATCATCCTCGACGAGCCGACCAACAATCTCGGCGTCGCCGAGACGCAAGGCGTGCTGAGCTTCGTGCGCAACGCGCGCGATTCCGGCCACTCCTGCATCTTCATCGCGCACAACATCCACCATGTCTTCCAGGTGGTCGACCGCATCGTCGTCATGCGCAGGGGCAAGGTGGTCGCCGACGACATCGATCCGAAGACCACAACCGTGACGGAGGTCGAGCGCATCATCACCGGCATGTCGGACAAGGACATCCGCGACGCCCTCGCCGACGGCAAGCCGGGGCACTGAGGAGGCATCGACGCACAGGGTCGCGGCATGAAGGCCACCGTCTCCGACATCGCCAGGAACTGCGGGCTGTCAACCGCAACGGTCGACAGGGTGCTCAACAATCGGCCCGGAGCGAGTGCCGCCAACCGGCAGCGCGTCATGGAGGCCGCCAAGCAGCTCGGCTATTTGCCGGTCGCCGACCAGGTGACGCTTCCCTCGAAACCCGCAAACCTCGAATTCTTCCTGCCGATCGGCAGTAATGCCTTCATGCAGGACTTGGCAAAGCATATCGAGGACTACGCCTCGCGCCTGCCGCTTGTGGCGTCCTGCCGGATCCACAATCTTGCCGGCATCTCGCCCAATGCCCTGCAGACAGCGGTCGAAAAACTGTCGCTGCGGGCCAACGGCGTCGGTGTCATCGCGGTCGATCATCCCAGGACACGCAACATCCTGCGCGACATGGTCGAGGCCGGCATCCGCCTGGTGACGCTGGTGTCCGATATTCCGGCCGCACCCCGCTCGGCCTATGTCGGCATCGACAACCGCGTGGCGGGACGGACGGCGGCCCTTTTGATGGGACGCTTGCTGGGCGGCCGCGAGGGGCAGCTGGCGATGGTCGTCGGCTCGCGCTCCTATCGCGGCCATGAAGAGCGCGCGATGGGCTTCCGCTCTGTGCTTGGCGAGGAGTTTCCCAATCTTACCGTCAGCAGCGCCGTCGAGATCAATGACGAGCCCGATGCCAGCTATGCGGAAACCATGAAGGCGTTGCGCAACGAGCCGGAACTGCTCGGCATCTATTGCGTCGGCGCCGGGCGCTCCGGCATTGCCAAGGCGATCCGCGAAGCCAGGCCCAACCGCAAGCCGGTGTTCATCTGCCACGACCTGACAAGGGAGACACGCGGCTATCTCGTCGACGACCTCGCCGACGTCGTCATCGATCAGAACGCCAGGCTGATCGCGGAGCAGTCGGTGATCCAACTGCTCGGCTCGATCGCATCATCGGCGCCCTATCTCACGCGCAAATTCATCGAGCCGCGACTGATTTTCAGGGAAAACGTGCCGGTGCAGTGAGGTCGTACTCCTGAACTTCATCGAGGGACCCGGCAAATCTGCACAGCAGCTATGCACAATTCATTGTTGCCGAATCATTGGGCAACTCGTAGTTTCTGGTTGTCGGCCATCTACTCCTCCCAGATGCGATGCCGACGCTGAATGGGGTGCACCTCCTCCCGCACCACATTCGAAATCGAGCCCGCTGCCACCTCCTCCCGGCAGCGGGCTTTTTTCGTTCTGATCCGCAGCTATTACGACGCCGCCGCGCCAAAAGCGTGCGGTCCGGTCCGTCCGGTCACGGAATCGCACAGATCGTTGGCAGTCCGGCAGACGTCAGCCTGCCGCGGTGCCCCTGAAGGAAACGATCAGCCCTTCGGCCATACGCACGAACTGCGTGCTCGGGCCCTCGGCACCGACGGTCTGCACGCTGACGCGCGCGCCTTCAAACAGCAGCGACAGCGTATCGGCGAGAAGTTCGGCCTGACCGATGCCGGCATCCCGGCAGAGCCCGACCAGGCGTTCGCGCTGGGCTTCCTTGAGTTCCTTGATCACGCGCCTTGCCGGGTGATCGGGCTCGGTCAGTTCGGCGGCGGCGTTGGCCATATCGCAGCCGCGGCCGTCGGTGTTGAGCATGGCGGCGGCCTTGCGAACCCAGGCATGAAGCTGGGCGAGTTTGTCGCCCGGATGCTCGGCCTCGAACGTTTCCCACATCGCGCCGGCTTTCAACGCGTTGGCGCGCAGGCATTCGACGATCAGTTCGTCCTTGGACTCGAAGTGACGATAGAGCGTCATCTTGTTCGTGCCGGCAGCCTCGGTGATGGCGTCGACGCCGACGCCCTTGATGCCGTGCTTGTGGAACATGTCACGCGCCGTCTCCAGGATCCGATCCCGGGGACGAGAGCGCTCCACGACGCCGTCTGTCATCATGATCTCCTTTTTCGTTTCCAAAAAATCCTCGGCCACCTCTTGACTAGGGTGTTACCGGTCTGTAACTTCCAGAATGTTACTTACTGGTAACACCTATGTAGTCCGTCGTCAATAACAAGACCGTGAACTGGTCCTGCCAGATTGGGATCGGGCCAGATCGAGATGGACGAAAAGACTGCCAATCATGCGGCTTCGGCCGGTGAAGAGATGAAAAACGGTTCGCGAGCATAGGCTGCGAATCGACAGACAAGGAGCCGGCCAATGCCACAGCGCCGCGATCTTACCATGGATGAGGCCGTCCGGGATCCGATGATCCGGCTGGTCATGAAAGCAGATGGGGTAGACCCCCGCGCATTCGAGAACATGTTGCGCTCGCTCGCCGATGGGCAGCGTCGCGAGGTGCCGTTGCTGCGTTCGCGGGAAGGGTCCCGTAACGGGCACGGCCAATTGTCCAGGGTCGCCAGCGCCTTCGGGCGGGCAAGAGCGGCCGGAGAGGCGTATGTGTCGTGGTAAACTTCTTCATCCATCGTCCGATCTTCGCCTCGGCCATCGCCATTATCATGGTGCTCGCCGGGACGATTTGTTATTTCCTGCTGCCCGTTTCGCAGTTTCCCGACATCACACCGCCTCAGGTCGTGGTCAGCGCCCACTATCCGGGCGCCAGCGCGCAAGTGGTGGCAGACACGGTAACGACGCCGCTGGAACAGCAGATCAACGGCGTGCAAGGCATGACCTACATGTCGTCGACGAGCTCCAATGACGGCTCGTCGACCATCACCATCACTTTCGATGTCGGCTATTCCCTGAGCACTGCCGCCGTCGACGTGCAGAACCGCGTCTCCCAGGCGGCCTCGTCGCTGCCGGCGATCGTCAACCAGGGCGGCGTGACGATCAAGAAGCAGAACCCGAACTTCGTCCTGATCGTCAACCTGACCTCGCCCGACCATTCCGTCGACCCGGTGGCGCTCTCCAACCTTGCCTATCTGCAGGTGGTGGATCCGTTGAAGCGGCTGCCGGGTGTCGGCGACGTGCAGATCTTCGGCGAACGGCGCTATTCGATGCGCGTCTGGCTCGACCCGGACAAGCTCGCCAATCTCGGCATCACCGCCGTCGACGTCCAGAACGCCATCGCCGAACAAAACGTCCAGGTGGCGGCCGGCAAGATCGGCCAGTCGCCGGCGCCCGCCGGCACAGCCTTCGAGATGCAGGTCAACGCCGTCGGCCGGTTGAGCGACCCCAAGGAATTCGGCGACATCGTCGTGCGTGCCAACACGGACACGGGTTCGCTGGTGCGGCTGCGCGACGTCGCCCGTATCGAGCTTGGCGCCCTGCAATATTCGTCCTCGGCCTTCTTCGGTAAGGACCCGACCGTGGTGCTCGCCGTCTATCAGATGCCCGGCTCCAACGCGCTCGATCTGCAGCAGCGCGTCAAGGACAAGATGCAGGAACTGTCGGCCCGTTTCCCCAAGGGCGTCGACTATGCGATGCACTACGATACGACGCGCTTCGTCTCGGCCTCGATGCATGACGTGCTGATCACGCTTGGCGAAGCCCTGGTGCTCGTCGTGGCGGTGGTGTTCATCTTCCTGCAGAGCTGGCGCACGACGATCATTCCGACCATTGCCATTCCGGTGTCGCTGGTGGCGACACTCGTCATCATGGAGATGATGGGTTTCTCGCTCAACATGCTCTCGCTGCTCGGCATGGTGCTGGCGATCGGCCTCGTCGTCGACGACGCCATCGTCGTGGTCGAGAATGTCGAGCGACAGCTCGAGGCCGGACTGAAACCACTGGCGGCGACAAAAGCCGCCATGGCCGAGGTCACGGGTCCGATCATCGCGACAACCGCCGTGCTGATGGCCGTGTTCGTGCCGGTTGCCTTCATTCCCGGCGTCTCCGGAAAACTCTACAACCAGTTCGCGCTGACGGTGGCGATCTCCGTCGGCATCTCCGCCTTCAACTCGCTGACGCTCAGTCCCGCGCTCAGCGCTGCCTTCCTTCGGCATCGCGGCGAGACGCAGTTTGTTCTGTTCCGCTGGTTCAATACGGGTTTCGACAAACTGTCGCATGCCTACGCCCATGGCGTGCGCTTCCTGATCCGCCTGCGCTGGATCATGCTCGGCTTGTTCGCGGCCGGTCTGGTCGCCACCTATTTCGTCTGGCAGAAGCTGCCCTCGACCTTCCTTCCGGTCGAGGACCAGGGCTATTTCTTCGTCGTCATCCAACTGCCCGACGGGGCTTCGCTGGAGCGCACCGATGCGGTGGCACAAAAGGCGCGCGACATCCTGCAGGCGACACCCGGCGTGGACATCGTCGGCTCGATCAGCGGCCTGAACTTCCTGACCAGCGCGGCGCAGTCGAACTCGGCGGTCGAGTTCGCCATCCTCAAGCCATGGGAAGAGCGTGGCCCCGACCAGAGCGCCTCCAAACTCGTCGCCGACGTGCGCGGCAAGCTGATGCAGATCCCGGAGGCTTTCGCGCTCTCCTTCGATCCGCCCTCCATCCCTGGCATCGGCACCACGGGCGGCTTCGAATTCGTCGTCGAGGACCTCACCGGCCGCGGCAGCACGGCCCTCAACGACGCCACGCAAGCGGTGATCGCCGAGGCGCGCAAGCAGCCGGAAATCAATCCGCAGCAGCTGTTCTCGCCGTTCTCGACCTCGACGCCGCAGTTCAACTACGATCTCGACCGCGCCAAGGCGAAGCTGCTCGGCCTCAACCTGCCGGACGTCTTCAACACGCTGCAGATCTATCTCGGCTCGCTCTACGTGAACGACTTCAACCTGTTCGGTCGCACCTTCCGGGTGACCATCCAGGCCGACAAGGATTCACGTGCGGGTGCCGCAGATATTTCACGGCTCTATGTGCGCAATGCTTCCGGCGGCATGGTGCCGCTCAGCACGCTGGGCAAACTGGTGCCGTTCGTCGGCCCGGAAACCGTGCCGCATTACAACAACAACGCCTCGGCCACCATCAATGGCGGCGCCGCGCCCGGCTATTCGTCGGGCCAGGCGGTCGCCGCCATGGAGCGGGCCGCGGCCACCGCGCTGCCCAGGGATTTCGGTTTCGAATGGACCGGCATCACCTTCCAGGAGCTCAAGGCGGGATCGATCGCGTCGGTTGTGTTTGCCCTCGCCATCGTCTTCGTCTTCCTGATCCTGGCGGCGCAGTACGAGAGTTGGGCGATGCCGTTCATGGTGCTGCTGGCGGTGCCGCTCGCCCTGTTCGGCGCGTTCGCCGCACTTTGGGTGCGCGGCATGCAGATCGACGTCTATTCGCAGATCGGCTTCGTCATGCTGATCGGCCTGGCGGCCAAGAACGCCATCCTGATCGTCGAGTTCGCAAGACGGCGTCGCGAGGAAGGCCTCAGCATCATCGAGGCATCGATGGAGGCCGCTCGGCTGAGATTGCGGCCGATCCTGATGACCGCGTTTGCCTTCATCCTCGGCGTGGTGCCACTGATGATCGCCACCGGCGCGGGTGCCGCAAGCCGTCAGTCGATCGGCACCACCGTGTTCGGCGGCATGGTCGCGGCGACCATCCTGTCGCTGGTGTTCGTGCCGGTCTTCTACGCGGTCATCGAACAGCTGCGCGAACGGCGCGGCGGCGACGAGCCCGCCTCTCAACACACTGAACCAACGGCCAAACCCGCCTTCCCTCCCCTGGCGGAAGCGGCCGAATAAGATTGGAGAATGATTATGCGTAAATGGAAAATCGCGTTGGGAACGGCTGTCGCGCTGGGTGCGATCTCGGTTGCCAGCGTCCACCTGCTGGACATGGGCAATATCAGTCTGAATGCCGGCACGGCCGGGGCCGCGCCGGCTCCAGCAGCGTTCGTCATGCCGGTGCCGGTGGCGAGCGTGGTCAAGAAGACGATCCCGATCTACCTCGACTATGCCGCCCGGACCGAGTCGATCCGCAGCATCACGCTGCAGGCGCGCGTCCCCGGCTACCTGCAGGAACAGACGGCGCAAGACGGCGCCGACGTGCGGCAGGGCGACTTGCTCTACAAGATCTCGCCTGACGATTTCCAGGCCGCGCTCGACCAGGCGAAGGCACAGGTGCAGCGCGATACGGCGACGCTCGATTATGCGCGTTCCAATCTCGGCCGCGGTACCGAGCTCGCCAAGAGCGGTTACCTGGACAAGGACAGCTTCGACCAGCGCACCAGCACCTTGCGCGGGGCGCAGGCGTCGCTGGCGCTCAACCAGGCTGCCGTGCGCACGGCCGAGCTCAATCTGAGCTATGCTGAAATCCACGCGCCGTTCCCCGGACGCCTGGGCCGCAACCAGGCTTCCGTGGGAACGCTGGTCAGCGTTGCCGGCACCGTGCTCAACACGCTGGTGCAGCTCGATCCGATCTACGTCACCTTCAATCCGAGCGAGACGGATCTGGCGCAAATCGAGGAAGCGCGCGCTGCCGGCCCGATCGAGGTCGAGGTCCTGCTTCCGGGTGAGACCGAAGCCCACCAGAAGGGCGAGCTCACCTTTATCGACAACACGATCGATCACTCGACCGGCACGATCACCGCACGCGCCACCATCGGCAACGCCAAGTTCACGCTCTTGCCTGGCCAGTACGTTCGCGTGCGGCTGCACGTCAAACAACAGCCCGATGCGCTGATGGTGCCGCAGGTCGCGCTGGGATCAAGCCAACTCGGCAAATATCTCTACGTCGTCGGCAAGGGCAATACGGTCGACCAGCGGCTGGTTTCGCTCGGGCCGACCAGCGGCGATATGGTCGCCATCCTCAGCGGCGTCGCCGAAGGCGACCAGGTGATCACAGGCAACCTGCAGAAGATCGGCCCCGGAATGCCGATTTCGCCCCTCCCACAGAAACCGGCTACCTGACTCCCCCGCAGGCCCGGTTTCCGCGCGGCGCCCTCGACTTTTTCCCAGGGTCGCGGGCGCCGTTTTCACGAGCAGACCGACCAAGGCGGCGACGTCGGCGCCGTCGGAAACTGGAAATCCGACCCCGAGCTCTTGTTAGATTGTCGACAATCTGATTGTCTTGCCTTCTGTGCTCGCTGGAGTGGACCGGATGGTGAAGACGGAGTTCAGCCCGATTGCCGACACGACGCGCCGCGCCGAAATCGTGGCACTGCTGCGGCGCGCGATCCTGACTGGTCAGCTTGAGCCCGGCCAGAGGCTCAACGAACTCAGGATTTCCGAACAGATGCGGGTCAGCCGTGCGCCGCTGCGCGAGGCGATGCGCGAGCTGGTGCAGGAAGGCATCCTGACCAGCACCCCCTATGCCGGCACCTTCGTCATCAATGTCACCGCCAAGGACATCGACGACGTCTATTCGCTCAACAAGGTGCTGGACGAGTTCGCCATCGAACGGACGTGGAAGCAGCGCGACCAGCGTTTCTTCGAAGAGCTTGACCGGCGGCATGAGGCGGTGAAACAGGCGACCCGAGACCGCGACACCACAAGGCAGATCGAAACCGCGCTGCAACTGCATGGCCTGATCCATGAATGGGCCGACAATTCGGTGCTCCTGGAAACCTGGCAAAGGCTGACCAGCCGTTTGCAGATGTACTTCGCCCTCCACCAACAGGCGCGAAAGGAAGCCGTGCCGGCCGAAGATATCCATGAAACCTATGTGGCGCTGCTCAAGGGCGACGACATGCGTGCCGCCCAGCGCCATGCCCGCGAGCATATCGACCTCGATTTCGAAGAGCTTCTTGCCTATGCGCGCGGCCTCGAAAGGCGCCCGTCGAAAGGCGCCTGACCCCCTTCCCTCATCGCGGATAATGGATACCCCACGTGCAGATCGAAACCATCAAAGCCTATCACGTCGTGCAGCCCTTCGTGGACGGCCCCTATCGCATGTCCAAGGGACGCGTGGCCGACTGCTTCGACGCCGTGATCGTCTCCATCACCTCCGACAGCGGCATCACCGGATGGGGTGAGATGGCGCCGCTCGGCAATTTCTACTCGGCCGCCTTCCCCGCCGGCACAAGGGCCGGCGTGCCGGAGATCGCACCGCATCTTATCGGCCAGGACCTGTGCGGGCTGGCCAGCATCGGCCGGCTGATGGACACCGTGTTCAAGGGCCATCCCTACATCAAATCAGCGCTCGACATGGCCTGCTGGGATCTGGCGGCGCGCGCCGTCGGCGTGCCGCTGGTGACGCTGCTCGGCGGCAAGGAAAGCGACACGGCGGAACTCTACAAGGTCGTTACCCATGGCACGGTCGATCAAATGGCCGCACTTGCCGGGCGCATCGTCGAGGACGGCTTCCGCCGGCTGCAGGTCAAGGTCGGCGGCAATGTCCATGACGACATCGAACGCGTCACCGCGGTCGCCGCCTCGGTGCCGAAAGGCACTGTCATTTTCTGCGACGCCAATGCCGGTTGGGCGCCTTACCAGGCGCGGCAGTTCGCCGATGCGACGCGGGCGATCGACTATACGTTCGAGCAGCCCTGCACGACGATCGACGAGAACATGTCCGTGCGCCGCATGCTCGACAAACCGATGGTGCTCGACGAATCCGTCACTTCGCTCGAGGCGATGCTGGAAATCCATCGCCTCGGCGCGGCCGATGGACTGACGCTGAAGATCTCGCGGCTCGGCGGCGTCACCAAGACCCGACTGATCCGGGACGTCGCCGTCGACCTCGGCTTCATGATCACGGTCGAGGATACCGGCGGCGCCGAGATCGATACATCCGCCATGGCGCATCTGTCGCTGTCGACGCCGGAGGAGCGCCGGCTGCACGCGATTGCCTTTCATGAATGGGTGACGGTGCGCACCGCGTCGAACGCGCCGCCGGTCACCGGCAGCCGCATGGGCATTCCCGCCGGGCCGGGCCTTGGCATCGACGTCGTTCCCGACCTGCTTGGCAAGCCGTTCTTCGAGATCGGCCGGTGAAGATCCGCAGCATCAAGGCCACGCCGCCGAGGCCGGCGGCGACCGTCATCATCAATAATGTTCTCGCCCAACGGCCGGTCGGCCGCGACGCCTTCGACATTGCCGGCGCCGAACATGTGTGCCTGCCCTTCTGGACCGACGTGCAGTCGATCAATGACCGCACCCGCGCCTCGGACGGATATTTCTGAAGCCGTCACGTAGTCGATTGCACTCGAGGTCTGCCTGGGTTTCGTATTTTCCTCCGTCCCGGTCGGTGTTAGGCTGAACACTCACGGCGGACGATTGCTCATGACGGCATTTCATCACGCGGCCGTTGCCTGGCTCGTTGGCCTCGTCGCGCTGCCCGCAGTGGGATTTGCCGAAAGTCCGCCAACGTTCGAGCTCAAGCTCGATATCGACCAGGACGGCAAGATGGATTGGGCGAGGGTGATGCAGGAGCTTGGTGCGCCGGCCGATCTCTATATTTACTTGGCAACCGGCGAGGAGAAGTTCGATTCCTCGCGTCGCCCCGATTTCGTCAGGAAAGGACTGACGGAAGATCGGGTCCTCGACCTTGAAATCAAGGGCAAGGGATCGCTGGCGATAACGTCCTGCTTCGGATGCGGCGCCAGCAAGTCGACGGAAGAAACCATGACGATCGTCTATCGCCGGGGCCAATTCCTGGTCGGTGGCTACAGCCGCAGTTGGGATTGGAACCAGCAGACGTCGGATGGCGTCAAGACGACGCTCGGCGGCTGCGACATCAACTATCTCACAGGCGTAGGCATCGTCTCCAAGGACCTTGAAGAGGGCAAGCCGATCAAGGGCAAGTTCAAGCCCGTGCCGCTCAAGGCCTGGTCCACTGACCGGCGCCCAAAGGCTTGCGACTTCTGATGAGATTGATCAAAGGACGGCAATGCGCATAACCTCCTTCGACAAGGGAGGCAAGGCAATGGATCTTTTCAAACTGGAGGGCGATGTCGCACTGGTCACTGGTGCCGGCAGCGGCATTGGCCAGGCAATCGCGATCGGGCTGGCCGAGGCAGGCGCCGATGTCGCCTGTTTCGGCCATACGTCGAAGGGCGGGCTGGACGACACCGCTCACCGGATCACGGCACTCGGCCGCCGGGCGCTGGTGCTGACCGGCACCGTGACCTCGGATAGCGATCTCGCGGCGGCCATCGATCGCGTAGAAGCCGAACTCGGTGCGTTGACGGTCGCTGTCAACAATGCCGGCATTGCCGGCTCGGAACCAGCGGAGACACTGCCGCTGGAAAAGTGGCGGAAAGTGCACGACGTCAACGTCGCCGGTGTGTTCCTGTCCTGCCAGGCCGAAGCGCGCAAGATGCTGGCGCGGGGCAAGGGCTCGATCATCAACATCGCCTCGATGTCGGGCACCATCGTCAATCGCGGGCTGACGCAGGCGCACTACAATTCCTCGAAGGCCGCCGTCATTCATCTGTCGAAGAGCCTCGCCATGGAATGGGCCGATCGTGGGCTGCGCGTCAATGTCGTCAGCCCGGGCTACACGCTGACGCCGATGAACAAACGGCCGGAGGTGGCCGAACAGGTGAAGATCTTCAAACGCGACACGCCAATGGGACGCATGGCGGCGCCCGAGGAAATGGTCGGGCCGACGGTGTTCCTGGCCAGCCGGGCGTCGAGCTTCGTCACCGGCCTCGACCTGATCGTCGATGGCGGCTACGTCTGCTGGTAACGGGACATGCGAGCCATGTCCCGCCGGCTTCGCCTGCGGTCTGAAATTCCGGCGCAAGCGTGGCGTTAGTCGTTGCGCGGCATGAACGTTGGTATATATAATTTCATCCTATGAAACAGTGCTGGCGAGACGGGGCTTGCCAGGGCTATAGCCGAGAGCAATTCCGCCGGAAATGCTCGGGATCATGGGACCTTGATGGCTCGCACCTTGCAGGGCGTTGCAGGACTGGCAATTGATCCGCGGATCGCCGTCGCGACGATCGATCGGCCATGAGACTGCCCGCCTCGGCAGCGTTCGTTATCACCGAAATCGAGCATCGCCGCGCCTGCGCTGGCGATAACGGCCTTGCGCAACAGCCGGCCTTTCCAACACAATCAAGAAAAGACGCAAAAAGGGAACGACCAACAATCGTCACAGCTTGAAGGAGAACCAAGCAATGCCAATTCGCAGTGTGATTTCAAAATTCTCAATGGGAGTTTTTGCACTTGCCGCGGCAAGTGTGCTGGTGCCAACGGCGCAGGCAGCGGCACCGGAATCCAACGACCCGATCAAGATTGCTTTGTTCGACTGGACCAGCGTCAACCTCAACGCCAAGATCCTCGGCGGCATCCTGGAAAAGCTCGGCTATACCGTCGAATACCCCACCGCCGACTACCTCTCCAGCCTGACAACCGGCCTCACCAATGGCGATATCGATGTCGGCCTGGAGTTCTGGGACACCACCGCCGGCGAAGCCATGAAGGCTTCCGACGCCACGGGGCAGACCGAAAGGCTGGGCAAGCTCGGGCCCAAGGCCAAGGAAGAGTGGTGGTTTCCCGAATACATGAAGGAAAAGTGCCCGACCTTGCCGGATTGGCACGCGCTGCTCGACGCCACCTGCGCGGCATCGTTCTCGACCGCCGAGACGGCGCCGAAGGGGCGCTACCTCGGCGGCCCGGTGACCTGGGAAGGCTTTGACGATGAACGTGTCGCGGCGCTGAAACTGCCCTTCACCGTCATCCATGCCGGCACCGATGCGGCGATGTTCGCCGAACTGGATTCCGCCTATCAGCGCAAGGCGCCGATCATGCTGTGGATTTATTCGCCGCATTGGGCGCCCGCAAAATACAAGGGCGAATGGGTGCAGTTCCCGGAATACACGCCCGAATGCTACAACGACCCGAAATGGGGCGTGAACCCGGACGCCAAATACGACTGCGGCAAGCCGCATGGCGAGATCTGGAAATACTCCTGGAACGGCATGAAGGACAAATGGCCGGTCGCTTACAAGGTGGCCAAGGCCTACACGGTCGATACCGACGAGTTGAACAAGATGAGCGGCGAGATCGACCTCGACGGCAAGACGCCGGAAGACGTCGCCGCCGCCTGGATCGCCGCCCACGAGGCAGACTGGAAAGCCTGGGCGCAGTGATCGCTCCGACTGGAAAAGGGAGACCCGGCTGATATCAGCCGGGTCTCAATTCCTGATGCTCCAGAAGGACGACTGAATGACGGAAGCGATTGAACAGGCATCGAATGCGGGAAAAAATCCCCGCCCGATAAAACTTGCCTGCCGTAATGTCTGGAAACTGTTCGGCTCGAACGCCGCCGATTTCATCCGCGAGCGCGACGGCAAGGCCAGCATGGCTGACGTCTCGGCGGCGGGGCTGGTGGGTGCGGTGCGCGCCGTCGACCTCGAAATCCGGCAGGGCGAGATCTTCATCATCATGGGCCTGTCGGGCTCCGGCAAGTCGACGCTGGTGCGCTGCATGTCGCGGCTGGTCGAACCGACACATGGCAAGGTCGAATTCGAAGGCAAGGACCTGCTCAAGATTTCCGATGCCGCGCTGATCGAACTCAGGCGTCATCGCATGGGCATGGTGTTCCAGAATTTTGCCCTGCTGCCGCATCTCAACGTGCTCGACAACATCGCCTTCCCGCTCAGCATCCAGGGACAGGATCGTTCGACACGCGAGGCGCGCGCCCGCGAAGTCATCGAACTCGTCGGCCTGCGCGGGCGCGAGCATTTCTACCCGCGCGAATTGTCGGGCGGCCAGCAGCAGCGCGTCGGCATCGCCCGCAGCCTCGCAACCAAGCCCGAGATATGGTTCCTCGACGAGCCGTTCTCTGCGTTGGATCCGCTCATCCGCCGCGAAATGCAGGATGAGTTGATGCGGCTGCAGACCATGCTGCACAAGACCATTGTGTTCATCACCCATGATTTCGACGAGGCGATCAGGCTCGCCGACCGCATCGCCATCATGAAGGACGGCGAGGTGATCCAGATCGGCACGCCGGAAGAACTGGTGGTCAATCCGGCGACCGACTATGTCGCCGAGTTCACCCGCGACGTCGACCGCGCCAAGGTGATCTCGGCGCGCAGCCTGATGCGTGACTGCGATGGCGCCGAGCATGGCGGCACGGTGGCGCCGGAGGCCAAGATTGCGAGTTTTTCCGCCAGCATCGTTGCCGCCGGAAAACCGTTCGCGGTGATCAACGGCACCGGCACGCCGATCGGCGAAGTGACGCCGCAAGCGGTGATCGATCTGCTGGCCGGCATCGAGCGAGCCGGCGCATGACGGTGACGGCAAGCGCCAGCCAGACAAGGCCACCAATTCAGCGGTGGCTGGTGATCTGGGTGCTCGCGCTTGCCGCCGTGCTGGCGGTGTTCCTGCTGCAGGACAGACTGCCATGGGCCGTCAACTATCCGGTCGAGGCGGTCGTCCCCGTCGCCGACTGGGTCAGCTCGCTGATGGGCTGGATCAAGTCGAACCTGTCCTGGCTGACCCGCTCGGTCACCGCGGTGCTCGGCGTGCCGCTCGACTTCGCGCTCAATCTCTTGGCCAAGAATTTCAAGTTCGGCCACGGCGCCGACGCTTTCGTGTTGCCGCGCCTGTCCTGGGTTGGCGTCTGCGCGGCGGCGTTCCTTGCCGGCTATGCGGCCGGCGGCAGAAAACTCGGCCTGCTGGTTGGCGGCTGTTTCCTCTACATCGCGCTGTTCGGCCAATGGACCAGCGCCATGCTGACCCTGGCGCTGATCTCGATCGCCGTGCCGTTCTGCATCGTCACCGGGCTATTCGCCGGGATCTGGGCGTGGCGCAAGCCGTGGGCGGAGCGGTTCGTCGTCTCCCCTGCCCTCGACCTGATGCAGACCATCCCGACCTTCGCCTATCTCATCCCGATGCTGCTGCTGTTCGGCAACAGCCCGGTCTCGGCGATGATCGCCACCGCCATCTTCGCCACGCCGCCGATGGTGCGGGCAACGATGCTGGGCCTATCGCGGGTGCCGTCCGAGATCGACGATTTCAGCGAAATGGCCGGCTGCACGGCGCGGCAGAAACTGTGGCGCGTGCTGTTGCCCTCGGCGCGGCCGACGCTGATGGTGGGCGTCAACCAGGTTATCATGCTGGCGCTGAACATGGTGATCATCGCCTCGATGATCGGCGCCGGCGGGCTTGGCTACGACGTGTTGCTCGCCCTGCGCGCGCTGAAGGTCGGTGAAGCGATGGAAGCCGGACTCGCGATCGTCGCGCTCGCCATCGCGCTCGACCGGCTGAGCCAGGCCATCGCCCACAAGCAGGCAACAGGCAATGTCCACCGGTCGTCCGCGAGCCCGCGTTTCTGGCGGCGCTACCCCAATCTGACGCTGGCCATCGCCATCCTTGTCGTCACGACGCTGCTCGGCCTGTTCGTGCCGGCCTTCGCGGCCGTGCCGAAGGCGATCACCTTCACCACCGCGCCATTGTGGAAAGCGGCTGTGAACTGGGTGACGATCAACTTTTTCGACGTTATCGAAGCGTTTCGGGTGGCGCTGATCCTCAATGTGCTCAATCCAGTGCGCGCCTTCTGCGAAGGGTTTCCGTGGCTGGGCGCGGTGTTCCTGCTCGGCCTTGCCGGCTACCGGCTCTCAGGTTTGCGGCTGGCCGCACTTGTCGCGGCACTCACCGCCTTCTGCGCCCTCACCGGCCTTTGGGAAAAGACCATGGCGACGGTCTATCTCTGCGGCATATCGGCCTTCATAGCCTGCCTGATCGGCATTCCGATCGGGCTGATGGCAGCGCGCAGCGACCGATTCGAAAAGATCGTCACGCCCGTCATCGACACACTGCAGGTGCTGCCGTCTTTCTGCTTCATTATTCCGGTGGTGATGCTGTTCCGTGTCGGCGACGTCACCGCGATGATCGCCACGGTTGCCTTCGCCGTGGTGCCGGCAATCCGCTACACCAATCACGGCATCCGGCAGGTGCCGCCGGCGCTGATCGAGGCCGCGAAGGTTTCGGGCTGCACGCCGCGCCAGACTTTCTTTCGGGTGCAACTGCCGCTGGCGCTGCCGGAGATCATGCTCGGCGTCAACCAGACCATCCTGATGGCGCTGGCGATGATCATCATCTGCGCCATGGTCGGCACGCGCGACCTCGGCCAGGAAGTGTTCATCGCATTGTCGAAGGCCGATTCCGGCCGCGGCATCGTCGCGGGCCTGGCCATCGCCTTCATCGGCATCGTCGCCGACCGGCTGTTCAATGCCTGGACGGCGAAGGCGCGGGCAAGGCTCGGATAGTCAGGAAGATGCGCCGCGGCTACTCCGCCGCGACGCCCTTCACCTCGAGGTAGCTCTCCATGGAATCATCCAGCGCCTGCAGCCAGGGCGTGTGGTGCAGTGGCGCCATGGTGCCGGTCATCAGCGAGCGGTAGGCGTGGTCGCGGAAGCTCATAATGTCTTCGCCCTTGTGGTGCTCCCACTCCATGAAGGTCTGGTTGACCGCCTCGACGTCGAAGCCTGGATAGTCGGTCTGGTCCATCAACTCCTTGGTGTAGTCACCCTGGAACCAGATCATCTGCTCGGCATCCTCGAGCGTTTCCTCGCGGGCGCGCCATTTCGCGCCATGCGCCGCCATCGCCTCGGCCGAGGGCAACTTGATGCGGCCCATGATGACGTCGCGCGCGAACCAGGCCTGCGCGTCGAACATGTTGAAGGTGTAGAACTGGTCCTGCATGCCGATGTAGGAAAGCTTCGGGTTCTTCTCCCAGACGACACCCTCATAGAGGTCCAGCGGCCACATGCGGTTGGCGGTCTTGAGCTTGAGGTCGTCGGTGAGGAAGGGGAAGGAATGGAGGTAGCCGGTGCACAGGATGATGGCGTCGACATCCTTGGTCGTGCCGTCCTTGAAATGCGCTGTCTTGCCGACGACCTTCTGCAGCAGCGGCACCTCTTTCCAATTCTCGGGCCATTTGAAGCCCATCGGCTTCGAGCGGTAGCTGGAGGTGATCGATTTCGCGCCGTATTTGTAGCATTGCGAGCCGATATCCTCGGCCGAATAGGAGCGGCCGATGATCAGGATGTCCTTGCCCTTGAACTCCATCGCGTCGCGGAAATCGTGGCTGTGCAGGATGCGGCCGTTGAAGGTCGAGAAGCCCTCGAAATAGGGCACGTTGGGCACGGAGAAATGCCCCGAAGCGACGACGACATTGTCGAACTCCTCGGAGTAAGTCACGTCATTGGTGCGGTCATGCGCGGTGACCGTGAATTTCTTCGTCTCGTCGGAGAAGGTGACCATGCGCACCGGGCTGTTGAAGCGCACCCATTTGCGCAGGCCCGACTTCTCGACGCGGCCCTTGATGTAATCCCACAGCACGGCGCGCGGCGGATAGGAGCCGATCGGACGGCCGAAATGCTCCTCGAACGTGTAGTCGGCGAATTCCAGGCATTCCTTCGGCCCGTTCGACCAGAGATAACGATACATCGAGCCGTGGACAGGATCGCCATGTTCGTCGAGGCCGGTGCGCCAGGTGTAGTTCCACAGGCCGCCCCAGTCGGACTGCTTTTCAAAGCAGACGATCTCGGGAATGTCGGCGCCCTTGTCGGCGGCCGACTTGAAGGCCCTGAGCTGGGCCAGACCGGACGGTCCAGCTCCGATAACGGCAACGCGAGTGTTCATTCCGGGCCTCCTCTTTTTGATTTCCCCAGCGAAACAAATTTCACTGGCAGTGACAGTAATTGGCCGCTTGGTGCTGTCAACAGACATCTGCGGGAACGGCATTTGCGCACAGCGTATTCCTGGCGAAAAACCTGCGGCAGCCGCGATGGCTGCACTGCCGTGTGCGACATAAGATGGCTTGCCGTTGCGGTTGCGCTCTGTATCGGCACCTGACATGTTCACCTTGAGTGAAATAAATCCTGACGATCGGGGGGCGACATGGCAAAGGCAATTTCGGATACCAAGGCTCCCGCGAGCGCAAAGGCAAAACCGTCACCGAAAGTGTCGGCGGATGGCAGGACCATCCGCGCGCCACTGACACAAAACCCGCACGCCATTCGCGACACCCGCGAAAAAGTCCTGGAGGTCGCGATCGGCCGCGAGGTGCGGGCCTTCCGCAAGAAGCTCGGCATCACCGTCGCGGATCTCGCGGTCGCCACCGACATTTCGCTGGGCATGCTGTCGAAGATCGAGAATGGCATCACCTCGCCGTCGCTGACCACCTTGCAGGCGCTGTCGCGGGCGCTCGGCGTTCCCGTCACCGCTTTCTTCCGCCGCTTCGAGGAGGAGCGAAGTGCCGTCTTCGTCAAGGCCGGCCAAGGCCTCGATGTCGAACGCCGCGGCACGCGCGCCGGCCACCAATATAATTTGCTCGGCCATATCGGGTCGAACACCAGCGGCGTCGTCGTCGAACCCTATCTGATCACGCTGACCGAGGATTCGGATGTATTCCCGACGTTCCAGCATGAGGGCATGGAGTTCCTCTACATGCTCGAGGGCGAGGTCGTTTACAGGCACGGCAGCAATCTTTATCCGATGAAGCCTGGCGACAGCCTGTTCTTCGACGCCGACGCACCGCACGGGCCCGAACAACTGA
Organism: Mesorhizobium sp. Cs1299R1N1; assembly: GCF_037179655.1. Taxonomy (NCBI): domain Bacteria; kingdom Pseudomonadati; phylum Pseudomonadota; class Alphaproteobacteria; order Hyphomicrobiales; family Phyllobacteriaceae; genus Mesorhizobium; species Mesorhizobium sp. Cs1299R1N1. Next base: position 269,192 of record NZ_JAPYKR010000007.1, on the reverse strand, counting down.
CGAAGCTGCCGATGCGCTATTTGTCGATTATTTGCTATCCGCAGAATAGTGCGGGTTGAGGTGTGGCCAATCTCCCCTTGGTCTCCTCCTGAGGGAGGTCGGCAGCCTCGCGGCGGCTCCTCTTTGGAGCGTTAGCGATCGGCGAAAGCCGAAGTGACATCCGATCTCCCCCCTTGAGGGGGAGATGTCCGGCAGGACAGAGGGGGGCGAACCGCGATGACGCATAATCTAGTATCAGCCAACAACCGCGGCAATGCGCGCAGGATGCGCAAGGTGATGACCGATGCCGAACTCAAGCTCTGGAATGAGCTCAGGGCACACAGGCTGATGGGAATGGGGTTTCGGCGCCAGATGCCTATTGCCGGCCATATAGTCGATTTTGCATGCCCGGACAAAAAGCTCATCATCGAGCTTGATGGTTCCCAGCATGGTCAAGCCGAAACGTTGGAATTCGACGCTGCAAGAACCGCCAAGTTCGAAGCGCTGGGCTGGACTGTCCTGCGTTTCTGGAACGACGACGTCATCCGCGATGTCGACAATGTCTGCCAGCATGTCGTGATTGTGGTTGGGTTGGGGGGCGCGTCGTGAGTTTCGCGGAAGCGCTGGGGTGGACATGGGGCAAGGCTGGCGCTCGACGACGCCCCCTTCGCCCTGCCGGGCATCTCCCCCTCTTGGGGGGAGATTGGCTGCGTGGAGAGCAGCGCCATACCAGCAATTCAATCCGGTCCAAACCCTGGGCTCGTCGCACTCCCATCATCCAGCTTCGACAGCCACTCGACCAGCGTCGACCGATACCGGGTCAGGCCTTTGTAATTGGCCAGTTCCTCGGGCAGATCGCGGATCACGCGGTGCAGGCGCTGTGCCCATTTCGGCTGCGTCACCAATTCGTCCATCTTGATCAGGTAGCAGCGGATCGGGAAGACGATGCCGTTTGAACGCGGCAGCCGCCAGAAGCTTTGCAGTTCGACCCGTAGATGCACCTTGTCGCCGACATTTTCGGGCGTCACGGTCGTGCGGTCCGGTCCCCATTTGTGATAATTTTCGGGGCTGGTATCGAGGCGCGGATTGATGGTCATCGTCCAGTTCAGGCGCCTGGCCGGTTTGCCCTGCTGGATGTTGGTGAGGAATTTTAGCGCCCTGACGAAAATCCCCTTCTCATGCGCCAGCGGCACCGGCGCGTGCCACTCGAAGAAATTCATGCCGATGTCGAAATCGAGCGACCAGTCGGCCTGGGTGGTGACCATGCCGGCATCCATCCACAGATTGCCGTCGCGCTGGTCGAGGATGCAGAAATCGCCCTGGCTTTGGCGGGTGATGTACTCCATCGGCCCGTAAGGCAAGGTCGAGGTATCGCCGAAGATGAAGGTGTCATCGATGCCAAGCGGGCGGTTGATCCAGCGCCAGCGGTCGCCATCGCGCGTCAGCGTGAAATGCTCGGGATAGCCCAGCGCCTGCTGCTCCATCAAAAGTTCCAGCAGGTCCCAACCGGCGAGCGTCATGTGCGGCAGCGACTGGCAGCGCAACGGATCCTCGGCCAGCACCAGCGCGCGGTCCTGCATCTCGGCGACATAATGCTCGTCGACGTCGATCAGGTTCTCCAGCACCGAGCCTTTCGGACCGACGACATGCGGCTCGATGTTGACCGCATACATGTAGCTGTCTTCGTGGAACGGGAACGGAAACCGCCTGATGTGCTCCGGGCTGTTCTTGAAGGTGAAGTCGTCGCGGAACGTTTCCTTGCGAAAGGTGATGCCCATGTTTTCCTCCTAGAGCGGGATGCCCGCCCTATCTCTTTGTTTTAGCCGCATTTCTGCGACGCCAAGTGTATTAACTTGGCTGAAAAATGCTCTATCGCTCCAGCACCAGCGACCGGCCTTCGAAGCGCGACACGCACGGCATGATCTTCCTGCCGGAACGGTGGTCTTCCTCGCTCAGCCAATGGTCGTTGTGGATGAACTTGCCGTCGCACGAGATGACGTTGGTCTCGCATTGGCCGCAAACCCCGCCACGGCAAAGGTAGGGCGGATCGACGCCGGCGGCTTCGATGGCTTCGAGCAGGCTCTGCTGCTCGCCGACGCGGATGGTCTTGCCGCTGACGGCCAGCGTCACGTCGAACGGCAGGCCGGGCTGCGGCGCCGCGAAATGCTCGTAGTGCACGGTCTCCGGCGGCCAGCCGAGCGCGGCGGCGCGGTCGCGCACCCAGTTGATCATGCCGGCGGGGCCGCAGACATAGAGGTGCGTGCCGAGCGGCTGCGAGGACAGCATCCGGTCGAGCTCTATGCGCTCCCCGCGGTCATCATGATACAACCGGACGCGACGGCCGTAGCGCTCCCGCAGCACGTCGGCATAGGTGCCGAGCGAGGCGGTGCGGCAGGTGTAGTGCAGTTCGAAATTGCCACCCTCCCCCGCAAGTTGGGCGGTCTGCGCCATGAACGGCGTGATGCCGATGCCGCCGGCCAGCATCAGGTGCTTCCTGGCGCGCAGGTCGAGTGAGAACAGATTGACGGGATAGCTGATCACCATCTCCAGGCCCGGCTTGACCGACCTGTGCATGAACAGCGAGCCGCCACGACCGACATCGTCGCGGCGCACCGAGATGGTGTATTCGCGCGTGTCGAGCGGCGAGCCCATCAGCGAATAGGGATTGAGCCTTGTGCGCTCGCCATCGCGCATCTCGACCACGACATGGGCGCCGCCGGAAAAGGTCGGCAACAGCTCGCCATCACGCCGGCGGAAATGGAAACGGGTGACCAGGTCGTTGACCGGGACGACATCGCTGACGACGACGTCGAGCTTGGTGGTTCCGGTGCTCATCGAAAGATCTCCTCCATGGGAGGAATTTCACTGCGATCTTCGGCATTGATGCAGACGCCCTGGAACGCGGCGAGACGCCTTGAATAGTGATCGCGTACCAGGAGAAGCAGGCCGCAATGAGAGCAGGTCGCCGGCTGCGTCGTGACATTCTCGGTGATGCCCTTGCAGTGCACGCACTGCATGCGCCGTGCCAGCGAGCCGCGATGCTCGGTCTGCATGGAGGTATGATCGATGCCGGCTTCGAGCGCCACCTGCATGGCCTGGCCGATCAACCCTTCGGTGCCGGCGAGATAGAGGCGCAGACCCATATGCGCGTTGGTCAGCGTCTGCTTCAGACGCGGCAGCAGACTGGCGAAGGACGGCGCGATGTGCAGTTGCGCCGGCTTCAACGCTTCGAGAGCCGCAACGTATTGGCCGTCAGGACCGGGAATGAAGACGATTTCGGCCCCGTCGAAGAACCCGTCCGGAGCCCTGGCGGCCAAGTCCGTTATCGCGAGCGCGCCTTCCGCATCCGCTAGGAAAAGGTGATGCGTGCCGAGCTGCGGAGACAGGGTCCCGTAAATCGGCCGGCTGATGATGGTCTTGGCTGCCATTCTGTCTTTGTGCCTCGAAACCCCTCGTCGATTATGCCTCAGCCTTTCGCCGTGCGCTTGGTCTTCTTGGGATCGTCGAACGGCAAGGGCTGCGCCGTCGCCTTGATGGAACCGCTCTTGTTACGAATTTCGAGCTTGGTGTCCTTGACCGCGCAGTCGACGTCGAGCCGGGCGATGCCCATCGATTTCTCGACCAGCGGCGAATACATGGCGCAGGTGACCACGCCGACCTTTTTGCCGTCGCGATAGACCGGAGCGCCTTCATCGGCCGGCTCCTTGCCGTCGAGCAGGACGCCGTAGATCTTGAAGCGCTCCTTGCCTTTCAGGCGATAGTGTTCTTCGGCACCGCGGAACCCGGTCTTGCCGGGGCTGACGGTGAAGTCGAGGCCGAGTTCCCAAAGCGTGTCGCCGGGGCCTTCGTTCTCGAACGGATATTTCTGCGAATTGTCATAAGGGTAGAACAAGAGGTAGCTCTCGACGCGCAGCATATCGAGGGTGGTGAAGCGGCACGGGATGATGCCGGCGCCCTTGCCCTCGTCGAGGATCCTGTCCCAGATCGTGCCGGCATCCTGGCCACGGCAGAAGATCTCGTAGCCGCGCTCGCCGGTATAGCCGGTGCGCGAGATCATGACGGGGAAGCCGAACAGCTGCGTCTGCATGTGATGGAAATAGTTGAGGTCGCGGATGCCGGGCACGTGCTTGGCCAGATAGTCGACCGCCGCCGGCCCCTGCAGCGACAAATCGTGCAGATTGTCGTCGAAGCGCAGCGACACGTCGCGGCCCATCGCCGCCCGCTGCAGTTCCTCGTGGCCGGTGCCCGAGCCGTGCACGACCATCCAGGAATTCGGTCCCGTGCGGTAGAGGATGCAGTCGTCGGTGAATTTTCCCGCTTCGTTCAGCATACAGGCATAGGCCGACTTGCCGGGATAGATTTTTTCGACGTCGCGCGTTGTGGCGAGGTCGATGAGATGCGAGGCGTGCGGCCCTGTGATGTGCACCTTCTTCAGGCCGGAAACATCCATGAGCCCGGCCTTGGTGCGTATGGCGATATATTCCTCATCAGCATCCTTGTCGTAGGTCCAGGCGGTGCCCATACCGCTCCAGTCTTCGAGTTTCGACCCCAGAGCGCGATGGCGATCCGCCAGGGTTGAAAATCTCCAGGATGCCGTCATCCGCTCGTCCTCCGTTCGAAAATCCTGCTGTTCCCTGCTCCTTTGCGCGAGGCCGGAGCTTTGGATGGAATATTGACCGCAAACGCGGGAAGCCTGCAATCCCCTTGAAGCAAATAATTTCATTGTCAGGCAAAATTATTCACTCGAAACGAGCGGTTAACGCTACGTAAATTAGTCTTGACAACTCCGAGATTCGGGCGGAACTTATGAAAAAAATTTCACTCTCTTGAAAGAGAGCGGCGGGCGGTGGATTCGGAACCGGACGTCGGCAAAGAAGGGGAAAACCGATGTCAGACCTGCAGCAGCGCATCGAGGCGCTGTACCGCTCCGACTTGCGCGGATCCGCGCTCCTGATCGTCTGCTTGTGGGCGACGATCCTCTTCGTCCTCTTCATGACGTGGCCATACATTCCGCAGGGCGGCATCAAGGCCGTCGTCGCCATTGCCGCCGCCGCGGTGCTCATCTTCAACACGGCAGCCATCCTGGCGATGGTCAAACACTACAAGGAAGACAAGGAGTTCATCTACGGGCTCGACATCAAGAACGCCGACGCATCCCGCAACCGCAAGTCCTGAGGGGGAGAAACAATGTCCCGCTATACGCCGCCGGAGCAGAGCAAGGCCGGGCAAGTTTTCGACATCGCCGTTGTCGTGGTCGCCATCTTCGTGGCGCTGTGGCTACCGCTGAAGCTTGGTCTTGCCGGTGCCGCGAAATCCATCGATGCGCTCGATGCCAAGACCTGGGAAGCGCTCGGGCAGAATCCGACGATGGCGTCGATCTGGGAAAAGCTCGGCTATACGCCGGAGACCGCTCACGACGTCATCCAGAACCGGTTCCACTACATCATCGACTGGCCGACGCTGATCATCATGGCGGCCGTACTGATCGGTTATTTCGTGTTCCTGTTCCGGGCATCCGACCGCGAATATCGCGATGTCATCAACGAAAAGTTCGACGACAAATAGAGTTTGACGACGAAGAATTTGGGGACACGATCATGTGGGTGGCACTCTCTTACGCATGCTGGGGCATCTCGATCGTGCTCGCGCTTTGGATGCTCTACGACTGGTTCAAGGTCGATACGAACTACTCCGAGGACGTTCTGACCTCGTCGCGCGAAGGCGAGCTTGAAGCCGTTTCCGAAAAACACCGGATCTGAGTGGGGATTGATCGATGACGGTCGCGCTTGAAAACACCACCACCACCACAATTCACGGCGACCGGGTATCGCTGCTTCGGGTGCTTGGCCCGGCCCATGTCTGGGCGCTCGGTGTCGGCATCGTTCTGGTCGGCGAGTTCACCGGCTGGAATTTCTCGGCCGACAAGGGCGGCGCGCTGGCGGCCCTGATCGTGTGCTGGGTCGTCGGGCTGCTCTACACCTCGGTGGCCATGATCGATTCCGAGGTGACGTCGACGGTGGCCGCCGCCGGCGGCCAATATGCGCAGGCCAAGCACATCGTCGGCCCGCTGATGGCCTTTAACGTCGCGCTGTTCCTGGTTTTTGCCTACACGATGCTGGAAGTGTCCGATGCCATCCTGCTCGGCGACACCATCGTTGCCAAGGCGGGAGTCGAAGGGCTAACCCACAATTCCTTCATCGCCGCCACCATCGTGGTTCTGGCCTGGCTCAACTATCGCGGCGTGCTGATGACGCTCAACGTCAACTTCGTCATAACGGCCATCGCCTATGTCTCGATCGTCGTCCTGTTCTTCTCGGTCAGCCCTTGGACGCAAGGCGCGGTGCTGAAGCTCAACGAACTGGTCACCCCAGGCAACGCGCTGCCCTATGGCTGGATCGGCGTCATCGCCGCCTTCCAGTTCGGCATCTGGTATTATCTCGGCATCGAAGGCACCACGCAGGCGGCCGAGGAAGTGCGCTCGCCGGCACGTTCCCTGCCCTACGGCACCATGGCCGGCATGATCACGCTTCTGATCGCCGCCGCCATGACCTGGTATGTCTGCGCCTCGCTGATGCCTTGGGAATATCTCGGCATCACCTATTATCCGCTCTGGGATGCCGGCAAGCTGACCGGAAGCCCGCTGCTGGAGAACCTTCTGTTCATAGCGACGCTGCTCGCCGCGCTTGCCTCCGCCAATGGCTGCATCAACGACGCGGCGCGCGCCTGGTTCTCGCTCGGCCGCGACCGCTATCTGCCGAGCTGGTTTTCGGCGGTGCATCCGAAATACCGCACGCCCTACCGATCGATCCTGTTCCTGCTGCCGATCGCTCTGGCCTTCGCCTTCATCGCCGATCTCAACCAGGCGATCACCTTCTCGATCCTGTCGGGCGTGCTGCAATACACTTTCATGAGCATCAACATCATGATGTTCAGGAAGAAGTGGCCGCTGGGCTCGATCCGCCGCGGCTACACGCACCCCTTCCATCCGCTGCCGGCAATCGTCCTGTTCTGCCTGTGCGTGGTGACCTTCTTCGCCATCTTCCTCGGCTTCGGCTCGCAGTTGATCGCCATGGTCGCCTTCTATTTCCTGATCTCGCTGTGGTTCCATTTCTACCGCTACAAATTCGTGCGGCGTGGCGACCAGTTCACCATGCCGTGGCCGAAACCGCAGGGCTATTGATGGGAGTAGGCCCGCCCAGGGTCTGGACGGGTCTTGCACGATAAAAATGTCGGAAGTGACATCAGCACTGCTTGTCGGGGCAATTGTCCTGGCTCTCGTCCTTCACTTTGCGTGGTTGGCACGCCGCAGCCGCGACAGGGCCTCGGCAGCGCTCGCCGCCGACGAGGCCAGCATTCGCGCCGTCGTCGCGGACGCGGCCAATGTCTCGGAGGGCACCGCCGGCGTCATCACCTGGGAAGGATCGTGGAACGGCCAACGCGTCCAGCTGCGCACCATCATCGACACGCTGGCGACGCGGAAACTGCCGGCGCGCTGGCTTAGTGTTTCGATCACCGAGAAGGTCGCGGTGTCAGCCATTCTCGATATGATGATGCGGCCGGGCTCACCGACGACCTTCTCCAATTTCGATCATCTGGACCATACGCTGCCGAAAGCTCCGGGATTTCCAGCCGAAGCGGTGCTGCGGACGGACCGCAGAGGCACGCGTTTCCCGCAAGGCATCATCGCCGGTCATCTCGAAGCCTTTGCGGATGGCCGGGCCAAGGAGCTGCTGATCACGCCAAACGGAGTGCGCATCGTGTGGCTGCTGGCCGAGGCCGAGCGGGCACGCTACGGCGTCTTCCGGCAAGCCGCGTTCGGTGACAAGCGGATCGATGCGACGCTGATTGAGCGGCTGCTCGTCTCTCTCTCGAAGCTGCGGGACGCCATCAACCAAAGCGAACGGCAGGTGGCATGAGCACTTCAAACACATCGCCGGCACCCGTGAGCCCTTATCTCGTCATGGGCGCCGCGATCGTGCTGCCGGCAAGCGGTCATGTCATTCTTGGGGTACCCGTGCGCGGACTGCAGTTCCTTTTCTTCATGGTCATCCTGGCCTGGGTGACCGCCAAGATTTCGCCGCCGGATGCGAGCTTCGTCGGCCGTCATGCGGGCGGCTTTCTGATCTATGCGCTGTCGATCCTCGACGCCTACAAGATCGCCCGCATCCGTACCGCCAAATGGGCTCATAATGCCCGACCGCAGGGCGATGATACGCAGAGTGGCATTGAGCCGCATACGTAATCAGAGGAAAATTTTTTTCATCCCATTGAATTCCAGGATTTCATTCGGTACATCATCTCTAGTCACAAACGTCGGGAGGCTGACATGTGCGGAATCGTTGGACTTTTCCTGAAGGACAAGGCGCTGGAGCCGAAGCTCGGCGCGATGCTGTCGGAGATGCTGGTATCGCTCAGCGATCGCGGCCCTGACAGCGCCGGCATCGCCATCTATGGCGCGACATCAGGCAACGAGGCCAAGATCACCATCCAGTCGCCGAAGCCGGAACGCGATTTCCGCGGCCTGGACGCCGAACTCGCCAAGGCTCTCGGAGCGCCGGTGAGCATTGCGGTGAAATCGACACACGCGGTGGTCAGGACCACGCCCGACAAGGTCGACGCGGCGCGTGAAGCCCTCCAGTCGCTCAGGCCCGACATCCGCATCATGGGCGCCGGCGAAGCGGTGGAGATCTACAAGGAAGTCGGCCTGCCCGAAGCTGTCGTCGATCGCTTCGATGTCCGCAAGATGACCGGCACGCATGGCATCGGCCACACCCGCATGGCGACGGAATCGGCGGTGACGACGATGGGCGCGCATCCCTTCTCGACGGGTGCCGACCAGTGCCTGGTGCACAATGGTTCTTTGTCCAACCACAACAATGTCCGCCGCGAGCTGGTGCGCGAAGGCATGAAATTCGAGACCGAGAACGATACCGAGGTGGCGGCCGCTTATCTTTCCTCGCAAATGGCGCATGGCAAGAACCTCGGCGAGGCCCTGGAAGGCACTCTCTCCGACCTCGACGGCTTCTTCACCTTCGTCGTCGGCACCAAGAACGGTTTTGGCGTGGTGCGCGATCCGATCGCCTGCAAGCCCGCCGTGATGGCCGAGACCGACCAGTATGTCGCCTTCGGCTCGGAATATCGCGCGCTGACCAAACTGCCCGGCATAGACAATGCGAGGGTCTGGGAACCGGAGCCCGCAACCGTCTATTTCTGGGAGCATTGAGTTCATGCCGGCAACCTCCAAGGCAATGCGCGACAGCCATGCGCGCGTCTTCGACCTCGACCTCCTGTCGCTGCGCGAACTCAACCAGGCGCTGCACAATCTGGCTCCCGGCTCGAACGAGACGGCGTGGGAAGTGCTCAACCCGAAAGGCAGCCATTCGGTCGCCGTCGGCGTCGACCAGCCCGTCAGCATCGATGTGCGCGGCAGCGTCGGCTATTACTGCGGCGGCATGAATTCGGGCAGCACGATCACCGTGCATGGTTCGGCCGGCCCGGGCGTCGGCGAGAACATGATGTCGGGTTCCATCGTCATCAAGGGCGACGCCAGCCAATATGCCGGCGCCACCGGCAAGGGCGGGCTGCTGGTCATCGAGGGCAACGCCTCGTCGCGCTGCGGCATTTCGATGAAGGGCATCGACATCGTCGTGCACGGCAATATCGGCCATATGTCGGCCTTCATGGCGCAGTCCGGCAATCTCGTGGTGCTGGGCGATGCCGGCGACGCGCTGGGCGATTCGATCTACGAGGCGCGGCTCTTCGTGCGCGGCAAGGTCGACAGCCTGGGCGCCGACTGCATTGCCAAGGAGATGCGGCCCGAGCATCTGGAGTTGCTGCAGGGTCTGCTGGATCGCGCCGGCGTGACCGGCGTCAAGCCGTCGGAGTTCAAGCGCTACGGCTCGGCACGCACGCTCTACAATTTCAATATCGACAACGCCGATGCGTATTGAGGCAGCATGACCTATCGCAACCCGCCGACGACGCCGCGCAAATCCGCGACCTTCGACGACTACACGCTTTCCGAAATCCGCCGCGCCGCGGCGACCGGCATCTACGATATCAGAGGTGCCGGCGCCAAACGCAAGCTGCCGCATTTCGATGATCTTCTGTTTCTCGGCGCCTCGATCTCGCGCTATCCGCTGGAAGGCTACCGTGAGCGCTGCGATACCTCAGTGGTGCTGGGGTCGCGGCATGCGAAGAAGCCGATCGAGCTGAAGATCCCGATCACCATCGCCGGCATGAGCTTTGGCTCGCTGTCCGGCCCGGCCAAGGAAGCGCTCGGGCGCGGCGCGACGCTGTCGGGCACGTCGACCACGACAGGCGATGGCGGCATGATCGAGGAAGAGCGCGGTCATTCCAAGCAACTGGTCTATCAATACCTGCCGTCGCGCTATGGCATGAACCTGCGCGACCTGCGCCGCGCCGATGCCATCGAAGTGGTCGTCGGCCAGGGCGCCAAGCCCGGCGGCGGTGGCATGCTGCTTGGCCAGAAAATTTCCGATCGTGTCGCCGAGATGCGGACGCTGCCGAAAGGCATCGACCAGCGCTCGGCCTCGCGCCATCCCGACTGGACCGGCCCGGACGATCTCGAGATCAAGATCCTCGAATTGCGCGAAATCACCGACTGGGAAAAGCCGATCTACGTCAAGGTCGGTGGCGCCCGCCCCTACTATGATACGGCACTCGCGGTGAAGGCCGGCGCCGACGTCGTCGTGGTCGACGGCATGCAGGGCGGCACGGCGGCGACGCAGGAAGTGTTCATCGAAAATGTCGGCCAGCCGACGCTTGCCTGTATCAGGCCGGCGGTGCAGGCGCTGCAGGATCTCGGCATGCACCGCAAGGTGCAGCTGATCGTCTCCGGCGGCATCCGCAACGGAGCCGATGTCGCCAAGGCGCTGGCGCTCGGCGTCGACGCGGTGTCGATCGGCACGGCGGCACTCGTGGCGCTCGGCGACAATGATCCCCGCTGGGAGGCGGAGTATAACGAACTCGGCACCACCTCAGGCGCCTATGACGACTGGCATGAGGGCAAAGACCCTGCCGGCATCACCACGCAGGATCCGGAACTGATGAAGCGGGTCGACCCCGTGGCCGCCGGGCGCCGGCTGGCGAACTATTTGAAGGTGATGACGCTGGAGGCGCAGACCATCGCCCGCGCGTGCGGCAAGAACAGCCTGCACAATCTCGAACCCGAGGACCTCGTCGCATTGACGATCGAGGCTGCCGCCATGGCCGGCGTGCCGCTGGCCGGCACCAACTGGATACCGGGGAAGAACGGCTTCTAGAACACATCCAAAGACATAAGCGAGGAACTATAATGGGGAACGATCTCGCCGCATTCGCCAAAGAGAACGGCGTCAAATATTTCATGATTTCCTACACTGACCTGTTCAGTGGCCAGCGTGCCAAGCTGGTGCCGGCGCAGGCGATCGCCGACATGCAGAAGGATGGTGCCGGATTTGCCGGGTTTGCCACCTGGCTCGATCTGACGCCGGCGCATCCCGACATGCTGGCGGTGCCGGATCCGGACTCGGTGATCCAACTGCCATGGAAGCCGGAAGTCGCCTGGGTCGCCGCCAACTGCATCATGGACGACAAGGAGGTCGGCCAGGCGCCGCGCAACACGCTGAAGCGGCTGATCGCCGAGGCAGCCGCCGACGGCATGCATGTCAAGACCGGTGTCGAGGCCGAGTTCTTCCTGATCTCGCCGGACGGCAAGGCGATCTCCGACGAATACGACACGGCTTCGAAGCCTTGCTACGACCAGCAGGCGGTGATGCGCCGCTATGATGTCATCGCCGAAATATGCGACCACATGCTGGCGCTCGGCTGGGGCGCCTACCAGAACGACCATGAGGACGCCAACGGCCAGTTCGAGATGAACTGGGCCTTCGACGATGCGCTGCCAACCGCCGACAAGCACTCATTCTTCAAGTTCATGGTCAAGTCGATCGCGGAAAAGCATGGGCTGCGCGCCACCTTCATGCCCAAACCCTTCCAGGGCCTGACCGGCAATGGCTGCCATGCCCATATCTCGGTGTGGGACGAGACCGGCAAGACCAATGTTTTTGCCGACAACTCGATGGAACTCGGTCTTTCCGCCAAGGGCAAGAACTTCCTCGGCGGCATCATGAAGCACGCTTCGGCGCTGGCCGCGATCACCAATCCGACGGTCAATTCCTATAAGCGCATCAACGCGCCGCGCACCATTTCGGGCGCGACCTGGGCGCCGAACACGGTGACCTGGACCGGCAACAACCGCACCCACATGGTGCGCGTGCCGGGGCCGGGCCGCTTCGAGCTCCGCCTGCCCGACGGCGCGGCCAACCCGTATTTGCTGCAGGCCGTCATCATCGCCGCCGGCCTCGACGGCATCCGCTCCAAGGCCGATCCCGGCAAGCGCTACGACATCGACATGTACCAGCTCGGCCATACCGTCACGGATGCGCCGAAACTGCCGCTCAACCTGCTCGACGCGCTGCGCGAGTTCGACCACGACAAATCGCTCAAGGCGGCGCTGGGTGAGGAATTTTCGTCGGCATACCTAAAGCTCAAGCACCAGGAATGGAATTCCTATGCTTCGCACTTCACGCAGTGGGAGCGCGACCACACGCTGGATATCTGACCTCCAACGCGTAGGGCGAGCGGCCTTGGAATGATTTTATGAAATACTCGATCTTCTCGCTCGCCCGCGCCGCTCTTTCCGGCCACAAGAACTGGCAACGCACCTGGCGCGACGCTTCGCCGAAGGACCGCTATGACGTCGTGATCATCGGCGGTGGCGGCCATGGGCTGGCCACCGCCTGGTTCCTGGCCAGCGAGTTCGGCATCAAAAATGTCGCGGTGTTGGAAAAGGGCTGGATCGGCTCCGGCAATGCCGGTCGCAACACCACCATCATTCGCTCCAATTACGGCCTGCCCGGCAATACCGGCTTCTACGAATTGTCGATGAAGCTGTGGGAGCGGATGGAGCAGGACCTCAATTACAACGCGATGGTCAGCCAGCGCGGTGTCATCAATCTCTATCACTCCGACGCGCAGCGCGACGCCTATGCGCGGCGTGGCAACACCATGCGCATCAACGGTATCGACGCCGAACTGCTCGACCTGGCGGCGGTCAGGAAGATGATCCCGTTCCTGAATTTCGACAATGCGCGTTTTCCCGTGCAGGGCGGGCTGCTGCAACGGCGCGGCGGCACGGCGCGGCACGACGCCGTGGCCTGGGGCTACGCCCATGCTGCCAGCGAACTTGGCGTCGACATCATCCAGAATTGCGAAGTCACCGGCTTTGTCAGGGACGCCAACGGCAAGGTGACCGGCGTAGAGACGTCGCGCGGCAGGATCGGCGCCGGCAAGGTCGGCATGGCGGTGGCCGGCTCTTCGTCACGGGTCGCTGCAATGGCCGGCCTGCGGCTGCCGATCGAAAGCCATGTGCTGCAGGCCTTCGTCTCGGAGGCGATCAAGCCTCTCATTCCCGGTGTCATGACCTTCGGCGCCGGCCATTTCTATGTCAGCCAGTCCGACAAGGGCGGGCTGGTCTTCGGCGGCGACATCGACGGTTACAATTCCTACGCCCAGCGCGGCAACATGCCTGTCATGGAAGATGTCTGCGAGGGCGGCATGGCGCTGATGCCGATGATCGGCCGCGTGCGCCTGCTGCGCCAATGGGGCGGCATCATGGACATGTCGATGGATGGTTCGCCGATCATCGACAAGACACCGGTCGACGGGCTCTACCTCAACGCCGGCTGGTGCTATGGCGGCTTCAAGGCGACACCTGGCTCAGGCTTTGTCTTCGCCCATCTGCTTGCCCGCGATGAGTCGCATGAGGAGGCCGCCCGCTTCCGTCTCGACCGGTTCCGGTCTGGCGCTGTCATCGACGAAAAGGGCCAGGGCGCCCAACCGAACCTGCACTGAAGGCGGCTGGAACCATGCGCATCACCTGTCCCTTCTGCGGCGAACGCGAACTCGGCGAATTCACCTATCTCGGCGACGCCAAGCCGATGCGGCCGGCACCTGGAGCATCGGAAGATGAGGTCTACGATTACGTCTATCTGCGCGACAACATCGCCGGCGTGATGGACGAGAACTGGTATCACGGCGGCGGTTGCCGGGCCTGGCTGAAAGTCACCCGCAACACGCTGACGCACGAGATTTCGGCGGTCGAACCAGCGGCGGGTGCCGGCGCTAGGCAGGTCGCGAAATGAGGTTTCCTATCGAACTCGGCGCTGCCCCTCACCTGCCTGCCGGCATCCTTTCCCCATATAGGGACGAGGAGAGGGGCGCTGCCGTCGCCGGTTTCGCCAATCGCCAGCGTTGCAGGAAGAGAGCCAGCATCGCGGCCAGCCGCCTTCTCCCCGTCACTATACGGGGCGAAGTGCCCGGCAGGGCGATGAGGGGCAGCGCCGACCTTCCGATTGTGAGGCGTGCATCGTGACTTCCTTTCAACCCAATCGCCTCGCCGACGGCGGTCTCGTCGACCGCTCGGCGCCACTGAATTTCAGTTTCGACGGCAAGAGCTTCTCCGGTTTCAAAGGCGACACGCTTGCCTCGGCATTGGTTGCCAACGGCGTCAAGCTGGTTGGCCGCTCATTCAAGTATCACCGCCCGCGCGGCATCCTGACCGCTGGGTCGGAAGAGCCCAATGCGCTGGTCGAATTGCGCAGCGGTGCACGGCGCGAGCCGAACACCAAGGCGACGACAGCGGAGCTCTATGAAGGGCTCGACGCCGCCAGCCAGAACCGCTGGCCGTCGCTCGACTTCGACGTGATGTCGGTCAACCAGCTGTTCGCGCCGATCTTCGTCGCCGGTTTTTACTACAAGACCTTCATGTGGCCGGCGAAGTTCTGGGAAGCGATCTATGAGCCGGCGATCCGCCGTGCCGCCGGCCTTGGCCGCGCCGCCGGCATCGCCGATCCCGACCATTACGACAAGGCCTGGGCGCATTGCGACGTGCTGATCGCCGGCTCCGGCCCGACTGGCCTCGCGGCCGCCCTCGCAGCAGGCCGCAGCGGCGCCCGCGTCATCCTGTGCGAAGAGGATTTTGTCCTCGGCGGCCGGCTGCTTGCCGATGGCGGCATGATCGACGGATTGCCTGCCGCCGAATGGATTGCGCGCACGCTCAGTGAGCTTGCCGCCATGCCCGATGTCCGCATCATGACGCGCACGACGCTGTTCGGCGTCTATGACGGCGGCACCTACGGCGCGATCGAGCGTGTCAACGACCACCTGCCCTCGCCGCCGGAGCACCAGGTGCGCCAGCGGCTATGGCGGATCGTGGCCAAGCGCTGCGTCGTCGCGGCGGGCGCGCTCGAACGGCCAATCGTCTTTGCCGGCAACGACACGCCGGGCGTGATGATGGCGTCCGCCATGCGCAGCTATATCGCACGTTACGCCGCGGCGCCGGCCAAGCGCATCGCGCTGTTCACCAACAACGAGGATGGCTGGCGCACGGTCGAGACGGCACTCGGCGCCGGGCTGCAGGTCGCCGCCGTGATCGACGCGCGCGCGGAAATCGCGCCCGAGCAGCGCTC
Source organism: Mesorhizobium sp. Cs1299R1N1 (assembly GCF_037179655.1). Classification (NCBI taxonomy): domain Bacteria; kingdom Pseudomonadati; phylum Pseudomonadota; class Alphaproteobacteria; order Hyphomicrobiales; family Phyllobacteriaceae; genus Mesorhizobium; species Mesorhizobium sp. Cs1299R1N1. Next base: position 253,680 of record NZ_JAPYKR010000007.1, on the reverse strand, counting down.
GCTTGCCAGCAAGAGCGGCTTTCCCATCCTGCATGGCACCGTCAGCGGCATCGACGGCGGCAAGAATGGCGTGCGCAAGATTTCCGTCGCACTCACCGGCGGCGCGCGTGCCGAAGTGGAAGCCGATGGGCTTGCCGTTTCCGGCGGCTGGAACCCGGCGGTCGGGCTCACCTCCTACCATCGCGGCCGGCCGAAATGGCGCGACGACATCGCCGCCTTCGTTCCCGACGGCGCGCCGCCTGGCATGGTTGCCGCGGGTGCCGCCAACGGCGCCTTCGGACTTGGCGCCTGCCTGCGCGAAGGATTTGCGGCGGGCGCGGCGGCGGCACGTGATGCCGGACACGGCAATGGTTCAGGCTCCACGCCGATGGCCGACGACCAAGCCTTTTCGCTCACGCCGCTGTGGCATGTCGAGGGCAAGGGCAAAGCCTTCGTCGACCAGCAACATGATGTCACCGCATCGGATATCGAGCTGGCGCAGCGCGAAGGTTTTGAATCGGTCGAGCACCTGAAGCGTTACACCACGCTCGGCATGGCAACCGACCAGGGCAAGACCTCGAACGTCGCCGGCCTCGCCATCATGGCGGCGGTCACGGGCAAATCCATTCCCGAGACCGGCACGACAATCTACCGGCCACCTTACGTGCCGGTCGCCATCGGCGCCTTCGCCGGCCATCATCGCGATGAGACTTTTCACGCGACGCGGCTGACGCCGTCGCATCACTGGGCCGCCGAGCAGGGCGCGATCTTCGTCGACACCGGCCTGTGGAAGCGCGCGCAATGGTATCCGCGCGCCGGCGAGAAGGACTGGCTGGAATCGGTGACCCGCGAGGTCAAGGCTGTGCGCTCCGGCGTCGGCTTCTGCGACGTCTCGACGCTTGGCAAGATCGGCGTGCATGGCGCCGACGCCGGCGCCTTCCTCGACCGCGTCTACATCAACACCTTCTCCAATCTTGCGGTGGGAAAAGCGCGCTACGGACTGATGCTGCGCGAGGACGGCATCGTCTACGATGACGGCACCACGTCGCGCCTGGCCGAGGACCACTATTTCCTGACCACCACAACCGCCAAGGCCGGACTGGTGATGCAGCATCTCGAATTCTGCCGGCAGGTGCTGTTCCCTGAACTCGATGTCCAGCTGACTTCGGTCTCCGACCAGTGGGCACAATTTTCGATCGCCGGACCCAAAACCCGCGACCTGTTGAAAGAGATCGTCGATCCTTCGGAAGACCTTTCCAACGAAGGCTTCCCCTTCATGGGCGCACGCGAAGTCGCGTTGCGCGGCGGCGTCAGGGCGCGGCTGTTCCGCATCTCCTTCTCCGGCGAAATGGCGTTCGAGATTTCGGTGCCGGCGCGCTACGGCGAGGCGATGGCCCGCAATCTGATGATCGCGGGCAAGCCGTTCGGCGTGACGCCTTACGGCACCGAGGCGCTCGGCGTCATGCGCATCGAAAAGGGTCATGTCGCGGGACCGGAACTCAGCGGCACGACCACCCCCGCCGATCTCGGTCTCGGCAAGATGATGTCGACCAAGAAGGATTTCATCGGCCGCGTCATGGCTGGCCGCGAGGCGTTGGTTGCTGCGGATCGGCAGGTCGTCGTCGGCATCAAGCCGACCGACAAGACGCGACGGCTACGCTCCGGCGCGCACATCATTCCGAAGGGGCAAACACCCGGGCCTGATAACGACCAGGGCTACGTCACCTCGGTCTGCTTCTCGCCGACGGCAGACCAATGGATAGGGCTTGCGCTTGTCGAGCGCGGCCGCGAGCGCATCGGCGAGATCGTGCATGCGCACGATCCGCTGCGCGGCGAAGACTATGACGTCGAGATTTGCAACCCCGTCTTCTACGATCCGGATGGAGGGCGCCAGCGTGGCTGAGTTTTCCTGGGAAACCCGCAGCCCGCTCCATCGCGCGCTGGTTTCGGGACCGTATGGCGCGCATGGCGAGGCCGGCGTCACCCTGACCGAGATTCGCAATTTCGATCTCGTCCAAGTGATGGCGCGCCGCGACAAGGCGGCCGAGATGGCGAGCGCCGCTAACGCCCATTTCGGCGTAGCGGTTCCGGAAACACCGATGACGGCTGGAGCAGCCGAAGCCACGCTCATCTGGTCGGGACCGGATCAGTTCTTCGTGCTGTCGAAAAGTGGCAGATATCAGGTGGGGTCGCTGGCTCCAGTTTTCGCGGCCTCGGCTTCGCTGTCGGACCAGTCGCATGCGCGGGTGTTGATCCGCATTTCCGGCGACAAGGCGCGCGCCCTGCTCGCCAAACTGTCGTCGATCGATCTATATCCGGCGGCGTTCCCGGTCGGAACCGCGGCAGCCACCTCGATGGACCACACCAGCGTCACGCTGTGGCGCGGCAATGATGCGCGGGACGGACAGGCGGTGTTCAACGTCCTGGTGTTCGCGACGTTCGCCGAGAGCTTGTGGCATACTATGCTGGACTCGGGTGCCGAGTATGGTGTCGAGATCGGGCATTCGGAGGACTTGGCGTAGCATGGCGCGCCTGTCCTTCTCCCCTTGCGGGAGAAGGAAGAAGCGCCACCCTCCGCCTTGCCAAACTCCGCTCCGCTGCTATTCTTGCTGCTAAAATAATTTCACGCACAGGCAAACTTGTTTCTCGAACCGCAAGGCTGAGATGAGCCAGTCGCCCTACCCAGCCGTGACAGCCGGACCGCCCAGGCCAAGCCTCATCCTGAGGCCGGGCCAGATCGCGCTGCCGGCCGGCATGGAGCGCTATACCGTACAGGGCAATGGCGCGGTGCTGATCGAGGTCGAGGCCGGCGATACGATCACGGTACGCAATGTCGAGGGCGGCCAGGCCTGCGAGTTGCTGGCCTGGGACAAGTCGGGCGTCACCGACCCCGGCATTCTCGGCGAAAAATCGAACAGCAATGCCGCCGGCATCAAGGCGCTGCTCTCCGAGGGCGACGACAGTCTCGGCACCCTGCGCCGCGGCCTCGAGCGTCGCCAGGTTCAGCTCGACCAGGCCAATGCTGTGCGCGTGTTTGGCGGCACCACTCCGGCCGGTGCCGAGCAGGCATTCGCGATAGCGCGCGATGGTGCGATGCTGATTGCCGCGCCCGGCGGGCCAATGCTGGTCGACGGCCACGACACGGCGACGCCACTCAGCGTCATCGTGCGGCGCAACACAATCCGCCTGAAAACAAAATCCCGGCTTGCCGATCCACTGGCCGATCCGGTGCTCGATCTGCGCGTCCATTCGGCGACGGCGGAGTCCTATTTCGTCAAGGCGGGCGACTATCTGCAGATCATCGATGTCGACGGGCGCCAGTGCACCGACTTCCAGTGTTTTTCGGCGCGCAAGCTGGACAAGGGGCTCGACCATCCGCTCGACGTCACGACGACGCGCACGCTGATGGGCGCGAGCTATCCGATGCCCGGCCTGCATTCGAAATACTACGACCAGGACATGGAGCCGCTGGTCGAGGTGGTGCAGGACACGTGCGGCCGGCACGACGCCTTCGCGCTCGCCTGTGCGGCGAAGTATTACGATGACATCGGCTATCCCGGCCACACCAACTGCTCGGAGAATTTCAACCGCGCGCTCACCGGCAAGGGCGTCAATCCCCGCGCCGGCTGGATGGCGATCAACTTCTTCTTCAACACGGCGATCGACGCCCATGGCGTCATGGTGTCGGACGAGCCATGGTCGCGAGCCGGCGACTATGTTCTGCTCAGGGCGCTCACCGACATCGTCTGCGTCTCCTCCGCCTGTCCTGACGACACGACGCCTGCCAATGGCTGGGACCTGACCGACATCCATGTGCGGTCCTATTCCGGCCAGCATAAATTCTCGCGAGCGATCGCCAGACGCATGACGCCCGATTCGGAACCCAAAATGACCCGCGAGACAGCTTTTCATTCGAGCTTTGCCAAACACACGCGCGACTTCGTCGAGTACAGGGGCTATTGGCTGGCCAACTCGTTCGCCAAAGAAGGCGCTATCGCCGAATACTGGGCCTGCCGGCAGGATGCGGTGATCATGGACCTGTCGCCACTTCGCAAATTCGAGGTCACCGGTCCGGATGCCGAAGCGCTGCTGCAATACACGCTGACGCGTGACGTCAAGAAGCTCGGCGTCGGCCAAGTCGTCTACTCCGCCATGTGCTACGAGCATGGCGGCATGATCGACGACGGCACGCTGCTGCGGCTCGGCAAGGACAATTTCCGCTGGATCGGCGGCGACGATCTCTCCGGTGAATGGCTACGCGAGACGGCGACAAAGCTCGGCCTCAACGTGTTGGTGCGCTCGTCCACCGACCAGATGCACAACATCGCCGTGCAAGGGCCAAAGAGCCGCGACATCCTGAAACAGGTGATCTGGACCTCCCCGCTGCAGCCCTCGATCGAGGAACTCGAATGGTTCCGCTTCGCGGTCGCCAGGATCGGCGGCGGCAATGGCATTCCCATCGTCGTCTCGCGCACCGGCTATACCGGCGAACTCGGCTACGAGATCTGGTGCCATCCGCGCGACGCCGAAAAGGTGTTCGACGCCATCTGGGAAGCCGGCCAGCCGCATGGGCTGAAGCCGATGGGACTGCAGGCGCTCGACATGGTGCGCATCGAGGCCGGGCTGATCTTCGCCGGTTACGAGTTTTCCGACCAGACCGATCCGTTCGAGGCGGGCATCGGCTTTACCGTGCCGCTGAAGACCAAGACCGACGATTTCATCGGCCGCGAGGCACTGATCCGGCGCAAGGACCATCCTAAGACGAAGCTGGTCGGCCTCGACATAGACAGCAATGTCGCCGTCGGCCATGGCGACTGCGTCCATATCGGCCGCGCCCAGATCGGCGTCGTCACGTCGGGCATGCGCTCGCCGGTGCTGAACAAAAACATCGCGCTGGCGCGGCTCGACGTCACCCACGCCGCCATCGGCACGGAGGTCGAGATCGGCAAGCTCGATGGTCATGCCAAGCGGCTGCCGGCCCGGGTCGTCGCCTTTGCCCACTACGATCCGCAAAAGACCAAACCACGTTCCTGACGACTGCCCTTTTTGGGCTCTCAAAGCGCCCGCCGGCCACCCCGCCGGACGCTTTTTCATCCGCACGCGCAAGCGTGATGTGCATGGTTTCACAAATCGCTTGACGTGAAAGCGCGCCGGATCAATCTTCACTGTTAAGAAAAAAATACGACTGAGTGGAAACACCGCGGCCGGAACGATCATTTGCCGGGGAGCAAGCTTCGCGTAGCCGAGGCATCGCTGGCGGGGAACATCGAAAAAGGGGAACTCATCGACATGAGCACGATAAGTACGGTCCTGGACCAGCCTGCCGAAAGCAAGCTGCTCAGACATATCGACTGGCGCGGCGCCTTCTGGGTGGCGAGCGGCGTTCCGGCGCTGGTCCTGTTCTCGATCGGCGGCATTGCCGGCACGACGGGAAAGCTGGCCTTCCTGATCTGGACGGTGTCCATGATCATGGGCTTCCTGCAGTCCTTTACCTATGCCGAGATCGCCGGCCTGTTCCCGAACAAATCCGGCGGCGCCTCGATCTATGGCGCCACCGCCTGGCTGCGCTATTCCAAGTTCATCGCGCCGCTGTCGGTGTGGTGCAACTGGTTCGCCTGGTCGCCGGTGCTGTCGCTCGGCTGCTCGATCGCCGCCGCCTATATCCTCAACGCGCTGGCGCCGGTGCCGCTGTTCACCGAAACTTCGCCCGATGTTGTCGCCTACATCGCCGCGCATGCCGGAACGGTTCCCGCCGATGCCATCACCGCGGTGACGGCCGCCGCGACACCAGCGATCCGTAACTGGACGCTGTGGAGCCATACGCTCGGACCGGTCTCGTTCACGCTCAACGCCACCTTCTTCATTGGCGCGGTGCTGATGCTGATCATCTTCTCGATCCAGCATCGCGGCATCCTGGGCACCGCCAGCGTGCAGAAATATATCGGCCTGCTGGTCATCATCCCGATGCTGATCGTCGGCGTGGTGCCGATCTTCACCGGCCAGATCGACTGGTCGAACTTTTCGCCGCTGGTGCCGCTGGCCGCCGCCTACGCGCCCGAACCGGGCTCCTGGAACATTGCCGGCTGGACATTGGCGCTCGGCGGTATGTTCATTGCCGCGTGGTCGACCTATGGCTTCGAAACGGCCGTCTGCTACACGTCGGAGTTCAAGAACCCCGGCACCGATACGTTCAAGGCCATCTTCTATTCCGGCCTGCTCTGCATGCTCTTGTTCATCCTGGTGCCCTTCACCTTCCAGGGCGTGCTCGGCCTGAACGGCATGCTGGCAACGCCGATCGTCGACGGCTCCGGCGTGGCGGATGCACTGGCCGGCATGGTCGGCGGCGGCAGGCTGATCCACAGCCTCCTGGTGATGCTGATGATCCTGGCGCTGGTGCTGTGCATCATGACGGCGATGGCCGGCTCCTCGCGCACGCTCTACCAGGGCTCGGTCGACGGCTGGCTGCCGCGTTATCTCAGCCACGTCAACGAGCACGGTGCGCCGACGCGGGCCATGTGGACCGACCTCTGCTTCAACCTGATCGTGCTGGCCATCGCCTCGGCCGACGCGACGAGCTTCTTCTTCATCCTCGCCGTGTCGAACTGCGGCTACATCATCTTCAACTTCCTCAACCTCAATGCCGGCTGGATCCACCGCATCGACAACGGCCATATCGCACGGCCATGGAAAGCGCCTAGCTGGCTCTTGGGGATCGGGGCGATCTTCGCCTATGTCAACGCCATCTTCATGGGCGCAGGCGCCAAGGTTTGGAACCCGATGGCTCTGTGGGCCGGCTTGATCACCGCCGCGCTGATCATCCCGGTGTTCTGCTTCCGCCACTACATCCAGGACAAGGGCAAATTCCCCGACCACATGCTGGCCGATCTCGGCATGAGCTCGGCCGATCTAAAGGTCAGGAAGGCGGGCATGCTGCCCTATCTGACGCTGGTCGCCGGCGTGGCGGTCATGCTCATCGCCAATTGGGTATTCGTCATCTGATGGTCTGACCGCCAAGCGGCCCAAGCCACTGTTGCATTAAGGGAAAACCGGCCGGTCGCAAATTCGACCGGCCGGTTTTTTTATTCGGCCGCCAACGCCAGTTGCGGACGTTCAATGCCTTCGATCGCTTCCGGCTCCGGCGCCTGCTCGTCGGTCTTCGCCTTCTTCGGCTCCCGTCCGAAGAAGAGCGCATACCCCGCCGGCAGCACCAGGATGGTCAGCACAGTGGCGACGAGAATGCCGCCCATCATGGCGTAGGCGAGCGGGCCCCAGAACACGGCGCGCGAGATCGGAATCAGGGCCAGCACAGCCGTCATCGCCGTCAGCACGATCGGCCTGAAGCGGCGCACCGCCGAGCCGATGATCGCTTCGGAACGGTCCATGCCCCTGGCGATGTCCTGGTCGATCTGGTCGACCAAGATGATCGAGTTGCGCATGATAATGCCGAGCAGTGCGATGACGCCGAGGATGGCGACGAAGCCGAACGGCGCACCGCTGATCAGCAGAGCGGCGGCAGCACCGATGATACCGAGCGGGCCGGTCGCCAGCACCAGCATCGCCTTGCCGAAGTTCTGCAGCTGGATCATCAGGAGCACGACGATGATGGCCAGCATGATCGGCGCCTTGGCGGCGATGGAAGCCTGGCTTTCGGCCGAATCCTCGGCCCCGCCCTGGATCTCGATCTTGTAGCCGGGCGCCAGGCCGTCACGCAGGCCCTGCATGTCCTTGTACATCTTGGTGACGACGTCGTTGGACTGCACGCCGTCGGGCAATGTGGCGCGCACGCTGATCGTCGGCAGGCGGTCGCGGCGCCACTCTATGCCTTGCTCCAGCACAGGCACCACCTTGGCGACCTGCGACAGCGGCACGAAGCCGCCGAAATCGGTCGGGATATAGACCGAGTCGACCGAGGACAGCAGGCTGCGGCTTGCATCCGGTTCGCGGGCGACGATGGATACCGTCTCCTCGCCGTCGCGGAAATCGTCTAGCGGCGCGCCGGACATCGTGGCCTGCAGCATCTGGCGGATGCGCTGCGAGGTGACGCCGAGCGCACGGGCGCGATCCTGGTCGATGACCAGTTTCATCGCCGGAACGGGCTCCAGCCAGTCGTCATGGACGGCGCCGAGCAGCGGATCCTGCCGGAACTTCGCCTTCACCTGGTCGGCGATGCGACGCACCTCCTGGCGGTCCGGACCCATGACACGCATCTGCACCGGCCAGCCGGTTGGCGGTCCGAGGAACAGGCGGTCGACCTTGGCACGGATCGATGGGAAATCCTGCGCCAGAACCGTACGAAGCTTGACGATCAGCCGCTCGCGCGCCGGCTCGTCATTGGCCATGACAAGCAACTGGGCGAAATTCGGGTTGCGCAGTTGCTGGTCGAGCGGCAGGAAGAAGCGCGGGGCGCCCTCGCCGATATAGGTGGCGATGAAACGCTTGTCCTTGTCGTCCATCATCTTGGCTTCCAGGGCCTTGGCCTGCGTCTCGACCTCCTTGATGCTGGTGCCTTCCGGCAGCCAGAGGTCGACGAGGATTTCCGGCCGCGACGATTGCGGGAAGAAATTCTGCGGGATGAACTGGAACGCCCAAAGGCTGGTGCCGAAAGTCACCAGCGTCATCACCAGGACGATGATGCGATGGCGCACGGCCCAGCCGACCGTGGCACGCAGCCGACGATAGAAGCTCGTGTCGAAGGCGTCGTGATGGCTGCCGGCATGCTTGCGCTGCTTGAGGATCATATGGCCGAGCCACGGCGTGAAATAGACCGCCACGAACCACGACACGATCAGCGCGATGCCGACGACATAGAACAGGGTGCGCACATACTCGCCAGCCGTCGAAGCGGCGAAGCCGACCGGGATGAAGCCGGCGGTGGTGATCAGCGTGCCGGTCAGCATCGGGAAGGCGGTCGAGGAATAGGCGAAGCTTGCCGCCTCGATCTTGACCAGCCCCTCCTCGAGCTTGCGCTCCATCATCTCGACGACGATCATGGCATCGTCGACGAGCAGGCCGAGCGCGATGATCAGCGCGCCCAGGGAAATGCGCTGCAGGTCGATGCCGATCTCGTACATGATGGCGAAGGTGGCGGCGAGCACCAGCGGTATGGCGATGGCGATCACCAGGCCTGAGCGCCAGCCGATCGACAGGAACGAGACGACGAGCACGATCAGCAGCGCTTCGCCGAGCGCATGCATGAATTCGGCTACCGCGTCCGTAACGACGCCCGGCTGGTCGGAAATCTGGTCGACCGAAACGCCATAGGGCAGCGCTTCCTCGAAGTGCTTGTAGGTCGCCTCGACATCCTTGCCGACGTCGGTGACTTTAAAACCCTTGGCCATGACGACGCCAAGCTGCACGCTGTCGTGACCATTGAAGCGGTATTTGCGCTGGAAGGGGTCTTCCAGCCCCGAAGTGACGGTGGCGATGTCGCCAAGCCGGGTGACCTGACCGCCGGCGCGCAGGCGCAGCTCGCGGATGTCGGCGGCCTTGGCGACGTCGCCTTCGACCGAAATGCGCACCGAATTGACGCCGGTGTCGACGGAACCAGCCGGGTCGACGTTGTTCTGGCCCTTGATCGCGTTCTGCACGTCGGTCAGCGTCAGGCCGCGTTCGGCCAGCGCCTTGGACGAGACATCGATGTAGAGCTTTTCCGGCTGGTCGCCGATGATGACCGCCTTTTCGACGCCAGGCGTCGTCAACAGCATATCGCGCGCCTGGATGGCGAACTTCTTCAGCTCGGGATAAGAGAAGCCGTCGCCGCTGATCGAATGCAGCGTGATGAAGGTGTCACCGAATTCGTCGTTGAAATAGGGGCCGAGCAGACCCTGCGGCAGGTCGCCCGATATGTCGCCGACCTTCTTGCGCACCTGATAGAAAGCATCGGTCACTTCGGCGGCGTTGGTGTCGCCCTTGATCTGGACGGTGATGATGGCGCTGCCGGCGCGGGTGAAGGAACGCACGAAGTCGAGATGCGGCGTCTCCTGCAGCTTGCGCTCGATCTTGTTGACGACCTGGTCTTCCATCTCCTGGATCGAGGAGCCCGGCCAGATCGCCTGCACGACCATGACCCGGAAGGTGAAGTCGGGATCCTCCTTCTGGCCCATGCGCATCAGGCCGAGCGCGCCGGCGATGATGATCAGCCCGAACAGGAAGCGGGCGATGGAGGGATGGCCGATTGCCCAACGAGAGAGATTGAAGGGCCGCTTTTCTTCAGTGGAGGTCGTCATCGGTGGTGGTCCACTTTGCTTGGTTGCCGGCGCCCTTGTGCTTCGAGGAAGGTGCTACGAAGAAGCGCGGCGCGCGAAACGAAATCATTTGCGTTCGATACTGGTTTCCGGGCGGCGTCGCTCTTCGAGCGGAGAGACACTCATCGCGGTGGGACGCGAGGGTCGATGCGGGGGTACATCGGCCTTGACGTCTCGACCTTTCGGGCACGCCGCCCGGAAACCTGCGGCCGCGGGAACGCGCGGCCGACCTGTCTGTCGTCAGCGCAACTGGCTGGCGTCCCCGCCCTCGGCCGAGGCGGACTGCTGTGTGATGCCGCCGGCGAGTTTCACCTTCAGGTCCTCGGTCATGAACTGCGTACCGGCGGCGACCACGATATCGCCCGGTTTCAATCCCTCCGCGACACGCACGCCATCGGCGGCGAACTTGGCGACCTTGACCGGACGGGCATGAACCGTGTCGGCGCCGCGATCGACCGTCCAAACGATCGACTGGCTGTCTTTCTCGGCGAGCGCGCTCAGTGGGATAGAAACGAGCTGCTTTTCATTGGCCGCCGACGCCTCTATATTGGCGGTCATGCCGAGCAGCACGCGCGGGTCGTTGGGAAGGCTGACGCGGACGGCAAAGGTGCGCGACTGCGGATCGGCGCTGCCGGCGACCTCGCGAACCTTGCCGTCGAGCGCCAGAGCGGCATCGGACCAGAAGCCCGCCTTGACGTCCTTGCCCGGCTTGAACTGCGCGATCTCCATTTCCGGAACCGCGATCAGCACTTCCTTTTCGCCATCGACCGCGACGGTGACCACCGGCGTGCCCGACCCGACCACCTGGCCGACATCGGCGTTGACCGCCGTGACGATGCCGTCCCTGTCGGCCTTGAGGTCGGTATAGCCGACCTGGTTCCTGGCCTGGGCAAGCGTCGAGCGGGCAGAGTCGCGCGTGGCGACGGCCTGGTCATAGGTCAGCGTTGCCTGTTCGAGCTGCGATTTCGGCGCGAAGTTCTTGGCGAAAAGCTGCTCGGCGCGCTTGCGGGCGAGTTCGACGGTCTCGACCTGCCGTTCGGAGGCATCCAGCGCGGCCTGCGCGCTCTTGACCGACAGGTCATAGTCGGAGGGATCGATACGGGCCAGCACATCGCCAGGCGCCACGCGCTGGCCGATGTCGACGAGACGCTCGGTGATCTTGCCATTGACCCGGAAACCCAGTGTGCTCTCGGTGCGAGCGCGCACCGATCCGGAATAGGACAGCGTGCGCGTGTCATGGGCCTGGGCGATCTCGACGACCTTGACCGGGCGAATGATGTCCTTCACCTCCGCTTTTTCCTGCGAGCAGCCGGCGAGCCCAAGCGATGCGACGATCAGGCCGGCAGCTGGCAGCTTGCGAAGGATGGAACTGGGCAAAAACATATTGATACTCCCGACTGGAGACGGACTGTCGACACCGGCACCGGCTGGCGGCGGCTATTTCAAGGCTCTGATTGCGTAATCGATGAGGTCGTCGGGCATCGCCCGATTGGTCTTGGCGAGGCACTGCGCCACCATCTGCGGATGGCACAGGATGACGGTGGCGGCACCGAAACAGCGCGACGCGGTCACCGGGTCCTGTTTCCTGAACTCGCCGGCCTCGATGCCCTCGCGGATCACCTCGGCGAAGAGATCGTGGATGCTGTCGACATGCTTGTCGATGACGCCCCAGTCGCGCTCGAGGGCAACGATGACCATCTCGTGGACCTTCTGGTCGTCGAGCATGACCTCCATCGTCATCTTGTACTGCGCATGCACGTAACGCCGCAACCGCTCCTCGGCGCTGACCGGCAGGTGCATGATCTCGTAGGCCATCTTGTAGCTGGCGCCGAGCATCCGGCCACAGACGGCCTGGTGGATTTCGACTTTGGAGGCAAAGAAACGGTAGATATTGGCCGGCGACATGCCGAGTTCGCGGGCAATGTCGGCGACATTGGTCTTGCCGTAGCCATAGTGGCGGAACAGGCGCTCGGCGCAATCGAGAATGCGCGTCACATTTTCCTGTCGGGCGACGTCGGCGACGATGTTGGCGGCTTCGGACATAGCTCTCTGTCAAATAACGAGTGACGAATTTCGATTTTCATCACTCGTAAATCGAAAAGAGCACTGTGTCAACGCGGATTCGATGTACGCGTACGATAGGTGACAGATGGTGACATCCCATAGACGTCACAAGGTGCCCCCAGGATGCGGGCGACTGAAAATAATTCTCTCGAAAATGCGCGGGACGGCTTCAGGCGACCTTGGCCATTTCCCGCAGCCGGAATTTCTGGATCTTGCCGGTCGAGGTCTTCGGTATCTCGGCGAAGATCACCGCTTTCGGCACCTTGAAGCGGGCGAGCAGCGTCCGGCAGTGCTCGATGATCTCCGCCTCGCTCGCCACCTTGCCCGGCTTCAACTCGACATAGGCAACAGGCACCTCGCCCCATTTGTCGTCATGGCGCGCCACGACGCCGCAGGAGGCGACGGCGGGATGCTTGTAGAGCGCGTCCTCGACCTCGATCGAGGAAATGTTCTCGCCACCGGAGATGATGATGTCCTTGGAGCGGTCCTTGAGCTGGATGTAGCCGTCGGGGTGCATGACGCCGAGATCACCGGAGTGGAACCAGCCGCCGGCGAAAGCCTCGTCGGTCGCCTTGCGGTTCTTCAGATAGCCCTTCATGACGATGTTGCCCCGGAACATGACCTCGCCGATGGTCTCGCCGTCGGCGGGGGTCTCGGCCATGGTCTCGGGGTCCATCACCGTCAGGCCTTCGAGCGCGGCGTAGCGCACGCCCTGCCGTGCCTTCTTGCCCGCCCTCGCCCCTTTGTCGAGCGCGTCCCAGCCATTATGCCATTCGTTGACGACAGCCGGACCATAGGTTTCGGTCAATCCGTAGAGGTGGGTGACGGCAAAGCCGGCATCGGCCATCCCCGACAGCACGGCTTCGGGCGGCGGCGCGGCCGCCGTGTTGAAGGTGACGGTTTGCGCAAACGCGCGCTTGTCCTCCTCCCTGGTGTTGATCAGCACCGACATGACGACCGGCGCCCCGCACAGATGCGTGACGCTGTGGTCGGCGATGGCGTCATAGATCGGCTTCGGCCGCACCCAGCGCAGGCAGACATGCGTGCCGGCCTGGACCGCGAGCGTCCAGGGAAAACACCAGCCGTTGCAATGGAACATCGGCAGTGTCCAGAGATAGACCGCATGCTTGGCCATGCCGGCATGGATGGTGTTGGTGTAGGCCATCAGCGCCGCACCCCGGTGGTGATAGACGACGCCCTTGGGATTGCCTGTCGTGCCCGACGTGTAGTTGAGCGAGATGGCGTCCCATTCGTCGTCGGGCATCGACCAGGCGAACTCCTCGTCGCCATTGGCGACAAAGGCCTCATAGTCCACCGTGCCGACCCGCTCGCCTTTCGGATAGGGCGCGTCAGCGGCGTAATCGGGATCGTCGTAATCGATGACCAGCGGCTTGACCTTGGCCAGATCGAGCGCTTCTCGCACGACTCCGGAGAACTCGCGATCGACGATCAGCACCTTGGTTTCGGCATGATCGAGCTGGAAGGCGATGACCGCGGCGTCGAGGCGCGTGTTGAGCGAGTGCAGCACCGCCTTGGTCATCGGCACGCCGAAATGCGCCTCCAGCATCGGCGGCGTGTTCGACAGCATGACGGTCACCGTATCGCCCTTGCCGATGCCGTGCTGGTGCAGCGCCGAAGCGAGCTTCAGCGAGCGGCGCCAGAAATCGCGGTAGCTGATGCGCTGGCCGCCATGGATGATGGCGATGTGGTCGGGATAAGTCTTTGCAGCGCGCTCCAGATAGGTGAGCGGCGTCAGCGGCTGGTGGTTGGCGGCGTTCCTGTCGAGATCCTGTTCGTAGGGATTGGCCATCCCGTTCTCCCCAAAGTCTTTTCGAACTTTCTAACCTTAGGCTCGTCGTCACGCTATCCCCCAGAAGGGCTGAGAATGCTATACTGCGCCGACTTGCTGGAACGGTGATCTCGATTGAGCCGCGCCGGCAGAAGATCCCTCTTGCTCATCCAAATTTGACTTTTGTCGAGAGCCGTGACTAATGTCAGCCGAGGAGGCGGCATGGCGATCCGACCGGCAGAACAGCTCATCCACAAGGCGGCCTGGCTTTACTATGCCCATGGGCTTCGCCAGGACGAAGTGGCCAATCAGCTCAACATTTCGCGCGCTTCCGTCGCCATGTATCTGCGCAAGGCGCGCGAGACAGGCATCGTCAACATCTCGACCTCGACGCAGCTCTTCACCGACGACATCATGGCGCGCAGGCTGGAAGATGCCCTGAAGCTCGACGCCGTCTGGATCGCGCCGGAAAACGCCTACCTCGCCGATCCCTCGATCGATATCGCGGTGCTGGCGGCAAGCGTCTTCCTGGAACTCGTCAGGAAGGGCGACCGCATCGGCGTCGCCTGGGGCCGCACCGTCTACACCATCGCCGACATCATGTCCTATGCCGACCTGCAGGACGTCACCGTGGTGCAGCTCTGCGGCAATCTTGGCGCGCCCTATTCCTACCGGCCCGACCAGTGCACCATGGAAATCGCGCGGCGGCTCAATGCCAAGGGCCTCAATTTCTACGCACCTCTGGTGCTGTCGACCGAGGAACTGGCGCAAGGCCTGCGCGCCGAGCCGGTGATCCGTGACCAGCTTGCCGGGATCAGCGACTGCGATCTTGCGCTCTATTCCATCGGCGCGGTCGATGCCGACAGCCACCTGGTGAAGTGTGGTGCGCTGACGGCAGCCGAGATGGCGGCACTGCGCAAGGAAGGTGCCGCCGGTGTCATTGCCGGGCAGATCATCGATGCCGGTGGCGAGTTGCTCGACTGCAGCTACAACCGGCGGGTCATCTCAGCGGGGCTTGCTTCACTGCGCGTCATCGGGAAGCGGCTGATGGTCGTGCAGGAAGACAGCAAGTTCGAGCCGCTGCTCGCGGCAATCGCCGGCGGCCTCTGCACGCATCTGGTGGTCGGCGCGCATATGGCGCAGCGGCTGCTCGATCATGCCGGAGCGTCAGCAGAAAAGGCATCCTGAAACCAACCCTTTGCCGACGCATTGTCATCAAGGCGTCGCGGCATTCCTGTTTCACCATCAAAAACAGCAACTGGACGAAGCGAACATGAAGAACCTGTGGAACGACGACGCGGCCGAAAAACTCGTTGCCGACTATGCGAAGAAGGGCGTCGGCCGCGACCTGGCCTTGCGTGTCTACACGACGCGGCTTCTGGGCGGCGTGCCACAGCTGGTCCTGCATGGCGGCGGCAACACCTCCTGCAAGATCAAGGCGACCGACCTCGTCGGCGACGAGTGGGACGTGCTGTGCGTCAAGGGCAGCGGCTGGGACATGGCCGTCATCGAGCCGCAGGGCCTACCCGCCGTCAAGATGGGCGCCCTGCTCAAGGCGCGCAAGCTGGACAGGCTTTCCGACGAGGACATGGTCGCCCTGCAGCGGGCAAACCTGATCGACCCCGCCTCGCCCAACCCATCGGTCGAGACCCTGCTGCATGCCTTCCTGCCGCACAAATTCGTCGACCACACCCATTCGACCGCCATCCTGGCCATTGTCGATCAGGAAGACAGCAAACCGCTGGTGGCAAAGGTGTTCGGAGCAAAGATGGGCTACGTGCCCTACATCATGCCAGGCTTCGACCTCGCCAAGGCGGCGGCCGACGTCTTCGACGCCGACCCTGCGGTAGAAGGCCTGATCCTCGACAAGCACGGCATCTTCACTTTCGGCGACGACGCCAGGCAGGCCTATGACCGGATGATCCACTATGTGAACGTCGCCGAGGACTATGTGGCCAAGCACGCCAAGCCCAAGGCTGCGAAGGCGGCATTGCCGGCAAGGCTCGCGTCACCGGCGGCGATCGCGCCCATGCTGCGCGGCGCTGTCGCGGCGCCACGCGGCGAAGGCCGCTTCGACCGCATGATTAGCGATTTCCGTTCCTCGGACGCGATCGTCGATTTCATCAATTCGGCAGAGATCGCCGACTATGCACAACGTGGCGTGTCGACGCCGGATCTGTCGATCCGCATCAAGACCGGACCGATGGCGGTGCCGGCGCCCGACGCCGACAAGGTCGGTGACTACAAGGCGGTGATCAAGAGTCATGTCGATGCCTTCGCCAAGGATTATCGTGCCTATTTCGAGACCAATGACGCGCTCGACGACGTCAAGCGCACCATGCTCGATCCCATGCCGCGGCTGACGCTGGTGCCGGGGCTCGGCATGTTCGGCCATGGCCGCACATTGAAGGACGCCAGGATCGCATCGGACGTCGGCGAGATGTGGATCGAGGCGGTGCGCGGTGCCGAGGCGGTCGGCCGTTTCCACCCATTGTCCAAGGCCGACCTGTTCCCGCTCGAATACTGGTCGCTGGAACAGGCCAAGCTTGCCTCTAACAAGCCGAAGCCGCTGACTGGACAAGTGGTGCTGATCACCGGCGGCGCCGGTGCGATCGGCGCGGCGACCGCAAAACTGTTCGCCGACAATGGCGCCCATGCTGTCGTCGTCGATCTCGACGCCGAAAAGGCCGCTGATGCCGCCAGGAAAGCCGGCAACAATTCGATCGGCGTTGGCGCCGACATCACCGACCCGGCTCAGATGCGCGCCGCATTCGACAAGGCTGTTGCCGTCTTCGGCGGCGTCGACATATTGGTGTCCAATGCGGGTGCTGCGTGGGAAGGCCGCATCGGCGAGCTTGACGATGCGCTGCTGCGCAAGAGCTTCGAGCTCAATTTCTTCGCCCATCAGTCGGCGGCGCAGAACGCCGTGCGCATCATGCTCGAACAGGGCACCGGCGGCGCTCTCCTGTTCAACACCTCCAAGCAGGCGGTCAACCCCGGCCCGAAGTTCGGCGCCTACGGCGTGCCGAAAGCGGCGACGCTGTTCCTGTCCAGGCAATACGCGCTCGACTACGGCGCCCATGGCATCCGTTCGAATGCCGTCAACGCCGACCGCATCCGCTCGGGTCTTTTGACGGACGCGATGATCGCCAGCCGCTCGGGCGCGCGCGGCGTGTCGGAGAAGGACTACATGTCCGGCAATCTGCTCGGCCAGGAAGTGACGGCGCAGGATGTGGCGCAGGCCTTCCTGCATCACGCCCTGGCCGACCGGACGACCGCCGATGTGACGACGGTCGACGGCGGCAACATAGCCGCGGCGCTGCGGTAGGCAATCTCTGCCATCGTTTAGAGCCAGGCAGAGATCGAGACGAAAGTCCTAACAAATATTGTTAGTTCTTGCGGGGTCCGCTATAATAGTCGGCATGAAAGCCGAACCGATGCGCACCCTCACCATCTCGCTCACCGCGCAGCAGATTGCTCGCCTGCAAAGTGCGGTCGAAGGCGGGGCATACGCCTCCAATAGCGAGATTGTCCGCGACGCCTTGCGCCTGTGGGAGCAGCGCGAGGAATTGCGTGCGCTGGAGCTTGAGCACTTGAAACGCGCCTATGCCGATGGCATGGCCAGCGGCAAGCCAGTGGAAGTCGAACCCGCCGAGTTCATTCGAGGCCTGAAGGCAGAACGCCGCGCCCGTGGCTAAATATCGGTTCACACCGCGCGCCTCGCAGGATTTGCGAGATGTCTGGCACACCATCGCAATCGACAACGAAAAGGCAGCGGACAAGCTGCTGATGCGCATCTTCGACAAGCTGGATCTGGCGGCTCAGCACCCCAGGATAGGAGCAGCCCGCCCGGAATTGAGTGCAACAGCCCGAGTGCTGATCGAAGGCCGCTACATCGTCATCTACGAACCACAGTCGGACGGTGTCCTAGTCGTGGCGATTGTCCACGGGATGCGCGATCCAGAACACTGGCTGTAGACCGAAAGAAGCGAACATCCATATGGAAAGGGCGGCTCGTGGCCGCCCTTTCGCTTCTTATCGGACCGGCGCCTACTTCGCGTTGGGGTTCGGCATCCAGGCAGGCATGGCGACATCGGCGTGGGCGAACTGCGGCAGCTTGGCCGACAGGTCTTCCATGTTCTTGATGTCCTTGTCGATCAGCTCCTTCTGGGTGATCAGCGTCGGCGGCACGATGACGTTGTGGCCGGGGTCTTCGCCGGCGAGCAACTGCGCCAGGGCGCGCACCGAGACCTGGCCGACGACGGCCGGGTTGGTCGCCGCGGTCGCCGCCCAAGCACTGTCGGGCTCGCGCATCGCCGCGATGTCGGACGTCGAAATGTCGGCCGAATAGATCTTGATCTTCTTGTTCAGGCTCGCTTCGTCGACGGCGATCTTCACGCCCTTGGCGAATTCGTCATAAGGGGCGAACATCACGTTGATGTCGGGGTGCGCCGACAGCACCGAGCGCGCCTGGTTGGCGACGGAGTTGGCGATCGGATTGTCGAGCGTGCCGAACATGGCGGCTTCCTTGATGCCGGCATATTTCTTCTTCACGTCGACCCAGGTTTCGTTGCGGCGGTCGAGCGGCGCGATGCCGGCGACATAGACATAGCCGGCGTTCCAGCTTTCGCCATTGTCCTTGACTGCCTGTTCGAGCGCCAGCCGCGCCAGGTCCTTGTCCGACTGTTCGATCTGCGGGACCTTGGGGTTTTCGACATTGACGTCGAAGGCCACCACCTTGATGCCGGCGTCGACGGCACGCTGGGCGGCGTCCTTCATCGATTCCGTCAGGCCGTGCTGGATGATGATGCCCTGCACTCCGAGCGCGATCGCCTGATCGACCATGTCGGCCTGAAGGGCGGCGTCCTGGCGGCTGTCGAGCACGCGCAGGTCGATGCCGAGCGCCTTCGACTGCGCCTCGACGCCCGACAGATAGGCCTGGAAGAAGTCGCCGGTCGAGAGATAGCGGACCAGCGCGATCTTGACACCGGGCTTGTCGAACGGCGCCGGCTTGTCCGCGGCCAATGCCGGGACCTGCATCAGCATGGTTGCGCCGGCGAGCCCGAGCGCCACTTTCCCCAGAAGTCTTCTTGTGATGTTCACCTTGTTTTCCTCCACTTTTGTTGAACCCAAAATCCTATCCGGCCAAATGCTAGTTCCTGCCCCTACCCGAAAGGGCAAAGGTGAAGACAAGGGCGACGACCAGAACCACGCCCTTGACGAAATCCTGCGTGTAGTAGGGCGCGTTCATCATCGTCAGGCCCTGCAGCAAGATGCCGACGAACAGCGCGCCGATGGCGGTGCCGAAGGCGTTCGGCTTGGCGGCGCCGAGCACCGCGTAGCCGATCAGCGCAGCGGCAACCGCATCGAGCAGCAGATTATTACCCGAGGCGATGTCGCCGCGTCCAAGCCGGGCAGCGAGCAAAATGCCGCCGATCGAGGCAAAAACTCCTGAAATAACGTAGGCCCAGATCTTGTATGCCTTGACAGGCGCGCCGGCGAGTTCGGCGGCGCGCTCATTGCTGCCGACCGCGTACATCATGCGGCCGAAGCGGGTGTATTCGAGGAAGAACCAGATCAGCACGGCCAGCACCAGAAGCACGACCACCGAGACCGGAATGAGGTTCGGGATGAAGAAGTCGAAGCGGTGGCGGCCAAGCGCCAGGAAGGCATCGGAGAACTTGCCGTTGGCGACCGAGCCATCGGGCATTGTCATGCCGGTGGCGATCGAGCGGCCTTCTGTCGGGATGCGCTGCAGGCCGACCAGCAGGAACATCATGCCGAGTGTCGCCAGCAGGTCTGGCACGCGCATATAGACGATCAGCCAGCCATTGATCAGGCCGACAATGGCGCCGATCAACAGGCAGACGATGACCGCCACGAACGCGTTCTGCTCCAGCACCACCATGACATAGGCCGCCGCCATCATGGCCGA
The DNA here is from genome assembly GCF_037179655.1 of Mesorhizobium sp. Cs1299R1N1. Classification (NCBI taxonomy): domain Bacteria; kingdom Pseudomonadati; phylum Pseudomonadota; class Alphaproteobacteria; order Hyphomicrobiales; family Phyllobacteriaceae; genus Mesorhizobium; species Mesorhizobium sp. Cs1299R1N1. The sequence continues at coordinate 233,669 of NZ_JAPYKR010000007.1, read as the reverse complement.
GGTCGCGACCGAACCGATCGACAGGTCGAAGCCGCCGACTACCAGGGTGGCGGTAACACCGAGCGCCAGCACGCCGGTGATGGCGACCGACTGGAAGATGAAGACGGCACTTTGCGGCGAGACGAACCCGTCGGCGGCGATCGCGAAATAGGCGACCAATCCGAACAACAGCACGATGAACCCATAGCGGATGGCGTAGTCGCGCAGCGTCATTCCGCGCACCCCGGCGCCGCTGCCGTTTTTACCCAACTCCAACCCATGGTCTCTCCATTCCAATTCCATCGGCCGCCACGCTCAGGCAGCGCTGTGCAGCGGTCCGCCCGCGACCTCGGCCAGCAGGCGATCTAGATCGACATCGGCGTTGCGGTGTTCGCCGACGATTGCGTGCTCCGACATCACCAGGATGCGGTCGGCGGTCTCCAGCGCTTCGTCGAGTTCGGTGACGAACAAAAGCGTGGCGCGGCCATTGGCGCTTGCCCTCAGCTTGGCCGCGATGTCGCGCCGGGCCGAAATGTCGACGCCCTGGAACGGCTCGTCGAGGATGAACAGCGCGGCATTCTGGGCCATCCAGCGGGCGACCATCACCTTCTGCTGGTTGCCGCCGGACAACGCCGACATCTCATCCTTCTCCGAGCGGCAGACGATGCCGAGCTGCTCGATCTGCCGGCGCGCAGTGGAGCGTTCGAGGCGGCGCTTGAGCACGCTGAAATTCGACATACGCTTCAGGAAAGGCAAGCTGACATTGCGCTCGATGTTGAAGCCGCCGACGATGCCGCTGGTGGCGCGATCCTTGGCGACGAGGAACACGCCGGCGGCGATTGCGTCGCCCGCCGAGCGCGGCGCGTAAGGCTTGCCGTTCATCGTCATGGTGCCGGCGACTGGTCGGCGCACGCCGAACAGCGTCTCGGCAAGAGCGGTCTTGCCGACACCGACGAGACCGGTGATGGCGACCACTTCGCCATCGCCAAGCGTCAGCGAAATCGGCTTGGCGCCCTGCGCGATGCGAAGGCCTTCGACGCTCAGGACCGCCCTGGCCGAACTCCTGGCGACGATGCGGTCGAGATGGATCTTGCGGCCAAGCATGGCGTTGACCGCGCCTTCATAGTCGAGCGGCTTGGTGTCGAAGACGCCGGAGACGACACCGTCGCGCATCGAGACGATGCGGTCCGCAAGCCGCCTGATGTCCGACATGCGGTGCGAGATATAGAGGATCGCCACGCCTTGCTCGCGCAGCCGGTCGACCAGCGCGAACAGCCTGTCGGCTTCGGCGCTGGAGAGCGACGAGGTCGGCTCATCGAGGATCAGCACTTTCGGCTGGTGTGCCAGCGCACGGGCAATCGCCACCATCTGGCGATCGGCGAGCGAAAGATCGCTGACGCGCGCCTTCAAATCGATATCCAGCCCCATGCGGTCGGCGACCGCCTTGGCTTCGCGGCGCACGCGGGCGGGATTGAACAGGGTCGGCGCGCCTTTGCCGCTCAGCCTGTCGAGGGTGAGATTGGTGGCTACGTCGAGATCGGCGACGACGCCGTCATTGATGTTCTGGTGCACGGTGACGACGCCGGCGCGGATCGCTTCCGCCGGCGTGTTCGGCGCAAAATCCTGCCCGGCAAGCGTCATCGTGCCGCCGCCACGCTCGTAGACGCCGCTGACGATCTTGACGAGGGTGGATTTACCGGCGCCGTTGGCGCCCATCAGCACGGTCACTTCACCGGCATGGAGATCCAGCGCGATGCCGCCAAGCACCTCGTTGCGGCCAAAGGATTTCCTCAGTCCCTCTACGCGGAACACGGCATTGCCGACCATGCGTTCCTCCCTGACCATGACGCTATGGTCAATATCGGCAATTGTCAACACGATTGACAATTGCCAGACGGCTTCCTAGCTTGGCCTCGCCGTCAAGGCTCCCTTATGATGGGAGCACATAGGCGGGAGGGACAAGGATGACTGGGAAATTGCCGTTCGAAGCATTGTCGGTGGAGACGCTCTCAACACGTCTCGGCACGAACGAAGCGCTGTGCGCGAAGATCGGCAAGGATGCGAGCGCCTGGAAGGTCCGCGAGGTCGGGGACGGCAATCTGAACCTGGTGTTCATCGTCGAAGGCGCCAGCGGCGGCGCCATCGTCAAGCAGGCCCTGCCCTATGTCCGGCTGGTCGGCGACAGCTGGCCGCTCCCCTTGAAGCGCTCCTTCTTCGAATACCACGCACTGACCCGGCAGGAGGCGCGCGCGCCGGGCTCGGTGCCGGCGATCTACTACTTCGACGAAGTCCAGGCGCTGATCATCATGGAATATCTGTCGCCGCACATCATCCTGCGGCGGGCGCTGATCGAAGGCCGGCAGTTGCCGAACATCGCCCGGGATATCGGGCTGTTCATGGCCCGCACGCTGTTCCGCGGGTCCGACCTGTCGATGGTGACCAAGGAGCGCAAGGCGGACCTGGCGCTGTTCGCGGACAATGTCGAGCTTTGCGACATCACCGAGAACCTGGTGTTTTCCGACCCGTATTTCGACGCCAAGATGAACCGCCACACCAGTCCGCAGCTCGACGGTCTGGTGGCGGAACTGCGGGCCGACCGCGATCTCAAGGTGGAGGCGCAGCGGCTGAAGCATCTCTTCGCCGCCAATGCCGAGACACTTCTGCATGGCGACCTGCATTCCGGCTCGATCATGGTCACCGATCAGGAAACGCGGATGATCGATCCGGAGTTCGCCTACTACGGTCCGATGGCGTTCGACGTCGGCATGCTGCTCGCCAATTTCTGGATGTCGTTCTTCTCGCAACGCGGGCATGAGCAGAAGGGCAAGCGCGACGCCATGCGTGCCTATCTGCTCGACGTCGTGGTCGAGACATGGGCGGTGTTCCGCGCCGAGTTCTCGCATCTGTGGCGCACCGAGCGCACCGGCATGCTCTACCAGAAGAGCCTGTTCGAGGATCAGGGCGACAGGCTGGGCGCCGAACAGGCGCTCGATAATGTCCTGCACCAGATCTGGGATGATCTGCTCGGCTTTGCCGGCATCGAGGTGCACAGGCGCATCCTCGGCCTCGCCCACAATGCCGACTTCGAGACCATTGCCGATGAAGATCTGCGCGCCAGTTGTGAGGCGAAGGCACTGAAATTCGGCCGCCACATCGCCGTGAACCGGCGCCAGATTCACAGCATCGACGAGGTCAACAATCTGGCCGCGCTGATCGAACAGGAGAACAGCATTTGAACGTCGGCGACCGCCACTATCGGACCATCTGGCTCAGCGACGACGGCCGCTCGGTGGAGATCATCGATCAGCGCTGGCTGCCGCATGAATTCCGCATCGAGAAGCTTGGCACGGTCGCCGGCATCGCCACCGCGATCCGCGACATGTGGGTGCGCGGCGCACCGTTGATCGGGGTCACGGCGGCCTACGGCGTCGCCATGCAGATGGCGCACGATCCGTCCGACGAAGCGCTCGACACCGTGTGGGAAACTCTGCACGAGACACGACCGACGGCGATCAACCTGCGCTGGGCGCTGGACGAGATGCGGCGTTTCCTGCGGCCGTTGCCGGCCGGACAACGCGCCGCTGCCGCCTATCGGCGCGCCAGTGAAATCGCCGACGAGGATGTCGGGCTCAACCGCGCCATCGGCGTGAACGGTCTCGCCATCATCAAGGACATCGCGGCGCGCAAGCAGCCGGGCGAGACGGTCAATATCCTCACCCACTGCAATGCCGGCTGGCTGGCGACGGTCGACTATGGCACAGCCACTTCACCGATCTATCTCGCTGTCGAAGCCGGCATTCCCGTCCATGTCTATGTGGATGAAACACGCCCGCGCAACCAGGGCGCCCAGCTGACCGCCTGGGAGATGGCCGGCCATGGCGTGCCGCACACGTTGATCGTCGACAATGCCGGCGGCCATCTGATGCAGCGCGGCGCAATCGACATGGTCATCGTCGGCACCGACCGCACGACAGCCGACGGCGATGTCTGCAACAAGATCGGCACCTATCTGAAGGCGCTCGCCGCAGCCGACAACGACGTGCCGTTCTACGTCGCGCTGCCCTCTCCCACCATCGACTGGACGGTGGGCGACGGCCTCGCCGAAATCCCGATCGAGGAGCGCTCGGGCGACGAGGTATCGCTGGTCTGGGGCAAGACCGCCACGGGCGAGATCGCCCAGGTGCGTGTGTCGCCCGAAGCGACGCCGGCAAGGAACCCCGCCTTCGACGTGACGCCGGCACGGCTGGTGACCGGACTGATCACCGAGCGCGGCATCGCCAAGGCATCGCGCGAAGGACTGAAGGCGATGTTCCCCGAGCGGGGATAATCAGAACCGAGCGGCGTCATCCGTTAGAGCGGTCCAGCTGGAATCGCCGGCCGCTCCAACTCTCTGTTTTCACGCAATTCCCGACGGAAACCGCAGCACAGTTTTCCTGGAATTGCTTCAGTAGAGCGGCTTGCCCATGTGCTTCGGCGTCGGCCATTGCGCCGTGATGCCGGGCTGCACCGGCCGTTCGAGGTAGGTCGCCAGAACCACGTAGCTGCGCGTCGAGGTGACGCCGGGTGTCTCGTAGAGACGCAACAGCAGTCCTTCGAGCGCCTTGGTGTCCTCGGTGCGCACCTTGAGCAAGACGCATGTGTCGCCGGCGACGGTGTGGATTTCCTCGACCTCGGGATATTCCGAGATCGCCATCAGTTCCGGGGTCTTGCCCCAGCCGCTGGTGTCGATATGGACGAAGGTGAGCAGCGGCTTTCTCACCGCGTTGGGATCAATGATGGCGGCCGTGTTGCGGATGGCGCCGCTGCGCCGAAGCCGCTTGACGCGCTCATGCGCTGCCGGCGGCGACAGGCCGACACGTTCGCCGAGCTCGGCATAACTGACGGTCGCGTCGTCGACCAGAACGCCTAATATCTTTCGGTCGGTCGCATCGACATCCCGGGCCGCCGGCCTGTTCCGCTGAATGCCATCTGTTTCTTCATCCATGCCGATATTCCCGATTGTCACGGAATTTAATACGGCCATTATGATGATATGTCGAACAACGATCAAGCTGCAACCTTGAACGCGGACACCAGGCCGCCCATCCCGGCGCTTGCCTATCTCCTGACCGGATGCATCGCCGTGATCGGCTCGAATTCGCTGGTGCTGGGCCCGATCGCTCCGGCGGTGGCCGTATCGTTCGCGACCAGCGTTCCCATGGTGATGATGGCGGCGGCCGCCTTCGGCCTCGGCACATCGGCGAGCGCCCTGTTCCTGGCACGCCATATCGACCGGGTCGGCGCGCGCCGGATGCTGCAAGCGGCCTTGCTGCTGCTGGCATTGGCCCTGGTCGCCAGCGCGGCCGCGCCCACGGTGGCCGCGCTGGTTGCCGCGCAGCTTGTCGCCGGGATTGCCGCCGGCGTCGCCATGCCGGCAATCTACGCGAGTGCCGCGGCTATCGCTCCGCCCGGCCGCGAAAGCGGCACGATCGGCGTGGTGCTGACCGGATGGACGCTCAGCATGGTGGCCGGCGTTTCGCTGTCGGCGGTGCTTGCCGATCTCGTGCACTGGCGCGCCGTCTTCGCCGCCGTGGCGCTGCTGGCCACCCTGGCGCTGGGCGGTCTCAGCGCATCGTCGCTCCCGGATGTCAGGAAGACCGGGCCGGCGCCCTCGCCGTTCGAGGCGTTCGGCATTCCCGGCATCGTGCCGCTGCTGGTCGCCTGCGGCGCCTTCATGACGGCCTTCTACGGTGTTTATGGCTATCTTGGCGATCATCTTCACAGCGGACTGGGACAGGCGGTCAGCGCCAACGGTCTGGCGGCCCTCGCCTATGGCGCGGGGTTCGGCACGGCGGCGCTCTTCGATGGCATCATCGATCGCCTGGGCGCCCGGCGCGTCATGCCTTTCGCCTATCTTCTCGTCGCCATGGTCTATGTGGCGATCGCCGCGACCAGCGACAGCTATGGCCTGACACTCGCCATGGTGGCCGCCTGGGGGCTTGCCAATCATTTCGGCCTGAACGTGCTGGTGATGCGCCTGTCGGCGCTCGATCCGTCACGGCGGGGTACGATCATGGGCCTGAACAGCGCGGTAACCTACCTCGCGGTGTTCGTCGGCACCACCGGCTTCGGGCCGCTCTATTCCGGCTTCGGCTTTGCCACATGCGCGATGGTCGCGGCGGTGCTGATGCTGGTTGCCGCCTCGGCTGCGGCATGGCGCACCCGGTAGAACCATCATCGCATTGCTCGAGCCGACGGAACGTGGTTGGCCAGCGGCCTGTCGCGCGGTTGACACCGGCACCCCTGCTCTTCATACAGAGCGCGTTAATGTTCTCAGGGCGGGGTGAAAGTCCCCACCGGCGGTAAGGACTCCCAGTTGCGCATGATTCCTTTCCGAAAACCGGTTCCGGTTTTCGGGGTCATGCGCGGGGCCCAAGCCCGCGAGCGCTTTCCGGCATCGGAAAGGTCAGCAGATCCGGTGTGATTCCGGAGCCGACGGTTAGAGTCCGGATGAAAGAGAACGAAACGGAAAACGGACCGCCTCGGCGGGCCGGATTTCGTATCGTGCGTCCTGATTCTGGTTCGAAACGGAAGGAATGGACCCATGAATCAGCATTCCCACAAAGACTATGAAACAACCCGCATCGCCGTCATCAGGGCGCGCTGGCATGCCGACATTGTCGACCAGTGCGTGCAAGCCTTCGAGGCGGAGCTGGCCGAGATCGGCGGCGGACGCTTTGCCGCCGACGTCTTCGACGTGCCCGGTGCCTACGAGATTCCGCTGCATGCCAAGACACTTGCCGGGACCGGCCGCTACGCCGCGATCCTCGGTACGGCGTTCGTCGTTAATGGCGGCATCTACCGGCACGACTTCGTTGCAGGCGCCGTCATCGACGGCATGATGAACGTGCAGCTTTCGACCGGCGTGCCGGTCCTTTCGGCGGTGCTCACGCCGCACAATTTTCACGACAACGCCGAGCATCACCGCTTCTTCTTCGAGCATTTCACGGTCAAGGGCAAAGAGGCGGCCAACGCCTGTGTGCAGATCCTCGCCGCGCGGGAAAAGATCGCGGCCTGAAGCACTGAAGCCGGGTGGAAATCCCGGCAACAGCCGGTAGTATCGGATGCATGTCGCCCAAAAACGCGCAGCGGTTTTGGGATAACGACGTGCATAAACAAGACCTGGAAAATGCCGAGTTCGGGAGGATGCCGGTGCAGACCAAGAAGATCATCAACGACGGCAACCGCGCCGTCGACGAAATGCTCGAAGGGATCCTGGCCGCGCATCCTCGCCATCTCACAAGCGTGGACGGCAGCCCGCGCTCGATCATCGCCCGCGACGGCGCACGGCCCGGCAAGGTCGGGCTGGTGATCGGTGGCGGCTCCGGCCACGAGCCGACCTTTCTCGGCTTTGTCGGCAAGGGGCTGGCGGACGCGGCGGCGATCGGCAACGTCTTTGCCTCGCCACCACCGGATCCGATCCTGGAATGCGCCAAGGCGGTCAGCGGCGGTGCCGGCGTCCTGTTCATGTACGGCAACTATGCCGGCGACGTGATGAATTTCGACATGGCGGCCGAGATGGCCGGCATGGAAGACGTCGAGGTGCGAACCGTGCTGACCACCGACGACGTCGCCTCGGCACCGCTTGACCAGCGGCAGAAGCGCCGTGGTGTCGCCGGCAATTTCTTCATCTTCAAGGCCGCCGGTGCGGCCTGCGACCTCATGCTCTCGCTCGACGAATGCGAACGGATCGCGCGCAAGGCCAATGACCACACCTTCACCATGGGCGTGGCGCTGTCGCCCTGCTCGCTGCCGCAGACGCGGCGGCCGAATTTCGAGATCGGCGCCGACGAAATGGAGATCGGCATGGGCATCCATGGCGAACCCGGCATCGCGCGTGGCAAGCTCGGGACCGCCGATGAGATTGCCGACGAGATGCTCGACAGGATTTTCGCCGAGATGGCGCCGAAGCGGGGCGACAAGGTCGCGGTGCTGGTCAACTCGCTGGGATCGACGCCGCTGATGGAGCTCTATATCATGAACCGCCGGGTCAAGCAGCGGCTCGATGCAATCGGCGTTTCCGTCCACGCGACCTGGGTCGGCAATTATTGCACGTCGCTGGAAATGGCCGGCGCCTCGGTGACGCTTTTCCATCTCGACGAAGAGTTGCAGACGATGCTCGACCATCCCTGCGACTGCGCCATGTTCCGTGCCGGCTGAGGAGCGCTCCATGACCATCGCTGCCTCCGACCTGAAAAGAATGTTCGATGCGATCGCGGTGGCGATCGAAGCCGACAGGGACCGGCTTTGCCAGCTCGACGGCGTCATCGGCGACGCCGACCACGGCATTGCGATGGCGCTCGGGTTCAACGCCGTGCGCGATGCGCTGGCATTGGTCGACCTTGCGGCGACCGAGCCGACCACGCTCCTCAACACGGCGGCGAAATCGTTCCTCAATGCCGTCGGCGCGTCCTGCGGACCGCTCTATGCCACCGCCTTCATGCGCGCCGCCGCCGCCGTCAAGGGCAAGGCGACGCTCGCGGACGCCGAGTTCATCGCGCTGCTGCAGGCCATGGCGCAAGGCATCAAGGATCGCGGCAAGGCCGAGATCGGCGAGAAGACAATGGTCGACGCCTGGCAACCGGCGGCGGAAGCGGCCGGCGCCAGCAATGCAGCAGGAAAAGACCTTGCTGAAAGCCTGCAGGCAGCCCTTGCCGCCGCCGAGCGCGGCGCGGAATCGACCAGGGACATGATCGCCGCCAAGGGCCGCTCGTCACGGCTTGGCGAGCGGTCGCTCGGACACATGGACCCAGGCGCGGCCTCGGCCGTCACCGTCATCGGGGCCATGCGCGACAGTCTCTCTTAGCTCTTTGCCGCGTCGAGCCTGTTGATCGCCTGGACGTTGCCGGCCGAGGGCCCCTTCTCGTCGAACTCCGAGGCCAGCCAGGTGTCGACAATGGCTTTGGCCAGTTCCGGACCGATAACACGGGCGCCCATGGTGATGATCTGGGCGTTGTTGGATTTCGCCGCGCGTTCGGCCGAGTAGGTGTCGTGGGTAAGTGCCGCGCGGATCCCCGGCACCTTGTTGGCCGAGATCGAGACGCCGATGCCGGTGCCGCAGAACAGGATGCCGCGATCGTTCTCGCCGTCGACGATCGTCTGGGCAAGTTTCTGCGACAGGTCGGCATAGAAGCCGGCCTGGCTGAGGTCGCTGACGGTGAGGCCGGGCTTGGTTGCCAGATGCGCGGCGATGACGTCGAGCAGCGGCTTGCCGGCGCTATCGGCTCCAATGGCTATTTTCATTTTTTGTCCCTTTCCAGTTCGATTGATTCAGATCGCGGCTGACGCGCGGCGCAGGATGTCGATGTAGCCTTCGGCCTGCCAGGCGGAGCGGCCGATGAACAGGCCATCGATGTTGGGCCGGTCGATCAGTTCCGCGGCATTGCCAGGGTTGACGCTGCCGCCATAGAGCACCGGCGGCGCGGACGGTAGCAGACCGGCGGCGACCTTCTTGATCAGCGCCTGCTGCTTGTCGGCATAGTCGGAGCTGGCCGGAATGCCCTTGTCGCCGATCGCCCAGACCGGCTCGTAGGCGAACAGGATTTTTGCCCCCTTCGCCTCGCCTTCGAGAAATTGCAATGCACCCTCGACCTGGTTGGTCAGCACCGCATCGGCCTTGCCGCTTTCGCGCTCGGCCAGCGTCTCGCCGACGCAGATCAGTGGTATCAGTCCATGCTTGACCGCTGCCGCCGTCTTCAGCCCGACCGTGCGATCGGTCTCGCCGAAATGTTCGCGCCGTTCGCTATGGCCGAGTTCGACCAGGTCGAGGCCGCAATCGTTCAGCATCACCGGCGAGATCTCGCCGGTCCAGGCGCCGGCATCGGCCCAATGCATGTTCTGCGCGCCGACCTTGATGCGCGTGGCCGACAGCGACTGCCTGACTTCGCGCACCGCCGTGAAGGGCGGAATGACGAAAGGCTGGATGCGATCGTCGAAACCCGGCACGAAGCCGGCCAGCGCCCCGGCAAAATCAAGCGCCTCGGCGAGCGTCTTGTTCATCTTCCAGCTTGTACCGACCCAGTAAACCACGCGTACTCTCCTTGATCCTCAATCCTTGTCGCCGACCACCGTCAGCGAAACCCCGGCCGCATCCAGCGTCGCGCGCATCCCGGGCTCCGGCTCGCGTCCGGTGAAGACGGTATCGAATGCCTTGAGATCGGTCAGGAAATGCAGCGCACTGCGGCCAAACTTGCCGTGATCGACCAGCAGGTATTTGCGGGTCGCCGCGGCCATCATCAGCCGCTTGGCCTGCACCACTTCCTGGTCCTGATGGAAGGCGGAGCCGCCGTGGATGGCGGATGACGACAGGAAGGCGACATCGGCGCGCAGCGATCGCAGCGAAGCCTCCGCGAGCAGGCCGAAGAAGCCATGGAATTTCTTCGAGTATTGGCCGCCGAGCGCGATCAGGTTGATGCCTCCGGCACCGGCCAGATCCTGGATGACGGCGAGATTGTTGGTGATCACCGTCAGCGGCCTGAGATCGCCGAGATGTCGCGCGATACTGCCCGCCGTCGAGCCGTCGTCGATGATGACCGTCTGGCCGGGTTCGATCATGGCCGCGGCCGCCGCCGCAAGCCGCTCTTTTTCCCCAGTCGCCTGCTTCTGCCGGTAGCGGAAATCGCTTTCGAAGAGGCTGCTCGGCTGTATCGAGGCGCCGCCGCGCACCTTGCGCAGGAAACCACTCTCCTCGAGCTCGTCGAGGTCGCGGTGCACGGTCATCCTCGAGACGCCAAAGCGGGAGGCAAGATCGTCGACACTCGCCGCGCCGGCGTCCATCAGGAAGTCCATGATGCCTTGCCGTCTGTTGTCGCTCTTCATTCTCGCCGACCCGGCAACGCAGAAGCCGGGCTCCTTGATCGAACCAAGACATAACAGACATTGCCGCGCATGTATCATAATTTTTGTGATAATGAGATATTTCACTGGGATATTTCGCCGGCTTTTATCGCGCCGCTGTAACAAGAATTGCTGCCGGGACGGTCTGTCACGGTTGCGGTTGCGCGGAATTCCGGCCAGAAGCATCGGTGGGCTGAACGATGCGCGGACAGCCCGCAACCACAGGTTTGAAACCAGATACGGGAGACTAATCGTTGGCTCGCATCACACTGAGACAATTGCTCGATCACGCCGCCGAATACGGCTATGGCGTGCCGGCCTTCAACATGAACAACATGGAACAGGGCCTGGCCATCATGGAGGCCGCGGAGGAGACCAAGTCGCCGGTCATCCTGCAGGCAAGCCGCGGTGCGCGCGCCTATGCCAATGACGTGGTGCTGGCCAAGCTGATCGACGCCCTGGTGGAAATCCACCCCGACATCCCGGTCTGCATGCATCTCGACCACGGCAACAACGAAGCCACCTGCGTCACCGCGATCCAGTACGGCTTCACCTCGGTGATGATGGACGGTTCGCTGAAGGAGGACGGCAAGTCGCCGGCCGACTATGCCTATAATTCCGGTATCACACGGCGTGTGGTCGACATGGCGCATTGGGGTGGCGTGTCGGTGGAAGGCGAGATCGGCGTGCTGGGCTCGCTCGAGAGCGGCGGCGGCGAGCAGGAAGACGGCCACGGCGTCGAAGGCGCGATCAGCCACGATCAGTTGCTCACTGATCCGGTGCAGGCCGAGCAGTTCGTGCGTGACACCCATGTCGATGCGCTGGCGGTGGCCATGGGCACCAGCCACGGCGCCTATAAATTCTCGCGCAAGCCCGACGGCGCGGTTCTGGCCATGAATGTCATCGAGGAGATCCACCGCCGGCTGCCGAACATGCACCTGGTCATGCACGGTTCGTCTTCGGTGCCGGAGGACTTGCAGGAAATCATCAACAAATATGGCGGCCAGATGAAACCGACCTGGGGCGTGCCGGTGGAAGAGATCCAGCGCGGCATCAAGCATGGCGTGCGCAAGATCAACATCGACACCGACAACCGCATGGCGTTGACCGGCGCGATCCGCAAGGTGCTGACCGAAAACCCGAGCGAGTTCGATCCGCGCAAATACCTGACGCCGGCGATGGCGGCGATGAGGAAGCTCTGCAAGGAGCGCTTCGAGCAATTCGGAACCGCCGGCAATGCGCCGAAGATCAAGCCGCTGCCGGTCTCGGAAATGGCCAAGCGCTACAAGTCGGGCAGCCTCGATCCGAAATTCGCCTGAGTTCGATCCGGTTGCATTTCACGGACAGGAGCCGCATCGGCTCCTGTCCAATTTCTATCCGGCTTTCGGCAGCAGGCCAGGCCTGCCGGTCTCGATGAAGGGTGCCCAATAGTCGACCGACTCGCGGATCATGGCGACCACCTGATGGTCGACCGGCTCGCGCTCGCGGAACGACAGTTCGAGGCAGATCTCGTTGTCGGTGCCGCCGCCGCGGCGCACCGTCTCCAGCAGCTTCTCAGGCGTGATGCGGCCGTCCTTGTTGTGGGCTGACGTGAACGGCCAGTGGCCGCCCTTGTTCATCGACGACTGCTTGACGTGGATGATCGGTGATTTGCGGGGGAAGGCCTCGGCCCAGGCATAGGGATCGATGTCGGCCGGGTTGGAGGAGGTCACGTCGCCATGGTCGATGTCGACCATCATCTCCAGCGGAATGGCCATGCCGGCTGCATCGATCGCATCCTGCAGCATCCGGCAATTCTCGATCGTGTGGCCGAACTCGCGGCCAACCGACATCGGCTCCCAGAACAGGTAGGTCAGGCCTGCCGCCCGGGCGTGTTCGGCGACCTCGCGCCAGCAGTCCAGCGCGATGTCGAACAGACGCGCGCGGCGGTCGGGGTCGTCGAAGTCGCGATGCGTGAAAATGGCGAACTGCGTGCCCATGCCGCCAGCGCCAAGCTCGGCCGAGATATCGGCAAAGGTCTTGAACCAATCGACATAGTAGCGGCGCACATCGGCATCGGGATGGCCGAAATGGTTGAGCCGGCCATAAGGGCCGGTCATGCCGGAGGTGACGCGCACGCCGGTGCGGCTCAAGGCGTTGCGGAACATGCGGACGAATTTGACGATCGTCGCCGCCGGCCAGCCCGGATTGACGAATTCGTGCGTGAGTTGAACGTCCCTGATGCCGATGCCATAGGCGATGGTGTCGATCAGATCGTCGGGCTCCGCGAAGCGGTTGACCAGCGGATTGGTGTTGAGGGAGAGCGTGAAGGCCAAGGTCGCTATCCCTTCAACGCTGTCGCCGAATAGGGGCAGTGAGCGCCATCAGCCTGCCCTCGCCTGCCGGGTCGCGCACCAATGCTCGAAGGCCGACTTCTCCTCGGCGGACAGATGCAGGCCATGCTTGGTGCGCCGTTCGAGAATGTCGGCCGCGTCTTCCGCCCATTCCTGTTCAAAGAGGTAGTTCGCCTCGCGCTCGAAGAAATCCCTGCCGAAGCACCGCCCCAGTGCGGCGAGCGAACGGGCGCCGCCGACCACGGACCGCGTCCTGGTGCCGTAGAGCCGGCCGTAATGCTTGAGCAGGGATGCCGGCATCCATGGATACTCATTCGCGAGGTCGCCGAGGAACTGTTCGAAATCGGCATTGGCGATATCGCCGCCGGGCAAATGCGCCTTCGCGGTCCATGCTTTGCCCATCTTCGGAAAGAACGGCGCGATCCTGTCCAGCGCATGCTCGGCCAGTTTGCGGAAGGTGGTGATCTTGCCGCCGAAGACGGAGAGCAGCGGCGCCTGCGCATCCGGCGCGTCGAGTTCGAAAATATAGTCGCGGGTCACTGCACTTGGATTATCGGCGTTGTCGTCATAGAGCGGCCTGACGCCGGAGAAGGAATAGACCACATCGTTGCGCGCAAGGCCGCGCTTGAAATAGCGGTTGACCACTGTGATGAGGTAGTCGATCTCGCTCTCATCCGCGGTCACATCCTCCGGCCGGCCTTCGTAGGGAATGTCGGTGGTTCCGATCAGCGCGAGATCGTTCTGGTAGGGATTGATGAAGATGACGCGCTTGTCGCTGTTCTGGACGAGATAGGCTTGCCTTCCCTCCCAGAACTTGGGCACGACGATATGGCTGCCCTTGACGAGGCGGACATTGCGCCTGGAATTCTGGCCGGCAACACGGTTGACGATGTCGTTGACCCAGGGACCGGCGGCATTGATCAGCGCGCGGGCCCGCACACTGGTCTTGATGCCGGTCCTGACGTCACGCATCTCGACGACCCAGAGGCCGCCCTCTCGGCGGGCGGCGGTGCAGGCGGTGCGGGTGAAGACCTTGGCTCCCCGCTCGGCGGCGTCGAGCGCATTGATGACGACAAGGCGGGCATCGTCGACCCAACAATCGGAATATTCGAAGCCGCGCTTGAAACTGTCCTTGATCGGCGCCCCCTCGGGCGCGGTGCGCAGGTCGAGCGTACGGGTGGCGGGCAGCCGTTTGCGGCCGCCGAGATGGTCGTAAAGGAACAGGCCGAGCCGCACCAGCCATGCCGGCCGGTCATCGGGGCTGTGCGGCAGCACGAAGCGCATCGGCCAGATGATGTGCGGCGCCGATTCCAGCAGCACCTCGCGCTCGATCAGCGCCTCGCGCACCAGGCGGAACTCGTAATATTCGAGGTAGCGCAGACCGCCATGGACGAGCTTGCCCGAGCGCGAACTGGTGCCTTCGGCGAGATCGTCCTTTTCGCACAGGATGACTGAAAGCCCGCGGCCGGCGGCATCGCGCGCGATGCCGGCGCCGTTGACGCCGCCGCCGATGACGAAGAGGTCGACGATGTCAGGGCCGACGCTCATCTTGCCGTCACCCCGCTGCCGGATTGTCGCATCATGGCCATCGCTCTCAGCACGGATTGACCGGAGGCAGGCCGGCCAGGTAACGGCGCACCTCCTCGGCGGCCTGCTCGGCGGCATAGGTCACGGTGCGCACCGAGGCGCCGGCGATATGCGGCGTCAGCGTCACATTGGGAAGCCGCAGCAGCGGCCAGTCCGAGGGCACCGGCTCGACCGCGAAGGTCTCCAGCATGGCGCTGGCGATCTGCCCCGAAACCAGCGCTTCGTAAAGCGCGTCATAGTCGACCAATGGGCCACGCGCCGTGTTGACGAAGATCACCCCCGGCTTCATCCGCGCGATGGTGTCCTTGCCGATCAGGCCGCGTGTTTCCCCGGTCACCCGCGAATGCAGCGTGACCACGTCGGCGCGCGACAGGAGATCGTCGAGCGCAACCAGTTCGACGCCGGCGTTGCGATCCTCCGCGCTCAACTGCACATAGGGATCGCTGACCAGGACATGGCAGCCGAAGGCACGCAGCAGACGCACCACTTTCGTGCCGATATTGCCGTAGCCGACGACGCCCACGGTCATTTCACCGAGTTCGCGGCCGGTGCGGTCGGCGCGGTAGAGATCGCCGCGCCATTCCCCCTTGCGCAGGGCCTCGTGGCCGACCCGGATCAGGCGCGTCTCGGCAAGGATGGCGCCGATGGTGAACTCGGCCACGGCGGTGGCGTTACGGCCGGGCACATTGACCACGGTGATGCCGTGCGTCTTGGCGGCAGCCATGTCGATGTTGATCGGTCCGCCGCGCGACACCGCGACCAGTTTGAGCGATGGCAGGCGCCGCATCATGCCTTCCGACAGGGGCGCAAGCTGGGTGACGAGGATTTCGGCGTCGCCGATGAAGTCGACGACCTCGTCGGGATGGCCGAAATATTCCTTGACCTTGTCGAGGCCGAGCGCCGGATTGCCGAACTCCATCGGCTCGTCGGGCCAGGCCGTCTGCAAGGTCCTGATGCCGAGGTCGCCACTGACAACCTTCTCGATTTTGGCGCGAAACACCTCCGGCAGCATGAAGTTGTCGCCAATGATCGCTATTTTCCTGGGCATACTCGACTTCTCAATTTTCCTGCGATGTCGCCATGGCACGCCAGACCGGCCGCAAGGCCTGATGCGCCAGCATGTAGGAGGGGGCCATCCTGTCGTAGATCGCGGCGAGGTCCGGGTCGCTCGGTTCGGCCTCGCCGAGCAACGGCGTCACCCATTCGCCGACGCATTCGTCCATGGAGGCGTATTGGCCGACGCAGACCGCGGCGATCATCGCCGCACCGGCGGCGCCGGCCTCCTCGCGCGCGCTGGTGCGCGTGTCGGCGCCGATGGCCGCACCCAGTATCTTGCGCAGCGCCGGGCTTCTGGCGGCGCCGCCGGTCAGGCGGATTTCGCGTGGCAGCGGGCCCATGGCGGCGTAGCAGTCGCGCGCCGCGAAGGCCAAGCCTTCGAAGACGGCGCGCACCAGATCGGCGTAGCCGTGGCGCGACGAAATGCCGACGAAGCCCGCCCTGGCATTGGCATCGACGAACGGTCCGCGCTCACCCGCTTCCGACACGTAGGGCTGATAGAGCAGCGAGGCGGGCTGCGAGGCCGCGATCCAGGCATCGACCAGCGCGATCATCTCGCCATTGCTGCGGGTTATGCCTTGCGAGGCGAGAATGCCCGAGGCAAGGCCAAGCACCCAGTCGATGTTGAGCGTCGCCGCCATGTTGGACTGCATCTGCGCGAAGACGCCCGGCGCCGGCATCGCCATCGTATAACCGGTCGCCGCTTCGTTCAGCTGCACATCGTCGGGCGTCTCGGCCAGCCGCATGTGCATGCCGGTGGAGCCGATGATCGAGCAGCCGGGCTTGCGCTCGCGGTCGAGGAGGCCGGCGCCGAGCGCGGTGCAGACGACATCGACATAACCGAGCACGACGGGTGTCCCGGCAAGCATGCCGGTGACGGCGGCAGCCGCCGGCGACAGTCCGGTGCTGTGCCTCGTGCCGTCGACAATCGGCGGCAGCAGGTGCCTGAGATCGGCGACGCCCAGCACGTCGAGCACGTCGCCGCTATAGTCGCGGGTGCGGAAGTCGCCGAAAGTGAAGGTCCCTTCGGACGGGTCGGTGGCGCGTTCGCCGGTGAGCTTGAAATAGAGCCAGTCCTTGCAGTGGAATGCGGTGGCAGCCTTGCCAAGCATTTCGGGCATCGTGCGCTTCATGAAGACGAACTGCGAACCCTGCTGGCAGGCGGCAAGCCCGCTGCCGGTCTTTTCGAAGCGCCGCCGGTCGTCGGGCCGCGCGCGGATTTCCTCGACGACGCCGGCGGCGCGCGCGTCGAGCCAAAGCCAGCCCTTGGCCACCGGCTCGCCCTTGCCATCGATCAGCCAGGTGCCGTCGCCCTGCCCGGTCACCGCGATGGCGACGGTCCGGCTGGCGAGATCGGGCACCTTGTCGGCGAGCTGGCGCAGGGTCGTGGCGGCATCGGCCCAGGTGCGCGCCAGATCCTGTTCGGCGCCGCCGCCCGGCAGCGTCTCATAATGGTTCGGCGTTGCCGCGGCCGCGATCTGGCGGCCTTTCGTGTCGAAGGCGATGGACTTGATGACGGAAGTGCCGGCATCGATGCCTATCAGTATGTCGCGCATCACGCGAGCTCCATGCCGTGCGAGATGGCCATGCCGCTTGCCTGGTCGAAGACGTGCAGGTTTTTGGGATCGATGCTGACATTGATGGGCGCGCCGAGGTCGAGCCGGGTGCGGTCATGCTCGACCAGCACCAGCGAACCGCCGGCGAAATCGGCGGCGATGTGGGTCTGGTCGCCGAGCCATTGGTTGGCCGAGACCCTGGCCGGAACGCCTTCCTTCGAGCGCCGGACCGCGTAGGGCCTGATGCCGATGACCACCCGCTCGCGGCTGAGCAACCGGTCGCGCACCGGAGCGCTGAAGGCGTCCTTGTCATAGTCGAGCGACAGGCCGTCGGGCAGCCGCAGATTGATGCGGCCGGCGGCGGTCCCGACAAAGGCCTCGAAGACGTTCATCGGCGGTTCGCCGACGAAGGTTCCGGTGAACAGGTTGGCCGGACGCTCCTTGAGCCGGTCCGGCGTGTCGAACTGCTGCAGCACGCCGCCTTCCATCACCGCGATGCGGTCGGCAAGCGCGTTGGCCTCGGTCTGATCGTGAGTGACCAGGATCGCGGTCAGGCCGCGCTCCTTGATGAAATGCTTGATGCGGCCGCGCAGCACCGCGCGAAGCTGCGGTTCGAGTTGCCCCATCGGCTCGTCGAGCAGATGCAGGTCGGCCTCACGGATCAACGCCCGGCCAAGACTGGCGCGCTGCTGTTGGCCACCCGAAATGGAGCTGGGATAGCGCTCCAATATGTCCTCGATCTCCAGCAGTTTGGCGATGCTGGCGACCTTGGCATCGACCTCGCTCCGAGGCAGCCGGGCGGCCTTGAGGGCAAAGGCCATGTTCTCGCGCACGGTGAGCGGCGGATAGAGCGAGTAGCCCTCGAAGGCCATCGCCACATTGCGCCTGACCGGCGGCAAAGTGTGGACCCGGCGACCGGCGACCGCGATCGCGCCGCGCGAGACCTCCTCGAAGCCGGCTATCATGCGCAGCGTCGAGGTCTTGCCGCAGCCGGACGAGCCAAGCAGCGCCACGATCTCGCCCTTGCCGATTTCCATCGTCAGGTTCTTGACGGCGTGAACGCCGCGGTCGATCGGGCCATAAAACTTGTCGACGCCGGAAATGGTGAGTGCGCTGGCGCTCATGCCGCTTCTCCGCTGCGCAGATTGACAATGTTCTTCGCGCCTATGCGCTCACCGCTCGCCCTGTCGAACAGCAAGGCGCTCTTGCCGTCGACGACAATATGGGCCTTGCCTTCGCTGCGGCCCGGCGTTCCGGCCGGGCGCGAGACCAGGATTTCACGGCCGCGAACGGTGCGCACCAGGGTGACGATCTTTTCGTTGAGCGGCGTCTCGGCCTCGACCGTCACCGGAATGGCGCCGGGCTCGTTTTCGCCAACGAAATGCAGTGCCTCCGGCCTCAGCCCGATGATGCAGTCGCGACCGACGGCGGTCTCGGGAACATCGGCGAGATGGACCTGCACATTGGACAGGCCGACATAGCCCCCCCTGCCATCGCGCGCGGGCTTGACGTCGAGCAGATTGATGGTCGGGTCGCCGAACAGCCGCGCGATCTCGATGTTGGCCGGCTCGCGATAGATCTGCTCGGGCGTGCCGAGCTGCCTGATGACGCCTTGCGACATCACAGCGATACGGTCGCCGAGCGCCATGGCTTCCTTATAATCCTGGGTGACGTAAACGACGGTGGCGCCGCGATCGGCGAGCAGCCTGGGCAGTTCGAGCCGCATCTCGAAGCGCAGCTTGGCGTCGACATTGCGCAAGGGATCGTCGAGCAGCAGCAGCGGCGGTGAACCGACCAAAGCGCGGGCAAGGGCCGTGCGCTGCTTCTGGCCGTTGGAGAGCGCGCGTGGTTTGTGGCTCAGCACATGGCCGATCTTCAACAGTTTGGCGACGCTCTCGACGCCGGCCTTGATCGCGCTCTGCGACGAGCGCTTGGCCTCGAGCGGCGTCGCGATGTTGTCGAACGCGCTCATATGCGGGAACAGCGCGAAATTCTGGAACGCCATGCCGACGCCACGGAATTCCGCGTCGACATCGGTCATGTCCTCGCCGCCGATGAGGATCTTGCCTTCGTCCGGATCGATGACGCCGGCGACCAGGCGCAGCAGCACAGTCTTGCCGGCGCCCGAGGGTCCGAACAGGACCAGCGTTTCGCCATCCGCGACGGTCAGCGACAAATTGTCGAGGACGGTCTGGCTCTTGTAGCGCTTGACGAGATTTCTGAGTTCGAGGCTGGCCATTTCTATCCTTTCACCGCGCCGAGCGACAGGCCTTCGACCAGATAGCGCTGTGCGTAAAGGGCGAGCGCCAGTGTTGGCGTGATCGACAAAACGATGGCCGCCGAAATCTGGCCGTACTGGATGCCGGATGAGGTGATGAAGGCGAGCGCGCCGACCGTCACCGGCTGCTTGTCGGCCGAAGCCAGCACCAGCGCGAAGACGAAATTGTTCCAGGCGAAGATGAAGGCGAGCAGGCCGGCCGCCGCAATGCCAGGGCCGGCGAGCGGGAGCGCGATCTTACGGAAGGTGGCGAACCAGGAATGGCCGCCGATGCGGTAGGCATATTCGATGTCAGCCGGGATATCCTCGAAATAGCCGCGCACGATCCACAGGATCAACGGCAGGCAGATCAGCTGGTAGACCCAGATCAGCCCGATATAGGTGTTGGCCAGGCCGAGCTTCTGGAAATAGAGGGTCAGCGGCAGCAGCACCAGAAGTGCCGGCGCGAACCTGAACGACAGCAGCGTGAAGGCGATGTCCTCCGAGCCGCGGAATTTGTGGCGCGCGAAGGCGTAGGCGGCCGGCACGCCGAGCAGCAGCGAAACCGCCACCGAGGTCACCGACAGGAACACCGAATTCCAGAGGTTGCGCATGAAGGCGATGTCGAGCGTGCCGGCGGCGGTCATCAGTTTGCCGGTGATCAGCGCGGTGTAATTGGCGAGCGTCGGTTCGAAGATGAGCTGCGGCGGGATGCGCAGGATGGTCTCGTTGGTCTGGAAAGACATCATGAAAATCCAGACGATCGGGAACATGAAGAAGATCACCACCAGCGTCAGTGCCACGCCGCGCAGGATGCGTTCGAGAAGCGAGGTATGTTCCATCGCCGCCTCCTATGCCTGGCCGCGGGCGCGTTCGCGCAGCCTGAGCCAGTTCTTGATGAAGATGTTGGAGAGGAAATAGGTGATCGCCCACAGGATGATCATCAGCGCCGCCGAGCGGCCGACATTGGTCGACTGGAAGAAGTTGAGATAGGCCTCGACCTGGAAGACGGTCAGCGTGTCGCCCGGGCCGCCTTGCGTCATCGCGTAGATGATGTCGAACTGCTGGATGGAATCGAGCAGGCGGAACAGCGTCGCCGTCAGGATGTAGGGTGTCAGCATCGGCAGGGTGATGCGGAAGAAGACGAAGCTCCGCGGCACGCCGTCGAGTGCCGCCGCCTCGAAGGGCTGCGTCGGCAGGCTGCGCAGGCCGGCAAGCAGCAGGATCATGATGAAGGGCGTGTAGACCCAGATGTCGACCAGCACGACGGTTAGCAGCGCCGTCGACGGCGACGAGGCCCAGCGGAAATCCTGCAGCCCGATGAGGCTGGCGAGATAGCTCAGCACGCCGAAGCCGGGATTGGTCATCAGCTTCCACATCAGCGCTGCCAGCGCCGGCGCCGTCATCAGCGGCATCAGGAGCATGATCGAGATGAAGTTGTTAAGCGTCGAGCGCTTCTGCAGCAGCAAGGCGATGGCAAGGCCCAAAAGCAGTTCCAGCACGACGGTGGTGCCGGCATAGAGCAGCGAGACTTTCAGCGTGTTCCAGAATTTCGGATCGGTGAAGAAGGAGATGTAGTTGTCGCCCCAGTTGAACTGCCGCGCCCAGGGCTGGCTCAGCCGGTAGCGCTGGAACGAATAGACCACCGAGGTCAGGAACGGAATCAGGATGCCGATGCAGACCAGCAAGGCCGGCAGGCTGAGCACATAGGGCAGCACCCGTTTGCTGATCCTGAAGCCGGATGGCTTAAGCCTTTGCGATACCACCGCAGTCATCGAGCTGCTCCGTTGTTGCTGTCGCTTCGCCCCTGCCGGCCGCCCAAGGGAGCAAGGCGGCCGGTCGGGCGAAATAGCGGTCACCTTTCGGCACCGCATCGCAAACATGAAAAGATATGACGAGGGCCGACCCGCCAAGCAGGCCGGCCCTCGTTGCGATTTAACCGAGACCGGCTTCCTTGAGCTGGCCGTTGATGCTCTCGGCCAGCTTGTCGAGGCCTTCGTCGACCGGCACTTCCTTGGACACCATCTTCTGCAGCGTCGCCGCCCATTCGGTGGTGAGATCGAAGAAAAGCGGCTGCGCCGTGAACTTGATCGAGGCGCCGGGTGCCGAGGCGTCGAACATCTCGACATAGCCCGGATAGCTCTTGTTCAGCTTCTCGCGGAAAGCTTCATCCTTCCAGACCGACTGCCGGACCGGGTTGACGAAATCCATCTTGGTGGCGCCGAACAGCGCATGCTCGGGTCCGGAGGCCCATTGCATGAAGTACCATGTGGCGTCCTTGTCCTTGGAGAAGTTGGACATCGACAGCGACCAGATCCAGATGTTCGGCGTTGGTGCCTTGGCCTCCGGATTCGCCTTGAAGGCGGCGAAGGCAAGCTTGCCGGCCATCTTGTTGTCGCCGCCATTCATGAAGTAGCCGAGGATATCGGCGTCGAAGATCATCGCCGAGGCGCCGGCGCCCAGATCGGTGCCGACCTGATACCAGGTGTAGGTCGACCAGTCCTTCGGGCCGCTCTCCTGGATCATCTGCACCCACTGCTTGTGGAAAGCCTTGGACTGGGCGGTGTTCATGGCGGCCGACAATTTGCCGTCGGCCGACACATTCAGGTCCTTCTGGTCGAAATTGGCGTAGGCCGACAGGAACCCCGGATGGATGGTCGCCCAGGAGCGCGAGCCGCGCACACCAATGCCGTAGACGCCGCCTCCGACATCCTTGGTGAGCTTGGCGGCCGCGGCCACCATCTCGTCCATATTGCCGGGGACCTTGACGCCCGCCTTGTCGAACATCGCCTTGTTGTAGGTGATGTTGTTCTGCTCGAACCCCCACGGAATGCACCATTGCTTGGCATCTTCCGATCCCAGAGCTCCGCCCGGCTTGCCGTTCCAGGCGCAGGAATTCCTGACGCCTGGCAGGAAGTCGTCCCATGCATAGTTCGGGTTGGTCTTGGCCGGATCCTTGATCCATTCGTTGAGGTCGGTGATCCAGCCGGCTGGGCCGTAGGTCCAGGTCATGTACGCGCCGGTCATGAAGGCATCATATTCGGGCGAGCTCGCCGACAATGCGGCCGTCACCTTGTCGAAATAGACGTCTTCAGGGAATACGTCGTAGACGACGTTCATGCCGGTCAGTTTCTTGAAGTTCTCAAGATTGGCGATCATGGCGTCGGCGTATGGATGCTTGTTGAGCAGGAGCTTGATGGTCTTGCCCTTATGCGCCTGCCAGTCGAAGTCCGCGGCAAGCGCGTGGGTCTGGCCCAGGTTGAGCA
Source organism: Mesorhizobium sp. Cs1299R1N1 (assembly GCF_037179655.1). Lineage (NCBI taxonomy): Bacteria > Pseudomonadati > Pseudomonadota > Alphaproteobacteria > Hyphomicrobiales > Phyllobacteriaceae > Mesorhizobium > Mesorhizobium sp. Cs1299R1N1. Next base: position 210,760 of record NZ_JAPYKR010000007.1, on the reverse strand, counting down.
GCGTGCCGGCGGTGCCGGCGGCGAGGCCCATCGCCCCAAGGCCCTTGATCAGTCCGCGACGGTCGACTTGTCCGCGCAGGAAGGCGTCTATGAGGTCTTTCTCTTTCTCATGCATTTCGTCTTCTCCTCCACAGGGTAGTTTCAACTGAACCGTTGCCGGCTACCCGACCGGCGTCTCTTCCACGAGCGATCGCGCCGTCCGCTCGTCTGTTATCAGGCCTTTCAAATAGCGCCCCTCCAGCACCGACTTGATGGCGCGAACCTTGATCTTGCCACCGGCGACAGCGACGATCCGGCGGCTGGCGATATCCTCGCGCGCCAGTGCCAGCGCCCGGTTGGAAACGGTGGTCGCCACCGCCTTGCCGGCGTCGTCGAAGAAATGGCCGAGCAATTCGCCGACGCCGCCATTGCGGCGGATCTCCTCCATCTCGCCCTTCTCGATCATGCCGGTGGCAACCAGCGAAGCCTCGCGTTCGGCGGTACCGACGCCGGCGAACAGCAGGTCGGCGGATCTGGCGAGATCGAAGACCTCGTTGATGCCCTTCTGGCCCAGCAACACGATGCGATCCTCCGCCGTGTTGGCGAACATCGGCACCGGCATCACATAGGCTTCGGCTCCGGTGCGTTCGGCGAGACGGTGGATGACGTCATGCGGGTTGGCCGAGAACTTCCGCGTCAGGCCGCCGAGCAGCGAGACGAAGCGGATCCGGTCGGTGGTGGTGCGCGGCAGGTACTCCACGCAAGCGGCGAGCGTGCGGCCATGGCCGACGCCGATCAGCGCCTGCTCGCCGCGTTCGATCTCGCGCTTGAGGAACTGCGCCCCGGCAATGCCGAGCGCCTTGAGCGGCAGATCCTCGGAATCGAAATCCGGGACCACCTCGCAATAATCGAGGCCGTAGCGGCGGGACAATTCGTCCTCGAGCTCGACGCATTCCGACACTTCGCCGTCGATATAGACCTTCACCAACCCTTCCTGGTTGGCCTTGGTGATGAGGCGGTGGGCCTTGAGGCTGGTCAGCCCCAGCCGCTTGGCGACCTCGGACTGGGTCAGGCCGCCGGCGTAATGAAGCCACGCGGCGCGCGCCGCCATGCTGGCATCATCGTCCCGAAAAAGGCCGTTTCCAAAACCAACCACGTTTCCGTCCCGGTGATATTTTTATCAGTTGCTGCAAAATTTTTCACATGCCGGGACCGAAGTCAAGCGCCACCTTTCAAATCGCGTGCGGTTGGCCAGCGGGAACTTCGGGAGGGCAAAGAGGTTCTTACATCGACAGCCCGAGGTCGCGGCGCACCGGCCAGCCGCAAGGAACATCGGCGCCGAGCCGTGCCGAGAACCCGGGGAAGCAGGAGAGGCGGAGCGCCGGCGCCGCCTGACAGAACGATGTTCGAGCCGCTTTGCTGCGATATGCCGCTTCATCCGACATGGCCCGATCTTGTCGCACGGCTGCTGCTTGTGGTGGTTGCAGGTTTCCTCATTGGCCTCAACAGGCAAGCGCGCGGCCACACCGCCGGGCTTCGGACGACCATCCTGGTCGGCCTTGCGGCCGCTGTTGCGATGATCCAGGCCAACTTGTTGCTTGATACGACGGGCAAGGGAATGGATTTCTTCGCCCGCATGGACGTGCTGCGTCTGCCGCTCGGCGTGCTGACCGGCGTCGGCTTCATCGGCGGCGGCGCCATCCTGCGGCGCGGCGACCTCGTGACCGGCGTCACCACCGCGGCCACCATGTGGATCATGACGATGATCGGGCTTGCCTTTGGCGGCGGCCAGTTCGGTCTTGCGGCAATTGCAACAGTGCTGACGCTGCTGACGCTTCAGGTGTTGAAATGGGTGGACCTCAAGGTTCCGCGCGACCACCATGCGATCCTGTCAGTTTCCTGGCCGAAAAGTTCACCGCCCGACCTGCAGGAGATGGTGCGGCCGCTCGGCTATGGCGCACGCCTCGCCAGGATGGAGCGTGACATCAGCCGCGACCGCTTCGTGTACTCGTTCAATCTCGAATGGAGACAGTCCGATGCGACCGAACCTTCAACGGAAATCCTGACGCTGGTCAGCCGCGAATGCGCGATCGAGCGATTTGATCTAGTCGGCGAAAAGGCGTCCTGAAGAGACGAAGCGTTCCCGCTCCGACAAACTTAGGCACCACCCACTTACGCATCACGCAAAAACTCGATCACCATCGCCGCCGTCCAGGTGAAACGGCCGCCGCCGAGCGGCTCACCGGTCAGCGGGTCGTAGTATTCGGCAAATCCGCTCTCCCGGATCAAGTCGAGGCTGGATTGCGTGATGCGCTGTGCGACCTGACCGTGGCCGGCGGCGGCAAGGCCGTCGGCGATCATGTAGTTGACCACCAGCCAGACCGGGCCGCGCCAGTAACGCTTGGCGTCGAAGCGCCGATCACCGGGATCATGTGACGGCACGACGTAACGCGCGGTGCCGGCAAGGCGTTCGACGGTGGCGGCGACTGCAGCGGCGCGGTCTTTCGGGATCGCGGCAAAGGCCGGCAGGATGCCGCCAACGGAAGCGCTGTCGACCAGCGTGCCGGCGACACGGTCGAGACAGAGGTATTGGCCGTGCGCGTCGCTCCAAAGCCGCTCCATGGCCGCCAGGCCCTTTTGCGCGCGGGCGCGGTTGGCCTTGGCGATCGCCGTCTCGCCAAGCGCTTCGGCAAGATCGGCAAGGTCGGTGGCGGCGCGGATCAGGATGGCGTTGAAGCCGGGATCGACAATCTGGAAAGGTGAGGCATCGTGCAGTCTCGCGTTGTCCCAACCGAGCCCGCGAAAACTCTGCACCAGCCAGAGATAACGATCGTACTGCGCCTTGGTCGGGCGATGCGCCGGATCGGCATGCAAGGTATCACGACGAGTGTAGGGCTCGACGCCTTCGGTCGGCACCCGCTCGAAGGCATCGTCCCAATCGATGGAATTGTCGCGGCCGGATTCCCAGGGGTGGATGATGGCGACCAGCCCCTCACCCTTGGGGTCACGGTTTTCGTAAAACCAGCGATGCCAGGCATCGATCTTCGGCAGCAATGCGCGGGCCCGCTCGGCGGCCAACTTTCTGTCCTTGGCGCGGTCGAACAGGCGCCGCACGGCAAAGCCGGCGACGGCTGGCTGGGTAATGCCCGACGTGGCGATCGGGCGACCGGTTCGCCAGACCTCGGGACCGGGAAAATAGCTGTCGTTCCAGACATGGAAGACGATATGCGGCACCATGCCGTCCGGCCACTGATGGGCAAACAACGTCTCGATCTCGGTCCAGGCGCGCGCTTCGTCATAATGGGCAAGGCCGAGCGCCGTCAGGCAGGAATCCCAGTTCCACTGGAACGGATAGAGACCTTTTGTCGGGATGGTATAGGTCCCCTGATCGTTCTCCCTCAGCACTTCGACGGCGCGGGCGATGATGTCATTGGCGGCATGAGCGGTCATGGATGATTCAGGTCTTTCACAAGGCTTGCGTCGTTTCGGGGTCGAACCAGCGGATGCGGTCGGGCTTGGGAGCGAGCCGCAGGCGATCGCCGACGGCAATGGCTGCGCCGGACTCGAGCACGGCGCGGAACAGGGCGCCCTCGACATCGCAAGTGACCAGCGTGTGCGGCCCGAGCGGCTCGATGATCCGCACCGTGGCGGGCAGGCCCTCGCCGCCGGCATCGACATCCTCGGGGCGAATGGCGAACTCGACCTTCTGCCTGTCCGATTTGGGACCGGACAGCGCCAGCCCGGCAACATCCCAGTTGCCGTTTGCTGCCCTGGTCGCGGGCAGGAAATTCATCGGCGGATTGCCGATGAAGGAGCCGACGAAGCGCGCCGCCGGATTGCGATAGACCTCGACCGGCGACGCAGCCTGGACGATGCGGCCCTGATGCATGACGGCAATGCGGTCGGCGAGGCTCATCGCCTCGACCTGGTCGTGGGTGACATAGATGGTGGTGGTCTTCGACCCGGCAAGCACGCCTTTGAGTTCGGCCCGCATTTCCAACCGCAGCAGCGCGTCGAGGTTCGACAGCGGCTCGTCCATCAGGATGACATCAGGCTCCATGGCGAGCGCGCGGGCGACGGCGACACGCTGGCGCTGGCCGCCTGACAACTGGCCGGAGTAGCGCTTCAGCAGTTGCTCGATATGCATGAGTTCGGCGGTGCGGCTGACGCGGCGCTCGATTTCCTGCCGCGGCAGTTTCTTCATGCGCAAGCCGAAGGCAATGTTCTCGAACACGGTCAGGTGCGGAAAGACGGCATAATTCTGGAACACCATGGCGATGCCGCGATCGCGCGGCGGCAGATGATCGACGCGGCGGCCGCCGATCCAGACCTCGCCCTGGCTCGGTGTCTCCAGTCCGGCGACGATCCTGAGCAGCGTGGTCTTGCCGCAGCCCGAGGCGCCGAGCAGCACCATGAATTCCTGGTCGGCGATGGTGAGGTCGACCTGATGCAGCGCGGTGAAGTCGCCGAAGCGCTTGGCCACGCCCTTGATTGCGATTTCAGCCATCAGCCGTCTCCGTGGCGCGTGTCATCGGTTGGCGATCCCCCACATGGCGAACAGGTATTTCCGGACGGCGAAGATGAAGATCAGCGCCGGCACGACCAAGGCCGCGCCGCCGGCGAATTTGAGATAGAGCGGCGACTCGCCAAGGCTTTGCAGCAGGAAGGCGGTCAACGTGCGGTTCTCGATGGTGAGCACGGCGGCGGCGAACACCTCGTTCCAGGAGATGGTGAAGGCAAATACCGCCGAAGCGGCGATGCCGGGCAAGGCAAGCGGCAGGATGACCTTGCGAAAAGCTTGCCAACGTGTGCAGCCGAGCGTCCAGGCCGCTTCCTCGAGCTCGACCGGGATGCCTGAGAAGAGCGAAAAGGTGATGAGCACGGCGAACGGCAGCGCCAACGTGGTGTGAACCAGCGCCAGCCCAATGGCGGTGTCGTCGAGGCCGGTGCGGATGAACATCACCGCCAGCGGCAAGGCCAGCAGCGGCAGCGGGAAAGCACGGGTCATCAGCACCAGGAAGCGGAACGTGCCCTTTCCCGGAAAATCGAAGCGCGACAGCGCGTAGCCGGCCGGCGCACCGAAGCCGATTGCCAGGATCATCGTCAGCGTGGCGACGAGCATCGAGTTCCACAGCGCCCTGGCGACGCCGGCGAAATTGATGAAGAACGACAGGCTGCCGAGATCCAAGGACGGGAGGAAGCGCTTGGGGAACGCCGTGACCTCACCGGGCGACGACAGCGCATTGACGATCAGGAGGTAAATCGGCAGCAGCACCCAGACGCCGAGCACGATCGCGGTGGCGATCAGCAGCCAGTTGCCGGCCTTGCGGGCATCGGCCGGCGTGGTGACCTGTGCTTCGGTCACGGCGCTCATATCCGCGCGTTCTTCATATCCTGGCCTCCGTCATATCCTGGCCTCCTTGGGCACGCGCAGCACCCGGAGGAAGAACAGCGTGAAGCCGATCGAGATGGCGAGGATGAGCAGCGCGGAGGCGGCCGCGACATTGCGGTCCTGCAACGTGAACTGCCAGTTGTAGGTCTCACCCATCAGCACCGGCAGGTTGGTGCCGCCAAGTGCCGCGACCACGGCGAAGACCTCGAAGGCGAGAATGACGCGCAGGATGATGGCCGTCTGCAGGCTGGGACGAAGCAGCGGCAGCGTGATGCGCACGAAGCGCTGCCACGGGCCGGCGCCAAACACTTCCGCCGCCTCGTAATATTCCTTGGGGATCAGGCCCATGCCGGCCACTAGGATGACCATCATGATCGCGGTGGCACGCCAGATCTCGGCCAGCGCCACGGCGATGAAGATGGTCAGCTTACTCTGGTAGCCGAGGAACATGACCGGCCTGTCGACGATGCCGAGGCTGGAAAGCAGCGTATTGAGGAAGCCGGACTGGTCGAAGATGGCGAGCCAGATCAATCCGGCGGCGAGATCGGAAATGCCGAGCGGAATGGCGAACACGTAGAGGGCGGCACTTCGTCCGGTCTCCAGCCGCGAAACCACGCTGGCCATCAAAAGAGCCATGACCAGTTGGATCGGCACGACGATTGCCGCCAGCAGCAGGGTGTTGCGCACCGTGACGGGGAATTTCCAGCTGCCGGCCATGGTGCGGAAATTATCGAGTGTGAAGGCGCCGTCGCGGGTCACCGCCTCGAAGGCGACCAGCGCGAATGGATAGAGGAAGAAGATGCAGAGGAACAAGGTCGCCGGCATCAGCAGCAGATAGGGCAGAGCCTTGCCGTGCATGGTGTTTATCCTTTGCGATGCCGCGGCCTGGGCGCCCGGAGTGCAACAAACTCCGGACGCCCCCTTGGGAGGATTCCTACTTTCGTTTAACCATGATCTGTTCCGAAAACCGGTTTCCACTTTTCGGGATCATGGTCTAATCGACGGGACAAGCGCCGTCGGATGGCTTGTCGGGCGCCCAGCACGGCGCCTTGGACTGGTCGATGATCGCCTTGAGCGCCGTCGCTTCCTCGCCGAGCACGCCATGCACGTCCTCGCCGCCGAGCACGATGCGCTCGAAGCTGTCGGTGTATACCTGGTTGAACTTGCCATCGAGATCGCCGAGCCCCATCGGCAGCAACGCCGGCAGCGCATCGGAAGCACCGGTCATGGTTGCGATCGCCGGGCCGAAGGCCTTGACCGAAGCCGGCATATCGTCTGGCAGCTTGACGTCGACGACGGGGAAGAAATTGGTCGCCTTGAGCGTGGCGATCTGGGTTTCCGGCTTGAGCATATAGGCGACCAGCGCCTTCGCCTTGTCCATGTCAGGCGAAGTCTTGGGAATGGCGACACCGGCCACGACAGGCATGAAGCCGCGACCGGCAGGGCCGGCCGGCGCCGGAAAGGCGACGAAGTCGCCGGGCTTCTTGTTGAAGGCGTCGGCAAGGCGCGCGACATGGTCGAACGCCACCCAGACATCGCCGCTCAAAAGCGGTTCCTGCATGAAGGCATAGTTGGTCGAGTTCGGGTTGGTGTACTGCCAGAGTTCCTTGAACTTGTTCCAGGCGATCTCGGCTTCGGCCGAGCGGAACTTGGTCACCATCGAGCCGGTGTAGGACGGATAGAGGAAGCCTTCGAAGAAACGATGCTTCAGCCCTTTGGGACCGGCCGGAAAACCGAATTTCGGCGAACCGGTCTTCTCGGCGATGTTTTTCGACCATTCGATCAGCTGGTCATAGGTGATGGTGTTGAGATCGACGCCTTGCGGCAAATATTGCAGCGCCTGCTTGTTGGCCGCCATCAGGTAGGTGGCCTGCATCCACGGCAGGTATTTCTGCTCGCCGCTGCCGAGCATGCCGAGTTTCCTGTAGGCTTCGTTGACCTTGACGGCACCGACATCGACGCCGGACAGATCGGCAAGGTTCGCGCCGACGCTGGAGAAGTCGCCATGCAGGCCACCGAGCACGCCGATGGTGCCGGTGCCGGCCTGCAATTCGGCCTGCAGGCGGGTGAGCCAGGGGCCGGCCTCGGCGACCTGATAGTCGACCGCGCCGTCGAACCCCTTCAGCACCTCGTCGCGCATCTTCTGCGTTTCCTCGACCGGGCGCGCCTGCGTCGACCAGAACAGCACCTGCTGGGCGTGCGCCTCGCCTGAGGCAAGCGACAGTGCCAGCGCAACGCCGGCCAGCGTTTTCAATCCCTTCATCACGGTCTTCCTCCCTGGATATGCGCCGTCATGGCGGCGTCAGCTTCTTGTCTGCGGTGCAGGTCCATGGCTTGCGCGCGCAACCAGCGTCGGCCGGATCAGCCGCGTCAGCGGTTTGCCGGGCTTCCCGGCGATGACGGTAAGCAGCATGTCGGCGATCTCGCGCGCGCATTGGCGGATCGAGGCATCGAACGTGGTGAGGCCCGGCGGCGCGTAGGCCGATGCGGCGATGTTGTCGAAACCGATGACGGAGAGGTCGCGCGGCACATCGAGGCCCGCACGGGCGGCCTCCTCCATTACCGTCAGCGCCAGCTCGTCAAACAGGGCGACGACGGCGGTCGGCCGGCCAGGCCCATGCAGCATCTGGTTGACGGCCTGGACGCGGGCTTGATGGTCGAAGCGCGGCGCCGTCGCCACGTCGAGCCGCACCGACGGGTCGCCCCGCCGGGCGATAGCCGCGGCAAGGCCGTCCTGCCTGAGATGGCGAAAGGTCATCGGCTCGGAGATCGTCACCAGTCCGAAATGGCGGTGGCCGAGATCATAGAGCATGTCGAAGGCTTCGCCGAAGGCGTGTGCGCCGTCGGTGTCGAGCCAATTGTAGCCAAAGTCGCTGTCGAGCAGCCGGCCGTGCGCGACGAACGGAAAGCCACGCTCGCGCAGATAGGCGAGGCGCTCGTCGACTTCGGCGATACGGGTGACGACGACGCCATCGGCACGTCCGGATTCCACGACATGGCGCAGCACCGACAGCTCCGAATGGCCAAGTGCGGCGGTGGCAAGGATGAGGTCGGCGCCGTGCGACACCAGCCCTTCGCCAAGCCCGGTAACAAATTCGCCGAGGAAGGAATCGACAAGGTTCGGCCCGCGGATCGGCAACACCAGGCCAACGAAACCGCTGCGGCCGGAAACGAGCGTGCGCGCCGCCGTGTTGGGCACATAGCCGGCCTGCCGCGCCGCCTGCGTGACGCGCTCACGGGTCTTGAGCGCGATCTGCTCATGGCCGGCAAGCGCCCGCGACACCGTCGTGATCGACAGGTCGAGGCTTGCCGCGAGCTCCTTCAGCGTGATGACGCGGTTCGTCATCGTTCCTCCTCGAACGAATTTGAAACGTTTGTAATCGGCTTTCGCAAAAATGCAAACGTTTTAAATTCGACCTAGGGCGTCCTTTGAAATAGGGAATCGGGATTGGGATTCCCTATTTCAGCTGCAGGAGATGACCCTGATTAAAAAACGGACGTGCTCTTAGATTGCCGCGTTCCTGCAAACCGTCAGAACGAAGAATTCGCGGTAGCAGAAATCAGGCTGATCAAGCAGGCTCCCTGGATTTGCTGCCAGTTCCTTCCAATAATGCTGATCGCTCTCAGGGAGGCCGTAATCCGGCGCTGCAGTCGTGAAATAGGAGATCAAGTCGCGTACATAATTGCGCGTGTGCTCCCCAGCAGGGGCCCACCGTTCAACGAGCCAGCCTTTGCGCCAGACGATCTCCATCCCTGCGTCCCGCAAAAGTCCGGGAAGCGAGGAGCCACAATCGGTGCCAAGCACTCCCTTGTCGCGGAACGTCTGCAATCGCGCCGTCATGAAGCGGGTAAATACCCCGTGATCTATAGGCAGCATCTGCAGAAGCGTCGAATCGAAGTCCTTTACGGCGAGGATGCCGCCGGGCTTCAATACGCGTCTTACCTCATCCGTGGCCTGCTGAAATTCCGCCGGCGTGAGATATTGCATGACATTGGCGGACCACACGCAATCGAAGGAGGCATGGTTGAAAGGAAGCGACAGAATGCTGCCGACGCGGGTGCGCACCTTCGGCCGATCCGGGACATCCTTAGTCAAGTTCTCGGCGCGTTGAATATTCTCAGGCGCGAGATCAAGAGCTGTCACGGACCCGTTGGGGCCAATCAGTTCGCAGATGAGCGGAAGGAAGCTTCCGCCCCCGCATCCCGCGTCGAGCACGTCCCAGCCACGTTGCATTCCAACTTGGGTAAGTGCGTCTTCGTATTCCGGCCGTGATGACTCGAAATGAAGATCGAGCCAGCTTGCGTCACTCGCTTCATGGCCGGTCGATGTTGAATTTTTGCGGGTACTGATATTCCCCTCCGCGAATCGCCGGCAATATCGGACCTCGAGAGCTGGCTCAGGTAAACAGACGCGATACCTAATGGCAACCAATCCGTTGTCGTCGCCATGAGGCTGTCGCCATGCGGCAAGCCTGACAATGGCCGCGCGAAGCAGCGGGGCCGACTAAATTAGTCCAGGGCCCAATCAATCCTGATCAAGCAAGCCCTACTGCAGCGTCCGCTGTGGCGGCTGGCCGGCGTGGTCGCGCGCGATGCCCGCATCGGCATCACCCTCGCCGAGCGAACGATCGAGGCCGGTCGCCACGACCGAGACCCTGAAGCGGCCTTCCATGCTCTTGTCGAAGATCGCGCCGACGATGATGTCGGCATCCTCGTAGACTTCCTCGCGGATGCGGGTGGCCGCCTCGTCGACCTCGAACAGTGTCATGTCCCTGCCGCCCGAGATCGAGACCAGCACGCCCTTGGCGCCCTTCATGGACATTTCGTCGAGCAGCGGGTTGGCGATCGCGGCTTCCGCCGCCTTCATCGCCCGGCCGTCGCCGGACGCCTCGCCGGTTCCCATCATGGCGCGGCCCATGCCGCGCATCACCGATTTGACGTCGGCGAAGTCAAGATTGATCAGGCCTTCCTTGACGATGAGGTCGGTGATGCAGCTGACGCCGGCATAGAGCACCCGGTCGGCGATCACGAAGGCATCGGCGAAGGTGGTCTTGGCATCGGCGATGCGGAACAGGTTCTGGTTGGGGATCACGATCACGGTGTCGGCGGCCTCGCGCAGCCGCTCGATGCCCTCTTCAGCCATCTGCATGCGGCGCCTGCCCTCGAAGGTGAACGGTTTGGTGACGACGCCGACCGTCAGGATGCCGGCCTTGCGCGCCGCCTGGGCGATGATCGGGGCCGCACCGGTTCCGGTGCCGCCGCCCATGCCGGCAGTGACGAAACACATGTGGGTGCCGGCCAGATGATCCATGATCTCGTCGAGCGATTCTTCGGCAGCGGCACGGCCGATCTCGGGCAACGAGCCGGCGCCAAGCCCTTCCGTGACATGCGCGCCAAGCTGGATCAGCCGCGTCGCCTTCGACATGGTCAGCGCCTGAGCATCGGTGTTGGCGGCAATGAACTCGGTTCCCTGAAGCTGTTCGACGATCATGTTGTTGATCGCGTTGCCGCCACCGCCGCCGACGCCGATAACAGTGATCTTGGGTCTCATCTCGGAGATTTCCGGCTTCTTGAACTCGGCCATGCCTGCTTCTCCTTCGCCAACTGCCTGCGCTTCACGGCCCACAAGCAGACTGCCCGTAGACATTGCAATCGAGCGGCATGACGCGAATCAGTCCGTTCGGATGGATAACCCAAAAAGCCAGAGAGCGGCCGGACGTGCAAGTGCGGGAGGGTCAAGATTTGTGATGAAGAGGCCGAACCCCACGCGACCGACTGTCCGGTCCCGGGTGATCGCGATAGTGTCGTCGCAGATCAGTCATCACGACAGATGCCTGGAGATGGCTGGGCAGAACCCGCCTTTGCCGATCGTCCCAATGGCCAGGAGATCTCTGCGGACTTCGTCACCAATCAAAGCTAGAGGGGTATATATCCCCTCCAGAACCCGAAAAGGTATGAAAGAATTGTCCAGTTTGCCATCCATGAGATTGCGGCCGCCGGGATCGCGGCACGGACCTTTGCAGCGATGAAACGCCCCGTCGATCACGGCGCCATGGCCGTCTCAGGCTACACCGTTCCCTGGCATACGGCGGCCGGAACACCGGTCGCCCTTCATGTCTCGTCGTCGCGGCAGGTACGCGACATCAGGATCGTGCGGCTCGACACACCCGGGGCCGATCCGATGAACTGGCGCGTCGAGCCGACAGGAAATGCCGTATCGCATCGTGACTTCGATCATGGATCCTTCCTCCGGGTTGCGGCGACCGAACTGGCCAAGGCCACCGAGATCGAAGGCGTCGCCTTCGAAGTGTACTTGACCCGCAACGATGGCGCCCGCGTGCTGTTCGAGAGCGGCAACCTGTGCCTCGGCTTGCAGGACGGCCGGCTGATATCAGGCCACGACGGCAAGTCGCTCGATAGCGGCGTTGCGTTGCCGGCGAACACCTGGCTCAAGGTCCAGATTTCGTCGAACGATGGCGCGACCGTGCTGCGGATCGACTCGGACGATCTCCTCGCGCCGTTTCACCTGGATCACGGATTCGACCTGCCGTGGCAGCCCCTGCCGGGTGACATGGTCTTCGGTACCAGCACGGCAAACGATGTCAGGTCGCTCAACGCGAAATTCTCCGCGATCTCGCTCCAAACCGCGGCTGGTCGTGTCGCCTGGACGTTTCCGACCCTGCTGCCGGGCGGCCCGCTCGCCTCGACAGGCACCGATCGCGTCCTCTTCCTGGAAACGATCAACCAGCCCGCCTTCTGCATGACCTCGCGGCGCTGGGACGGGTCGAGTTTCGACCCCCGCCTGGTGCCGTCGCATTATGACGCGGTGCATTGCCACGACGACGACATGGGCGCGTTGCAGTGGCCCGCCTCCAGCCAATTGCAAGTTCCCGCCGAGGCGCCGCCCGGGGTCTATGCCTTCGAGGTCGGTCACGACCAAGGGTCGGAGCGTATCGTCTTCTTCATCACTTCGTCGGCACGCCGCGCGCCACTGGTGTTCCTGGTGCCGACGGCCACCTACCTCGCCTACGCGGATGAATTCCTGCCGACGCATCTCTACGAATGGAGGTGCGAGGATCGCGGCCACAGCTTCGCGATCGATAACAATTTGAAGTCGCTCTACGACTACCACAGCGACCTCAGCGGCGTGTCGATCTGTTCCACCAGGAAGCCGAAGGCGACGCTGCGCGACGACTACAATTATCCGCTGTGCGGCTGTCCGCACAATCTGCCGGTCGACCTGCATTTTCTGCGCTTCTGCCACAGCAATGGCATTGCCTTCGATCTCATCACCGACCGCGACCTGCATGAGCGGGGCCTTGCCGGCTTGCAGGATTATCAGGCGGTCATCACCGGCAGCCATCCCGAATACATGTCGGTCGAAATGGAGCATGCGCTGCGCCAGTTCGCGGCGGCGGGCGGCAGCATCGCCTATCTCGGTGGCAACGGCTTTGCCGGCAAGGTGGCGTTCCAGGACGATCTGATGGAACTGCGCCGCTCGCCGCTCGAGGCGGGCCGGACCTGGGACGGTGCCATCGCCGAACAGTCACTGTCGATTACAAACCAGCCGGGCGGCTATCTGCGCGCCAGCGGGCGCGGCGAGTTCTCGCTGACGGGCGTCGCCATCTCGCTGATGGGTTTCGACGGCGCGCGGCCTTTCACGCGCACGCCGGAAAGTCGTCAACCCTCGGCCGCGTGGTTGTTCGACGGCGTCGCCAGCGAGACCTTCGGCGACGATGGCATCGTGCTCGGAGGCGCCGCCGGCTACGAGGTCGATGCCACGGATCCGCATCTGGGCACATCCCCCGAGACCATGGTCATTGCGCGCGCGACCGGTTTCCCGGACAGCTTCGTCCATGACGCCACCCGCTGGTACGAAGGAGGTGACAGCGAGCGCGACGGGCGCCGCTGCGCGGAGATGACGCTGCGCCATCTGCCTTCGGGCGGCCTGATCTTCTGCGCGAGTTCGGTCGCCTGGTGCGGCGCCTTGCCGGCGGGCGATGCCATGAACGACGTCGGCCGGATCACCAAGAATTTGCTGGCGCATCTGGCAGCGAAAACGAGCCGGTAGACCCCGGATCGATAGCCCCGGAAAGGTGGGCGCCGCGGCACCGCGCCGGCTCCAGCAGTTGGCTTGCCGCGCAACGGTCGAAGCGGCTATCATGCCTGATCAATCGGCGGCCTGGGTGTTCCCGCCGTGCCCGGCTCAAGATTTGTCCGCGGCGCGTGTCGTCAGGTCATTTTCAGAACGGATGAAGCAGCGCCCCCGCCAATGGCCGACAGAACACATTTCGGTTTGACCGCCGTCGACACCGTGCCTCTGCATGAGAAGGTCTATCTGGAGCTCGTGCGGGCCCTGATGTCGGGCCAATTCCTGCCCGGCCAGAAGCTGACCTCGCGCAAACTCGCCAGGGAACTCGGCACCAGCGACATGCCGGTGCGCAGTGCCTTCATGCGGCTGCAGGCATTGCGGGCGCTGAGCCCGATGCCGAACGGCAGCGTCGAGGTGCCGGTGATCTCGGCCGAGCGGTTTTCGCAATTGACCGCCGTGCGAACGCTCCTCGAAGGCCCAGCGACCGAGCTTGCGACGAAACTCATCAACGGCAACAATCTGCGTGCGATCCGACGCCATTGCACCGAATTGACCCTGGCGGCCCGCAAGGGCGATATCGGCGACTATCTCAGGAAGAACCACGATTTTAAATTCTCGATCTATCGCCATTGCGGCAACGAGCAGATGATCTTCCTGATCGAGACGGTGTGGATGCAGGTCGGCCCGTTTCTCCGAAACCTCGCCACGGGGTTCGAGGACGACCTCTCCTCCATTCTGGACATCGACTATCACGAGGAAGTGGTCGCGGCGATCGAGGCGCAGGACGGCACGCGGGCGCGGGCGGCCATCGTTCGCGACATCGACGAGGGCGCCGCCCACATACTGCGGCAGGCCAGATTTCCGGGAGCGAAGAGCTAGACCAGCGTCTCCTGGACCCGTCACCAGATGCCACTTGGCTTTGCCTTGCCTTGTCGCTATGCTGCGATCGCAGATCGCGCAATTGGTTCCTGAAATGCCTCCCGACATCCCCGCTAATGATTTGAAAAAATGAAGGAAACTCTTCCGACTGATGTCGGAGATGCCTTCATGAACTCATCAGCTGTCTTGTCGTGAAATAGGGTGGCCGCCTCAGGCGCGGCACCGCAGGGAACCAGAGGTAACGGAAATTGAGCGATGCAATTGCGGACGTTTTAAGTTGGCTTGAAAGCCGAAGCGACATCCAGAGCCTGAGGGCCGCGGTGTGCGACCTCAACGGCATCATGCGGGGAAAGCGCATCCCGGTCGAGCAGGCGCGCAAGGCGCTGGAAGGCAAGCTGCGCATGCCCTATTCGCTGATCGGGCTCGATGTCTGGGGCGAGGACATTGAAGGCAACAGCCTGGTCTTCTCGACCGGCGATGCCGATGGCCTTTGCCAATGGACGGGACGCGGCATTCTGCCGGTGGAATGGACGGCGCATCCGACGGCGCTCGTCCCGCTCTGGCTCGCCGACGAAAGCGGTGCACCCTATCTCGGCGACCCCCGCCGGGCACTGGCCCGCATCCTCGATCGCTATAAGGCGCTCGGCCTCACTCCGGTCGCGGCGACCGAACTCGAATTCTACCTGGTCGATCCGCAATCGCAGCGGCCTGTCGGGCCAGTCTCACCGGTCACCGGGCGGCGTCTCGATTCCGACGCGGCGCTGTCGATCGACGAGATCGACGATTTCGAAGCCTTCATCCATGACATCTACGAAGCCTGCCGGGCGCAAGGCATTCCCGTCGATACGGCGATTGCCGAAAACGGCGTCGGCCAGTTCGAGATCAACCTGAACCATGTCGCCGACGCCTTGCGGGCGGCCGACGATGCGGTGTTGTTCAAGCGCACGGTCAAGGGCATTGCCCGCAAGCACGGCTTTGCCGCCTGCTTCATGGCCAAGCCCTATGGCGACCGCGCCGGCAACGGCTTCCATGTCCATTTCAGCGTGATCGACGACGAAGGGCGCAACGTGTTCGACGACGGCACCGACCAAGGCTCCGACATCATGCGCCATGCGGTCGGCGGGCTGCTGGCGGCGATGGCCGAAAGCACGCTGGTGTTCGCGCCGCACTTCAATTCCTACCGGAGGCTGCGCCCACGATCCTACGCGCCGACCGCGGTCGCCTGGGGGTACGAGAACCGCATGGTCGCGATCCGCATTCCCGGCGGCCCGACCGGCGCGCGCCGCATCGAACATCGCGTCTCGGGCGCCGACGCCAACCCATACCTGGTGCTTGCCGCCATACTGGGCGCGGCCCTGATCGGCATCGAGAAGCAGATGTCACCGGGCGACCCGGCGGGGAAGGACGGGCAAGGCGTTGCCCCGGCCAAGCTGCCGCCGGACTGGGCGTCGGCGATCGCGACCTTTGAAGGCGGGACGCATGTGGCGGAGATCTTCCCGGCGATCCTGCGCGACTCCTTCATCGCCTGCAAACGCCAGGAACTGAATACGTTTGCCCTGAATGTCAGCGATTTCGAGATCGAGACCTATCTCGAAAGCGTCTGAGGCCCTTTACGTCGACCGCTCGGCCTTCAGTACAGTGACCGCCGCCTCGCTGTTGTGGACATAGTCGTTGGCATCCGGCTGCTTCTGTACCAGCAGGATGAACAGAAGGTCGGTCAACGTCAGTTGCGCGTCGCGCGCCGTGATGGAGGAGGAGCGCGCGCGCTCCTCGTCGGCGATGGTGTAGAGGCGGATGTCGGCGACCCGGCTGAGCGGATTGTCGTGCAGACCGGTGACGGCGATCACCGTCGTGCCGCGCTTGGCTGCAAGCTCGGCGATGCGCAAGGTTTCGATGCTGGCGCCGGAATAGGAGAGCGCGAACAGCACATCGTCAGGCCCCAACGTCGAGGCGTTGGCCATCTGGATGTGGCTGTCGCTGTCATGCAGCACATTGCGGCCGAGCTTCATCAGCTTGTAGGAGAAATCGCGCGCCACCAGCGAGGAAGCGCCGACGCCGACCAGATGGATGCGCCGCGCGCCATCCAGCAGATCCAGCGTCCTGGAGATGATGCGCTCGCTGTTGGCGGCGACGGTCTGCTGCATCGACAGCAGCTTGCTGCCGATCAGCTTCTTCAGGATGACCGGAAAGCCATCGCCGACCTCGATCGAGCCGTGGATGACGCCGGCCGGCACCTGCCAATCCTGCGCCTTGGCCTCGCTGACGGCGAGCTTGAGTTCCTGATAGCTGGCATAGCCGAGCTTCTGGCTGAACTTGACGACGCTCGACTGGCTGCGGCCGATCTCGGCCGCGAGTGCGGCCGTCGACAGCCGCAGCATCTGGTTGGGGTTGTCGACGATGTAACGGCCGATCTCGCGATCGCCGGGCGCCATGCCGTCGAGCTTGGCGTTGATCCTGCTTAAGACAGACACGAAAATCCCCTCGCTCTTCAGACCTGCAAGACGAGGAATAAATTATTCCAATTTTGATTGACAGCCAAGAACGCAGAATTAATTCTCAGCTCGACCCGGGTCACCGCCCGGGATTCCCAGGCAGGTCGCCGGGATGACCCCTTAAGGTTTCACCATGGATAGATTGCGGATCGCCGGCGGACAGAGACTGCAAGGCGCGGTCACCATATCGGGCGCCAAGAATGCCGCTTTGCCGCAGATCGCGGCCGCGCTGCTCAGCCCCTACCCGCTCGAACTGACCAACCTGCCTGATGTGACCGACGTCGAAAACATGCTCGACGTGGTGCGGCTTCACGGCGCCGAAATCACCCGGTCCGCCCATGCCGCGATCATTGACACCAGCGCTGCCATTTCCAAGGAGGCGTCCTACGACACGGTTCGGAAGATGCGGGCGACGGTGCTCGTGCTGGCGCCGTTGCTGGCGCGGTTCGGCCATGCCCGGGTTTCGCTGCCGGGCGGCTGCGCGATCGGCGCGCGACCGGTCGACATGCATGTCGCCGCCCTCGCCGCGCTGGGCGCCAGGATCGCCATAGAGAACGGCTTGATCGTCGCCTCGGTGCCGAACGGATTGACCGGCACCCGCATCGTGCTCCCGTCGCCATCGGTCGGGGCGACGGAAACCGCCATGATGGCGGCGACCACGGCCAAGGGCGAAACCGAGATCCTGAACGCGGCGCGCGAACCGGAAGTGGCTGACCTCGCCGCTTGCCTCAGCGCCATGGGCGCGCGCATCGAGGGCGCAGGCACGCACCGCATCCTGATCGCGGGCGACACCAACTGGCACGCCGCCAGTCACGACATCATCCCGGACCGGATCGAGGCGGGCACCTATGCCATCGCCGCCGCCATCACCGGCGGCCAGCTTGAGCTGACGCATGCCCGGCTCGAACACATGGCCTCGGTGGTGCAATTGCTGGAGGCGACCGGCGTCAGCGTCTGGCCGGGCGACCGGGGACTGATCGTCTCGCGCGACCGGCCGCTCAAGGCAGCCGACCTCACCACGGAACCCTATCCGGGGTTCCCGACCGACCTGCAGGCGCAGTTCATGGCGCTGATGTGCTGCGCGCAGGGCGCCTCGCTGCTGCGCGAAACCATCTTCGAGAACCGCTTCATGCATGTGCCCGAACTGATGCGGCTCGGCGCCAACATCAAGCTGCAAGGCACCATGGCGCTGGTGCGCGGCGGCGAGAAACTGCGCGGGGCGCAAGTGATGGCCACCGACCTGCG
Source organism: Mesorhizobium sp. Cs1299R1N1 (assembly GCF_037179655.1). Taxonomy (NCBI): domain Bacteria; kingdom Pseudomonadati; phylum Pseudomonadota; class Alphaproteobacteria; order Hyphomicrobiales; family Phyllobacteriaceae; genus Mesorhizobium; species Mesorhizobium sp. Cs1299R1N1. Next base: position 192,681 of record NZ_JAPYKR010000007.1, on the reverse strand, counting down.
CGCTTCGGTGTCGCTGGTGCTGGCGGCGCTGGTCAGCGAAGGCGAGACCATCATCAACCGCGTCTATCACCTCGACCGCGGCTACGAGCAACTGGACCGAAAGCTGCGCCTGTGCGGCGCCGACATCGAGCGGCTGGGCGCATGAATACCGACGCGGATTATTTTCTCGGCGTCGATGGTGGCGGCACCGGTTGCCGCGCCCGTCTTGAGGACGCGCATGGCATGGTGCTGGGACAAGGCCTGTCCGGCCCGGCGACGACGCGGCTCGGCATCGAGGCAGCGTGGGGCTCCATTGCCAAAGCCTATGGCGCGGCGATCGATGAAGCAGGTTTCGCGCCGGCCGAGACCGCCCGCATCCATGCCGGGATCGGCCTTGCCGGCATAGGCCGCAAAGGCGCGCTGGAGGCGTTGCGGGCAATCGCGCATCCCTTTGCCAGCATCGACTTCGTCAGCGACGGTGTCGGCGCCTGCCTTGGCGCGCATTCGGGCCAGGACGGCGCCATCGTCATCGCCGGGACCGGCTCGATCGGCCTTGGCTTTGTCGGGGGCCGCGACCTGCGCGCCGGCGGCTATGGATTTCCGATCTCCGACGAGGGCAGCGGCGCCGACCTCGGACTGAAAGCCGTGCAACTGGCGCTGCGCGCCCATGACGGTCGCCACGAACGGACGGCGCTGCTGGCGGAGCTCATGCAGCGCTTCGCCGGCGACCCGATGGAGGCCGTCGCCTGGATGGACCGCGCCAGTGCCACGGACTATGCCGCACTTGCACCGATGGTGATGCGGCATGCCGACCAGGGCGATCCCGCCGGACGCCGCATCGTGCAAAGCGCCGCCGAGCAGATCGACACACTGGTGCGGGTGCTGTTCGAAAAGGGTGCGCCGCGCGTGACCTTGCTGGGCGGTCTCGCCAGCCCGCTCGAACCCTGGCTTTCCCCTGATGTGCGGCGCCGCCTGAAGCCCGCTGACGGCGACGCCGTGTCCGGAGCGATCATTCTTGCCAAGAGGTCGGTCTGCAAGGGATAGCTGGTAGGGTAGGAATAAAATATTCCAAATCTCTGTTGACGATGTGAATATCAAATTCTAAAAAGTTAACAGGAGAAGCTGCGATGACGGACCACGGTCTGCACCGGTTGCCGGTCGAGCCATGCCGGACCGCGCTGCAGAATTTTTGAAGGCATTGGGATGACCGAGCAAGGGTTGATGTCTGAGCTGGACCGGCTGGTTTCCGAAGGCCGGAATCCAGGGACCGTCGACATCGACCTGATGCCGACCATCGACGTGCTGCGCAGGATCAATGACGAGGACAGGCTTGTCCCCGCGGCCGTCGAAAAGGTGCTGCCGGAAATCGCCGCCGCGGTGGACCGCATCGTGCGTGCCTTCCAGAAAGGCGCACGCCTTGTCTATATGGGCGCCGGCACCAGCGGCAGGCTCGGGGTTCTCGACGCTTCGGAGTGCCCGCCCACGTTCGGCGTGCCCGAAGGCATGGTGGTCGGCCTGATCGCCGGTGGGTCCGACGCCCTGGTGCGCTCAACGGAAGGCGCCGAGGATGACCCGAAGATGGGCGCCAAGGCCTTGCAGGACATCACGCTCGTACCTGACGACGTGGTGGTCGGCATCGCGGTCAGCGGGCGCACGCCCTATGTGATCGGCGGGCTGACCTATGCCAAGCAGATCGGCGCGACCACCGTCGCCCTGTCCTGCAATCCGGCATCGGCCATTGCCGGCATCGCCGATGTCGCCATCTCGCCGGTCGTCGGTCCCGAGGTGCTCACCGGCTCGACGCGGCTGAAATCGGGAACAGCACAGAAGCTGGTGCTCAACATGCTGACCACGGCTTCGATGATCCGCATCGGCAAGAGCTACCAGAACCTGATGGTCGACCTGAACCCGTCGAACAGGAAGCTGGTCGCCCGGGCGATCAGGATCGTCATGCAGACGACCGGTTGCACCGCGCCGCAGGCGCGGCAGGCGCTCGACCGGACCGGCAATGACGTCAAGCTGGCGATCCTGGTCACCATCACCGGCCTCGACGTCGAAGCGGCGCGGGCCGCTTTGGCCAAGGCCGGAGGGTTCCTGCGAAAGGCGATCAGCGACGAAGCGGTCTGAGGCCGCTTCAGACAAGACGGCTGAAGCCGCTTTAGACAAGACGGCGTCAAGCCGCATAGACTGGGCCGATACTCCAAAGCATGTGTGCCTTGGAAGCGGCCCGCGGAAACTGCAAGGCATCGAGTTCAATAATGGGAGACGAGAATGGTTCATCTTACAGGAAGGCTGCTTTCGGGCATCACCCTTGCCGCGATGCTCGGCATCGCCACGGTTTCGGCGCAGGCGGCGACGCTGCACATGGCCTGGTCGCAGGACGCCACCGGGCTTGATCCGCACAAGCAGACGGCGTTCTCGTCACTGCGGCTTTTGGAGCTCATCTACGAGCCGCTGGTGCGGCTCGACGCCAGCCTGCAGATCATCCCCGCCATCGCCACCTCCTGGGAATTCTCGAAAGACGGCAAGGAGCTGACCTTCAAGCTCGATCCCAAGGCGAAATTCCAGGACGGCACGGCGGTGACCTCCGCCGACGTCAAGGCTTCGTTCGAGCGGATCCTCGACGAGAAGACGGGTGCCGCCGCCCGCGCCAACTTCCTGTCGATCGCCAGCATCGACACGCCTGATGCGGCGACCGTCGTGTTCCACCTCTCGCAGCCCGACGCGCCGATCCTGACGGCGATGAGCGACGTCAACGCGGCCATCGTTCCGGCGGCTGAAATCAAGGCCGGTTCGATCGGCACCAAGACGGTCGGTTCCGGCCCATTCAAGCTCGACAAGTGGGACCCCAACGCCAAGGAAGTCTTGAGCGCCAACAAGGACTGGGCCGGCGGCGCGACCGGCGTCGACGGCATCGAGATCAGCGTGCTGCCGGACGAGGCGGCGATCCTCGCCGCCATGCGCACCAAGCAGATCGATTTCGCCCTGCTCAACGACCCGCTCGTCGCCACGCTGGTGCCGAAAGAAGCCAACCTGCAATTGAACCGTGTACCGGTGCTTGCCTATAACGTGCTGCAGCTCAACCCATCGCGCAAGCCGATGACCGAGCTCAAGGTGCGCCAGGCGATCTCCTGCGCCATCGACCGGCAGGAGGTGCTGGACACCGCCGCGCTGGGCGAAGGCAAGGTCACCGGACCGCTGACCATCCCAGCGCTGGCGACCGATCCGAGCCAGTTGTTCTGCTACAAGCGCGATGTCGAAAAGGCCAAGAAGCTGATGGCCGAAGCCGGATTTGCCGACGGCTTTTCGGCGACCGTGATCGGCGCCACCGGCGAGCCGCCGACGGCGGCGGCGGAAGCCCAGGTCATCCAGTCGCAACTGGCTGAAATCGGCGTCAAGCTCGATATCAAGATGATGGAGCTCAACGTCTATGTCGACGCGTGGCTGAAGGGCGATTTCGACATGGCGATCGCGCTCAATGGCGGCCGCGCCGACCCCTACACCATGTACAACCGCTACTGGACCAAGGCCGGCAATCTGCAGAAGGTGGCGAACTACATCGACGATACTTTGGACAGCCAGATGCAGCAGGGCCGCGCCGAGACCGATCCGGCCAAACGCAAGGCGATCTTCGCCGCGTTCGAGAAGCACCTCGCCGAGGTATCGCCGTGGATCTGGCTCTACACCTCCTACAGCTACACGGCCCAGCAGAAAAACATCGCCGGCTTCGTGCCGACGCCGACCGGCACACTGTTCAGCCTGAGCAAGGTGACGATCCAATAGCGCCGGATTCGGCGACGGGACGAGAGGTCTTCCTGGCGTGAACTATCTCTTGCGACGGCTGGCGACGTTTCCTCTCGTCTTGCTTGGCGTATCCATCCTGGTCTTCGTCGCGATCCGGATGGTGCCTGGCGATTCCATCACGGCGATGCTGGGCACCGAGGCCGGCCTGCTGACGCCGGCACAACGGGATTCGCTCGCCGCCTATTTCGGTATCGACCAACCCTGGTTCGTTCAATACTGGCGCTGGATCGGCGGCATCCTGCACGGCAATTTCGGCATCTCCGTCACCTATGGCAGGCCGGTTCTCGACGTCATCCTCGAGCGTTTTCCGCTGACGCTGGAATTGGCAGTGCTGTCAATGATCATCGCGCTTCTCGTCGGCATGCCGGCCGGCATCTACGCCGCCACGCACAACGAAAAACCGTCCGACCTTGGGGTGCGCATCATCGCCATGATCGGCCAGTCGACGCCGAGCTTCGTGCTTGGCCTGTTGATCATCTACACGCTGTCGGCCGGCTTCGGCGTGCTGCCGGCGATGGGCGAATTCGCACCGTTCTGGCAGGATCCCTTGCGCAATCTCAGCCAGCTGATCCTGCCCGCTATCACGCTCGGCTTCGCCTTCGCGGCGTCGGTCACCCGCATCGCGCGCTCGGCGATGCTGGACGTGTTGAGCGACGATTATGTGCGCACGGCCCGCAGCAAGGGCGCTTCGGCGCGCAGTGTCATCTGGCGGCACGCTTTGCCCAATGCGCTGATCCCGGTGGTGACGCTGAGCGGCATAGAGTTCGGCTATCTCTTGGGCGGCGCCGTCATCGTCGAGCAAATCTATGCCCTGCCCGGCCTCGGACGCATGGTGCTCGACGCCATCCTGCAGCGCGACTACGCGCTGGTGCAGGGCAGCGTGCTGTTCATCGCCTTCAACTTCATGATCGTCAATCTCCTGGTCGACCTCGCCTATGTCGCGCTCGATCCGCGCATCCGGCTGGGAGAACAGTGATGCGAATCCTGCGTGCCATCTTCGGCCATGGCAGCGGCCGCATCGGCGGCTTCATCGTGTGCGTCTATCTGCTGCTCGCCATCCTTGGCCTGCTGGGGCTGACGCCGCACAATCCGATCACGCAGTACCGTATCGACCGGCTGCACGCGCCCGGCGCCGCCTACTTGATGGGCACCGACCTGTTCGGCCGCGACGTCGCCAGCCGCCTGATGGCGGGCATCGGCCAGTCCTTTACGGTCGCCTTCTTCTCCGTAGCCTTCGCGTCCCTTGCCGGAACGGTCCTGGGGTTGGCCGCCGCCTGGCTCGGGCGCCGCTGGGACGGCGTGGTGATGCGGATCATGGACGTGCTGCTGGCCTTCCCGGCGATCCTTCTGGCGCTGCTCATCGTCACCGTCGCCGGGCCGGGCACATGGACCAGCGTGGTGGCCATCGGCATCGTCTACACGCCGATCTTCACGCGCGTGGTGCGCGGCCCCGCGCTGTCGCTCAAGACACGCGAATTCGTCGACGCCGCGCGCACCTTCGGTAGCAGTTCGAGCTATATCGTCACGCGGCACCTGCTGCTCAACCTCGTGGCGCCGTTGACCGTGCAGGTGACGCTGGCGCTGGCCTGGGCGCTGCTCACCGAAGCCGGCTTGAGCTTTCTCGGCCTTGGCACGCAGCCGCCCGCCGCGTCCCTCGGCCTGATGCTGAGCGACAGCCGCAATTTGATGGAGACGGCACCCTGGCTGCTGATCTTCCCGGGCCTGGCGATCATGATCAGCATTCTGGGCTTCAACCTTTTGGGCGACGCCTTGCGCGACATCCTCGACCCCAGGATGCGGAGAGCGTTGGCATGACCCCGCTGCTGTCGGTCTCGGACCTGCGCGTCGGCTTCGGCCGCAATCCCAAGGCCAATGAGGTCGTGCGCGGCGTCGGTTTCGATGTCGCCGACGGCGAGACGCTGGCCATTGTCGGCGAAAGCGGCTCGGGCAAGTCGGTGACGGCGCTGTCAATCAACCGGCTCGTCGATTTCGGCGGCGGCCGCATCACCGGCGGTTCCATGAAGCTGAAGCGGGTCGATGGGACCGTCTTCGAGTTGGCAGCCGCGACTGAACCGCAACTGACCGGCATTCGCGGCGCCGAAATCGGCATGATCTTTCAGGAGCCGATGACATCGCTCAACCCGGTGCTGACCATTGGTACCCAGATCGAGGAATCGTTCCGCCTGCATCGCGGGCTGATAGGCCGGCAAGCCACGGCGGCAGCCAAGGACGCGCTCGACCGCGTGCGCATCCCCGATGCCACGCGACGGCTGAAATACACGCCCAACCAGCTGTCCGGCGGCATGCTGCAGCGGGTGATGATCGCCATTGCGCTCGCCTGCAATCCGCGCCTGCTGATCGCCGACGAGCCGACGACGGCGCTCGACGTCACCGTGCAGGCGCAAATCATGGCGCTGCTTGCCGAGCTGAAGCGCGAAAGCGGCATGTCGATGATCTTCATCACCCACGATATCGGCCTGGTCGCCGGCATCGCCGACAAGGTGATGGTGATGCAAAACGGCCAGGCCGTCGAACAGGGCGAACTGAACCAGATCCTCGACAGCCCCCAGCATCCCTACACCCAGCACCTGCTGCAGGACGTGCCGCATTTCGCCAGTGGCCGGGCGACACGCGCGGACGGACAGCGCGACAAGGCCGCGAACACGCAACCGGCCTTGAAGGTCGATGGGCTCGTGGTTCGGTTTCCGCTCAAGAGCAGCTTCTTCAGCCGCGCGACCGGCGCAGTGCATGCCGTCGACGGTGTCGATTTCGACCTGATGCAAGGCGAGACGCTGGCCATCGTCGGCGAGAGCGGCTCGGGCAAATCCACCACCGCGAAGGCGGTGCTGGGGCTGGTGCGATCGACGCGCGGCGGCTTCTCGGTCGGCACGCGAACGGCCACGGCGGAGCGCAGCGCCAAGCCCGTTCAGATGGTGTTCCAGAACCCTTACGCTTCTCTCAACCCGAGGCTGGCCATCGAAAGCATCCTGGGCGAACCGGTGATTGCCACCGGTGGGCGGGTGGATGCCCAGACCCGGGCCAGAATGGCGAGCCTGCTCGAACGCGTCGGCCTGCCCAAGAACAGCCTTGAGCGCTATCCGCACGAATTCTCCGGCGGCCAGCGGCAAAGACTGTGCATCGCCCGCGCGCTGATGCTCAACCCCTCCGTCGTGGTTCTCGACGAAGCGGTGTCGGCGCTCGATGTCTCGGTGCAGGCCAAAGTGCTGGAGCTGCTGCTCGACCTGCAGCGCGAATATGCGCTGGCCTATCTGTTCATCTCGCACGACATGGCCGTGGTCGAGCGGATCGCGCACCGCATCGCGGTCATCTATGCCGGCCAGATCGTCGAGATCGGCGACGCGCGGTCCGTGCTGTCGAAGCCGAGGCATTCCTATACGAAGAAGCTGATCGCCGCCGTTCCGACCATCGACCGGCGACGCGAGCATTTCGAGATCGACACGCGCCAGGTGCCGTCGCTGGTCAGGCCGCAGGGGTTTGAGCCGGCGCCGGCGAAATGGGAGCGATTTGGGGTGGATCATATGGCGAGGGTGGAGGCTTAGAAATGTTTGCGGGACAGCGCCCCCCTCTGCCCTACCGGGCATCTCCCCCTCTAGGGGGGAGATTGGCAGCTCGTGCGCGGCGCCAGCTATCGGACGTTGGAGATTGGCGAAGGCCGATGCAACATCCGATCTCCCCCCAAGAGGGGGAGATGTCCGGCAGGACAGAGGGGGGCGTCGTAGGGCGCTACCTCTCCGAAGGAGGCCAGCATTGACCGACCTCTCCCAGCTCTTCGACCGCGCATTCGCGCCCTTGGCAACGGCAGTGACCGCCAAGCGAATCCCTGGCGGCGTGCTCGGTATCGTCGACAGGAATGGCGAGCGCATCGCCCGCCTAATCGGCTCGGCGCGGCTCGTGCCGAAGCCGCGGCCGATGCGGGAAAACACCTGGTTCGACCTGGCGTCGCTGACCAAGGTGATCTTCACAACGCCGCGTATCCTGGCGCTGGCGCAGGACGGCATCATCGATCTCGACGCGCCGCTGATCTCGCTACTCCCCGACCTTCGCCAGTATGACGCGAACGCCTGGGAGCGGAAGGTGACCTTCCGCCAGTGCCTCGGCCACCAGACGCCATTCCCCGCAGTCGAGCCGATCTACACCTATGGACGCGATCCCGAGCTGCTGCGCGCCTTCATCCTGCAGCGTGAATGGCGGGCGCGCGACCCGGTTTATTCCGACATCAACTTCATCCTGCTCGGCTTCGCGCTCGAGCGGCTGTCGGGCAAGAGCATCCGCGACATGGAACCCGGCCCGGGCTTTGCCTGGTCCACGGAACCCGATGCCGCCGCGGCGACCGAGGATTGCACCTGGCGCCACCGCGTGCTGTCCGGCGAGGTGCACGACGACAATTGCTCGGCGTTGCAGGGCGCTGGTCACGCCGGCCTGTTCGGTACGGCCGCTTCGGTGCTCGATTTCGCTCAGGGACTGCTGGACGAAACGGGCGCATCCGAACAATCGATCGCGCTGATGCGCGAGCCCTTGTCGGCCACCCGAACCCATGGTTGGGAACGACCTCACGAAGGCTGGTCCGGGGGGGCGTTATGCAGTCCGGGAACGATCGGCCATACCGGCTTTACCGGCACGGGACTGTGGATAGACTTCGACAAGGGCAAGGCGTGGACCTTGCTCACCAACCGCATTCATCCGACACGTCATTTCGACAGCGGCATCGTCTCGCTGCGGCAAGCCGTCGGCGATCTCATCAACAGGGGCAAGGGATAGACCATGGAACCAATCTGGGCCGTCGGCCTGATGACCGGCACCGTGCTTGACGGCAACATCGACGTGGCGCTGATCAAGACCGATGGCGAGCGGATCGAGGATTTCGGCACCTACCGGCTGATGCCCTATCCGCCGTCGATCCGCTCCTTGCTGGAGGAGACGCTGACGGCGGCCAGGGCCTGGAATTTTGTCGGGCCGGAACCGGCGATCTTCAGCAAGGCGGAAGAGGCGCTGACGCGTGCGCAGTCGGCGGCGGTGAAGGAACTCGTCGAAGGGTACGGCATGACAATGGCCGATATCGGCGTCGTCGGCTTTCACGGTCAGACCGTGCTGCATCGCGCGCCGCAGGTCGGACGGCTCGGCCAGACCCGCCAGCTTGGCGACGGCGAGTTGATGCATGAGATCCTCGGCACCAAGGTCGCCTATGATTTCCGTTCGGCCGACATGCGCGCCGGCGGGCAAGGCGCGCCCTTGGCAGCCGCCTATCACACCGCGCTGATGCGCAGCGCCGGCGCCAGTGGCGAGGTGGCCGTGCTCAATCTCGGCGGTGTCGCCAACATCACCTGGTGGGACGGCGCCGACAATGTCATCGCCTTCGACACCGGCCCCGCCAATGCACCGCTCAACGATTTCATCAAGTCGAAAGGGCTCGGTGAAATGGACCGCGACGGCGCGCTGGGCCGCGCGGGCAAGGTGGACGAGGCCCGGCTCGCCAAGCTGCTGCAGCATCCTTATCTGACCAAGGCCTATCCAAAATCGCTCGACCGTTTCGACTTCGGCGCGGCCATGGCCGACGGCCTGAGCGCCGAGGATGGCGCGGCGCTGCTCACCGCGTTTACCGCCGCCGCCGTCGGCAAGGCGCTCGACCTTCTGCCAAGCCGGCCGAAGAAGTTGGTGGTCAGCGGCGGCGGCCGTCACAACCCGACGATGATGGCCATGCTCGCCAACCGCGCCGGCGTCGAGGTGGTGCTGGCCGAAAGCCTGGGCTGGAGCGGCGACGCGGTGGAGGCGGAGTGCTTTGCCTTCCTCGCGGTGCGCGTGCTGCGCGGCCTGCCGATCAGTTTCCCGAGCACGACCGGCGCACCGCAGCCGATGCGCGGGGGAAAGCTGGCTGGCTGATCACGCCGGCGATAGATTCTTCCGCAGGAAAATTCGGCTGCGGCCGACCGGGAAATCGGCCAGCGTCCCGAACGGTTGATAACCTTGCCGCTGATAGACCTTGGCGGCGTTGGGATTGAACGTGTCGATCCAGGCATTTTGGCAGCCGCGCGCCACGGCTTCGCGCTCGGCTGCGTCCAGCATCTGGCCTGCCATGTGCTGGCCGCGCAGCCTTTCGTCAACCCACAGCCACTGCACGTAGAGCCAGCCCCAGGCGGTGTAGCCCGAGATGCCGGCGACGACAGCGCCGTCCTCGTCGCGTACGAACACGGCCAGCGCCTTCCTTTCGGACGCGCCGACATCGCCGTCGTTGAACGCCGTCAGCCGTTCACTGAGAAAGGCGAGTTCTTCCGGCGGTGGATTTGCCGTCGTTTCAAGTGTCGTGTTCATGGCTCTTTCCGGATTACGCGGTTGGAAGCGTCAAGAGGGCGGAAGTCGGATGCGGCGATGCCGTAGCGCTTGAGCTTGTCGTAGAACGTCTTGCGCGGCACGCCGAGCGCGTCGATGGCGCCGCGCACGTCACCGCCATGATCGCGCAGCGCGTCGCGGATGAGCTGCGCCTCGTACTGCCCGACCCGCTCGGGCAGTGCGGCGGCCGGCTCCGGCAGCCGCGCGACTGCCCTGGTTTCGTCATCGGGACCAAGTCCGAGAGCGACGCGATCGGCGAAATGCGCGAGCTCGCGCACATTGCCCGGCCAGTCGTGCGACTGGAGATAATGGCTCACGGCGGCGTTCACCCTGGCGACAGGGCGGCCAAATCGCTCCGCCGCCTTGCCGAGGAAATGGCCGAATAGCATCGCGATATCGCCGCGCCGCTCGCGCAAGGGCGGTATGCGCAGCGTCACCACGTTGAGGCGGAAATAGAGGTCCTCGCGGAAATCGCCGCGCTGGTCGGGTCGGCCGAGATCGACCTTGGTCGCCGCGATGACCCTGAGATCGAGGCGCCGCGTCTCGTTCGAGCCGAGCGGGGTGAGGCTGCGCGTCTCCAGCACCCGCAAAAGCTTGACCTGCAACGCCGGCGGCATGGATTCGATCTCGTCGAGGAACAGCGTGCCGCCGCTGGAGTGCTCTATCCGGCCGATCCGCCGCCGCTGCGCGCCGGTGAACGCGCCGGCCTCATGGCCGAACAGCTCGCTTTCGATGACGGTTTCGGGCAGAGCGCCGCAGTTCAATGCGACGAAGGGCTTTGCGCGGCGTCGGCCCCACCTGTGCAGGAGGTCGGCAACCACTTCCTTGCCGGTTCCCGTCTCGCCTTCCACCAGCACGTCGACATCCATGTCCGCGATCTGGCGCAAGGTTTCACGCAGTCGGCGGATGGCGGGCGCCTCGCCGATCAACGGCATGCCGTCGGCGGCAAGTGCCGCGGCTTCGCGCAGCCGCCGGTTTTCCATCACCAGCCGCCGCTTCTCCGATGCCCGCTTCAGGGCCTCGACCAGGCGCTCCCCCGCATAGGGTTTCGGGATGAAATCATAGACGCCATCCTTGAGCGCGGCGACGGCAAGATCGACATCGCCATGCCCGGTGACCAGGATCACCGGCAAGTCGGGGTCAACAGCCTTGACGCGGTCGAAGAGCTGCAGACCGTTCATGCCGGGCATACGGATATCGCTGACGACCACACCATCGAAATCCGTGTCGACGACACCAAGCGCTGCCTCCGCAGCGTCGAGCGCGATCACCGTGAAGCCGGCAAGTTCGAGCAGTTGCGTGGTGGCGTGAAGCAGGTCCGCATCGTCGTCGACGAGCGCCACCAGCCCTGATCCCTGCGTCATTCGATCCGCCTCAAGTCGATGGTGAAGGATGCGCCGCTGGCCGTGTCGGGGTCGAGCCGCAGCGTGCCGCCCAATTCCTGGGCGATCTCCTGCGAGATCACCAGGCCGAGGCCAAGCCCCTTTTCCTTGGTGGTCTGGAACGGCATGAACAGATTGCCGGCGGCTTCCGGCCCGAGGCCGGGACCATTGTCGCGCACCGAAATCAGCACCCTGTCGCCACGTTCGGCGAGGTCGATCTCGATACGGGGATCGGGCCGGTCCTTCATGGCGTCCAGCGCATTCTGCAACAGGTTGACGAGGATCTGCTCCAGCCGGATGCGGCTTGCCATCACCAATGGCGATGCGTTACCGCGCGGCCTGACGATGGTGACGCCGGAATCGCGGATGCGGCCGGACAGAAGCGACAGCGCACCGTCGATCGCCTCGCGCACCGGCAAAGGCGATGCAGCAGTGCCGGGCCGGCGGGCAAAAGTGCGCAGCGTGCCGGTGATGGCGCCGATGCGTTCGGTCATCGACACGATCGAGGTCAGATTGCCGCTCGCCGGTTCGGTCTTGCCGGCCTCGAGAAAGCGGCCGGCATTCTCGGCATAGGTGCGGATCGCGGCGACCGGCTGATTGATCTCATGCGCCACGCCGGCGGCGATCTGGCCGAGGATGGAGAGCCGGTTGGCCTGGGCGAGATCGTCGCGCAGCCGGCGGACCTTGGCCTCGGCGTTTTCGCGCTCGGCGATTTCGCCGGCAAGGGCCGTGTTCGATCGCGTCAATTCGGCGGTCCGGGTGCTGACGCGGCTCTCTAGCTCGGTGTTCATGCGCGCCAGCGCCTCCTGCCGCAGCCGGCGTGTGCGACGGCGCCGGGTGAACACATAGGCAAGCAGCCCCATCAGCAGCAGCCCGAGCAGTGTCGTCAGGCGCGCCGTGTTGGCGGCGGAGGTCAGGGCGGCATCGGCGGGTGTCAGCAGCCACAGGCGCCAGCCGGGGACGGCACCGGGCAAGTCCTGCACCACCTCGACGAACCGACGCGATTTTCCGGCTTCGTCGATTGTCGCCAGACCGTCACCGGCGCCACGCCGTATCGGCAGCGGCGCGAAGGCGGCGTCGACCAGTTGAAGCTGGTCGTGCGCCGCGGCGGCGTCCGCGGCGGAGAGCGGCGCCAGCGCATGGAAGCGCCAATCGGGCTGGCTGGTGGCCAGAACGACGCCGCGCTCGTCGGTGACGAAAACGAGAAAGCCGCTGGCGCGCCAATTGGCTTCGACACCGCCGAGTTCGACCTTCAGAACCGCGACGCCAAGCGGCTTGCCAGCATCGTCGACACGGCCGGCAAGGTAGAGTCCCGGCTTGCCGCTGATCGTGCCGAGGCCATACTGGCTGGCCGCACCCTTGGCCATCGCATCGGTGAAATAGTGACGAAAATTATAGTCGATGCCGACAAAGCTGTCCGGCTGGCCGGCATTGCTGGCTGATATCGCCATGCCCGCCGTGTCGATGACATAGATGGCCGAGGCCGATGCATCGCCGGCTATGGCCTTCAGCTTGGCGTCGAGAGCTGTTTCCTCGACCTTTCCGGCGCGGCGCAGCGCATCGCGCACCGCATCGTCGCGCGCCAGCACCAGCGGCACGAGACGCTGCTTTTCGATTTCACCGGTCAGGGTTCCGGCCGCCAGCGGCAAGGCGGCCAGTGCCCCGTCGCGCAAGTTGCCGGCGGCCTGACCCTCGGCGATGCGCCCGGCAACCGCGACTGCGCCGACCAGCACCGCGAGCGCGATCGCCGCAAGCAGCCAATGGCCGCCGCGCAGGCGCACTACCGCTTCGCGCAACAGGTCGCGGGCGGCAAACCCTGGGGCTTCGCTATCGATGCGCTGTCGCGGCGTCGGCCCTCTCCCTTCCCTGTACGGCTTTGGCCCCAGTCTAATGCGAAATTCCGCCAGGGCAAACAAGACCTGTGCGGAAATCCGCACAGGTCTCCGTCGACAGCAGGGCAGGAACGGCTGAAACCCGGGGATTTCGGCCTATCCGCCATCTGGCACAGCGCTTGCAAAAGTCCTTGCAGCGGCGGGCGACCGGATCGCCGCGATGGGAGAAGTCACGCAGGGCGGGTTCCGTCCATCCGGCCAGGGAGAGTTCGATGCATATCGCAGACCAATCCGCCGCGCCCGCCGCGCAGCGCAAGCCCCTCTATGCCCAGCTCTACGTGCAGGTGCTCGTAGCAATCACCGTCGGGATCCTGCTCGGCCATTACTATCCGTCGATCGGCGAGAGCATGAAGCCGCTCGGCGATGCCTTCATCAAGCTGGTCAAGATGATCATCGCGCCGGTCATCTTCCTGACGGTCGCAACCGGCATCGCCGGCATGAGCGACCTGCAGAAGGTCGGCCGCGTCGCCGGCAAGGCGATGCTCTACTTCCTCACCTTCTCCACGCTGGCGCTCATCATCGGCCTTGTCGTGGCCAATGTCGTGCAGCCGGGCGCCGGCTTCAACATCGACCCGGCGACGCTCGACGCCTCGACCGTGAACACTTACGCCGCCAAGGCGCATGACCAGTCGGTCACCGGCTTCCTGATGAACATCATCCCCGGCACGATCGTCGGCGCCTTCGCCGACGGCGACATCCTGCAGGTGCTGTTCTTCTCGGTGCTGTTCGGTATTGCGCTGGCGCTGGTCGGCGACAAGGGCACACCGGTGCTCAACTTCCTGCAGGCGCTGATGGCGCCGATGTTCAAGCTGGTCAGCGTGCTGATGAAGGCAGCGCCGATCGGCGCGTTCGGCGCGATGGCCTTCACCATCGGCAAATACGGCATCGGCTCGGTCATCAACCTCGCCATGCTGGTCGGAACCTTCTACGCGACTTCGTTCCTGTTCGTGTTCGTCGTGCTCGGTGCCGTCTGTCGCTACAACGGCTTCTCGATCCTGTCGCTGATCCGGTACATCAAGGAAGAGCTGTTGCTGGTGCTGGGCACATCATCGTCGGAAGCCGCACTGCCCTCGCTGATGGAGAAGATGGAAAAGGCCGGCGCCAAGCGCTCTGTCGTCGGGCTGGTCATCCCGACCGGCTATTCCTTCAATCTCGACGGCACCAACATCTACATGACGCTCGCGGCGCTGTTCATCGCCCAGGCGACGAACATCCATCTGTCGATATCAGACCAGATCCTGCTGCTGCTGGTCGCGATGCTGTCCTCGAAAGGTGCCGCCGGCATCACCGGCGCCGGCTTCATCACCTTGGCCGCGACGCTTTCGGTGGTTCCCTCGGTGCCGGTCGCGGGCATGGCGCTGATCCTCGGCGTCGACCGCTTCATGTCGGAATGCCGGGCGCTGACCAACTTCGTCGGCAATGCGGTGGCGACGCTGGTCGTGGCGCGCTGGGAGGGCGAACTCGACGAAGCCAAGCTGGCCAGGGCATTGGCTGGTACGGCCGACGACAGCCTGCCGGCGGACATCGTTCCCGCCGAGTAATCCGCCGTTCCGTGAAATGACCATGGCCGCAAGCACTCAGCTTGCGGTCATCGGCTTATGTCCGTGATGTCAGACGGCTTTGCCCAGCGGCGTCCCTCCTCGTGTCCGGATATGTGCTTGGGCCGACAGGCATGGGAGCCGCCAACGTGCCCAAATCGTCGAACAGGACAAGGCTGGCGGCACCAACCAGCCCGGCGTGGCGGCCGAGCTGGGCCTGGACGACCGGCACATCGCGGTAGGCGCGCATGGCGCGCTGCTGGATGGTCGCCCCGATGACGGGCGCCATCAGGTCGAGGCCATTGGCGATGCCGCCACCGACGACCAGCACGTCGGGCGAATAGAGATGCAAGAGATTGGTGAAGCCGACGCCGAGCCAACGCGCCTCCTCCTCGAGCAGGGCCACAGCGAGATCGTCCTGCAGCCTGGCCGCCTCGACCACATGGCGGCCGGTGACCTCGGCGTTGGCCGACAGGCGGCGCAGCGTCGAGCCGTCCAGGGGCGACGTCGCGGCATCGGCGCGGCGGCCGAGCGCGGTGCCCGAGGCGATGGCCTCGAAGCAGCCGACGACGCCGCAGACGCAGCGCTCGCCCTCGTTGGTGATGGTCATGTGGCCGATCTCGGCGGCAAGGCCGCGGCGGCCGTGCAGGATACGCCCGTCGGCGACGACGCCGCCGCCGATCCCGGTCGAGACGGTGACGAAGACCAGCGAGCGAGCGCCGTGGCCGGCGCCGAAGCGCCATTCGCCAAGGGCGGCCGCATTGGCGTCGTTCTCCAGCCTTACCGGCAGGCCGAGCCGCCGCTCGAGGATGTCGGCCAGCGGCACGTCCTGCCAGCCGGCCAGCGTCGGCGGTCCGACGGCGATGCCGGCCAGCGGGTCGAGCGGGCCCGGCGCGCCGACGCCGACGCCGAGGATCGACAGCCCCGGCGCCTCGGCATGGACGGTCGCGGCCAGCGCCTCGATCTGGCCGATCACCACGTCAGGGCCGGCCTGCGCCTGCGTCGGCACCACCGCGAAGGCCAGTATCTTGCCGTCACGGTCGACCAGGGCGGCACGAAGCTCGCTGCCGCCAAGGTCGATCGCGAGAGCGGCTTCGATGCTCATGCCGCGACCTTCAAACCGTGCAGCCAGCCGATGCGGCCGGCGAGATCCTTGTCGCCGAAAGCGAGCGAACCGAGCACAACGGTCTCGGCGCCTGCCGCGCGAAGCCGCGGCACGGTTTCGTGGCGGATACCGCCATCGGCGGCGAGCACCACGGCCGCCTCGCGGCCGGCGTGCCGCAGGATAGCGCGGGCCTCGCCCAGCCTGTCGCAGGCTTTCTCCGACAGGCCCTGGCCCTTGACCCCGATCGCGGTGCCAAGAAGTGTGACGAAAGCCACCTCGGAAACGAAAGGCGTCACCGCCTCGACCGGCGTTTCCAGCCTCAACACGACGCCGGCTTCGGCGCCGAGTGCACGCGCCAGCCGCACCGCGCGCAGACCCGCTTCGCCATTCTCGGCATGGACGCTGATCATGTCGGCGCCGGCCTCGATGAACTGGCGGGTCTGTTCTTCGACGATTGCCGCATCGACCATCAGATGGACGTGAATGGGCCTGGCCGTCAGTTTGGCAATGCGGGCGACGAGATCGGGGAAGAACAGGAAGGACGGCGCGAAATGGCCATCCGCGACATCGATGTGGTGCAGATCGACATAGGGTTCGATGCGCTTCAAGTCGCTCTCGAAATTGGCGAGATTGGCAGACCACGATGAGAATTCGGCGATCAGACGGTCGCGCGGCAATGCGGCGATGGCGGCCGGGCCTGACAAGAGTTTCGAGATCATGACTGGTCCTGGTTGTTGAAATTTCTGTCGAGAAACCCACCGATGGCGGCACGGATTTCGGCGAAATGGCTGTTCTTGTCGAGAGCCTTCGGCGTTACCTCGACAAACGCGGCGCCGGGAATGGTCTCAGCCAGTTCGCGGGCGGTCGCCAAGGGATGGACGAGATCGATGCCGCAACCGATGACGAGCGTCGGGATTGCGAGGCCGGCGGCTTCGGCCCGCGTCACACCAGGCCCATCATTGGCGATCGACTGCATTACCTCGGCGAAGACGGTTGCATTCTCGCGCTCGAAGAAGCCGAGCAACGAAGCGAGATTGTCCGGGGCCTCGCTGCGAAAGCGGGTCGCCGTCGCGGAGGACGCGAAGGCATCGCGCGCCTCGTCCAGCGGAAGCCGGTCGATGAGTTCCGCCACTTCGATGTAAGGCTGCATGTTTTGAGGCGCCGCGTCGAAAGCCCAGGCCGGACGCACCAGCACGAGGCCAGAGACCCGATCCGGGTGATGCAATGCGAGGCGCAGCGCGATCGCCGCACCCATCGAGATACCGCCGGCGACGAAGCGCTCCATTCCCGCCGCATCGGCGGCAGCCAGCACATCGTCGGCGAACATCGCGATCGAGAACGGACGCTCGCTGCCGGCACTGGCGCCGCCTTGCGCACGACATTCGACGGTCAGCCGGCGGCGCGAGGGGCCGTCGGGAAAGTTCTGCGCAACCTGGGCGGCATCGCCGCCGAGACCATGCTGGAAGACGATGGGAAGGCCCTGCCCCGTATCGAAGACATGGAGCGCGGCATCGTCGCGCAGCATGATCGTCGGCGCGACGCCCATCAGAGCAGCCTTCGCAGGAAGATTGCGACGGCAGCAGCTTCGTCGGCGGACAAGCCGTGCGTGACGAGCGCCCCATCGAAACCCACGCCCTTCAAGCGCGCGACGAAGTCCGGGAAGTCGACGACGCCCTGGCCTGACGTGGCGAGGCGGCCGTCGGCGAAACGGTCCTTGGCGTGCGCCATGGCGATGTGGCCGGCTGCCTCATCGATCGCGGCGGCGACGATGGTGAGCGCTTCCTCCGGTGTCGCATGCTCGAACAGGTTGGCGGGGTCGAGCACTATCTTGAGATGTTTGGAGCCCATGTCGGCGATCAGGCGTATCGCATCCCCGGCCGAGGTGACGATGTTGGCCTGCTCGGGCTCGATGCCGAGATCGACGCCGGCGTTCTCGGCCAGCGCCAGCGCCTTTTCCATCTCGGCGACCATGTCGGACCAGGCGGACGGATCAGCATTGTCGGAGTGATAGGCCCACTGGTCGGCGGCATTGCGCGAGCCGGTGCAGAGCGTCACCAGCGGGATATCCAAAGCAGCGGCCGTCTCGATGACGACGCCAAGCCGCCTCAGCCCATCGTCGCGCACAGCCTTGTCGGGATGCGCCATGTTGTAGGTGCCCGACAGCGCGGCCAATGAGACGCCTGACGATCGCGCGGCGGCGCGGATGGCGGCGACGGCATCCGCCGGCACGACATCCGGCATCGACGGCAGGCCGGCGCAGGCGAGATTGAACTGTGTCGTCTCGTATCCGGCCTGCTTGACCGCGGCCAAGACGGCGGCCGGATCGGTGCCCGGAAAAGTCTTGGCGAAGATGCCGAGGCGCATCAGACGGCACCCGAAACCGAGGCAAGTTCAACCCGTTCGCCAGTCTCGACAGAACGGGCAATCGCCACCATGGCGCGGATCGAGGCGATGCCGTCCTCGACATTGGCGCCGCGCATCGGCGCGCCGTTCAGAACCGTGTCGGCAAGGCCTTCGAGCTGGCGGCGGAAGAAATGGCCGTCGGCGCCGAGTGGTTTTCGCGAGGTCGCGTCCTTCTCATGGAAGATGTCGACCTCGCTGGCGCGGAAATACCAGGGGTTGAACGTCTTGGCGATGACGGAGCCGTTCTCGCCATAGAGCTGGAAGCCCTCGTGCCAGTCCATGCGCACGGCGACGGTCAGATCGAGATGGCCGAGCGTACCGCTGGCGAATTCGGTCTCGACGAACCAGCAATAGGCGCCGAAGCGCTCGTTGAGGCGGGCGCGCACGGCGACGATCTCGCCGCAGAGGAAGCGCGCCGTGTCGACGAGATGCGAGCCGTGCGCCAGCATGAAATACTGCCTGAGATCCGCCTTCGGATTGCCCGCAGGCTTCCTCGCCAGCTTGCTGGTGACGGGCAGCGGCTGCACCGCATCGGTGTTGGTGTAGCGATGGGTGGAATCGCAATACCAGGCCTTCAGCGCCAGCACCTCGCCGATCTCGTAGCGAACGAAGTCGCGCGCGGCCTCCAGCGCCGGGTCGAAACGCTTCATGTGCCCGACCTGCAGCACCTTGCCGGAGCGCTTGACCGCCTCCGCCAGGGCTTCGCCTTCCTCGATCGAGGTTCCGATCGGTTTTTCGCAGAGAACATGCTTGCCGGCATCGAGCGCCTTGATCGACATCGGCACGTGATAGGCATCCGACGTGGCGACGATGACCGCTTCAAGTTCGGGATCGGCGAGCATGGCGTCATAATCGGCATACATCTTCTGCGGTTCATAGGTGGCACCCATGCGGGCGAGCAGATCGGGTGCCGCGTCGCAGATGGCGTAGAGGTCGGCATTGCCGGCCTTGACGCAGGATTCCAGATGCGCGAACTGCGCGATCGGGCCGCAGCCGAGCACACCGACCCTGAGGCGTCTGTCCTGTTTCTTGATCATCGTCTCAGGCCCCGTAGCCGCGCATCGTCTGGCGGTTGGTCTTGACCGCACCGGCCGGATCGGCGGCCGCGGTGTCGGATTCTTCTTCCAGCACCAGCCAGCCGTTGAAGTTCGGCGCGGTACCGGCGATCTCGATGACTTGTGGCGTGTCGCAAACACCTTTGCCCAGCATCGCCCACGTGCCCTTGGCGTCGACGTCCTTGAGGTGGATGTAGCGGATGCGGTCGCGGTAGGTGGTGAGCGTATCGGCCATGTCCTTGTGGCCGCGCAGGATGTGACCGGTGTCCGGCACCCAGCCGACCAGATCGGGGTCGAGCAAGGCAAAGATCGCGTCGTAATCGGCGCGGTCGAACAGCAGCGTGTTGTGATGCGAACTCGGATGCACCGCCACCTGGACACCGGCCTTGCGGCCGAGCTCGCCGGCCTTGTTGTACAGCTCGGCCGCGATGGCGAATTTGCCGTCGCGCGGCCCGTCGGAGACGACGGTCGCCGAGCCCATCGACACCAGCGCATCGGGAAAGTTTGCCACGAAATCGATCCAGCGCCTGGCGGTTTCGAGGTCGGCGCCGATCTCATCCTTGAGCGTGAAGCCGCTCTTCGAACCGAAGGCGAAGGAAATGAGCGCCAGGCCGGACGACTTCAACGCGGCGGCGAACTCGGCTGGCTTGCCGGCGTAGCGGCCGATCATGGTGTCGGTGATCTCGATGCCGGCGTAGTCGCCATCCGCGATCGCCTTCAACAGATCGTCGGGGCCGCCAGTCCAGTTCTTGCCCAGCATTTCCCAGGTGAAGGTCTGGCAGCCGACTTTGAGGTCTTTCACGTTCATCCTTTCATTCCTTGATTCCGCCTATTCCTTGGGGCGGCCCTGCGTCAGGCTTTCGATGATGTGGCGCTGGAAGAACAGCACGAGCATGATCAGCGGAACGGGACGACGGCCGAGGCCGCGGGGATATCGCCCGCCAGCAGATAGGGTCCAATGATCTATTGCAATACACGGGGGCCTGCTTCGTCAGTTCTCCTTGGATGGACATCCTACTTGACCGAGCCCGCGGTCATGCCTGCGAGGAAGAACCTCTGGGCAACGAGGTAGATGAGCAAGAGCGGTAGCGAGCCGAGCACGCTCATCGCCATCATCTGGTTCCATTCGAAGGCGTGCTGCCCCATCAACAGCTGTATGCCGATCGGGACGGTGCGCATGGACGTTGACTTCGTCAGCGTCAGCGCAAAGAGAAATTCGTTCCAGCACAACAGGAAGGTGTAGACCGACGTCGCCACGATACCAGGCAGAGAAATCGGGACGATCACTCGCCAGAGCGCTGTCCAACTCGTGCCGCCGTCAACGGCGACGGCTTCATCGAGATCGCGTGGCAACGTGTTCAGGTACCCTGTCATCAGCAGGATCGCATAGGGCAACGTAAACACCAGGTAGGTCAGGATCAGCGCGACATAGGTGTCGAAGATGCCGTACGAAACGACAAGCCCGAAGAAGGGGATCAAAAGTGTGATCGGCGGGATCGTCTGCGTGCTGATGATGAGCGTGTTAAGGCTGCCCTTGCCGCGGAAGTTGAAGCGGCTGAACCCGTAGGCCGCCAGCAAGGCGATCAGCACTGTCAGCACGGTCACCGCTCCCGCCACGAAGTAGCTGTTGAAGAAGAAGCGCAGCTTTACCGGGTCGCCAAGGATGGCTGCATACGCTTCCAGCGTGAAGGCCTTCGGCAGGATGGTTGGTGGCAGGGCAAAGATTTCGGTATTCGACTTGAACGAGCTGCTGAGCATCCAGTAGATCGGGAAGGCTGCGAAGAACAGCCCTGCCGCAAGGGCAACATGCAGCGCGACGGTGATCAGTTTGTCTTTGCCAGAGTTCCGTTTCCTCATGGCGTCCTACCTAGCCCGCTGATAGCGAATATAGAACAGCGTCAGGCCGAGAGAGATCAGCAGGATGACCACAGCGCTCGCCGACGCCTGGGACAGGTTGTAGCTCGAAAACGCCAGCTTGTAGGTGTAAGTGCTGAGGACCTCGGTCGCGTATATCGGACCGCCGCCCGTGGTTATCCAGATCAACGGGAAGACCTGCATGGTCCAGATGAAGTCGAGCAGCGAGATGCTGATGATGATCGGCATCAGCTGCGGGATGGTGATGAAGATCAGCTTCTGGTAGGCCTTCGCCCCGTCGATATCGGCGGCCTCGTAGAAATCCTTGGGAATGCCTTGCAGACCCGCGAGCAGGCTGACCATGAAAAGCGGGTAGCCCGCCCAGATATTGGCGAAAGTGACGGCGTGCAGAGCGGTCTCGGGCGAGGAAAACCACTCGATCTTGGAACCGATGATGCCCATCTGCATGAGAATGCTGTTCACGACACCGTTCGGCTCAAGCAAGAGACGCCAGATCACGGCGATGATCACCGCAGTGAACAGCCAAGGCAGTATGTAGAGCACGCGCAGCACATTGCGCAGCGTCGGATTGATGCGGTCGCTGTTCAGCATGAGTGCGAAGATCATACCGATGGTCATATGGAAAACGACACTCATGCATGTGAAATAGAGCGTATGCCACAGCGAAGCCCAGAACACGGGATCGTCAAAGATCGCCTGGTAGTGCTTTAGCCCGGCAAAGGATGGATCACGACGCAGTACCGCGCTGTTCTGAAAGGAATAGGCAATCACCGTGACCATCGGCAACAGCATCAGGAGCCCGACTATGAGCAGCGAGGGCGACAGATAGAGATAGGGCGCCACAGCTCGTTTGAGCTTGTGATGGGAGCGCTTCTGCCGGGTCATGGTGGCAACCTCGCGACAAGAGAAAAGAGCTATTCAGGTTCGTCATCTGCCGGCTGGCCCGCCTAATGGCAGGCCAACCGATAAGTGGGCCGCGAGAGCGGAGCACGCCGATCAGAATTTCGCCATCCAGCCCTTTTGCGCGGCAGCGGCCGCCTCTTCCGGCTTTTGCTCACCGGCAAGCATCTTTTGAGCCTGCACGTCGAACTGGGTCATCAAGTCTTCAGCCACCGGCAGGCCCGTGAACTCGTTGGCGAGATAGCCGGTCTTGAAGATCTCGAAAGCCTTGCCGAACGCCTTGTCGGACGTCACGAAGTCAGGCTTGGCGTTGACGTTGCCCGGGAAGGCGTTTGCAAGCGAAACGAGCTTGGCGTTCACCTTTTCGCTCATCAAATACTGCACGAGTTTCCAGGCCTCCTCCTGATGTTTCGAGGCCGCGGAGATGCCGATGCCCCAGGAGGCATAGGGAAGGCCGCGCTTTCCGGTATAGTTCTCCACGACCGGGACTGGGATGAGGTCGAAGTTCAGCTTGGGATTGCGCTTGCGGATAAGGTTCACATGCGCGAGCGAGTCGATCATCATCCCGACGCGGTCATTGACGAATTCCTCGACCTTTTCCTGCTCGGTCTTGGTGGCGATGCCGGGCGAGATGGTGCCGCCGTCGTTGAGAGATTTGACGAAGGTGAGCATATCCACCACCGGTTTGCCCTCGAGGTCGGGCTTGCCGTTCGCCATCATCGATTGACCCGAAGCCCAGACCCACGACATCATGTCGTTCTGGACACCGGACGGCGTTTGCAGCGACAGGGGCAGCACCCAGCCATACTGGTTCTTGTCGGCGTGCGTCATCTTCTTGGCGGCTTCGAGAAATTCCGCGCGGGTCGACGGCAGCTTGGTCACGCCTGCCTGGGCGGCGAGGTCCAAATTCACGAAGACCGGATAGACGAACGAAGCGACCGGGAACATCACCGCCTTGCCGTCCACCTTGATGATATCCGCGACCTGGCTCTTGTCGAAGCCGCTTGCGTCCATCATCGGGTTCATGTCGGCCAGCGCGTTCTGCGCGTTCAGATTGTTTACCCAGGCGCCGTCGAGGCCGACGACGTCGCTGAGCGTTCCGGTTGCCGCACCAACCGAGATTTGGTCTCGCGTGGTCGCGTAGGGGCCGCTGACCAGCGTCACCTTGATTCCGGGGTTCGCGGCCTCGAAGTCATCCATGATCGCCCTGAGCGAGCCAGCCGGCAGTTCGGGCTCCCACCATTGGGTGAATTCCAGCGTCGTGTCCGCCATGGCGCCAGTTGCACCGAGCAACCATGCGGCCGCGGCTATTTTCAGCATCGCGGGTTTTATACGGAACGTCATATTCTCCTCCTTCTCTGGGGATCGACCGCACAATGCCGCCGATCGTCTGGTTATTCAGAAGTCTTCTTACGCAGACGCCTCGCCCTCGCCTGCGGGCCTTGCCACGGATCTTCAGATCGCCAGATGCGTCTCGGGATCGAAGAAATGCAGCTTGACGTCATCCAGGGCCAACTGGATTTCCGAGCCGGAGCGGACTGCGCTGACGGGTTCGAATTTCGCCACCGCGTTCGACGCCCGGCCGAAATCCTCCACCGCGTCCGGGTCGCCGGAGTCCACCCGGACGGCGTCGATGTTCAGATGGACGATGTGCTCGGATCCGAGCTCCTCGATCGAGGTCACCTTTGCCGGTATCGTCTGATACTTGCGTCCGGATTCGAGGCTGCTGTCATAGAGATGCTCCGGTCGGATCCCGAACACGACCTTGCGTCCTGCATACGATCTCAAGCCCGGCCTGCGGATGAAGGCCTCATCCCGCAGCCGGACGGCGAAGGTGCCGGAAATCAGGTCGTCGCCCGTCAGGGTCGCCTCGAAAAGGTTCATCGAAGGAGAACCGATGAAGCCGGCAACGAAGGCGTTCACCGGCGATTCATAGAGTCTCTTGGGGGTGTCGACCTGCTGCAGCACGCCGCCCTTCAACACCGCGACCCTGTCCCCCATCGTCATCGCTTCGGTTTGGTCGTGGGTCACGTATATGGTCGTGACGCCGAGCTGCTTTTGCAGGCTGGTGATTTCAGCGCGCATCTGAACACGCAGTTTCGCGTCCAGATTGGAAAGGGGTTCGTCCATGAGAAAGGCGGCCGGCTCGCGCACCATGGCGCGGCCCATGGCAACCCGTTGACGCTGTCCTCCTGAAAGGTTCGCGGGTTTGCTGTCCAGCAGCGACGTCAATTGCAGGGTTTTGGCGATCTCGTCCACGCGCTTCTTGCGCTCGGCCTTCGGCTTGCCTGCCAGCCGCATCGAAAAGCCGATGTTTTCGAACACGGTCATATGCGGGTAGAGCGCGTAGCTCTGGAAGACCATCGCGATGTCGCGGTCCTTGGGCGGCATGTCGACGACGTCGATCCCGCCGATCCGAAGGCTGCCGCTGGTGATGTCCTCCAACCCGGCGATCATCCGCAACGCGGTGGATTTGCCGCAGCCGGACGGCCCAACGAGAATCAAAAATTCACCGTCCTCGACCGATAGGCTCAAGTGGTCGATCGCGTTGAAATTGTTCCCGTAGGTTTTGCAGATATTCTCAAGAATGACTTCTGCCATCTTCCTCCCTCCACAAGTCTAATCCACCGCTTTCTATAATTCTCCTCGGCTTATGTTCACCTGCGAAATACTGCGATAGTTCAGGCTCCAGTATCGAGCTGCGCATATTTCAGTTCGACTGCCGACGGTGCGTTCGTCGATGCCAGGAATTCCATGACCTGGCCGTCGGTCGGAAGCGCCTCGCGCCCGCCCCGCCCCGTTATCGAAAGGGCCGCCGCCGCGGCCGCGAATGCGACCCGGCGCGCGGTGTCGGCCCCGCGCTCCAATGCAAGGGCATAGGCGCCATGAAAGCAGTCACCGGCGCCGGTCGAATCGACGACGGCGACCCGATGCGGAGGCAGGTGCCAGAGCCCTGTCTCTTCGCGTCCGCGATAATAGACGCCCCTGCCGCCATCCGTCAGAACCACGGCGGATCGCGACGGCAACCACAAGGCATCGAGAATCTCGGCGGGCGATCGACACCCCGTGGCAGTCCGCGCAAAGCCGAGGGGAAGAATGAGATGGTCGCAGAGCGCGATCAATCTCTCGGTGGCTGGGCCGCTGCTCCATTCGATATCGCCGAGGATCGCAAGGCCGAGATCGCGAGCCCGAACCACGACATCCAGCGACCGGATCGCGTAACTATCGACGATCAGGACTGTCGCGCGGCTGAGGACCTCGTCCGGAAAGTCCGGCGCGGTGCCCAGCATCGCTTCGTCGTCATAGGCGATGAACCGCTCCCCATCCGAGCCGACGGTGATCCGCGAGCGCACCGGGCGTGCGTGCGGGTGGCGCGGCGCGAATGCAGTTTCAACGCCGCTCGCAACGAGATCGCACAGCACGGCGTCGTCCGCGGCACTGCCCAGCCATCCGATGAACCCGGCGGTTCCGCCGAGCCGCGCGACGGCGGCAAGGGCCGTCGCGACATTTCCGCCGAAAGCTCGGGCGCTTTGCAGAACCTTCCCTTTGCCCGCCGACAACGGCTGATCGACATAAACGATGTCGTCGATCGCAATAGCTCCGAAGCCGAGGATTGAAGGGACGGTGGGCATCGTTCAGGCACCCGCCTTCGCCAGGGCATCTTGCGCCGAAAGGCCGTCATGGATGACGCCCCGAAAGGCAATCGCTGCTTTCTCCGGATCGCCATGCCCCCAGAGATTGCGGCCCACCACGGCACCGCGCGCGCCGGCACGGATGGCGTCCGCCGTCTGCTGAAGGGCGCCGAGCAGTGTATCGGTCTTCGGGCCACCCGCGATCACAACCGGCACCGGGCATGTCCGAACGGTCTCTCGGAACGACTCGAAATCGCCCGTGTAGCCGATCTTGATCACGTCGACGCCGGACTCGTAGCCGATGCGCGCCGCATAGGCGATCTCATCGGGGGTGAAGACGATTTTTGCGCCGTCGGTGAAATCGCGAGGGTAGATATGCGCGACTACCGGCATGCCGTAGCGGGCCGCCGCATTCACCGAATCGGTCAGCCAGCGTATGTATTTGCCCTCGGTCGCGCCGCGTACCGGAATGGCCACGGCCAACGCATCGGCGCCAGCGCGCACCGCATCCTCGGGCGTTGCAATCAGTTCACTGATGCGATCGTCCGGGGTGAAGCAGCCGGCCTGGATCACCAAGGAAGCCTTGCCCGCGTATTGCGGCCACAGATGGCGCGCGGTGCCTGGCTGGATGCTGACGTAGTCGGGTTTGCCCACCATGACGCGAGCGAGCGCGCCCGGCAGATCAGCAAGACCTCCTTTGCGCACGTCGCCATAGCCGACAAAGTGGTCGACCGCGCCGCCAAAAAGGTTTCCCGATGGATGCGAGAAGAGGCGCGCAAGGCGCACTTTGGTTCCTAGGCTCATGAGTGCAAAATGTCCCAATCGTTTGGTTTCAAAATCCTGGAACCAGTGTTTGCGAAAGAAACGATAAATGCAATCTTTCGAAAGCTTTCGAATTTGCGTATTTTTGGTAAGGTGAGCCGAGGCCAGGGCGGTTGCTCGGCGCATGGAGGCGAGGACAGGGCAATGTTGTCAGAGCAGAGACGCCAATCGATCCTGAGTGAGGTGCAACGCAGCGGACAGGTTCGCACGAAGGACTTGTCCGACGATTTTGGCGTGTCGGAAGTCACGGTGCGCTCCGACCTCGAGATACTGGACCACAAGGGCCTACTGACCAAGACCCGTGGAGGGGCGGTGACCCGGACCACGGATTCGACCACGGCCGCGTTCGCTCGGCGGATGCAAACGAACCTCGATGCGAAGAAACGCATCGCCCGGGCAGCGGTAGATCTGTTCGAGGACAACCAATCGGTCATCTTCGACGGCGGCTCGACATTGATGCAGGTTGCCATGCAGTTACCGCCGCTCAACAATGTCGTGGTCGCGGCCACGGCGATGAATATCGTGCAGCATCTGATGCATCGGCCCGGGCTCGACGTGCACATGATCGGTGGCCGGGTCTATCCAGACACGGTGAGCACGCTGATTACCGATGCCGACACGGCTCTCGGCGGCTTGGTGGCGCATCAGGTCTTTGTTGGCGCGCATGCGATCGACTCGTCCCTGGATGTGGTCGACGTGAACGAAGACATGGCGCGAACGAAGCGAAACCTGGTGCGCATGGCCCGGCGCGTTGTCCTCCTTGCGGATTCGAGCAAATGGGGCGTCAGCGGGACCTCGAAGGCATTTTCGCTGTCGGGCGTCCATGTGGTGATCACCGACGATGCCCTGCCCGGTCCAATACGCAGCCAGCTGGATAAAATCGGGGCCAAGGTGATCTATGCCTGAACCCGTCGCGGTCCCCCGGCCGCAACCGAAAGACCCGATGACCACGGATTCGCATCGGCGGCCGGCCGTTTTTTCCTTCTGACATTTTCTCCTCCCAAGGCTGGCAGCCTCCCGATGCGCGCCAGCCATTTCCGCATGTTCTATAAAAATTTTACGCGCGTCAACATTTAAAATGTTGTATAGCGATTTTGAAAGCGATCCGGCACCATAGCGACGGATCGGGTAGCGTGACCGCAGCGGGAGGGTACGACAGAAAATGCAGGCAAAATCACAGGCCAAACTCGGCATCGGCGTCATCGGATGCGGCAACATCTCGATGACTTACCTGCGCAACGCCGCGCTGTTCGGCGGCATCGAATTGCGCGCCTGCGCCGATATTTCGGCCGAGATGGCGGCGTTACGGGCCAAGGAATACGGCATTCGGGCACTCGGCGTCGATGCGCTGCTGGCCGACCCCGAGATCGACCTCGTCCTCAACCTCACCATTCCGGCGGCGCATTTCGACATTTCGTTCTCCGCCCTTTCGGCGGGAAAGCATGTCTTCACCGAAAAGCCGCTGGCAATCTCGGCCAGCGACGGGCGCCGGCTGGTGACCGAGGCGGCCAAGCGTAGCCTGCTGCTCGGCTCGGCTCCCGATACCTTCCTTGGTGCGGCCGGACGCAAAGCGCGCCGCCTGATGGACGAAGGCGCCATCGGCCGCCCGGTCACCGGCACCGCCTTCATGATGGGACGCGGCATGGAACACTGGCATCCCAACCCGCAGTTCTACTATCAGCCTGGCGGCGGCCCCGTATTCGACATGGGACCCTACTATCTGACCATGCTGGTCAACCTGCTCGGTCCGGTCGCCCGCGTCATGGCGATGGCGACGAAGGGCCAGGAGGAACGGCTGATATCGGCCGAAGGGCCGTTCAAGAACACCAAATTCAAGGTCGGCACGCCGACCAATGTGCTGTCGCTGCTCGAATTCCGCTCCGGCGCGACTGTCACCTTCGGCGCATCATGGGACGTCTTCAGGCATTCCAATCATCCGATCGAACTGCACGGCACCGAGGGCTCATTGCGGCTGCCCGACCCGGACACGTTCGGCGGCACCGTCTCGCTGTCGGAACGCGGCGCCGACTGGAAGGATTTCGCCAGCGAAGGCGAACTCTACGGCGCCCGCAACTGGCCTTACGCGGCGCCCGACCGCGCCAATTACCGCATGCTCGGCGTCGCCGACCTGGTGCGTTCGCTGCGGACAGGCGCCACACCCCGCGCTTCCGGCAATCTGGCCCTGCATGTGCTGGAGATCATGGAAGCGATCCTGCATTCGGGCGAGACGAAAAGCTCGGTTGCGATCACAGGTGACGTCGTCCAGCCGGCCCTGCTCAGCGAAGACGAGGCACGCGGCCTGCTCGCCTGACCCGCAGCGGAGATGACGATGACACTCGATCCGGATGCATTGCGTGCCCTCGAAATCGGCCGTGCCGCCGGCGGCGAACCGTTCGAGAATGGCAGCGTGGCGGCGGCACGGGCCGCCTATATCGCTTCGTTCCCGACCCAGCAGGGCGAGCACGAGCCGGTCGCGGCAACCGGGCAGCAGCAGATCGACGGGCCGAACGGCCCGGTCACGATCCGCATCCATCGCGGTATCGGCGCGCCGCGGACCGGGGCGCGCGCCGTGCTTTACCTGCATGGCGGCGGCTGGGTGATCGGCAATCTCGATTCGCATGACGAAATCTGCCGCTGGCTGGCCAATCTCGGCAACGCCGTCGTCGTCTGCCCCGACTACAGGTTGGCGCCGGAGCACACGTTTCCCGCCGGGCTGGAGGATTGCGCGGCGGCGCTCCGCTTCATGGCCGGGAACGCTGGCGAACTCGGCATCGACCCAGCCCGCATTACGGTTGCCGGCGACAGCGCCGGCGGCAACCTTGCCGCCGTTCTGGCGTTGCTTGCCCGCGACGGGCTGGCGCCGCCGCTTGCCGCCCAAATCCTGATCTATCCCAACACCGATGCCCGCCAGACGGCGGACAGCTACCGGCGTTTCGGCGACGGCTTTGGGCTCACCGCCGCCACCATGGCCTGGTTCCGCGACCACTATGTGCGAACGCCTGATGACATCGCGGACTGGCGCGTATCGCCGCTGCTGGCCTCCAGCCTTGCCGGCGCACCACCCGCCTTCGTCGTGATAGCCGGCCACGACATCCTTACCGACGAAGGCACGGCCTTTGCCGAGCGCCTGCGCGCCGACGGAGTGCCGCTGGTGCTGCGACACTGGTCGGGTCAGATCCACGGCTTCGTCTCAATGGGCCGGCACATCCTGGCCGCGCGGCAAGCGGTGAGCGAGGCGGCGGCCTGGTTCCGCCTGCAGACGTGTGCTCAGGCCGACTGACGCATCACCAGGGTCGCGCCAAGTTTGACGTTGCGCGCCAGATCCTGGCCGGGCGGGTCAGCCTCGTCCAGAAGCGCCAGCAGGATCTCGACGCTACGGCCAGCCATGGCGGCGAAGTCCTGCGCCATGGTGGTCAGCGCGGGACAGGTGTAGCGGCTCAGCGGATGATCGTCATGAGCAGCTACACGGAAATCGCAATCGGCGCGGCGGCCGATCTTCAGCCCACGCGAAAAGGCAGCCGACATCACGCCGAAGGCGAGACGGTCATTGGCGCAGAGCAGCGTGCGGGCCGGCAGGCCGCCGTTCCCGAGCGTCCTGTCCATCCATTCGTGACCGATGCGCTCGAAGTCCCAGCTATAGTCGCCTGCCGCCTTGAGAACGGTGGGCTCCAGGCCGGCGGCGTGCATCGTATCGATATAGCTCTGCAGGCGTTCGCTCGAATTGTGGTTGACGTGCGGGATGTCGACATAGACCGGCGGTTCGCCGGACCGGCAGAGATAATCCACGATCGTCGAGGTGCTCTGGTGGTTGTCATTGCCGACGAACGGCGTGTCGCCTTCGATATAGGTGTCGAAATAGACGATCGGGATTTCCTCGCTCATCCGCTCGAAGACGCCGGGCTCGGAGACCAATCCCAAGGGCGCGACGATGGCGCCGGCGACCTTCAGCGACATCAGCGTCCTGACAGATTCGGCCTCCAGCTTCGGCGAACCGTGCGAGGAGATGACGATCGGCCAAAACCCTTCGTCGCGGCAGCGCAGTTCGATGCGGCTGACCATCTCCGCGTAGAACGGATCTGTGATCGCCGGCACGACGATGCCGACATTGCGGGTACGCTTACGATTGAGATTGCGGGCAAAAACATTCGGCTGGTAGTCGGACGAACGAAGCGCCGCCTCGATGCGCGCTCGTGTCGCCGGCTTCACGCTGGCCGGATCGTCAAAGTACTTCGACAGGGTCGGCCGGGACACGCCGGACGCCCTGGCGAAATCATCCATTGTCCGGTGCGTCTTTTCCGCCATCGATATTTCAGGCTCCTTGCCCTTAATGCCAGCCTTCGCGCACCGGCCAGAATCAGTCTTGCGACCATTGCGCTGAGGCAGCATTGCTTGACCGAACTTATTCAGTCAAATTTCCCATGTTTCCACTACAACGCAAAAGCATTGCGCACGTCAAATTATTTATTGACGCTTTAAAAATGGCAACTTAGGTTTTGACCCGCACGGACACGCGGATAGCGCAATCGGACGCCGTCCGTCCGGCAGATGGTGAGGACATGAAGAAACTGGTTTGCGCCGGCGAGATCCTGGTCGAGATCATGGCCGAGCGGATCGGCCAGAGTTTTCGCGCTGCCGGCCCGCTGGTCGGTCCGTTTCCGTCAGGCGCTCCCGCCATCTTTATCGATCAGGCGGCGCGGCTCGGCCAGCCGGCAGGACTGATCGCGGCGGTGGGCGACGACGATTTCGGCCATTTGAACATCGAGCGCCTGCGCGTCGACGGCGCCGACATCTCGGCCATCACCGTCCATCAGGGGGCTGCGACAGGAACCGCCTTCGTCACCTATGAGACCGACGGCAGCCGGCACTTCGTCTACAACATCAAGCAGAGCGCCGCCGGGCTGATCGAGATGGGCGCGGAAGCGCGCGCGCTGCTGGCCGGCGCCGACCATTTTCACGTCATGGGCACATCACTGTTCTCGCCCGAGGTGATCGAGGTTGCCCGCAACGGGATCGAAGCCGTCAAAACGCGCGGCGGCACGGTCTCCTTCGACCCCAACATCCGCAAGGAGATGCTCGATCTGCCAGGCATGCGCGACGCCTTGCATTTCGTGCTGTCGAAGACCGATGTGTTCCTGCCGAGCGGGCCGGAACTCTTCACCTTCGCCGAGGCAAGCGACGAGGAGAGCGCGGCGCGCGAAATGCTGGACCGCGGCATCTCCGCCGTGGTCGTCAAGAAAGGCGCGCAAGGCGCGGTCCATTACGACCGGTCAGGGCGCATCGCTTCACCCGGCTTCGTTGTCGACGAAATCGATCCGACCGGCGCCGGTGACTGTTTTGCGGCAGCCTTCGTCTGCTTCTGGCTGCGTGGAGAGGCACCCAAGAGAGCGCTCGAGATCGCCAATGGCTGCGGCGCGCTGGCGGTGACGAAGAAGGGACCGATGGAAGGCATCGCCTCGCTGGCCGAGGTCGAGGCGTTCATCGCGACCGCCAGGACCGGAGCACCGGCATGAGCCAGGCGACCGACAGGCTGGCCGCCATAGCGTCGCGCCGTGCGGCCGGCGAACGCTGTGGCATCGCCTCGATCTGCTCGGCCCATCCGCTGGTCATCGAAGCGGCGCTGCGCCACGGCAAGGCGCGCGGCGCCGACGTCCTGATCGAGTCCACCTGCAACCAGGTGAACCACGAAGGCGGCTATACCGGCATGGCGCCAGGCGATTTCCGCCGCTTCGTCGAGGCCATCGCCGGCAAGGCCGGCTTTCCCCTGGACAGGCT
This sequence comes from Mesorhizobium sp. Cs1299R1N1, assembly GCF_037179655.1. Taxonomy (NCBI): domain Bacteria; kingdom Pseudomonadati; phylum Pseudomonadota; class Alphaproteobacteria; order Hyphomicrobiales; family Phyllobacteriaceae; genus Mesorhizobium; species Mesorhizobium sp. Cs1299R1N1. The sequence goes on along the minus strand of NZ_JAPYKR010000007.1, from coordinate 160,177 downwards.
GGTGCTCGGCGGCGATCATCTCGGCCCCAATCCCTGGAAGCACCTGCCGGCGCCAGAGGCCATGGAAAAGGCATCGCGCATGGTGGATGCCTATGCCGAGGCCGGCTTCACCAAGATCCATCTGGACGCCAGCATGGGCTGCGCCGGCGAAGGTGCGGCACCGCCCGACGCCACGATCGCCGCGCGCGCCGCCGAACTGGCCGAGGTGGCGGAGGCCGCGATTGAACGAACAGGCGGCGCCAGGCCTGTCTATGTCATCGGCACTGAAGTGCCGGTGCCGGGCGGTGCCCTGGAAGCGATGGACCATCTGGCGGTGACGACACCGGAGGCGGCCCGTGAGACGGTGCGCATCCACCGCGATGCCTTCAGCCAGCGCGGCCTTGACCAGGCCTTCTCGCGGGCGATCGGCGTCGTCGTGCAGCCGGGCGTCGAATTCGGCAATGCCGAGGTGATCGCCTACCGGCCGGAACGCGCCCGGACGCTCGCCGGCACGCTGCGAGACCTGCCGCAACTCGTCTTCGAGGCCCACTCGACCGACTACCAGCCGGTTGCCGCGCTGAGCGCTTTGGTCGATGACGGTTTTGCCATCCTCAAGGTCGGGCCATGGCTGACCTTCGCGCTGCGCGAAGCGCTCTATGGATTGAGCCACATCGCTGACATTCTTGCTCCCGACCCGGCTCGGGAAAGCCTCCCGGCAGCGATGGAGCGCGTCATGCTGGCAGCGCCCGACAACTGGAAGAATTACTATCACGGCTCCGAGGCCGAGCAGCGGATCGAGCGACATTTCTCCTACAGCGACCGTATCCGCTACTACTGGCCGGCGCAGGCGGCGCGACAGGCCGTGAACGCGCTGATGCAGGCGCTGGGCGAGCGCGACATCCCCTCACCCCTGATCAGCCAGTATCTCGGCCGTCTCGACGGCGCGGTGGCGAGCGGGTCCGTCGCGCCAAAGGCCAGGGAACTCCTGATCGCAGGCGTGACGGATGTTCTCGACATCTATGCCAGCGCAACTGGCTGATCCCGACAGTTATGTCCGTGGCATCAGAACCAGCGCCCCCGTGGCGCGGCGCTAGCTTTTCCGGCGTGTCGGTGTAGTGGGCCCAGTCGGGCGCGAAACGGTGGTCGATCAGGCCTGCAGGCGCACTGAAAACCGTCGAGCGCAATCTGCTGGGACGGTGGTCCACCGGGAAGGCGCCGGCAGCGCCTTCCCGGCCGCAACATTATTCGCCGCGCATCGTCGCCTGGAAGGTCGGCAGGTGTTTCTTCTGCGCTTCCAGCATGCGTTCGCGGTAGACACCGTAGATGACGTCGGTATCGTGCAACGTCACGCCGGCGATCGTCGGCGAGGCGAAGACCGGTAGTTCGATGCCGCGCTTGGCGAGTTGCTCGGCCGTGCGCGCTATCAACTCATGCGCCAGGATCATGGCGAGCACCGTCGATGAGCCCGACACCGGACGGCTCCAACCTTCGACCGGTACGATGGCGTCCTCGATCGGTGAGCAGGTGTCGATGACGAGATCCGCCGCGTCGGCCAGCCGCTTGCCGGAGGAATGCGTCGCCGGCTTGTCGAGATTGTTCTTGCTGGTCACCGCGACGACGAAGATGCCGCGCTTCCTTGCATAGAGAGCGGTGTCGATGCCGGACGAATTGCGGCCGCTGTGGCCGAAGATGATGATCGAATCGCCCTTGTTGAGCGGTTGGTGGTCGAGGAATTTCTCGGCGTACTTTTCAGTTCGCTCCAGCCACAGAAGCTCGCGCACCCCGCCGGCGCCGAGCACGTTGTGCCACATAACGCGCGGGTCGGTCAGCGGATTGAAGCCGACATAGCTGCCGTAGCGCGGGAACACTTCCTGCACAGGCAGCACCGAATGGCCCGAACCGTAGAGATGGACCAGCCCGCCGCCTTCCAGCGAATCGGCAAAGCGGCTGGCGGCCTGGCCGAAGGCCTCTTCATTGGTTTTCGCTGCCTTGTCGATGAGAGCGGCGAGACGGTGGATGTAGAGATCGGACACGTGGGTACTCCTGTTTAAAGATCTGCTTGGGAGGGTGGATCAGCTTCGCGGATTGGACGGGACGCGCCCGGCGCGCAGCGTCGAGCGGATTTCGTAGCGGTCGCCGCGCATGATGGAGACGGTGAATTCGAACGGGCCGCGCTCGTCGGTGGTGATGCGTTCGACGATGAAGGCGGGGCTGCCGGCGGGCAGGTCGAGCAGTTCGGCATCCGCCGCCCCAACCGCGCCGACGCGGTAATTTTCCCGCGCGGCCACCGGCACAATGCCGTAGTGACGCTCCAGCGCCTCGTAGAGCGAACCCTGCAGCAGGCCGGCGTCGAGGAAGCCCGGCACGCGCGCGGCCGAAAGCTGCGCCGTCTGGATGCCGATCGGCTCGTTGTTGCCCAACCTGAGACGCCTGATGCGCACCACCGGATCGCCCTCCTCGATCTCCAGCGCGCCGGCGGCAGCCGCATTGGCTGATGTCAGGCCGCAGTCAAGCAGGCGCGAGCCGGCGACCACACCCATATTGCCCATTTCCTGGGTGAAGCTGGTCAGCTCGCGCGTGCCGGCCACCAGCGTGGTGGAGCGCACGAAGGTGCCGCGGCCATGCTCGCGCCGTAACAGTCCGCCTTCCTCCAGATTGCGCAGGGCGTGGCGCAAAGTGATGCGGCTGACCCCGAACAGGGCACACAGCCGGTCTTCGGCCGGGATCTGGTCGCCGGTCGCCCATTCGCCGCTCTTGACGATGGCGCGGATCGCCTCCTCTACCTGATACCAGAGCGGCTCCGGCCGTCTGCGGTCCGGCTGCTGAAAACTCGCTTGGCTCATCGCACCTGTCTCCACTCTTTCCCCGCGCGACCAGCCAATGCCGCGCCGATAAGGCCGGCGCCCGGGCCGAACCGGCCGGACCGAACCTCGATGCCACGCAGATGCGACGGCAACTGGCGCCGCAGCGCGGCTAGCAGCGGTGGTCGGATCACGTCCAGCGCCTCGGCCAGTCCTCCCGAAATTAGAACCGCCTGCGGATCGAGCAGCGCCACGGCGCCGGCAAGCGCGGTGCCGAGCCGCCGCGCCGGCACTTCCAGCAAGGTCTGCGCGGCGAGTTCCCCGCCTTGGGCGGCGGCGATCAGCTGGCGGCCATCGGCGAGGCCAATCTGGGCGGCAAGCGCATCGAGTGCCCGGCCCGAGGCGACGCGCTCCAGCCAGCCACTGCGCTCCTCGCCATGATCCTTGATGTCGGCGCAGGCCCAGCCGAACGAACAGGCGCCGCCATGCGCGCCGGCAACGATGCGGCCGTTGGCCAGCACCGCCGAACCGATGCCGGTGCCGATGGCGAGCAGGATCGCATCCGACATGCCCTTGGCCGCGCCCTCGACGACTTCCGCCAGCAGCGCGATCTGCGCGTCGTTGCCGAGCGCCACGGGCAGGCCTGGAAACAAGGCCTGGATGTCGACGCCGTCGAGAAACGGCAGGTTCGGGATCCAGCGGCAGACGGCACCTTCGACAAGCCCAGGCACCGCGATGCCGAACGCCTCGATAGCCCCAGCCTCGGCGCGCAGGGCCTGGAGGCGGGCGACGAACGCATCAAGACTGGCCGGCGCCGGCTCGCGGCTCGACATGTCCAGCGCACCGATGTCGCCGGTGAAGACGGCGGCGCGCAGATTGGTGCCGCCGAGGTCGATGGCCAGAACCCGCGTCATCGGCCGGGCCCTTTGCCGAACGGCGGCGCGAACAGGCCGCTGCCGGCATTCCACGAATGCGACGCCGCCGCGAAGCCTTGTGCGTAACGCGTACCGCGCAGGCAGCCGCGCAGCCGGTAGAGCGCGCTGTAGTAATCGACATAGGGAAAGCTGCTGAGGCCCCGGGCCAGCTCGTATTCCTTGACCGCCTCGCTCCAGGCCTCGAAGCCATCGCTGACATCGACGAGATGCTCGGGCCGAAAACCGTCATCGTCCTCCCAGTTCTCGCCGAACAGGAGCAGTTGGGGCGTGTGCGCCGCGTGGTCGCTGGCAACGGTCGGCAGGGCGGCGTAGAAGATGCCGGTCTGCGTCAGATGCGCGGCGGCGCGATGGTCCTTGTGCCAGCTGCCGTGCCAATGGGTAATGACGATCTCTGGTTTGAGTTCGCGAATGATGTCGCATACTTCGAGCGCCGTCTCGTCGTCCGACGGCAGGAAGGCGTCGCGCAGGCCTAGGCTGCGTACCTTGACACCAAGCCGCTCAGCCGCCCTGCCCGCTTCCTCTTCCTTCTGCACGCAATAATGTGCGGGGATGAGACAGGGATGCCCCTGCTCGCCCATGGTCAGGTGCAGGAATGTCACCATGGCACCGCGCTTGGCGGCGGCGGCGGCCAGCGGCCCGGCGATCACCTCGGCATCGAAGGCGTGCGCGCCGACAACCAGGATGGACTTGGCGGCGTAAATCCTGTCCTCGATCATTTCATGCCTCCCCCGGCACCGACGCCTTCGCGAATCTGGCGGGCAAGCAGACAATACATGATCAGGATGGGCGCCATGGAGATCGCCAGCGAGGCGAACACCAGGCCCCAGTCGGTGCGGAACTGGCCGACGAAGACGCTGATCGCCAGCGGCACAGTCTTGTAGCGGTCGTCGAAAATGAAGATCAGCGGGAAGAAGAAGTCATTCCACACAGCGATCGCCGTGAAGATGGCGACGATCGACACCGCCGGCTTCACCATAGGCAGGATGATCTGAAACAGGATGCGGACCTCGCCGGCGCCGTCCATGCGCGCCGCCTCGTCGAGTTCGGAGGGCAGCACGCGCATGAAATTGGCGAAGATGAAGACGGCGAAGGGAATGCGGATCGCCGAATAGACGAGGATCAGTCCCGTCAGGGAGTCCAACAGGCCGAGGTTGCGCATCAAGGTGAACAGCTCGACAGAGGCCAATCTGATCGGCAGCATGATGCCCGACAGGAACAGGCCGAGCATGATGGCGTTCCAGCCGAGCTTGTAGCGGCTGAGCGGATAGGCAGCCATCGCCGAGACGACGATGGTGAGAATGACCGCGCCGGCGGTGACGATCAGGCTGTTGATGAAATTGTGGCCGAGATCGGCGCGCGTCCACGCCCGGACGAAATTGTCGAAAGCCCAACTTTGCGGCAGGCCGAGCCGGTTGTCGTAGATTTCGGCCGTGGTCTTGAAGCAGGAGACGACGAGAATGTAGAGCGGCAGCAGAACCGCCGCTGTCCAAATGGCCAGCACGGTCCAGCCCGGCAGCCGCGCCAGTCTTGGCGGAAACGTCCTGTACGGGATCGCCGGCGCGCTCATAGCTGCACCGTGCGGCGATCGAAGAAGCGCAGCATCAGCAGCGTGCCGATGCTGAGGATCAGGAACAGCACGGTGCCCAAGGCCAGCGCCAGACCGATATCAGTGATACCGACAGCGCCCTCGGCGCCGAAGGCCAGCCGGTAGAAATAGGTCACCAGCGTGTCGGTCGAATAGCTCGGATTGCCCTGCACGCCTTGCATCACATAGACGATGTCGAACTGGTTGAAGGTGTTGATGAACGACAGCGTCGTCAGCGTGCCGAGCGCCGGCATCAAAAGCGGCAGCGCGACGGAAAACAGCATGCGCGCATTGCCGGCGCCGTCGAGCTTCGCCGCCTCGAAGATCTGGCCGGAAATCTGCCGCAGGCCCGCCGTGTAGATCAGCACCGGCAGGCCCATCCAGTTCCAGGCGTCGACGGCGATCAGCATTCCAAGCGCGGTGTGGCTGTTGCCGAGCACGGTGAGGCTGCCCTGATGGAGGCTGAGCCCGTTCAGCGCCCATTCGACGACGCCGTCCGGCGCCAGAAGCAGGCGCCACAGCGCCCCGACGATGACGGGGCTCAGAACCGCCGGAAAGAAAAACACCGACTGGAAGAAGGCCGCTCCCCTGTCGCGCAGGAACAGCAGCCAGGCGAACAAAAGGCCGATGCCATTCTGGAAGAGCATGATGCCGAAGAACCAGGCGGTGTTGTGCCACAGCGCGCCATAGAGCCGCGCACCGCTAGGAAAGACAAACAGGCGCGAAAAATTCGACAGGCCGGCGAATTCGACCATGCGCAGGCCCTTCCAGATGAAGAAGCTGCCCCACAGCGACATCGCCAGCGGATAGAGGACGAAGAGCGCGTAGACGGCCAGCGCCGGCAGGATGAAAAGCACGGCCATGCGCTGCTGCGTGCGTCTCAGGCTGCTTGGGCGGTGAAAATTGGTCATGCGTTGTTCTGTCCGGCGAGAGGCCGGCCGCGATGCGACCGGCCTGGCTCCTCACTGCTTCGGCTTGAACCAGGTGGCGACGGCGGCCTGCATATCGGCGGCCAGCTTCTCCGGCGCGATGTTGCCCTCGACCATGTCGATGATCTCCGACTGCAACACAGAGGACGCCGTCGGCGACTGCCAGCGGAAGCCGACCAGCGTCAGATAGGGCGTTGAGTTCTTCGACATTTCCATCATCTGCGCCAGCACCGGATCCTTCACGGTGACGTCGGTGCGGGCCGGCGGCCAGCCGAGCTCATCGGCGAACATCTGCGCGAATTCGGCCGAAGCCATGAAGCCCAGCACCTTGGTCGCGGCCTCCTTGTTTTGACTCTCGGAGACGAGACCATAGGAGCCGTCCGAGAAGGCCGACGTGTAGAGCTTTGCCCCGGCATCGTCGGCTGGGAACGGGAAGATCGAGAATTTCAGCTTCGGGTTCTGCGCCTTGAAGCTGCCGTTTTCAAAGGACCCACCGAGGAACATCGCCGCCTTGCCGCCGATGAACTGCTGCGTGGCCGTGGTGTAGTCGATGCCGGCGAAGCCGTCCGGGAAATAGGGCTTCAGCTCGGCGAAGCGCTTCAGCGCCGCGACATAGCGCGGATCGTCGAAGGTCGCCTTGCCGGTTATCATCTCGTCGTAGAAACCAGGGCCGTAGACGGTCGGGCCAATGACGCCGACGCCGATCTCCAGCTCCCAAGCGGAGCCATTGGCGCCGCCGGTTGCGATCGGGGTAATGCCGGCCGCCTTCAGCTTGCCGCAGGCGGCGACGAAATCCTTGTAGGTCTTGGGGATCTCGATGCCTTGCGCGGCAAAGATATCCTGATTGTAGAACACGCCCATCATCGGCACCGAATAAGGCACGCCGTAGAGCTTGCCGTCGGCGCGGCCGCGCGCGCCGCCAAGGGCGGCATCCGGCATGTTCTTCAATTCCGGCACGCTGTCGTCGAGCGCGTCGAGATAGCCGGCATCGACGAAGGGCTGCAACTCGCCATAGGCTTTTAGCTGGGCGATATCGGGCCCGCGACCACCGCGCAACGCCGTGCTCAGCCGGTTCTGGTAATCGGCGTCCGGCGTGAACTGAATGTCGACCTTGATGCCGGGGTTCTTGGCCTCGAAGGCATCGAAGATGCGACGCATCGCGGCCTCGTCCTCGGTGCGCCAACTCCACAGCGTCACCGTGCTGTCGGCCCACGCCGGCAGGGTCGTGAAAATGCCCGCGCAGGCGGCAAGGCCGCCGATCAGCCCGAGCGCGGCGCGCCGGTGAATTGAAAGCATGCTCATTGCCAGTTCTCCCGTTTTCCCTGTCCTTGGCGTCTCGCGGCGCTTCGATGCCGCAAGAGAGTCATTCGTTCGACCCAAGTCATTATAACGACATAGCGTTGTTCGCAAGAGATGTCATTTTCCATTCGGGGAGAACCGCTGAATTCCCGATCCAGTAAATCTGCTTAACTTGCTGTTTTTAACAGGTAAAAATTGATACTTCTGAAGCAGAAGAAGGTCCGCGTCGATCCTGCAAGCAGCTTTTTCGCAAACAGGGCCTTGCGCCCCTGCTTCATGTTGTCATAACGTCATCGTGATCGCTATGCTGAAATGGAGGACGAGGATGTCGTTTGCCTGGACGTCGAAACTGGCACTGGCCGCGGGCCTTGCCATCCTGCCGGCCAGCGGCTGGGCGCAATCGGTCAACATCTCCTACCTGACGCACTGGTCGCCCGAGACGGTGGCGCTGCTGGAGGCGGCGGCCAAGGACTATGCCAAGACCAATCCGGATGTCAGCGTCACCGTGCGCGCCGTTCCGTTTGGCGATCTCCTGACCACGCTTCGCTCCCAAGGCGGTAGCGCGGAAGGCCCGACGATCGGCGGTATCTACGATCTCTGGCTGCCGGAACTCGCCCGCGACAGGCTCGTCGCGCCCGCCCCTGACGCGGTGGCGAGCGAAGTCAGGGGCGCCTGGCCGGCGGGCATCGTCAGCGCCGCTTCGGTCGGCGGCAAACTCTACGGAATTCCCAATGAAATCGACGTCTATGCGCTGAACTACAACAAGGCGCTGTTCAAGCAGGCGGGCATCGCCGCTCCACCGAAGACCTGGGACGAGTTCAAGGATGCGGCGAAAAAGCTGACCAACAAGGATGCCGGCCAGCAGGGGTTCGGCATGATCAATTCATGGGCGGCCGGCGTCGTCCATCCCTTCGCCTCGCTGCTGGTTTCCAATGGCGGCGAGCTGGTCAAGGACGGCAAGCCGGTGCTGGACAGCAAGCAGGCAGGCGAGACGTTCCAGCTTTATGAAGACCTCGTCAAGTCCGGCGCCAGCGTGCCGGCGATCGCGACGGCCGACGCCAACACCACCGGGCCATTCCTCGACAATTTCGTCTCCGGCAAGACCGGCATGATCATCATGGCCAACTGGTGGGAGAGCGCGCTGAAGACCGGGATGGGCGACAAGTTCACCGACATCGCCACCGCACCTATCCCGGTCGGCCCGAGCGGCGACAAGCCACATTCGATCTCTTATTCCTGGATGACCGTGGTCAACGCCAATGCGGGCCAGGCCGAGCAGAAGGCAGCATGGGAATTCCTCGCCTGGCTCAACAATCCGAAATCCGGCACGAGCGGCGCTTCGGCGATGTCCGATATCTTGATGTCGATGGGCATCCTGCCGTCGCGCACCTCCGACATCGAAGCGCACAAGGACAAGCTCGGCTCGGAATTCCTGTCCGGCTATGTCAGCGTGCTCGCCGATGCAAAACCCTTCCCGGTGGTGCCGGGCGGACAGGAATTCTCGGAATCCCTACAGCAGACGATCGAGGCGTTGCAGTATGGCCAGGTCTCGGCCAAGGATGCGCAGGCGACGGCGCAGGCCGATGCCACTTCGATCCTGGAACGCGCCGCCAAGTAGTAATCAGAGCCAAGTAATGATCAGACCATAATGATCCAGAGGTATCGTGCCTCGGCGGGCATCATGCTTACGCCCGCCGTGACGCTGATCGGCATCTTCATCCTGTTGCCGATGCTGCTCACCGTCTGGCTGTCCTTCCAGGACTGGTCGACGCAGACGCCATTTTCCAGCGCGAGCTTCATCGGCCTCGACAATTTCCGCGAGATCTTCGGGCCGACCTCGGTCGGACGCGACTTCAAGGGCGCGCTGACCAACACCGCGATCTATACCGCACTGTCCGTCGTCCTGATCCTGCCGCTCTCTGTGACCTTCGGCCTGATGGTCTACCAGCACGATGTCGCCGGCGGCACGGCGCTGCGGACCGTGCTGTTCTCCACCTATATGGTGCCGATGATCGCGGTGGCGCTGGTCTGGTCGAAGCTCTATTCGCCGAGCGAAGGACCGCTCAACCAGATGCTTGGCCTGGTCGGTGTCGGACCGCAGCCCTTCTTGTCGTCGCCGCGCTCGGCGCTGATCTCGATCGTCTTCCTCAACGTCTGGCAGCAGGTCGGCTATTTCACCGTGCTGGCGATCGCCGGCCTGACGCAGATCCCAGGCAGCCTCTATGAGGCGGCGAAGCTCGACGGCGCCAACCGCTTCGAACAATTCCGCTTCATCACCTTGCCGCTGATGCGGCGCACGCTTCTGTTCAGCGCCGTCATCGCCATCATCAACGCTGTGCAGGTGTTCGAGCCTGTGGCCCTGATCACGCAGGGCGGGCCAGTCGGCTCGACCAATGTCTTGACCTATCACATCCGCCGCGTCGGCATTGAACGCGCGCAGGGCGGACTGGGCTCGGCCATGGCTGTCATGCTGATGCTGTCGCTGATCGTCGTCGTCTGCGCACTCTTCGCACTCGCCAACCGGAAGGACCAGGAATGAGCGCGGGATCGTCGAGCCGGTTTGCGCGAAGACGCCCCTCCGGCCGCAAGGCGCTGCTGGCGACGCTGATGCTGCTCGTCGCCGTCGCATCCGCCTTCCCGCTGGTGTGGATGGTGCTGTCCAGCCTGAAAACCCCGGCCGAAAGCATGCAGGTGCCGCCGGTCTGGATCCCGCATAAGCCGAGCCTCGATGCCTATGAAAAGGTTTCCGGCGTGGTCAATGTCGGCCGCTCGATGTGGAACTCAATGGTCATCGCCTTGATCACCACGGCCGGCATCCTGGTCACCAGCATGATGGCCGGCTACGCCTTCGCCAAATACCACTTCCCTGGCCGCTCGCTTTTGTTTTCGGTGCTGATCGCCACAATGTTCCTGCCGCCGATCGTGACGCTGATCCCGCTCTACCGCCTCGTCGGCTCGATCGGCCTCAATGCCAGCCTCGCCGGCATCATCGTGCCCAACCTCGCCAACGCCTTCGGCATCTTCCTGATGCGCCAGTTCATTGCAGGCGTGCCCGACGATCTGATCGACGCCGCGCGCATGGACGGCGCCTCGGAGCTGCTGATCCTGTTCAAGATCGTGGCGCCGAGCGTGGCGCCGGCGATCGCGGCACTGGCACTCTTCGCCTTCGTCTATCACTGGAACAGCTATCTGTGGCCGCTGACGGTGCTGCAGGGCAATGCCGACGCCTATCCGATCGTCATCAGCCTGAGCCGGCTGTTGAGCTACAACCGGGGCGCTGTCAACACCGGACTGGTGATGGCCGGCGCGACGCTGGCCGTGCTGCCGCCGCTCATCCTGTTCGTCTTCCTGCAGCGCTTCTTCGTCGATTCCATCGTCGGCTCGGCCATCAAGGGATAGCTAAAGCATGATCCCGAAAAGTGAATACCGGTTTTCGGATAAGATCATTCCCCATCCCCGATCCATCGGGATAGAACGGGCCCTAACAGGGCAGGCCGATATAGTTTTCCGCCAACGTGATGATCGAATGCTCGCGCTATCGATGGGGGTTTTTGGAGACATCATCCTTGAGCGGGCTTTCCCTCGGGAAGCGAGGCGACAAAGTCGCGGATCAAGGCGGTGAGCGCTTCAGGTTGTTCGACGCAAGGAATATGTCCGGCGTCGCGGATGATCTCGAAACGCGCGCCGGGGATCAGAGCGGCCAGCGAACGGACGAGATCGGGAGGCGTCGAGCCATCCTGGTCGCCGACGATGCAGAGCGTCGGCACGGCGATGCGGCGCGCCGCGTCGGTGAAGTCGGCATCGCGGACCGCCATGCAGGTTCCGATGTAGCCGGGCAGTGCCTGTCTGATCAGCATGTTGCGGCAGCCGGCAAGATCGGCTGCGCGCCCGGCATGGAAATCCGGCGTGAACCACACTTTCATCACGCCATCGGCGATCGCCTCGATGCCGTCGCGCTCGATGGTCGCAATGCGGCTGTTCCAGCTCTCGGCAGTGCCGATCTTGTGGGCCGTATCGCTGAGGACCAGGGCGTGGACGATCTCGGGGCGGCGGGCGCAGAGGCGTTGCGCGACCATGCCGCCAACCGACAGGCCGACCAGGACAACCCCGTTGAAACCGAAATGGTCGATGAGGGCGCTCAGATCGTCGGCATGGTCGTCAATCGAGCGTACGCCGGTGCCATTGTCGGAAAGCCCGTGACCACGCTTGTCATAGACGAGCAGAGGCATCTCGCCGGCCAGAAGCGCAACGACCTCGTCCCAGATGCGGAAGTCGGTGCCCAGCGAATTGATGAAGACCAGCGGTGGCGTCCTGCCGTTCGCCTCGACATACCGGTGATGCAGCGTGATCCCGCCAAGGGTGACGAATGGCACGATTTCGATCCTCCATTTCCACATTGCACAAGGCATCTGGTTCGGCAAAATGATATTTTGCACCAACGGCATGACCGCGCCGGCCACCGAGATCGAGACGGTCTCGGAACCATTCGGTCGCGCCTTCATGCGGCAGAGCAATGCGGTGTGATCATTTCAGCCGGCGAGGTCGCCAACGGGATCGCGAGCGGCGGTCGGAGATGAAGCACAGATGCCATTGGCGGCGTCAAGGGCTCCGGCGTCGTCTTGCGGCTGACAAGGAAGATCAAACCGCCAATGACGGCATGAAGCGAACGCTGGCGGATCGCCTTTGGCCGGGCGCCAGCACGATGCAGCCGGTGCTGACATCCTCGTGGTCCATCCGGTTGAAGGCATCGGTGATGTTGCTGACCGGCTCGGCGCAAAAGAACGGCTCGCCGGGCGGGGTGTAGAGGACGAGGAAATCGAGCGGCGCCTCCGCCTCGATATCCAGCTGCCGTCCACGTTCGGGCCAGGAAATCCGGGCGTGGCGCGCCCACCCGGTGAAGACAGTGTCGAAGTCCACTTCCGATACGTCAAAGCCGATGGATGGATCGGCGCCTGCAGGCGGCGGGACATGCCGGATGGGCAGGACCTCCGTATCGGTTTCCCACATGCCTGCTACCCGGGCCTGGACATGCGTCCACGGTGTCGCCGGAAAGTAGGGATGGAGGCCGAAGCCGACCGGCATCGGCGCGTCCGACAGGTTGCGCACCGCAATGGTCATGCAAAGCCTGCCGCCTGCCAGAGAGATCTTCTGCTCGGCTTCATAGCTCCATGGCCAGGAATCGGCGGCGTGGCGATAGCGCAGGACGATCATGCTCGCTTCATGGCTCAAGACCGTCCACGGGTGACGCCAGCCATGGCCGTGCTCATGATGTGGATCGTCCGGACCCGTCGGGAGTCGAATGGGGCGCCCGGCGAATTCGAAGCGGCCACCCCTGATCCGGTTGGAATAGGGCACAAGCGGAAAGCAAGCCATGGCGCCGGCATCGCGACGGCTGATCGCCGCTGGATCGGCCGGGCGTAGCCAATCCACGGCTGAACCATTTTGCCACCACCGATACGACGCCAGCGCTCCGCCGGCTGCCGAAGCAATTTCGACCGTCGCGATGCCGTCAGTGATCGAGACCAGCTCCGTGCGTTGCTCGGCAACGGCTGCGGATTTCTTTGTCATCGGCACTCCCCAATCCCTTGACTCCAACCGCCATGGCTATAAGACATATCATATGAATAGTATGAAGAATAGAAAATCATTCAGCACTGCGCGCACGTCACGGGTTGCCGTGGCGGTTTCCAGCGGTTCCACCGCGCTGCACGCGACGGTGGTCGAGCAGATCGGCTTGCGCATCGTGCAAGGCGATTTCCTGCCCGGCGAAGCCCTGCCGAATGCCGATGATTCCAGCGAGATGCTGGGGGTCAGCCGCACGGTGCTGCGCGAGGCGATCAAGGTGCTGGCCGGCAAGGGGCTGGTGGAATCACGGCCGAAGACCGGCACACGGGTGCGTCCGCGCGCGGACTGGAATTTCCTCGATCCCGACGTCCTGTCATGGCGCTATGCTGGCGGTGTCAGCGCCGACGATGTCCGGGCATTGTTCGAACTACGCCGGGCCATCGAGCCGATGTCGGCGGCCCTTGCCGCCCAGCGCGCCACGCCGGTGCAGGTCGCCGAGATCCATGCCGCGCTCACCGAAATGGAAGCAGTCAGCGACGACGGCGACCGCTTCGCCAAGCCTGACCTTCTGTTCCACCAGACCATTCTGCGCATGACCGGCAACGAGCTGATCGGCTCGCTGGCGGCGCTGGTCGAGACCGCATTGGTAATGAGCTTTCGCCTCTCCAACGACAATCCTGAGGGCCAGCGCCACTCCTTGCCGCTGCACCGGGAAGTGGCCGAGAAGATCGCCGCCGGCGACGCCGCGGGCGCGCAAAAGGCGCTGCTGGTGCTCATCGACAATGCCGAGGATGACGTGCGTCGCAGCGTCGAGAACCGCAACAAGCGCCGCAACGATCGGGGCCTGCAATCGTGACCGAGACCAAGCGCAAACTGCGGTCCGAAGCCTGGTTCGGCGGTGAAGGCAAGAACGCCTTCATGCATCGCAGCTGGATGAAGAACCAGGGCATCCCGGCAGATGCTTTCGACGGCCGCCCGGTGATCGGCATCTGCAACACCTGGTCGGAACTGACCCCGTGCAATGCCCACCTGCGGGCGCTGGCCGATCACGTCAAGCGTGGTGTCTATGAAGCCGGCGGCCTGCCGCTGGAATTCCCGGTGATGTCGCTGGGCGAAAGCAACATGCGCCCCACCGCCATGCTGTTCCGCAACCTGGCCAGCATGGATGTCGAGGAATCCATCCGTGGCAATCCGATTGACGGCGTCATCCTGCTGGTCGGCTGCGACAAGACCACGCCGGCGCTGCTGATGGGGGCTGCCTCGTGCAATCTGCCGACCATCGCCGTCTCTGGTGGGCCGATGCTCAACGGCAAGTTCCGCGGACAGGATATCGGCTCGGGGACGCATGTCTGGAAATTCGCCGAGGAAGTCAAGGCCGGCCGCATGCCGATCTCCGACTTCCTCGCGGCCGAGCAGGGCCAGAGCCGGTCGGCGGGCAGCTGCATGACGATGGGCACGGCCTCGACGATGGCCAGCATGGTGGAGGCGCTCGGCATCGGCATGCCGGACAATGCCGCGATCCCGGCGGTTGATTCGCGCCGTGGCGTGCTCGCCCAACTGGCCGGACGGCAGATCGTCGACCTCGTCCGCCGGGACGTGACGATTTCGCAGATCCTCACCAGGCAAGCCTTCGAAAACGCCATCCGCGTCAACGGCGCGATCGGCGGCTCGACCAATGCGGTGCTGCATCTGATCGCCATCGCCAACCGGGTCGGTGTCGATCTCGGCCTCGATGACTGGGACCGCCTTGGCCGCGACGTTCCGACCATCGTCGACCTGATGCCGTCGGGCCGGTTCCTGATGGAAGATTTCTACTATGCCGGGGGGCTAGCCGCGGTCATGGCGTCGCTTGATGAAGTGGGGCTTCTTCATCGCGACGCCATGACCGTCAGCGCCAAGACCATCGGTGAACTGATCGATGGCGCGCCAAACTACAACCGTGAAGTCATCCGGCCGCTGAGCGAGCCGCTGACCAAGGAGGGAGGCATCTCGATCCTGCGCGGCAATCTGGCGCCCAATGGGGCGGTCATCAAGCCGTCGGCGGCAACGCCCGAGCTGATGCAGCATCGCGGCAAGGCCGTCGTCTTCGAGAACATCGAGCATTACTACGCCCGCATCGACGATCCGCAGCTGGATATCGATGCGTCTTCGGTGATGGTGCTGAAGAATTGCGGACCGCGCGGTTATCCCGGGATGGCCGAGGTCGGCAACATGCCGCTGCCGGCCAAGCTGCTCAGGGAAGGCGTCTCCGACATGGTGCGCATTTCGGACGCGCGCATGAGCGGCACGGCTTACGGCACGGTGGTGCTGCATGTGGCGCCCGAGGCTGCGGCAGGCGGCACGCTGGCGCTGGTGCGCGACGGCGATCTCATCGAGCTCGATGTTGCCGGCCGCCGGTTGGAGCTGCTGGTCTCGGATGAGGAACTGGCGATCCGCCGCCGCGACTGGAAGCCCCCGGTCCCGCCGCAGGGGGGCTACCAGAGCCTCTATGTCGAGCGCGTGCTGCAGGCCGACAAGGGCTGCGACTTCGACTTTCTCGTCGGTCGGCGCGACGCCGGCATCCCCCGGCATTCCCATTAGAGAGGCGCGTGATGACGGATCAGATCGGCAGCTACGCGACCTACCCCAGCCTCAAGGGCCGCAGCGTGTTCATAACCGGGGGCGGCAGCGGCATCGGCGAGAGCCTGGTGCGCCATTTCTGCGCCCAAGGCAGCCGCGTCGCCTTCGTCGACCTGGCGCAGGAGCTTTCACGACGCCTGGTCGATGCGATCGCGACCGAAGGACATCCCGCCCCACTGTTCATTCCCTGCGACCTGCGCAATGTCGAAGAGCTGCAGGCCGCCACCGCGCAGGCGGCGCGGCACAACGGGCCGATCCAGGCGCTGTGCAACAATGCCGGCAATGACGACCGCCATCAGACCAAGGATGTGACTGTGGCCTATTGGGATGACCGCATGGCGGTCAATCTGCGCCATCAGTTCTTCGCGGCCCAGGCGGTGCGTCCGCAGATGAGCGCGCATGGCGGCGGCTCGATCATCAATTTCGGCTCCATCACCTGGATGGTCGGCGATCCCGATTGTCCGGCCTATGTCACCGCGAAAGCCGCTGTCTATGGTATGACGCGGGCGCTGGCCCGCGAACTCGGCCCCGAGCGCATCCGCGTCAATTGCATGGTGCCTGGCTGGGTCATGACCGAGCGCCAGATGCGGCTGTGGCTGAACCCGGCCGGCGAACGCCAGATCGCGGAGCGGCAGTGCCTGCCCGACCGGCTGCAGCCTTCCGATATCGCGCGCATGGCGCTGTTCCTTGCCGCCGACGACAGCCGCATGTGCACGAGCCAGCAGTTCATCGTCGATGCGGGCTGGGTTTGACCGGTACAGCCTCAAGGGAAGAAGGGTATTTCATGCGTCTGGTTCAGTACACAACGATCGATGGCGGCAGGCGGGTCGGCCGCGTCTCCGATGACGGCAATCGCCTGCATCCGCTCGACAAGACCAGCACCGTGCTGGAACTCGCCGAAGCGGCGATCGCCGAGGGCGCGTCCATCGCGTCGCTGATCGAGAAGCGGACAGGTGCGGCCACGGTCGACTATGGCGAACTGCTGCGCGAAGGTCGCGTGCTCGCTCCCGTCGACCATCCGGAACCGGCGCGGTTCCTGGTCACCGGCACCGGCCTGACCCACACCGGAAGTGCCGCCGCGTGCGACAAGATGCACGTGCTGACCCACGGCGAGGACGCCGAGGAATCGGACTCGCTGAAGATCTTCCGCATGGGCCTGGAGGGCGGCAAGCCCGGTGCCGGCAAGATCGGAATCCAGCCCGAATGGTTCTTCAAGGGTGTCGGCACCTGTGTCGTGCCGCCCGGCGCCGACCTGCCGATGCCCGCATTCGCGAAAGCTGGCGCAGAAGAGGCCGAGATCGTCGGGCTCTACCTCAATGGGCCGGACGGCCGCCCCTACCGCATCGGCTATGCGCTGGGTAATGAATATTCCGACCATGTGACGGAGGCCGAGAACTACCTCTATCTCGCCCACTCGAAACTCCGTTCCTGCTCGATCGGCCCGGAACTTTTGATCGGCGACCTGCCCGAAGAAGTGCGCGGCCATTCCCGCATTCTGCGCGACGGCACTGTCATCTGGGAACAGGAGTTCCTGTCGGGTGAAGCGCACATGTCGCACTCGATCGCCAATCTCGAACATTTCCATTTCCGCTACCCGATGCACCGCAGGGCGGGCGACCTGCACGCCTATTTCTTCGGTGCCGCGGTGATGAGCTACGCCTCCGGCGTCAAGACGGCTTCCGGCGACGAATATGAAATCCAGGCACAGGCATTCGGCAAGCCGCTGCGCAACCGGATGGTGTCGGTGCCGGACGAGGGACTGGTCGCCGTCACCCGGTTGTGACGACGACAGCCCCGGAAATTACGGTCCACCAGAACGACAATGGGAGATTAAAAATGGGACTGAAGAAAGCGTTTCTGAGACTAGCGACCATCGGGCTCGGCATCGGCCTGATGACATCGGCGGCGCTGGCCGCGAACCTGCGCGTGCTGGCCTGGGACGGCTATGCCGACCCGGACTGGGTGAAGGACTTCACCGCCGCCACCGGCATAGGCGTCGATGTCGTCTTCATCGGCAGCGATGACGAGATCTGGGCCAAGATCAAGGGCAGCGAAGGGCAGGACTTCGATGTCTTCGCCGTCAACACCGCCCAGCTGCAGCGCTACATCAAGGCCGATCTGGTATCGCCGATCGACATCACCAAGCTGGCGAACCAGAAGGACGTGCTGCCGCGCTTCCGCGATCTGTCCCAGGTCAGCGGCGACACCAAGGACGGCAAGGTCTACGGCATTCCGTTCTGCTTCGATTCCATCGGGCTGATCTACGACACCGACAAGGTCAAGCCGGCGCCGACCTCGATGTCGGTCCTGTGGGATCCGGCCTACAAGGGCAAGATCCTCGCCTATGACAATGGCGAGCACAATTTCTCGTTCACCGCGCTGACGCTCGGCTACAAGGATCCGTTCAACCTCAATGAGGAGCAGATGGCGGCGGTCAAGGCCAAGCTGGTCGAACTCAAGCGCAATGTGCTGAGCTTCTACACCACCGCCGACGAGGCCCAGCAGATCTACCAGAACAATGACGTTGCGCTGATCTGGGCGAACTACGGCCAGCAGCAGGTCAAGGCGCTGCAGAAGATCGGCGCCCATGTCGCCTACGTCAACCCGAGCGAAGGCGCGCTTGCCTGGCTCGACAATTGGGTCATCTCCAAGGGCGTCCGCGACAATGCCGCAGCCGAGAAGTGGATCGACTTCATGCTGACCAAAAAGGTCAGCGGCGAGCTTTCCGAGCGTACCGGGTTCGGCAACACCGTGGTCGAGTCGAGCAGCGCCGGCGGCAATGACAAGCTGGTCTGGCTCAACAATGTCGAGGACCCGCTCAAGCGTTCGGACATGTGGAACGAGGTCAAGGCGACGCCCTGATCCCTTCCGCACTTGACCTCGAAGGACCCGGCGGTCCGGACGTTCCGGACCGCCGAAGCGTATGCGAGAATGATCCATGAGCCAGAACACCGACCTCTTGACGCTGCGGTCCGTCTCGAAATCCTACGGCACGGTTCCCGTGCTGCACGACATCGACCTGTCGATCCGGGACGGTGAGTTCCTCACCGTTCTCGGACCGTCAGGCTCGGGCAAGACCACGGTCCTGCGGCTGATCGGTGGGCTGGAGCCGTTGAGCTCGGGCGAGATCCAGCTGGACGGCCAGGACATCAGCCGCATGCCGATCAACAGGCGGCCGTTCAACACCGTGTTCCAGGACTATGCGCTGTTCCCGCACATGACGGTTTCCGGCAATGTCGGCTATGGGCTTTCGGTGCGCCATCTCAAGCGCAAGGAGATCGCGCGCCGTGTCGGAGAAGCCCTCGAACTGGTACAGCTCGGCCGCTTTGCCGAGCGCTTCCCGGCGCAGCTTTCGGGCGGCCAGCGCCAGCGCGTCGCGCTCGCCCGGGCGCTGATCTGCCAGCCGCGCCTGATCCTGCTCGACGAGCCGCTCGCGGCACTCGATCTCGAATTGCGCCGGCAGATGCAGGAGTTCCTGAAATCCATCCAGCGCGAGATCAAGACCACCTTCCTGTTCGTCACCCATGACCAGGAGGAAGCGATCGGCATGGCCGATCGGATCTGCGTCATGCAGGCCGGCCATATCCGTCAGCTCGGCACGCCGCACGAGCTCTACTACAAGCCAAATTGCGAGTTCGTGGCGCGCTTCTTCGGTGAGAACAATCTGGTGGCCGGAAGGCTCGGTCCCGTGCAGGGCGGGCAGCGTCCGATCGAGACGGCTCTCGGACGCCTGGTCTGCTCGATCAGCGACCAGCCGCATCTGAAGGCCGCCCCCGACGGCGCCAACGCCTTCGCGGCGTTCCGTCCCGAAGCCTTGCGTCTTGCGGATGCCAATGATGGCGACAACCGCTTTTCCGGCAGCATCGCCGAGCTGGCCTTTGCCGGCTCGTCGACAGTCGCCACGATCATGGCGGGGGCGGACGATGCAGCGCAACGCCTGCGGTTGCGCATGCCGAGCCGGATCGACGGCAGCGCGCTCAAGTCAGGCGAGACGGTCTCGCTCTGCTTTGCGCCGCATGAAGGCCATCTGGTGCTGGCATGAGCAGAGCCGGCTCGACACACGCGGCGGAACGGCGATTGTCACAGTTGGTCACACTGCTGGCGTTTGCCCTGCCGGTGATCTTCGTCCTCGTGCCGCTGGCGATCTTCCTGGTCTACAGTTTCTTCAGCGTCGACCAGGGCACGATCGTCTACGCGCCGACGCTCGGCAACTATGTCAGGTTCTTCACCGACCCCATCTTTCTGCCGGTGTTCTGGAACACCATCGTGCTGTGCGTGTCGGTGGCGGTGATCTGCATCCTGCTCGCCTATCCCGCGGCCTATTTCCTGACGACGCTGAAGGGACGGTGGCGCTATGCCTTGCTGATGCTGCTGCTGGTGCCACTGCTGATGAGCTACGTCATCAAGATCTACGCAATCCGCAGCATTCTCGGCCTCAACGGCTTCCTCAACAAGGCGCTGGTGGCGCTCGGCATCCTAGATCAACCGTCGACGCTTTTCGTGTTCAACATGAACGCCATCCTTTTGACGCTGAGCCTGCTTTTGATCCCGTTCGCCATCCTGCCGATCTTCCTGTCGCTGGAGCGGATCCCGCAGACCTTGCTGCGTGCCTCGGACGACCTTGGCGCGAGCGGCCTGCAGACGTTCCTGCGCATCACCTTGCCGCTCAGCCTGCCCGGCGTCGCCTCGGCGGCGAGCTTCGTCTTCGTGCTGGCGATCGGCGATTTCCTGACGCCGCAGATGGTCGGCGGGATCAGCGGCTTCACCTTCGGCCGCATCCTCTACAGCCAGTTCGGCACGGCCTATAACTGGCCGTTCGGCGCGGCGCTGTCGGTGGCGCTTGCGATCGTGGTGATCGCCGCCATTCTCATCGGCGAACGGTTCGGACGCAGCCGGGGGACGTCGGTATGAGTGCGCTACCCCGGCCGTCCACCATCTTCCTGGCCGCGATCACGACGCTGGTCGCGGTGCTGCTCTACAGCCCGCTTTTCGTGCCGATCGTGTCGTCGTTCTTCACCATTTCACATGGCAATGTCGACTGGTCGTCACCCACCCTTTCGACCTATGTGGCGCTGGCGGGGAACCATGACATCCTGGCCGCCCTGCGCACCACGTTGATCGTCGGCGTCTGTACTGTCGTGCTGTCGGTGGTCAGTGGAACGCTGCTGGCGCTGTACTATCACGGCCGCCGCTCAGGACGTTCAATCCTGCAGTTCATCGTCTTCCTGCCATTCCTGATGCCACCGATCATCAGCGGCCTGGCGCTGCTGATCTTCTTCCGCGAGATCGGCCTCGAGCGCTCGCTGCTGACGGTCGTCATCGGCCACACCGTCTTCGTGCTGGCGATCGTCTATCGCACCGTGCTGATGCGGCTGCAGTCGATGAGCCGCACGCTCGTCGAAGCATCCTACGATCTCGGCGCCAGCGGCTGGCAGACCTTCTGGCGCATCATCCTGCCGAACCTGTCGAGCGCCATGGTCGGCGGCGCCATCCTGGCCTTCGCGCTGTCGTTCGACGAAACCATGATCACCATCCTGGTCACCGGCACGCAAAGCACGCTGCCGGTCAGGCTGTGGGCGATGATGCGGCTTGGCTTCTCGCCCGACATCAACGCGCTGGTGGCGCTGATCCTGATGTTCACCGTCCTGCTCTGCGTGCTCGCCGCCCGTTTTCTCATTCCCAAGCAGATGGCGGCGGAACGGAACTGAGGTTTAAGCCAACGGGTTGAGGTCGAAGACTCGTCCTGGATTGAGAATGTTGTTCGGATCGAGCGCGGCCTTCAGCCGCCGCATCGTGGCGATCTCGGCGTCGCTGCGCACCAGATGCAGCCACTGCTTCTTGTCGAGGCCGATGCCGTGCTCGGCCGACACGCCTCCTCCGGCCGCCGCCACGCCGCGATAGATGATACCGTAGGCCGCCGCCGGATCCACCGTCAGGACCTGATAGTGCAGGTTGCCGTCGCCGAGATGGCCGAAGACATAGATGTCGGCGCCGGGATCGACGGCATGGATGGCGGCATCCGCTTCCTGCAGGAATGCCCCCATCCGCTGCAACGGGATGCTGATGTCGACGCCGATCAGGCCTTTCATCGAAAACAGGACGCGGTTGGCATCCTCGCGCACATCCCACAGCGCGCGGAATTCGCGCGGTGACTGCGAGACGACCACATCGTCGACGACGCTGTCCTCGACCGCCTGCATCAGCACCTCGGCGAAGCGCTCGCCGTCGCGTTCGGGCTCGCTGCCCTGGATTTCGGCCAGCACATAGACGGGTGAGCCGGAAGGCAACGGCGCCGGCATGGCCATGCTGGCGACCATGATGTCATAGAGCGGCGCGAAATTGACCTCATAGGCTGATAACAACGGACCGAGCTTTTGCCGGAGCAGCGCAAGCAAGGCGATCGCCGCGTCAAGCGAAGGCAGCGCGCAGAAGGCGTTCACCTCGGAAGCAGGCTTCGGATGCAGTTTGAGCGCGGCGCGGGTGACGACGCCGAGCGTCCCCTCCGCGCCGATGAAGAGCTGGCCGAGGTCGTAGCCGGAATTGTCCTTGGGCAGGCCTTTCAATGAAGTCAGCACGCTGCCGTCGGCAAGCACGGCCTCCAGTCCCAGCACCTGTGCGCGGTACATGCCGTAGCGCAGCACGCGGATGCCGCCGGCATTGGTGGCGATGTTGCCGCCGACCGTGGCCGAGCCGCGCGCGCCGATATCGACGCCGAACATCAGCCCGGCGCCACCGGCGGCCTCCTGCACGGCCTGCAACGTGGCGCCGGCTTCGACAACGACGGTGGCGGTTTGACGATCCGGCGCGGCAAGGCCGGTCATGCGCTCCAGTGACAGCACGACCTCGCCCGGCTGGACGCGTGCGCCACCGGCCAGTCCGGTGCGTCCGCCCTGGATGACGACCGGCTGGCCTAGTGCGTTGCACGCTGCGAGTGCTGCCGCGACACCCTCGGTGTCGCGCGGGCGCAGCACGGCTTCGGCAAGCGCGCCGAGCTTGCCGTCGGGATCGTCGCGGTAGCGCTGGTCGACGTCGGAGCCGGCGAGCACGCCGCCCGCGCCCAGCCTTTCGCCAAGCGCGGAGAGAAGCTGTTGTGTCTCAGGCGACATCGGGCTCAGGCGCCTGCGTGACAAGGCGCATCGTCAGCATCCAACAACCGGGTGGCCCGATGAATATCCTTATCCAACACGCTCGCCATTCCCAAATTGCAGCCCGCCGATCCTATTCGTGATTGCATGCCGTGCAAGCGATACCGGCCTGCCTTAGGCGAACCGGCATCAATCGCGAGAGCCGAGATTGATGCCGGAAGGACCGCGCAGCTTACTGAAGCTTGGCCTGCAGCGCGTTGACGTCGTCGGTGGTCATTTCGCCGTCGGTGGTCACCTTGCCGTCGGCAATTTTCCACAGCCGGAACGGACCGGTGATGTCGCCAAACTTGTCGAAGGCGACCGGACCGATGACGCCTTCATAGCGGATCGGCTTGCCATCCTTGATCAGGCCGAGCGCCTTGGCGAATTCTTCCTTGCCGGCATAGATCGGCGTGCCAGCCGGGTCGACCGCCTTGTACATGGCATCCTTGATCTTGGCCGGGTCCTCGGAGCCGGCTATCGCGATGGCGAGCCCGACAATGGCACCGGCATCGTAGGAGCGGTCGGCTGCGGGGTTTGACGGTTCGATGCCGGAAAACGCCTTGTAGTTCTTGGTGAAATACTCCGTCGAGGCGGTCGGGCTGGTGCCAGAGGACGTGCCATAGGCGTCCTTCAGATAATCGGCGCCGACCGACTCGATGAAATCAGGGCTGTTCATGCCGTCATTGAGCAGGAATTTCTGCACGCCGCCCTGCGAGATCCAGGTGCGGGCAATGGTGGCGCCGTCGACGGGCGTGCTGACCAGGTAAAGCCCATCCGGCTCGCCGGCCATCGCCGCGGTGACTTCCGAGGCATAGCTCGACTGCTTCTCGTTATAGGGCGTGTCGGAGACGATGGTGCCGCCGAGCGCTTTGTAGGCACGCGAGAATTCGGCCACCATGTTGACGCCGAAGTCGTTGTTGACGTGGATGATGGCCAGCTTCTTAAAACCCTTGTCGACGGCGTATTTGGCAGCGGCCACGCCCTGCAGCGCGTCCGAGGTGATGGTGCGGAAGAAGATGCCGTTGGTCTTGCCGTCGCGGCCGAGTGTCGTCAGCGTCGGCGAGGATGAGGCCGGCGAGACCTGGACGATCTTGGCCGGCGCGGTGACCGAGGTCAGGATCGGGATCGACACCGAGGAGATGATGCCAC
Source organism: Mesorhizobium sp. Cs1299R1N1 (assembly GCF_037179655.1). Classification (NCBI taxonomy): domain Bacteria; kingdom Pseudomonadati; phylum Pseudomonadota; class Alphaproteobacteria; order Hyphomicrobiales; family Phyllobacteriaceae; genus Mesorhizobium; species Mesorhizobium sp. Cs1299R1N1. The sequence continues at coordinate 136,189 of NZ_JAPYKR010000007.1, read as the reverse complement.
CGATGATAACAGGCACTTTCTTGACCTGAACCAGCTGGGTGGCGGCGTCGACCGCGATGTTGCCCTGGCTCTGGCTGTCGCGCGTGTCGGTAACGAGATCGCAGCCGCGTACCCCGCCGGCTTCGTTGATGTCGCGGAAGGCCATCTCGACCGACTTGGCGCCGGCCTGGCCGTATTCGCCGGCCGGGCCGGTCAGTTCCATGACGAGGCCGACGGTGATCTTGCAGTCGGCGGCCTGTGCGGCACTGGCAATCGTGACGAGAGCAAGAGCGGTGGTGAGCTGGAGTATCGTCTTTCTCATTGTTGTTCCCCTTGAGTTACACGAACTGATTTGACGTCTGGAAAGTCTCAGTGTTCCGGCACCTGCAGCCAGGTTTCATGCAGATGCCGCCATTGGACGCCGTTGGGCGCCGATGAACTGGTGGTGAAGACCGCGCTCGACTGGCGACGGCTGTGCTTGCCCGCGCGCAGCTGCGCCTCGACATAGAGGACGACGATCGTACCAGCTGCCTGCCAGCCGGGCCGGATGTCCTGGATCGAGATGGCGAAGCCGTTGTCGCAGGTGGCGCGGCTGGAGCGCACATGGTCGATCACGGCATCGCGGTCGAGGATCTGGCCGCCTGGTGCGATCATGGTCAGGCCTTCGCCCATGACGGCTTCGAAGCGGCCGAAATCCACTTGGTCAGCGCGTTCGGCAACGAACCAGTCGACGAAAAAGCGATGCAGGTCGACAACTTCGGCGCTGGCCTGCGAAAACAACTTGTCGTTCGTGGTTTTCATATCCGGCCCGCGTTGAGATTGTAGTGCATGATCGAGCCGTGGCGGCCGTGCCGGTCGCGCTCCAGCGTGTAGACGTCTCCCTCAAGACCGTTGCCCCGCGCTATGACGGCGGCAATCCGCGCACGGTCGTCGGCGTCGAGTACGACATCCATGATTCTGGCGTTGGCCAGCGCATGCGCCTGGTTGCGGGCACCGACGATGACCGCCGCCACTTGCGGCTGCTCCAGCACCCAGGCGCTGGCGATCGTGGCAATGTCGACGGCGTGGCGGTCGCCGACCGCCTTCAATGCGCGAAGCAGTTGCTGGAACAGGTCCCAGCCGCCGAAATCGTCGATGATCAGCTTGTATTTGACCAGCGAGCGGTTTTCGAGCGGCACGGCGGGTTCGGCGACATCGAGCCATCTGTCGCTGAGGAAGCCGCCGGCCACCGAGCCGTAGCAGAGGAAGCTCACGCCGTTTTCCCGTGCAAGTGCGGCGAGGCTGTGCGCCGGGCGCTGATCGAGCACCGAATATTGCAGCTGCTGGCTAACCAGCGGTATGCCGGCTGCCAGGATTTCGGCAAGCCGGGGCGTGTCGAAATTGGTGGTACCGAGATTGCGCAGCTTGCCCTCGAGCCGAAGCTCGTTGAGCCAACCCATCGCCTCGACATAGCGCGGCTGCGCATAATCCCACCAATGGAACTGCACGAGGTCGAGCCGCTCGGTCTTCAGCCTGCGAAGCGACTGGTCGACGATGCCCCTGATGTAGTCACGGCTGATCGTAGCGAGCCGTTCGAGGTCGGGCACCAGTTTGGTGTGCACCTTCATTCTAGCCGCTGCATCAAGGCCGCGCTCATTGGCCAGCCGCAGGCGCGCGGCGCCGATCAGCTCCTCGACGCCGGTGTAGATATCGGCGCAGTCATAGGTCCAGATGCCGGCGTCGAAGGTGGCGATGAGGTCGGTCACGGCTTGGCCACGATCGATGGCGCCATGGCCGCCGGCCAGTTGCCAGCCACCTCGTATGACACGCGAAACGGTATAGCCGGGGCTGAGCTCGAAGGCCTTGGCGGTCATGTCAGGTCATTCTCCTTCGGCAGCGGCACGGCCGTGGTTTCGGCATGGCTGAACCGCCGCTTACCGGTCCTGACGATCCTTAACCGGCTGGCGCAGTTGGGATCGGGACAGGCGATCTCGGCGTCCGAGGTCATCCAGTCATTCGGGTGGGTCGGGCGCTGCTTCGCCGCCAGCAGCGGCAGCACCGCCGAGATCGAATAGATCGAGAAGCCCTGCCCCGCCGGCATCGACAGCATCTCGCCCTTGAGTTCGAAATAGTCGCCGGCCTTGGCGCCGCAATAGATCGGTTTGCCCTGCGGGATAACCGCCTCGACGCGGAGATCGAAGAGCTCGAAACTGTCGTCAGCCATTTGAGGTCTCCACCAGGCTGAAGGTGATATCGCAGGCGCCGTTGCGCCGGATTATCCCACAGGCGGCGGCGAACTGATCGCGCTCCCCAGAAGATACCTGCGCCACCACGCTTCCGGCCAGCCAGCCGATCGGGAACAGAAGCCGCGCGCCCTGCCCGTAGAACAGGCCGATGTCGAAGATGGCATTGGGATTGCCGCCCCACATGCGCGGCGGAACGTAGGACAACACGATGTCGCCCGGCTGCGGCGTCAGCGTCGCGTTCTCGGCCGGCAGCGGTTGGGCATAGGCCCGCCCCTCGAGATCGGCGGCGGGAACCGGGCAGGAAATCTCAGGTCCCGTCCACATGGCGTGAATGGCGGGGACGACACGTGGCGTGGCGAGATAGGCCGTGAGAAAGGCAGCGTTTTCCGGCGCCTTCCCCGGCAACAGCAGCGCCGTGACGGAAAGCTTCGAGCGCGGCTCGCTGATCCTGATGGAGGTCATATCTGGCCTTTCGCGGCGGCGGATTGCAGTTTGCTGCGTAGGAAGGTGAAGGGCCGGCTGATATCGGCTACAAGCGCTTCGCGCGCCGCGCGTTCGTCCTGCGTGGCCAGCGCCTCAACGATGCGGCGGTGATACTGGGCGGTGTCGACCTCGCCGGCCTCCGAGAAGGCGTAGATGGCGACGCGGATGCAAGGACCTGATTGCAGCCACAGGCTCTCGATCATCGGGATCAGCACGGCCGAGCCGCAGGAGCGGTAGATCTCGAAGTGAAAGCTCTGGTTAAGCGTCACTTCGCGGTCGACATCCTTCTTGTGTTTCAGCGCCCGCATCTCGTCCCATTCGCCGAGAATGGTTTCGATGGTGGCTATCTGGCGCGGCCCCATGCGAGCGGCGGCCAGCGCTATCGCCTCGCCCTCGATCAGGATGCGGGCCCGCAAAAGATCGTCGAGACGTTCCAGCGTGATTGGCGGTACCCGCACTGAACGGTTGGGCAGCGCCTCCAGCGCCTTTTCCGTGATCAGCCGACCAAGCGCCTCGCGCACCGGCATGGTCGAGGTGACCAGCGCATCGGCCAGACCGCGGATCGTCAGCACCTGGCTCGGCTCGAACAGACCGCCGATCAAGGCCCGACGCAGCTCGGAATAGACGCGATCCTGCACCGTTTCGCGACCGACCGGCGCGAGTTGGGCCGCGATCGCCTCGTTGTTTTTTTCGATGGCAGCCTTTTGCATGGAATTCCGTTCTCGGCGGGTTTTCGGCTTGCGGATGAAATTAAAGCCGAATAGCGTGATCAAAGCAAGTGTGATCACAAATCATAATCAGGAGACGGCGACGACCGTCTTCGGCCAGAGGGTTTGATGAGCGAGGCAGCGGAAAGGCAGGGGAAGGAGATCCGTCCGCCGGTTCTGACGGCAAGCCACGTCGTCAGGCGGTTCGGCGGCCTTGTCGCCGTCAATGATGTCTCATTCGATGTCAAAGCGGGCGAAATCCTTGGCCTGATCGGACCCAACGGCGCCGGCAAGACGACGATGTTCGACCTGCTTGCCGGCAGCATCCTGCCCACCAGCGGCGATATCCTTCTCGACGGCACGCGCGTCTCGGGCGAAGCCGCTCACCTGCGCATCGGCCGTGGCCTTGGCCGCACCTTCCAGATCCCGCGCCCGCTGCCCAATCTGACGCTGATCGAAAACATCATGCTGGCGGCACAGGGCCAGGCCGGCGAAAGGCTGCTCGCCAACTTCATCACGCCGTGGCGGGTGGCGGCGCAGGAAAGAGCTGCCCGGACAAAGGCGCTCGAACTGCTGGAACTCGTCACCCTCAGCCATCTCGCGCATGAGCCGGCGCGCGTGCTGTCTGGCGGCCAGCGCAAGCTGCTCGAACTCGCCCGGGTGATGATGGCCGATCCGGCGATCATCCTGCTCGACGAACCCGCGGCCGGCGTCAACGCGACGCTGCTCGAAGTCATCATCGACCGCATCCGCGACATCAACGCGCGCGGCATCACCTTCCTGCTGATCGAGCACAATATCGACATGGTGACGCGGCTCTGCCATCGCGTCCTGGTCATGGCGAGCGGCCGGTTGCTGAGCGAAGGCACCGCGGAAGAAGTCGCCCGAGACCCGCGCGTCATCGAGGCCTATCTCGGAGGTACCGCATGAGCGAGACCGTCCTTGATGTCCGCGATCTCGAAGCCGGTTATGAACCCGGCGTACCGATCGTGCGCGGCGCCTCCATCACCGTTGACAAGGGTGAGATCGTCGTCGTCCTCGGCCCCAATGGCGCCGGCAAGTCGAGCTTCATCAAGGCAATCGCCGGCCTTGTCCCGATCACCGGCGGCACGGTGCTGCTGGACGGCAGGGACATCACCGCCGCGCCCGCCCACACCATGGTGCGGCTTGGCCTTGCCTTCGTGCCGCAGACCGAGAACATCTTTCCGCTGATGTCGGTGGAGGACAATCTCAGGGTTGCCTGCGGCATTCTCGAGCGGCGCGAAGTCCCTGCCCGCATCGAGGAAATGTACGCCGCCTTCCCCGACCTCGTCCGCCAGCGGCGCACCGCCGCCGGCAATCTGTCCGGGGGACAGCGGCAGATGCTTGCCGTGGCGCGGGCGCTGATCATCCATCCCAAGGTGCTGGTGCTGGACGAGCCGTCGGCTGGCCTGTCGCCGAAATTCGTCGCGATGGTATTCGAGATGCTGGCCGGCATCCGCAAATCCGGCGTAACTGTTCTTTTGGTCGAGCAAAACGCCAAGGCAGCGCTTGCCATCGGCGACCGCGCCTATGTTCTGGTCGAGGGTAAGGACCGGCACGAGGGCGTCGCCTCCGAACTGTGGAATGATCCTGTCGTGGCCGAGCTCTATCTTGGCCAGCGCCCCTCTCAAGCCGGCAAGGGAGGCGCGGCATGAGCCTGCAATTCATCGTCGACGGATTGCTGACCGGCTCGATGATCGGCCTCGGCGCCATCGGCGTCACGCTCACCTATTCGATCCTGCGCTTCTCGAACTTCGCGCATGGCGACTTCATGGCCTGGGGCAGCTATGCGACGCTGGCCGTGGTCAGCGCCATCGGCGCGATATTCGGCAAGGTGGCGCCGATCGGGCCGCTGTCCTTCGGCTGGCCGCTCCTTGTTGCGCTGGTCGTCGGCATGGCATTCACCGCTTTGCTGGCGCTGCTGCTCGACAAGGTGTTGTTCTCGCGGTTGCGCTCGCAAGGCCAGGCAATCATCGTTGTGATGGCGAGTTTCGGCGCCTCGATGGCGCTGCGCAGCCTGCTCGAATTCACCTTCACCTCGCGGCCGACCTATTTCAGCCGGGCGATCCAGATCGCCATGCCGGTCGGTTTCGGCATCCGCATCACGCCCGACCAGATCGCCCTGTTGCTGCTGACCGCCGTGCTCGTGCTCAGCGTGCATCTGTTGATGACGCGTACGCAGACCGGCCGCTCGATGCAGGCCTTGAGCCAGAACGCAGCACTGGCCCGCATCGTCGGCATCGACGTCGCCAAGGTGGTGCGCGTCACCTGGATCATCGGCGGCGCGCTCGCCTGCGTGGCTGGCGTGATGATCGGCATCCTGGTGCAGATCCGCCCGTTCATGGGCTTCGACATGCTGCTGCCCATGTTCGCCGCCGCTATCCTCGGCGGCATCGGCAGCATCCCGGGCGCGGTGCTCGGCGGCCTGATCATCGGGCTCGCCGAAGCCGGCGCGGTGCAACTGATTGGCGCCGAATGGCGCGCCGCCGTCTCCTTCATCATCCTGATGGCGGTGCTGTTCGTGCGGCCGATCGGCCTTTTCGGAGTTCGGGAAAGATGATCGATCTGGTCGGCTACGGCGCCTTCTTCCTGACCACGGCGCTGATCTTCTCGCTGGTCACGCTGGGGCTCAACCTGCAATGGGGCCTGACCGGCCTGTTCAATGTCGGCCTCGCCGGTTTTGTCGCCATCGGCGCCTACACCTCGGCACTGCTGACGACACCGGACGACCCCGCGCGCCTCGGCGGCTTCGGCCTGCCCATCCTCGCCGGCTGGGCGGGCGCCATGATCGTCGGCGGCATTGCCGCCGCGCTTACCGGCATGGCCACACTGCGTCTTAGATCCGACTATCTGGCGATCACCACCTTCGGCGTGGCCGTTGTCGTGCAACTGGTCGCGCTCAACGCGCAGAAACTGACCGGCGGACCATTCGGCATCGGCTTCATCCCGCGTCCCTTCGGCGGCCTGGCCGAAACGCCGCTGCTGTTCAACCTGTCGAACCTTGCTGTCGTTTGTGCCGTGACGCTGATTGCCTATCTCGCTTTGGAGCATCTGTCGCGAAGCCCGTGGGGTCGCGTGCTGAAGGCGCTGCGGGAGGACGAGCGGGCGGCGATTTCACTCGGCAAGAGCGCGCGCTTCTATCGCGTCCAGGCGTTTGCCGTCGGCGGCGCCATCATGGCGCTGGCCGGCGCGCTGCAGGCGCACTTCACCGGCTTCATCGCGCCGGACAATTACCTGCCGATCCTCACCTTTCAGGTCTGGGTGATGCTGATCGTCGGCGGCTCGGGCAGCAATCTTGGCGCCGTCATCGGCAGTGTCCTGGTCTGGGGGATATGGGCGGGATCGGGCACGCTGACCAGCGTGTTCTTCCCGCCCGAGCAGCAGGCACGCGCTGCCTCGCTGCAGATCGTCGCCATCGGCGTCATGCTTTGTGTGATCCTGCTGATCCGGCCGAACGGATTGTTCGGCGACAGGCCGAGGCGGCCGCGCTATGGCAAGCGTAAGCGGATCGCTACGGACAAAAGCAGTTCCGGTTCATGAACGCTCCGGTCCGGCAGGGTGCGAATGGCACTTCGCTCTGGCATGCGATCAACCGCGATCGCCGGGAACGGCCGACGCTGCAAGGCAGGCTCGATGTCGATCTGGCCATCGTCGGCGGTGGATTTTCCGGTCTGTCGACCGCGCTGCACGCCGCTGAAAAAGGCATCTCCGTCGCTGTGCTCGAAGCCGAGATCATCGCCTGGGGCGCGACCGGCAGGAACGCGGGTTTCGTCGTGCCGAACTTCGCCAGGATGGATCCGGACAACATCCTAGCGCATCTCGGCCCCGAGCGCGGTGAACGCCTCATCAATTTCGCCGCCGGCAGTGCCGACCTCGTTTTCGGCCTGATCCGGCGGCACGGCATCGACTGCGACGCCGTGCAGAACGGATGGATCCAGCCGGCGCACTCGCCCGGCGCCCTAGAGAAGGTCAAATCACGTGCGGACCAATGGGCGCGCCGCGGCCGGCCTGCCGTCACCCTGGATCGGCAAGAGGTCGAAGCGCTGACCGGCGCGCGCGGCTATGTCGGTGCCTGGATGGATCGTTCCGGCGGCGTGCTCAATCCGGTCGCCTATGCGCGCGGACTGGCCGATGCGGCGGAGAAGACTGGCGCGAAGATTTTCGAGCACACGCCGGTCACCTCGATCGATCGCGGGGCCGATGGCTGGGTGCTTAAAACAGGGTCGGGCTTGGTGCGCGCGGCCAAGGTCTTGATCGCCACCAACGCCTATGGCGGGTCGCTCAGTCCGTTGTTGCGGCGAACCTATATTCCGCTGAAGGTTTTCCAGATCGCGACCGCGCCGCTACCGCTCGAAATTCGCACGCGACTGCTTCCCGGGGGGCAAGGCGTCGGCGATACCAGGCGCAATCTCTTCACCTTTCGCTTCGACGCCGATAACCGGCTGATCAGCGGCGGCATGCATATTCTTGGCACTGGCGCCGATACGCGCGTGCCGCAAACAATCTGGCGGCGGCTTGCCAGCCATCTCGACCTGCCCGATTTGCCGCCGCTTGCCTACAGCTGGTCGGGGAAGGCGGCGGTCGAACCGGATTTCCTGCCGCACCTCCTGGACCTTGGGGCGGGCTTGATCGCCGGCCGCGCCTGCAACGGACGCGGCATCGCCATGACCACGGCGATGGGCAAGGTGCTGGCCGACTGGGCCGCTGGAACCGACGCGCGTGATTTGCCGCTGCCCTTTGCACCGCCGGCGCCGATCCCGTTCCATGCCCTGCTGCGGCACGCACCCAACATGCTGCTTGGCTGGAGCATGCTGCGCGACCGGATGGACGAGACGCCATAGGCCGACCGAGCCTGCCGTGCGATCAGTCGGTCGTGCAAAGGTTTTCGGAGAGGATAGCGGCTGCCGCGACAATGTCCTGCTCGAGGGAAGCCCGAACGGCTGGACCGTTGCGCTGTTCCAGCGCGACGACGATCCTGTGGTGTGCGTCATTGGACTGCGGGATGTAGCGATCGGCCCGCATCAGGAGCTTGAGATAGGGCCCGACCCGACCCCAGAGATCGCGGATCATGTTCAAGAGGATGGGCGCGCCGGCATGCTCATAGATAGCGAAATGGAAGGCCTCGTTCAGGGAAAGATAGGTCGTGGCCTCCTGCGCCTCGACGGCCCGCTGCATGCCGGCGAGCGCGGCTTGTATGTCGGCCAGCCCGCTTTCGGTCATCCGTGACGTAGCCATCTCGCCCGCCAGCCCCTCGACGGCGATGCGGATGCGCGTCAGTTCCGCGAAAGCGGGCGCGGAGAGCAACGGCACGATGATCGAGCGGTTGTTCTGCATTTCCAGAAGCCGCTCGGCGACCAGCCTTTGCAACGCCTCGCGGATCGGCGTGGTCGATATGCCAAAGGTTTCGGCGAGCTTGCGGATGACCAGCGTCTGGCCGGGGCTGAAACCACCCGAAATCAATTCCTGCTTGAGCGCGCCATAGGCGCGGTCATTGAGGGTTTGATGCTCGAGCTTCAGCATGCGCGGACTGCTCGGCTCACCATTTCGACAGCGCGCGGTCGAGCGTTTCGGCCAGTTGCTCGGCATTGTCCCTGGAAAAGGGCAGCGGCGGCCTGATCTTCAGCACATTGCCGCGTGGGCCACAGGACGAAATCAGCACGCCGTCCTCGCGCATGGCTTCGACGACGGAAGAGGTCTTGGCAGCGGCAGTGGCCCCATCCTCCGCCGTCAGCTCGACGCCGAAATAGAGGCCATTGTGCCTGATATCGGCGACCATGCCGTGCCGGCTCTGCAAGGCGCGAAGCAGGTTCCTCGTATAGACACCGACTGTCCGCGCGTTCTCGATCAGCCCCTCGCCCTCGATCACCTCGAGCACGGCGATGCCGACGGCGGCCGCGACCGGATTGCCGCCGAAGGTGTTGAAGTAGCCGGTGTTCGAACCGAACGAGCTCACCAGCTGCGGCCGCACGATCACCGCACCCATCGGATGCCCGTCGCCGATCGGCTTGCCCAACGTGACGATATCAGGCTCGAGGCCATAATTGGCGAAGCCCCACATGCCTTGGCCAAGCCGGCCGAAACCGGACTGGACCTCGTCGGCAATGACGATGCCGCCGGCTTTCCTGACGTGATCGGCCGCCTCGCGGATGACAGAACCATCGGGGAAGAAAATGCCATCGCTGGAAAAGGCCGAATCGAGCAGCAGCGCCGCCGGGCGGATGTTTTGCGCGCGCATGTCGGCAATGGCGGCGGCGACATTCCTGGCGAAATCATGCGCGGCGCGGCCGCCGTCGCGGAACGTGTCAGGCGCTGCCACGGCTCGATGATGCGCGGACACGCCCTTGGCGCCGACCGCCGCCGGCGACAGCTGCGCGGTGGCGATCGTGGCGCCGTGATAGGCGAAGTCGGTGATGATCACGCCGGTGCCGCCGCTCGAATGCTGGGCGATGCGGATGGCGAGGTCGTTGGCCTCGCTGCCGGTGCAGGTGAACATGGCGTGGCCGAGATGGGACGGAAGCGTGCCGAGAAGCTTTTCCGCGTAATCGAGGATGATCTCGCTGAGATAACGCGTGTGCGTGTTGAGCGTGGCTGCCTGCGCCGACAATGCCTCGACAACGCGCGGATGGCAGTGTCCGACCGAGGCGACGTTGTTGTAGGCATCGAGGAATTTTCGGCCCTGCGCATCGTAGAGCCAGACACCGCTTCCACGCACCAGATGGATCGGGTTGCGGTAGAAGGCGCGATAGGTCGGCCCGAGCAACCTGGCGCGGCGTTCAAGCAGCGCGCGCTCGGCATCGGCAGAAGCACTTGCGGGCGAGGGCTGGGACACAGGCATCTACTCCGGCTTGGAATGGTCGAGAAAATAGCGGCGGGCTTCAGCGGACGAGAGACCGTCCAGCCGTTCGAGCGAGGCCCAGACCTCGGTGATGAGGCGCAGGACATAGTCGCGTTTGGCCGGAAACCGCTCGGCCTGCCAGCTGGCTATATTGGCGATGAGTGCGAGGCGGGCACGAATGAGCTGGAAGAGGATGCCAAGCTCTTCAATCTCGAGCGACTGCACGGACTGGTAACCGGCGACGAAGCGTGCCGCAGGCGCCAGCGGATGACCTTCAGCCGGCCAGCGATAGACGGCACCGATGGCGAGATCGCAGATCAGCGGCGAGTGGATCATGTCGCCGAAATCGAGGATGCCGCTGACCATTTCCGGCCGCGAGGCATCCATCACCACATTGTAGGAGTTCATGTCGTTGTGGACGATCTGCGCGCGCAGCCCGGGGATGACCGGCGCCGCGTGCTGCTCGAAAGCGTCGATGACGCGCTCGACCATGGCGCGATGGTGGGCATCGGCGATGTACGCCAGCATGGGCCGTGTCTTGGCCACCTTGCGGATGTCCCACAAAAGGTCGCTGCCGGCGGCCGGATGGAAGAAGCCGCGCAGTGCCCGGCCAAGCCGGGCGAGGAAGATGCCGAGATTGCGATCCTGCGCCGCTGACGTGGGCGAGCGCGAAAGCAACTGGCCGGGCAGATAGGTAACCAGCCGGATGACGCGCGGCGCCGATCCGCCGACGCTGACCATGAACTGTGCTTCGCCTTCGAGGCTCTTGCGCACAGAGGGGACGGGCAAGGCCGGGTCGACCGTCATGATATGGTCGAGCGCCTTGTTCTGGAAATCGGTGAAGCCGGCCTCTTCCGCCGGATGCGAGACCTTCAGGACGAACTCGCCCTCGCCTTCTGTCTGGATATGGAAATTATGGTCGCGCTCGCCCGGTAGCGGGCGCGCACTGCCGGTGAGCCCGTAGTGCCGGCGCAATATGGCAAGCGCCTCGGCGATCGAAATGTCAGGCGCATCCTCGGCGAGCGTTTCGCCGAAGGCATCCGATACGGCCGCGTTCATGACCTGACCTCGGCACCGACGGGTTCGAGACCGCACCAGTCGGCGATGAAGAGTGCGATGGTCTGGGTGACCTTGCGGACGGAGTCGAGATCGACGGCCTCGTCATAGCCATGCGGCATGCGGCAGATCGGGCCGTAGACGATCGCCGGCGTGTCGGCATAAAGGCCGAAGAAGCGCGCATCGGTGGTGGCCGAGGTGACATGTTCCGTCAGCGGCTCGCCCCACACGGCGGTATGGCTGCGCCGCAGCACGGCTTCCATCTCGTCGGCACCTTCCAGCACATAGCCCTCGGCCATGAAGCCGTTATAGGTCATCCTGGGCGGGCGATTGGCGAGGAACGGATCGGCGCGTGCCGCATCGGCGATGCAGGCCTCCAGTTCGGCCCTCGCATCCTCCAGCTTCTGGCCGGGATAGGTCGCGACACGCATCTCGAAGACGCAGCGCGCCGGAACGCTCGATGTCCACTCCCCGCCCTCGATTTTGCCGAGGTTGAATCGGATGGGGTGCGGATGATCGCAGAAATGCTTGTCATCGACTTTTCTCGCGTTCCAGACGATTTCGAGCTGCTTCAGCGCCTGGATGATGAGGAAGGCCTTTTCGATGGCGTTGGCGCCCGGCGAGAAAGCGCCCGACGCGTGCTGCGGATCGCCGTCGACCTCGACCCTGAACCAGATCGGCCCGACCTGCGCCCGCATCAGCCTTGGCTCCAGCGGCTCAGGAATGAAGGCGGCATCGGCGCGGTAGCCGCGCTGCAGGCAAGCGAGCGCGCCGTTGCCGGTGCACTCCTCCTCGACCACCGACTGCAGGAACACTTTCGCCGCCGGCTGGTAGCCAAGGCCGCGCAAGGCGGCCAGGGCATAGAGACAAGCCGACAGGCCGGCCTTCATGTCGCCGGCGCCGCGGCCATGCATCCAGCCGTCCTCGATCACGGGATCGTAGGGGTCGCGCACCCAGCGGTCGAGCGGTCCCGTCGGCACCACGTCGATATGGCCGTTGAGGATCAGCGAGCGACCGGTGGCATTTCTCGGCGTGTGGGTGGCAACGACGTTGAAGGCATCGTCATACGAAACCGCGACGGGTGAAAATCCGGGCAGGTCGCGAATCGCATCGACGTCGACGCGCCACATATCGACCGCATAGCCATTGGCTTCATAGGCCGCTGCCATGAAGGATTGCGCGAGGTGTTCCTCACCGCGTTGCGAGGGAAAGCGCACGAGATCGGCCAGAAAGGCAAGTTGACGGTCGAAGCCATCGTCGACCGCCCGCAAAATGGCTTCATCCGTAATCCGCTCAGGCATTATGTTCCGCTTTCCCGCGAATGGTGTATCATATCTCATATGCCATTAGAAGGGAGGCCGGTCGCTCAAGAGGCAAGCCTAAGCCCGGCCGACCTGGAAAATGGGCCAGGCTGCCCCACATACGTAGCAGGGGCGTTCGCATAGGTCACCGGCGGGTCCGGATGCAAAGCGTTTAGACCAACAGGGCTGCGCGAGACAAAACGAAGGGATGTCGCTTTGTCATTCAGACCGCTGCTTGGTGACGGACTGATCCGGGCCAGCAATCAAAACACGGAGGCCCCGCAAACGGCTTCTTGGGACGATTCATCCGTTGTATTTGACAGTCGGCGGTGGACTTGCCAGGAGGCAGAACTCCGCTGGACAGCGCCTCATCACCTCATTGTGCTCACCGAGGAAGGCGGCACCTCCCGGACATCTATCCGCTCCGAAGCAAAATCTCTCTACGATGGGAAGGACAGGCCAGGAGCCCTCACTTTCGTCCCCGCCGGCGCGGAGCGGTTCGGCTTTTATCGCAACGTGGACCTCTCCTATTCCGCGTTGTGGGTTGACCCAGATCGTGGGATTCCCGGATCCGAATGCTTGAGCGATTTGCCAATCCTGGTGAACAAGAGCGACGGCGTTGTCAGCGCGCTCTTACGTTCGCTTCGCGCCGAGATGGCGCTCGGCCACAAGCCGGACACCCTTTACGTCGAGCATCTTGTTGCCCTTGCCAGCCTCCGCGTGGCTTCGATGGATCGCGCTCAACCGTCGACTGCGTCACATGGCTGCCTCGGCCGCCGAACGCTGGCTCGGGTCAGGGATTATATAGACGCACACATGAAGTCCGACATTTCGCTGAGCGATCTGGCGACTATCGCAGGAATGGCGGCCGACACATTTGCGCGCCGCTTCAAGGCGACGACCGGTCGCGCACCCTATGCTTATGTGATCGAGGAACGTGTCCGGCGGGCGGAGTCGCTGCTGCGTGAATCCGAATTGCCAATAAGCGTGATCGCATTCCACTGCGGCTTCTCGAGCCAAAGCCATTTCACCTCGACCTTCGGACGACTGAGGGGAATGACCCCTCGGGTCTATCGGGCCCATTTTTCTCCGGAATCCTAACATTGTGCCCGGTTTCTTGAAAGAAACCGGCTTGGCTCTCCCCTACGTCAGTCGCGCCAATGAAGCAAAAGCCCGGCGAGACCGCTTTCGGCTTTTGCCGCAGCGAAGAGGAGAGCATTGCATGGTCGAGACTGGCAAGAAGAATTGGCCGACGCGCCGAACGGTGCTGGAAGGTGGGGCTGCGACCGGTTTGCTGCTGGCGGCCGGCGTGCCCGTCCAAGCCCAACGGGCGGAGGTCGTCGCGACGCCCGTTTCCGCTGTGACGCCCGTGCCGACGATGCCGATGTCGTTGAGGATCAATGCAGAGGAATTCGCTGTCGAAATTGACCCGCGCACGACACTGCTAGATGCGCTGCGCAATTATCTCGGCCTCGTCGGTTCCAAGAAGGGCTGCGACCATGGCCAATGCGGTGCCTGCACCGTTCTGGTGAACGGGAGGCGGATCAATTCCTGCCTGACCCTCGCCGCCATGCACGAAGACGATGAGATCACCACCATTGAGGGCCTCGCTAACGGCGATGAACTGGGTCCAATGCAGGCGGCATTCGTCGCGCGTGATGGTTTCCAGTGCGGCTATTGCACCCCCGGTCAGATCTGCTCGGCAGTCGGAATGCTAGGCGAGGTGGAAGCCGGCTGGCCAAGCCATGCCAGCGCCGACATCACAGCGCTTTCCGTAGCGCTCACTGACGCCGAGATCCGCGAGCGCATGAGCGGCAACATCTGCCGCTGCGCCGCTTATCCCAACATTGTCGCGGCGATCCGCGATGTGGCAGAGGACGCCTGAACATGCAGTCTTTCACCTATGAGCGTGCCCGTGACGTGAGAGAGGCCGCCGCCGCAATAGCCGCCCGGCCGGAGGCGAAGTTCATCAGCGGCGGCACCAACCTCCTCGATCTTATGAAGCTCGAGATCGAGAAGCCGGCGCATCTGGTCGACATCAGCCGGCTGCCGCTCGATCGGATCGAGGACGGGCCGAATGGCGGCCTTCGCATCGGGGCGCAAGTCCGCAACAGCGACCTTGCTGCCGACCAGCGCGTGAGGTCACGCTATCGGGTCCTATCTCAGGCACTTCTCGCAGGCGCCTCGGGCCAGATTCGCAACAAGGCTTCTACCGGCGGCAACCTGCTGCAGCGAACGCGTTGCTACTATTTCTATGACCGCAACATGCCCTGCAACAAGCGCGAGCCTGGTTCCGGCTGTGCGGCACTCCAGGGATTCAACCGGATGCACGCCGTTCTCGGTGCTAGCGAAGCCTGCATAGCGGTCCATCCCTCGGACATGGCGGTCGCCATGGCTGCGCTCGATGCCCAAGTCGAGACCGTCGCGCCCGGCGGCGAAACCCGCACTATACCGATTGGCGACCTTTACCGGCTTCCGGGCACAACGCCGCATATGGAGACGGCACTCGGCCATGGCGAAATGATTACTGCCGTGACCTTGCCACCTCCGTCTCCAGGCCGGCAACTTTATCGCAAAGTGCGCGATCGTGCCTCCTTTGCGTTCGCGCTGGTATCGGTCGCGGCGATCGTCGAGGTCTCCGGCGAGCGCGTTCGGAGCGCGCGGATCGCCATGGGCGGCGTCGCTCCGAAGCCGTGGCGTGCAGCGAAGGCTGAAAGTGCACTCGTCGGCGCGGCTGCTTCCGACCATGCCTATGCGGAGGCCGCCGAGGATGCCCTCGCCGGCGCGGTGGGCCATGGCGATAATGATTTCAAGATTCCGTTGGCGAAGCGAATGGTGCGGCACACACTCGCCGTGGCCGTCAAAGGCGCATGAGGTGGCAAGATGACTGAAACTACGACCAACGCGACGGAGCGGAGTTCTCCAAACAGCAGCGTTATCGGCCGGCCGAGCGACCGCATCGATGGTGCGCTCAAGGTCATGGGTCGGGCAACCTATGCCTATGAGCATGCGGCGGGCGAAGCCACCGCCTATGGGTATATCCTCGGCGCTGCGATCGCCAAGGGTCGCATCGTGGAGATCGACACGACAGATGCCGAGCAGGCACCGGGCGTCCTGCATGTGATGACCCACCGGAATGCGCCGCCCCTGCCGGTGTTCGGCCCGCCGGTCACGCCGACGGTGCCCGAGGTTTTCACCCGTGCTCGGCCCATGCTCGCGACCGACCGGGTGCGCTACTACGACGAGCCGGTCGCCCTTGTTGTGGCCGAGACATTCGAGGCGGCGCGCGCCGCCGTAGGGCTCATCAGGGTCCACTACGAGCGAGAAGCGGGCATCTTCGACCTGAAGGAGCGTCTGACCGAGGCCTACACACCCAGACGGACCAATGCTGGCTTTGAGACAGACAGCGCCGTCGGCGACTTCGAGGGCGCCTTTGCCGCCGCTTCCGTGAAGATCGATGCGACCTACCGAACGCCCTTCGAGCATCACAACCCAATGGAACCTCACGCTACGCTGGCGATCTGGTCCGGCGACGAGGTAACGATTTATACTGCGGCCCAGACGCTCGCGAACTTCCGGGCCGGCATCGCCAATACGCTCAACATCTCGCCCGAACGCGTGCGCATCGTGAGCCCATACATCGGCGGCGGCTTCGGCTCCAAGCTTATCATACATGCCGATACGGTTCTGGCGGCGCTCGCCGCGCGGATCCTCGAGCGCCCGGTGAAGATCGCGCTGACTAGGCAGCAGATGTTCGCTAACGCCGGCCACCGTGCGGAGATGATCCAGCAGGTAAGGCTCGGTGCGAACCCTGACGGGCGGCTTGCGGCGATCGGGCACGATGTCTATTCGGCGACGTCCCGCTTCGAGGAGTATTGCGAGCAGACGGCGGTCTTCGCACGCTCACTCTACGCGGCTCCAAACCGACTGACGCGCCACCGGCTCGTCTCCGTCGACCTCAATCGCGGTGAGTGGATGCGCTCGCCCGGCGAGGCGCCGGGCATGCTGGCCTTCGAATGCGCCGTCGACGAACTCGCCGAACGCCTCGGCCTCGATCCGATCGAACTGAGGATCCGCAACGAACCAGTAGAGGATCCGGAGCGCCGGGTGCCGTTTTCGACCCGCAACCTTGTCGCCTGCATGAAAGAGGGCGCGCACCGCTTCGGCTGGGGGCACCGGAAGCCGGCGCCGGGAAGTACCCGCGAAGGACGCAACCTGATCGGCTACGGCATGGCCGCGGCGATCCGGCCGAACTTTATCGGTGCGTCGAGGGCACAGGTCACACTCGATGCAAACGGACAGGTGACGGCCCGGCTCGACATGACCGACATCGGGACCGGAACCTATACGATCCTAACCCAGATCGCGGCCGAGAGCCTCGGCGTGCCGATGTCGTCCATCAAGGTGGAACTCGGCGACAGCAGGTTCCCCCGCACCGCCGGTTCGGGCGGCTCATGGGGTGCGGCGAGCGCCGGCTCGGCGCTTTATCATGCGTGTACCGCGCTCAAGGAGCATATCCTGGAAACGGCACTGACGAATGAAAGCTCACCGTTTTACCGCGCAAATACGGACGATACGCGTTTCGCAGGCGGAGAGCTCAGGATAGGCGGTCGTTCGGAGCGGCTCGCCGATCTCGTTCGCCGGATCGCCCCTTTGGGGTTCGAGGCCGAAGGCTCGGTTGGACCCGCCAGCGAAACCGACGGCTACAAAGCGTATTCCCAGCACTCCTACGGCGCGCACTTCGCCGAGGTCGCGGTCGATTGTGATACGGGAGAAATCCGAATGCGCCGTTTGCTCTCGGTTATCGGCGCCGGACGCATCCTCAATCCGAAGACCGCCCGTTCGCAGATCATCGGCGGCATGACCTGGGGCATCGGCGCGGCGCTGATGGAGAAAACTGTGCTCGATCCCCGCCACGGGCACTTCGTCAATCACGACCTCGCCGAGTATCACGTCGCGGTCAACGCCGATGTCCCCGACATGGAGGTCATCTTCTTGGAAGAGCATGACGACAAGGCCAATCCGCTGGGAAGCAAGGGGCTCGGCGAACTCGGCGTTTGCGGCGCCGGGGCTGCGGTCGCCAACGCGGTCTACAATGCGACCGGCTTTCGGGTCCGCGAATTCCCCATCACTTTGGACCAGATGCTGCCGATTTTGCCTCTAACCGGGATTTGACCCGCCATTCGAAAAGTCTCGCGAAATGCAAGAGCGGCGGCGGCGAAATCCATCCAACGGCGCCGTCGGCTATGGACGGTTGGCATCCGCCGATGCTAGCCGATACTGCTATCGGACACACGAACCGAGGACAAGCTTTGATCACCGAAGATGCGATGCCGGCCGAAATCACCGATCTCACCGTCGGCTACCGGCGTCTGCCGGCCGGCAAGCTCGCCAATGCGGTGACCTGGATGGAGGCGCGCGCTCCCCTGCCCGGTCTGGCGCGGCCGCTCGCCATGAAACGGATCACGACACCCGACTGCGCCTCGTATCGGGCGATCTTCCTCGAAATCGGCGCGCCCTGGCTGTGGGACCGCGTGTCCGAAATGTCCGACGCCGAGATAATGGCTCACTTCGCCGATCCGCGTCAGCACCTCTATTATGGCCACGATGAAACCGGCGCTCACATCGGCATGGCGGAATTCTTCGTCGCCGACAGCAACGAGATCGAGATCACTTATTTCGGCCTGTTCCCGTCCCTGACCGGCCGCGGTTTCGGCAAGCGGCTGATGGCCGGCGCGCTCGACCTGGCTTGGCGCCTGAACCCGAGCCGCATCTGGTTGCACACCAGCAGCTTCGATCATCAGAGCGTCATCGGCTTCTACGGCGCATGCGGGTTCGTGCCCTTCGCGACCGGGTTTGAGATCATCGACGATCCCCGGATAAAGGGAACCTTGCCGCGCGATGCAGCGCCGCAGATTCCGCTGCTCGATATGGAACAGGGCGCCCAGGGCGAGAACGTCGCACGGCGGCGAGCAGGCAAGCCCTGAGTAGCATCTCCGTCAGGTCGCCTGCGGCGCCGGCAGCCGTTCGCGCAATTCGTCGACAAGTACCCTGGTGTTTTCGGAATAGTCGATGGGCACGACGACGAGATGCACGCCGCCGCCGGTGAAGGCCTGTTCCAGCGCCGGCCGCAACTCGGCGATGGCGCCGACCCTGGTCCCTTTGGCGCCATAGGCCTCGGCGTATCTAACGAAATCGGGATTGCCGAAGGTCATGCCGAAATCCGGAAATTCGTCGACCGCCTGCTTCCAGCGGATCATGCCATACGCATGGTCTTCCAGCAGCAGGACGACGAGGTTGAGCTTGAGCCTGACAGCCGTCTCCAGTTCCTGGCTGTTCATCATGAAGCCGCCATCGCCGCAAATGGCCATGACACGGCGCTGGGGATAGAGCAGCGCCGCCATCATCGCCGACGGCAGCCCGGCGCCCATTGTGGCCAGCGCGTTGTCGAGCAACAGCGTGTTTGCCATGCGCGTGCGGTAGTTGCGCGCGAACCAGATCTTGTACATGCCGTTGTCCAGCGCGAGGATGCCGTCGGCCGGCATCACGGCACGCACGTCGTGCACGATGCGCTGCGGCGTGAAGCGGTCTTCGGTGGCGCGCGCGGCGATGCGGCTCAAAATGCCTTCGCGCAGCGGCAGCAGCGCCTGCGCGTTGGGGATCTTGCCTTCGATGCGGTCGGCCAGCAGCGCCAGCGACGGGCCGAGGTCGCCGACGATCTCGGCTTGCGGGAAATAGACCTGCTCGACATCAGCCGACTGGTAGCCGACATGAATAACCTTCGGTCCCTTCGCGCCCATGATGAAGGGCGGCTTCTCGACCGTATCGTGGCCAACGGTGATGATCAGATCGGCCTGTTCGATGGCCTCGTGGACATAGTCGCGCTCCGAAAGAGCCGCCGTTCCCATGTAAAGCTCGGTGCCGCCGGGCACGGTGCCCTTGCCCATCTGCGTGGTGAAATAGGGAATCCGCGTGCGCAGCACGAACTGGGCGACGTCGGGGGTCACGCGCGGCCGTGACGCCGCGGCGCCGAACATCAGCAGCGGACGCTTGGCCTCGATGATCATGCGGGCGGCGCGATCGAGCGCGCCAGCGCTGGCCAGGGGCAACTCGACCGGATGCGTCGGCACCAACGCAATCGGATCGCACTCGGCCGCCGCGATGTCTTCCGGCAGTTCCAGGTGCACGGGGCCGGGGCGCTCCTCCTGGGCAACGCGGAAGGCTTCGCGCACCAGCGACGGGATCATCTTCGGCGAGACGATCTGGCGCGACAGCTTGGTCAGCGGCTTCATCGCCGCGACGATGTCGACGATCTGGAAGCGCGCCTGCCTGGACGACAGGATGCCCTTCTGGCCGGTGATCATGATCATGGGCATCGCACCGAGCAGCGCATAGGCCGAGCCGGTCGTCAGGTTGAGCGCGCCGGGGCCGAGCGTGGTGATGCACACTCCCGCCTTGCCGGTGAGCCTGCCATAGGTGGCGGCCATGAAGGCGGCCGCCTGCTCGTGGCGCGTCAGGATCAGCTGGATCGACGAGCGGCGGATGGATTCGACGATGTCGAGATTTTCTTCGCCCGGAATGCCGAAGATCCGATCGACCCCTTCATTCTCGAGGGCCGCCACGAACAGATCCGAACCCTTGGTCATGAACCGTCTCTCCTGCGATGCGCGCATTTGGTCAGCCATCTTCATATGGCACCGGAACGCGACACCTCAAAGAGCGCAAGTCGTCTGCTGGCGATCATGCCATCATTTTCGGCAAGGCCGCCGCCAATGCGTCGACGGCCAGCCGGACCTTGAGCGGCAGATGCGGCGTCTGCAGCCAGAGTGCATGACAGTCGTAGGGATAGCGTGGCTGATCCGGCAACAGCTCGACCAGCGCCCCGGCCTGGATGCGCTGGCGAGCCAACCAGTAAGGCAACCACGCCAGCCCCATGCCGCCGACAGCGGCATCGGCGATGGCATCGAGATCGTCGAGCCGCAGCCGGCCGTTTGGGACGAACTCGAGCGCGGCTTGTCCCTCGCGCGCGAACAGCCAGGGCTGAATGATCATGCCGAGCCGGCGATAGACAATCGCCTGATGATCGGCGAGGTCTTCGATCCGCCGTGGTTCGCCATGAATTTCCAGATAGGAAGGCGCGGCACAGACGACCATGTCCTGGCGTGCAACACGGCGCGCGATCACGCCGGCCTTGTCGTCCAGCTCACCGGTCCGGATGGCGAGGTCGTAGCCATCCTCGGCAAGATCGGCAAAGCGGTCGCTGAGCGAGAGGTCGAGCTCCAGCATCGGATGCCGCCGCGCCAGTTGCAGCAATACGGGAGTCACGCAGTGGCGGCCGAAATGCGCCGGCATGGTGACGCGCAATTTTCCGCGCGGTTCCGAGAGTTGGTCGGCGGCGAGTGCATCGGCGGCCTCGGCCTCGGCCAGCACCAGGCGGCACCGCTCATAGTAGGCGCGGCCGAAATCGGTCAGGCTCTGGCGGCGCGTGGTCCGGTTGATAAGACGCACGCCAAGTCTGTCCTCAAGAAACCGGACATGCTTGCCGACCATCGGTCCAGATAGATCGAGCGCAGTGGCCGCCGCCGCGAACGAGCCGAGATCAACCGCCCTGACGAACACGGCCATGCTTTCAAGCCTATCCATATTCGAAACTCCTGGTTTCTACTGTACAATCTGATTAGCCATTTATCGCCAAGAGGCTTCGCATCATAGCTCATTCGGTTCAGATAATTTGGAGTTGGCCGAATGACCCGTGTAGTCCGCTTTCACCAGCATGGTGGCCCCGAGGTCCTGCGCATCGAGAAGGTCGACCTGCCCCCACCGGGCCAGGGCGAGGTTCAGATCCGCGTCAGGGCATTCGGCCTCAACCGCGCCGAGGCGCTGCTGCGCGCGGGCAGCTATATCGAGACACCCGCCCTCCCTTCCGGACTTGGGCTGGAAGCGGCAGGCGTCATCGAGGCAATTGGCGAAGGCGTGACAGGGCTGGCGCCCGGTGACGCGGTCAGTGTCGTCCCGCCGCAATCGATGGTCCGCTGGCCGGCCTACGGTGAGCTTGTCACTTTCCCCGCCGGGCTCATCGTCAAACATCCGCCGTCCCTCGACTGGCAAACCGCGGCGGCGGTTTGGATGCAGTACCTCACTGCCTACGGCGCCCTGATCGATATCGCCAGGTTGAACAGTGGAGATGCCGTTGTCATCACCGCGGCCTCGAGCAGCGTCGGACTTGCCGCGATCCAGATCGCCAACAGGGTTGGCGCGACAGCGATCGCGGTGACGCGGACATCCGCAAAGAGACAGGCCCTGCTTGACGCCGGAGCGGCTGAAGTCGTGGTCCTCGCAGACGAAGATCTTGCCATGCGGCTGAGTGGGATCGCTGGGCAGGATGGCGTGCGCGTCGTGCTCGATGCAGTCGGCGGCCCGATCTTCGAACCGCTGACCGCGGCCATGTCGAAAGGCGGCATTCTGATCGAATATGGCGGCCTCAGCAGCGACCCGACGCCGTTTCCGTTGCCTGCGGTACTGGGCAAGACGCTGACGTTGCGCGGCTATCTCGTCCACGAGATCACCGGCAATCCGGAGAAGTTGGAGGCTGCCAAGGCGTTCATCCTCGGAGGCCTCGAGGACGGCACGCTGAGGCCGATCATCGACAGAACGTTTCCATTCGACCAGATCGTCGAGGCGCATCGCCATCTCGAATCGAACGAACAGTTCGGCAAGATCGTCGTCACCGTTTGAGCAGCAATCATTCTCGCCGGCAATATTGCCCCTTGAAGGGGCCGGCCCGCATTCCTAAATCCCGAATGCGGGCCGGGCCCCTCTGACTGTCGCTTCTCGCGACCGTGATGTCGGACCGCTTCAACGGGCCCGTTTCCATTCCTTTCGGTCGAGCGGGCTCATTCCTTTCTGGTTAGGAGCCCCTGATGACATCATCTCTCCTTGGTATGGTTTGCCCCTCCTGCCGCGTCGCCCTCGTGATGAGCGAACGCCAGGGGATCGAGATCGACTACTGTCCGCAGTGCCGCGGCGTCTGGCTTGATCGTGGCGAACTCGACAAGATCATCGAACGTTCCGGCAGGGATGCGTCGCCCGCGCCGCAAGCGCAGCCCGCGCCATTTGCCCAGCCGCAACACAGCCGGGACCGCGATGACGACTATTCCCGCTCGCATGGCCAACGCTATCCGAAGCGAAAGAAGTCATTCTTCGAAGAGCTGTTCGACTGACCCTTGTGACGCCCGCGACCCGGGCCAGCGCCTTGCTGAAATTTTCCGAAACGACATCGATAAGGTTCTATCAGATGATTTCCCGCACAAGCCGAATCGCTACCCTCTTTGCCGGCCTGTTCCTCGCCTTCTCCATGGTCGCGATCGATCATGCCGAGGCGCGGCGCGGCGGCAGCTTCGGCAGTCGTGGCACGCGCACCTTCCAGTCGGCACCGCCGACCCGGACCGCGCCGGCGCCGACCGCGCCGGTCGAGCGTTCGATGACACCCAACACCGGCGTGAACAATGCAGCCCGGCAGCCGCAGGCCGGCCCGCAGAGACCCGGCTTCATGAGCGGCTTCGGCGGAACGATGATGCGCGGCCTGCTGCTCGGCGGCCTGATCGGACTGCTCGTGGGCCAAGGTTTCGGTGGCCTCGCCGGCATGTTCGGATTCCTGCTCCAGGCCCTGCTCATCGGTGGCGCGATCATGCTGGCCATCAGGTTCTTCCGGTCGCAATCCGCGCGTGGCCCCGCGCCCGCGCTCGCCGGCATAGGCAATGCCCAGGCTTCGCGGTTTGAGAACCGCGCAACGGCACAGCAGGAGACCGGAACCGCGGGCTCCTTCACCATTCCTGGCTTTGGCGGCGGTTCGAACGGAGACCATGAGGCCACCCGCTCCGAGGAGATCACGCTGGCCCAGACCGACCTCGACGCCTTCCAGCAGTTGTTGACCGAGGTCCAGGAAGCATTCGGCCGCGAAGACCATGCCGCATTGCGCCGGTCGGTGACGCCCGAGATGGTGTCCTATCTGTCGGAAGAACTGGCCGACAATGCCCAGAAAGGTCTCAGGAACGAAGTCTCCGATGTCACTCTGCTGCAGGCCGACATCGCGGAAAGCTGGCGCGAGGATGACCGCGACTACGCCACCGCCGCATTGCGTTATGAGTCGCGCGACGTGATGCGCGAACGGGCGAGCGGCAAGGTCGTCGGGGGCGACGAGGGCCACCCCACCGAGACGACCGAGTTGTGGACGTTCACGCGTCAGAGCGGCTCGAACTGGAAGCTCTCGGCGATACAAGAGGCTTGAGCCTGGCGAGTTTACTGGCGATCAAGCCACGATCTTGACGGACATCGGCGTGTGATCTCGATGGCGGAGACAGCACCGCCGGCGCCCTGAAAATAAGGCGCCTTCCGGTTCAGGTTGCCGACAAACACCAGACAGGCCATTCCAGGCACCGCGCATGATTTGCTCCTGCCCTGCCCGCGCTTCCGCGCGCAAAACCGGCCAAAATTTCGCCTGTCCTCGCTTGCA
This sequence comes from Mesorhizobium sp. Cs1299R1N1, assembly GCF_037179655.1. Taxonomy (NCBI): domain Bacteria; kingdom Pseudomonadati; phylum Pseudomonadota; class Alphaproteobacteria; order Hyphomicrobiales; family Phyllobacteriaceae; genus Mesorhizobium; species Mesorhizobium sp. Cs1299R1N1. Next base: position 112,070 of record NZ_JAPYKR010000007.1, on the reverse strand, counting down.
ACATAGCCCCATATGTGAAAATAGTATTTACAAAAGAAGATTGGCGGGGAGGAGACATCGTGCAATCAGGCACTTCGATGCGTGCTCGAATGATCACCTGGGCGCTCTCGCGAGACCGGTGGATTGAGCCATGAACGATTTCGCGCCAACCGTCGGCGTTGCCTCGACGCACCCTGGGAATATGCCTGCCGATCATGCCGCGCTACCGGTGTGGAACGCCGAGAACTGGTTCTACGAAGATTGGCCCGTCGGCCATAAGATCCGTTCGTTGCGACGCACCATGGCGGAAGGCGACAGCCACCTCTTCAACACGCTGGTGCTCGACATCCACCCTTACGTGCAGGACCAGATGTTCGCCGAGAGCGATGGCATTTTCGGCAAGAGGCTGATCGCCGGCGCGTTCGTCTTTTCGGCCGGGCTGGGGCTGGTCGCCACCAACTGCGTCAACGCCTTCTCCTATGGCTATGACAAGCTCCGCTTCATAAAGCCCGTCTTCATCGGCGACACGATCTATTCGATCCGTTCCAACCTCGACAAGAAGCCCCGCTATAAGGAGATGGGGCTGATCCGCGCCAGCTACGAGGTGTTCAAGGGCGAAGGCGAGCTGGTGCTCTATTGCGAGCATCTGCAGACGGTGAAGTACCGCAACCCTGCCGATTTCGTCGGCAAGACGGAGAAATAGAGATGCCGGCAGCAGCCGAATTGCCGCTGGCCGGCCTCGTCGTCGTCGACATGAGCCAATTCCTGTCCGGGCCGTACTGCTCGCTCAGGCTGCTCGATCTCGGCGCCCGCGTCATCAAGGTCGAGCGTCCTGACGGAGGCGATCTGTCGCGCCGGCTCTATCTCAGCGACACCGAGATCGGCGGCGATTCGACGATCTTCCATGCCATCAACCGGGCCAAGGAAAGCCTCGCCATCGATTTGAAGAAGGAGGCGGACCTCAAGGTATTGCGCGGGCTGCTGGCCAAGGCCGATGTGCTGATCCAGAATTTCCGGCCCGGTGTCATCGAACGCCTTGGCCTCGACTACGAGGCCGTCCGCCAGATCAACCCACGCCTGGTCTATGCCTCGATCAGCGGCTATGGCGAGGAGGGTCCGTGGGTGAAGCGCCCGGGCCAGGATCTTCTGGCGCAATCGCGCTCCGGCGTGATGTGGCTGAATGGCGACGAAGACCAGGGGCCGGTGCCGTTCGGGCTCGCCATCGGCGACATGCTGGCGGGTGCGGCCTGCGCGCAAGGCATCCTGGCCGCACTGGTGCGGCGCGGCATCACCGGTCAGGGAAGCCATATTGAGACCAGCCTTTTGGAAGCGCTGGTCGACTTCCAGTTCGAGGTGCTGACCACGCATCTCAATGACGGTCGTCGCCTGCCCAGGCGCTCAAGTTTCCGCAGCGCGCATGCCTATCTCTCCGCGCCTTATGGCGTCTATCCGGCCAAGGACGGATATCTCGCCATCGCCATGACGCCTATCCCCAAGCTCGCCGACCTCTTGTCGCTCAGCGAGTTGGCCCCTTATCGCGACAAGCCGGCATCCTGGTTCACCGCGCGCGACGATATCAAGGCGATCATCGCCCAGAGGATCGCCACCAAGACCATCGACGAATGGCTCGAAATCCTGGAGCCGGCCGATATCTGGTGCGCCAAGGTGTTGAACTGGCCGGAGATGCTGGCAAGCCAGGGTTTCCAGTCGCTCGACATGCTGCAGACGGTGACGCGTGAGGATGATGTCTCGATCCTGACCACCAGTTCACCGCTCAGGGTTGATGGAATCAGAGCCAAGGTCGACCGCGCGGCGCCGCGCATCGGCGAGCACAGTGCGAAAATCCGCGAGGAGTTCGGCCTGTGAGCACGCGCTTCCTTAAGCCCACACTCAGGGGCATGACCTGGAGCCACCCGCGCGGCTATGATCCGATGATCGCGTGTTCATCTCTGTGGGAGCAGAAAACCGGCGTTGCAATCGAGTGGGACAAGCGTTCTCTGCAGGATTTCGAATCCTATCCGGTCGAGGAGCTGGCGCGCGCCTATGATTTGATCGTCATCGACCATCCGCATGTCGGCCAGATCACGGCGGAGCGCTGTCTTGAGCCTCTCGACGTCACCGGCCGCGAGGCGCAGCGCGCCGCGCTTGCCTCGGGCAGCGTCGGCCAGTCCTATCCGAGTTACACCTGGCAAGGCCGGCAATGGGCGTTTCCGATCGACGCGGCGGCGCAGGTGCAGGCCTGGCGGCCGGACGCGCTCGATGCGCCGGCAGCGACGTGGAGCGAGATGCTCGCTGTCGCCCGGCAGGGCCGCGTGTTGCTGCCACTGCGGCCACCGCATTGCCTGATGACATTCTACACGCTGGCCGGCAATCTCGGGCATCCCTGCGCGACCGATCCGTCGGGCGATCTTATCGACGTCGAGATGGGCTGCGAAGTCTTCGAGAGGATGCGAGAGATCGCGGCGCTGGTCGACCCCACCTGCTTCGACATGGATCCGATCGCCGTCTCGGAGCGCATGGCCGAGGCCGGTTCCCGCATTGTCTGCGCGCCACTGATCTATAGCTATGTCTCTTATGCGGCGTCGGGTTTTCGCTCGAACAGGCTGGCCTTTGCCGATATCCCGGTCATTGGTTCCAATGGCCCGATCGGCTCGGCGCTCGGCGGCACAGGCATTGCGGTCTCGGCCTTTTCCAAGGCGAAAGACGCCGCGATCGACTTCGCCTACTGGATCGCCAGCGGCGATGTCCAGCGCGGCATCTATGCCGCCGCTGGCGGCCAGCCGGGCCATGCGGCTGCCTGGGGAGACCAGACGGTCAATGAAGCGACCGGTGACTTCTATCGGGACACGCGCGCGACGCTGGAAGGCGCCTGGGTGCGGCCGCGCCGTGACGGCTACATGGCGTTCCAGCAGGCGGCATCCGACCGCATCAATTCCGGTTTGACTTCCGGCGACCCGGCCGGTCAGGTCGTCGCCGATCTCATCAACCTGTTCCGGGCCAGTGCACAGGCTGCCACCTGAGGGGACCTGAACTGGATCCTTACTTCAACCGCCACAGCTTGCGGGCGTTTCCCGACAACAGCTTGTCGCGTTCCGAGACACTGCAGCCGGCAAGCAGTGCATGTGTCGCCGCCACCCAGGTCGAGAGACCACCGCCAAGCGTACAGACCGGCCAGTCGCTGCCCCAGACAACACGGTCCCAGCCGAATGAATTGATGGTGTGTTCGACGTAAGGCCGCAGTGTCTCGACCGTCCAACTGCCGGAGTCTGCATAGGCGACCACGCCGGAGACCTTGGCCACGACGTTCGGACGCCGCGCGATCTCGCTCATGTGTTCACGCCAGGGATGCTCTGCGTTGCCCTTGATGTCGGGGACACCGCAATGATCGAGCACGAACTGGACATCGGGAGCCAAATCGGCGAGCGCCATCGCCTTGGGAATCTGGTGCGGCAGCACGACGAGGTCGAAGGTCAGGCCAGTGCCGCCAAGCCGCTTGATATTGTCACGAAACAATGCCCCTTCCGAAAGATGGTCCGGCACGACGTGGAGGACACGGCGAAAGCCTTTGACGAAGGGATTTGCCCGCTGGCGTTCAAGATAGGCAGGGAAATCCGCCTCCTCGGGACGGCAAGATGCAATGGCTCCGATGAGCATGCTGCCCGCTTGCCGCGACAGGCCCTCGACACGGGCGGTTTCCGCCTCGATGTCAGCCGGGTCGACATCCACCTCCATATGCAGCACGCACCCGATGCCTACACGTTGGGCCTCCACCGCATATTCCTCATAGGAGAAATCGCGGTTCAGTGCCGGCTCGCCGGCCAGCCAGGGATAGCGCAGCACCGAGCGATCGATGAGATGCAAATGGGTATCGATGATCATGACGATGCTCCTCCGCTGGCTTTCTCAGATTATCTCACGGGGGAATTCTTCATTCAAATAAGAATTCATGCCGATGAACCGACGGCCGACCCGGCCAGGTGCGACAGCTTTTCGCAGGTTGCCAGCAACAACTCGATGGTCCGGGTGATATCGGGCGCTGACGGCGCGTTGACCACGGTGATGTAGGGGATCGACAGCGCCGCTATGGCCTTGCCGTCGGAACCGCGCACCGGGGCCGAGAGGTTGAAGACACCTGCGGTCTGCATGGAAGCCATCATCTCGTAGCCGCGGTCGCGGATCTGGTCGAGACGGGCGAAGAACTCGGCCGGCTGCGCGGTCTTGTCGGTGCTGCGGACATGCTCCGAGATCATCATCTGCCGCTCTTCCGGCGAACGGAAGGCGAGCAGGACGTGGCCTGAACCGGTGTCGAACAGGCTGATGTGGGAGCCGACACGGATCGAAATCCCCCAGTAGTTCGGCGCCTCCTGCTGGCCGATCACGACAGCGGAACCGCGATCAAAAACAACGAGTTGGTTGGCTTGCTGCGAGGTCTCGGCCAACTCGCGCATCAGCGGCGTCGCATAGGAAACCAGCCGCCGCACCGGCGCGTGCAATTGCGCCAGGCCAAACAGCTTGAGCGTCAGCGAATAGCGGTCGCCGTCCAGCCGCGTGACGTAGCCACGCCGCACCAGCCGGTCCAGCATGCGATAAAATTCATTGGGGCTGCGGTCGAGTTTCTTGGCGATTTCCGCCTGCGTCAGGCCGCCGTCGACGCCAGCCAGCAGTTCGAGGATGTCGAGCCCCTTGTCGAGCGCCGGCGCGCGGTAGCGCTCGTCTTCGCTGTCGTCCATGCCTCGTCCCTCCAGTGAATTCAGCTCTTCATATACGCAGGAACGCGGCTGGCGGAAACAAATTTCGCCTTGACGTATCCATGAATGTTTTGTTTGTATATGAATGTAGGACTTCTTGTCATCAGACGAGTTGCGGTCGCCGCTGAGGCGCACCAAGGGAGGATATCGATGAACAGACTGCTTTCCGGCGGGTCCGCCGGCGCATTGGCACTCGCATTTGGCGCGGGTGCTGCCCTTGCCGGCGACCTGCCCGGCAAGTTCGAAGGCGTGACCGTCGACGTAAAGCTGATCGGCGGCCAGCAATATGAAAAGCTCTACGAGCGCATCCCGGAATGGGAGAAGGCGACCGGCGCCAAGGTCAATATCCTGACCAAGAAGAACGGCTTCGATATCGACAAGGAATTGAAGTCCGACATCGCCTCGGGCAGCACCAACTGGTGCGTCGGCTGGAACCATTCCTCCTTCGCGCCGCAGTACACCGGCCTCTACACCGATCTCAGCAAGCTCCTGCCGAAATCGGAGATCGACGGCTTCGTGCCGTCGACGATCAAGGCGGCAACCATCGACGGCAAGCTGGAGATGCTGCCGCGTGCGCAGTTCGACGTTTCGGCGCTCTACTACCAGAAGAGCCTGTACGAAAACGCCGACAACAAGACCAAATTCAAGGCCAAATACGGCTACGACCTGGTGCCACCGGACACATGGAAGGAAGTCACCGACCAGGCCGAATTCTTCGCCAACCCACCCAATTTCTACGGCACCCAGTTCGCCGGCAAGGAAGAGGCGATCAACGGCCGCTTCTACGAAATGGTCGTCGCCGAGGGCGGCGAATATCTCGACAAGGACGGCAAGCCGGTCTTCAATTCCGAGGCCGGCATCCGGGCGCTCGACTGGTTCGTCAACCTCTACAAGGCCAAGGCCGTGCCGGCCGGAACCACCAACTACCTCTGGGACGATCTCGGCCAGGGCTTTGCTTCGGGCACCGTCGCCATCAATCTGGACTGGCCGGGCTGGGCCGGCTTCTTCAACGACCCGAAGTCGTCGAAGGTCGCCGGCAACGTCGGCGTCAAGGTCGCGCCGAAAGGCTCAGCTGGAGTGCGCACCGGCTGGTCGGGCTTCCACGGTTTCTCGGTGACCGAGAATTGCCCGAACAAGGAGGCCGCCGCGTCGCTCGTGTGGTGGCTGACCAACGAGGACAGCCAGAAGCTCGAGGCCGCCGCCGGCCCGCTGCCAACGCGCACCGCAGTCTGGGATTGGGACCTGCAGCAGGCCGCGAACGATCCTTACAAGAAGGAGGTTCTGTCGGCTTTCCAGGAAGAAGCCAAGCACGCTTTTGCCGTGCCGCAGACGCCTGAGTGGATCGAGATCTCGAACGCCGTCTATCCCGAGTTGCAGGCCGCTATCCTCGGCGACAAGACCTCCAAGCAGGCACTGGATGAAGCCGCCGCCAAGGCGACGCAGATCCTGCAGGACGCCGGCAAACTCTAGGCATTGTTCCCAAGACCGCCTCCCCCATTTGTCAATGGGGGAGGCGATCGCGCCTTGCCGGTGCTGTCCATTCACCGGTCAGGCCCCGGCCCCAAAATTGCATGCCAGATACCAAAGGACCCCGATGAAGGGCTTCAAGCCATCCGCACCATTCCTGCTGCTGCTTCCGGCGTTCATCGTGCTGGCGGCGGTCGTGGTGGTGCCGTTGCTTCTCTCGCTCTATTCCAGCTTCACGCCTTTCCGGCTGACCAAGCCCGAGACGTTTTTCGTCTTCATCGGCTTGCGGAACTATCTTTCGATCCTGGCCAATATCGATTTCTGGTGGGCGTTCGGGCGCACGGTTCTGCTGCTGACGATCGCGCTCAATCTTGAAATGCTGCTTGGCCTCGGCCTCGCCATGCTGGTCGAGAAGGCGACACGCGGCCAGCGCATCCTGCGCACGCTGATGATGTTTCCGATGATGTTCTCGCCGATCCTCGTCGGCTTTCAGTTCAAGTTCATGTTCAACGACAATATCGGCCTGGTGAACAACGCGCTGCAGTCGCTCGGCATCACCAGCGACGCCATCCCGTGGCTGATCGAGGGCCATCTCGCCTTCATCGCCATTTCAGCCGCCGAGATCTGGTCGTCGACGGCGATCTTCGCCATCCTGATCTTGGCGGGGCTGCTCGCCATGCCCAAGGAACCAATCGAGGCGGCTCGCGTCGATGGCTGCACGCCGTGGCAGACATTCCGCTATGTGACGTGGCCGTTCGTCATGCCCTTCGCCTACATCGCCATGACCATTCGCTCGCTCGACGTGGCGCGCGCCTATGACATCGTCAAGATCATGACCGATGGCGGGCCGGCCGGCCGCACCGAACTGCTTTGGACGCTGGTGGCGCGCACCGCCTATAGCGACGGACGCATGGGAATGGCCAACGCCATGGCCTATTTCTCGATCCTGCTGTCGATCGCCTTCACAGTCTACTTCTTCAACAAGCTCGCCGCGGCGCGCACGCAGATCGGTGCCGAGTGGTGAAGATGGACGAGAATTCTTCCGCCCGCCTCAAGCGCCGGCTGCTTGATATCGTCTATCGTATCGGCCTGTTCCTGGCGATGCTGACGATCTGCCTGCCCGGCCTCTGGATCGTGCTGTCGTCGCTGCGGCCGACGGTCGAGATCATGGCCAAGCCGCCGGTGTGGATCCCGCAGGACATTTCGTTCGATGCCTATGTCGCGATGTTCTCGGGCATCGGCAAGGGCGGCATTCCGGTCATCGAATATTTCCGCAACTCGCTGATCATCTCGGTGACCTCGACGGTTATCGCGGTCGCCATCGGCATGGCCGGTGGCTATGCCTTCGCGCGCTACCGCTTCCGCGGCAAGTCGAGTGTCTTCCTCGGCCTGATGCTGACGCGCACGGTGCCGGGCATCGCGCTGTCGCTGCCGCTGTTCTTCCTCTATGTGCGGCTCGGCATCATCGACACGCATTTCGGGCTGATCCTCGCCTATGTCGCACTCAATGTGCCTTTCACCATCTGGCTGATCGACGGCTTCTTCCGCCAGGTGCCGAAGGACCTCGCGGAAGCAGCGCAGATCGACGGCTGCACGCGCTGGCAGGCCTTCTGGCAGGTGGAATTCCCACTCGCCGGACCGGGCATTGCGTCGGCGGCGATCTTCGCCTTCCTGACCTGCTGGAACGAGTTCGCGCTGGCTTCCCAACTGACCCGCTCGGTCAGCGCCAAGACGCTGCCGGTCGGCCTGCTCGACTACACGGCCGAGTTCACCATCGACTGGCGCGGCATGTGCGCGCTCGCCGTTGTGATGATCATCCCGGCGCTCACCCTTACTTTCATCGTCCAGAAACACCTTGTCGGCGGCCTGACCTCCGGCGCGGTGAAAGGCTGATCCAATGGCAACGGTTTCCCTCAAAAAGCTGACCAAGCGCTACGGCAATATCCAGATCGTGCATGGCATCGACCTCGACATCACCGACCGCGAATTCATCGCGCTGGTCGGCCCGTCAGGCTGCGGCAAGTCGACGACGTTGCGCATGATCGCCGGGCTGGAAGAGATCAGCGCCGGCTCGATCGAGATCGGCGGGCGCGTCGTCAACGACCTGCCGCCGCGCTCGCGCAACATCTCGATGGTGTTCCAGTCCTATGCGCTCTACCCGCATATGACGGTGCGCGAAAATCTCGGCTTCTCGCTGAAGATCGCCGGTGCCGCCAAGGAGGATATGGACCGCCGTGTCGCCGAGGCTTCAGCCATCCTCGGGCTCGATACTTTGCTCGACCGCCGCCCGTCGCAACTCTCCGGCGGGCAACGCCAGCGCGTCGCCATGGGCCGCGCCATCGTGCGTGACCCCGATGTCTTCCTGTTCGACGAGCCGCTTTCCAATCTCGATGCCAAGCTTCGCACGCAGATGCGCACCGAGATCAAGAAGCTGCATGCAAAGGTCCAATCGACGGTGATCTACGTCACCCACGACCAGGTCGAGGCGATGACGCTTGCCGACCGCATCGTCATCATGCGCGACGGCTACATCGAACAGGTCGGCACGCCAGACGAGGTTTTCCGGCGCCCGGCGACACGCTTCGTCGCCGGCTTCATCGGCTCGCCGCCTATGAACCTGCATGAGGCCACGATAGACGACGGCCGGCTGGCTTTCGCCAGCGGCGCCAAGCTGCCGCTGCCCAGCCAGTTCAAGGCCAATGTCGCTATCGGCGACAAGGTCGTGTTCGGGCTGCGACCCGACGACATCTACCCGACCGGCCATGGCATCAGTTCGGGAAGTTCCGCCGACGTGCACCAGATCGAATTGCCGATCACCGTCACCGAACCGCTCGGCAACGAGACGCTGGTGTTCGTCGAGTTCAACGCCAGCGATTGGGTCTCGCGCATGCTGAACCCGAGGCCGTTGCGATCCGGAGAGCGCGTCGCCATGAGCCTCGACCTGTCGCAGGCGCATCTATTTGCCACCGGGACCGGAAAGACATTGCGGAGCTGACCGACATGGCAAGGATCGAGAAAATCGAACTGCGGATGGTGGACCTTGTGCCAAAGGTCAAGCGCACAGACGCCATCCAGAGCTTCGTCAGCCAGGAAACGCCTATCGTGACGATCACCGATTCCGACGGCGCGGTCGGCACCGGTTACAGCTATACGATCGGCACCGGCGGTTCGTCTGTGATGCGGCTCTTGTCCGACCACCTGGTGCCGCGCCTGATCGGCCGCGATCCTGATATGATCGAGGCGATCTGGCACGATCTCGAATTCGCCACCCATGCCACCACGATAGGTGCGATCACGGCGATCGCCATCGCGGCAATCGACATCGCACTATGGGACCTCAGGGCGAAGAAACAGAACCTGCCGCTGTGGAAGCTCGCCGGTGGCGCCAAGGACCGCTGCCCGCTCTACACGACCGAAGGCGGCTGGCTGCATATCGATACGCAGGCGCTGGTCGACGATGCGCTGGCCGCCAAGGCGAAGGGATTTCGCGGCTCGAAGGTGAAGATCGGCAGGCCGCATGGGTCTGAGGATCTCGCGCGCCTGTCGGCGGTGCGAAAGGCGGTCGGCGACGGCTACGAGATCATGACCGACGCCAATCAGGGCTTCTCGGTGGACGAGGCGATCCGGCGTGCGGCGAGGTTGCGCGAACTCGATCTCGCATGGATCGAGGAGCCGCTGCCGGCCGACGACATCGACGGACATATCAGGTTGTCGAGCTCGACGCCGACGCCGATCGCGGTTGGCGAATCGCTCTATTCCATGCGCCATCTCCGCGAATACATGCAGAAAGGCGCCTGCTCGGTCGTGCAGGTCGATGTCGGCCGCATCGGCGGCATCACCCCCTGGCTCAAGATCGCCCATGCGGCGGAAGCCTTCGACATTCCGGTCTGCCCGCATTTCCTGATGGAATTGCATGTCAGCCTGACCTGTGCTGTTCAGAACGGCAGGTATGTCGAGTACATTCCGCAACTCGACCAGTTGACCGGCAGGCACATGCGCATCGAGGATGGGCATGCGCTGGCGCCCTACGAGCCCGGTATCGGCATCGACTGGGACTGGGACGCGGTCAAGGCCATGAGCATCGCCGAATTCACCACGGCGATCACGAAATAGGGGAACGAACATGCAGCGGATGGGAATGGTTCTGGGGCTGAAGTCGGAAAAGGTCGAGGAATATGTCCGCCTCCATGCCGCTGTCTGGCCGGATGTGCTGACCATGATCTCGGCCTGCAACATCAAGAATTATTCGATCTACCTGAAGCGACCGGAGAACCTGTTGTTTTCCTATTACGAATATCACGGCACCGACTACGCGGCCGATATGGCCAAGATGGCGGCCGACCCGAAGACGCAGGAATGGTGGTCCGTCTGCGTGCCCTGCCAAGAGCCGCTTGCAACCCGCAAGGAGGGTGAGTGGTGGGCTTCGATGGACGAAGTCTTCCACCATGACTGAGGCCGGTTTCGACCCCGCCTCGCTCATCCAGTCCTGGCCAAAACCCTCAAAACCCCGGCCGATCGTCACCTTCGGTGCCGGATCTATCGTCGGCGACGCGCATTTTCCGGCCTACCGGAAGGCGGCATTTCCGATCGCGGGCCTCTACGATCCGGACCAGGCCAAGGCGCAGGCCCTGGCCGATAGATGGAGCGTGACGGCGTTCCGCTCGGTGGAAGAGGCCGCTGAAGTGAAGGACGCGATCTTCGATCTGGCAACGCCACCGGGGCGGCACGCCGAGATCCTGAAGGTCCTGCCCGACGGTGCGTTCGCGCTGATCCAGAAGCCGATGGGCAACTATCTCGGCGAGGCAACCGAAATCCTCGAGATATGTCGCGCCAAGAACCTCAAAGCGGCCGTGAATTTCCAGTTGCGCTTCGCGCCGATGATGCTGGCGCTGAAGGACGCGATCGCCAAGGGCTGGCTCGGCGAGGTCGTCGACTTCGACGCCTGGCTGGCGCTGGCGACGCCGTGGCAATTGTGGGAATTCCTGCTCAAGGCGCCGCGCGTCGAGATCGCCATGCATTCGATCCACTATCTCGACCTGATCCGGCAATTGCTCGGCGACCCCAGGGGCGTCCACGCTAAGACACTCGGCCATCCCAACCACAAGGTGGCGCAGACGCGCACCAGCGCCATTCTCGACTATGGCGACACGGTGCGTTGCGCGCTGTCGATCAACCACGACCACAAGTTCGGGCGCCGGCATCAGGCCTGCGAGTTCCGCATCTGCGGCACGGAAGGTGCCGCTTATCTCAAGCTCGGCCTCAACCTCGACTATCCCCGAGGCGAGCCGGACATTCTGGAGATCTATCCGAAAGGCGGGACCGATTGGATAGCCGTGCCTTTGGCCGGCGAATGGTTTCCCGACGCCTTTGTCGGGCGCATGGCCAATGTCCAGCGCTTTGCTTGCGGAGAGGACGACAAGCTGGTCAGTTCGGTCGAAGACGCCTGGACCACCATGGCGCTGGTGGAAGCCGCCTATAAATCGAGCGCGGCGCCGGCGACGCCGCTGGCCGAAAAGCCGTAAGGCAGGACATGGAACAGATCACCTATTTCGAAGACTACGAGATCGGCTCGACGCGGCTGACCAGCGGCCGCACGATCACCGAGACCGACTTCATCGTCCATGCCGGCCACACCGGCGATTTCTTCCCGCACCACATGGACGCCGAGTTCATGAAGACGACGCCGTTCGGCCAGCGCATCGCGCATGGCACGCTGGTGTTCTCGGTCGGCATCGGGCTGACGGCGAACGTGGTCAACCCTGTCGCCTTTTCTTATGGCTATGACCGGCTGCGCTTCATCAAGCCGGTGTTCATCGGCGACACGATCCGCACGCGCACCACCATCGCGGCCAAGGAGGACGACCCCAAGCGGCCCACCTCGGGGCGGGTGATCGAGCGCTGCGAGGTGATCAACCAGCGCGGCGAGGTGGTGCTGGCGGCCGACCACATCTACATCGTCGAACGCAAGCCGGCGCAGGGCTGAAACTCCGCGCCATTCCTACGAACCGGTGGCAGGCGGTGATTCGCTCCAGACCAAGCAGCAGCGAACCGGTCCGCTGGCAGCGGCGTCCGCCCGGCATGGTCCGGGCGGGGAAATCACATCAGTCAATCGACCTTCACAGCGACCACCGCGGCGCAGTCGCCAGCCTTGACCAGGCCAGGAAAATGCCGCGCCGCCAGCATGCCCGACATTTTCGCCCGGATATCCTGCGGAGCAACGCCGGTGCGGCCGGTGGAATGGATGCGCGCCAGAACCACGCCCGCTTCGACGGGCTCGCCGAGGTCGACCATGGTTTCGATCATGCCGTCGTCCTCGGCGAAGCAGAAGCAATCTCCCGAGGGCATGTCCAGCCACTGGGTTTTGCCCGTCTCGACCGCCCCGGCGACGATACCGGCATGACGCAACACGTTGAGGATGCCGCGCCGGGCGATCCGCACCGTCTCGGCTCGCGAAGTGCCGCCGCCGCCGAGCTCGGTGGTGACGAAGACCTTGCCCATTTCTTCGGCCGCCGTGTCATACATGCCGATTGCATCGATCTCGGTCATGCGCATCGAGAACGGTGCCGAGAATGCCGCCACCGCGGCAAAGGCTTTCTGCTCCAGCGCCTTGTCGGGCAAGGTATGGGCGGCGCAGAACGGCACGAAATCCAGCGTTTTGCCACCGGAATGGAAGTCGAAGACGAGGTCGGCGCGGGGAAGCAACTCGCGTTGGAAATAATCGGCGATCTTCTGCGTCACCGTGCCGTCGGGCCGGCCGGGAAAGCTGCGGTTCATATTGCCCTTGTCGATCGGCGAGGTGCGCGTGCCGGTCCGAAAGGCCGGATAGTTCATCGCCGGCACGATGATCACCGTGCCGCTGACCTGGTCGGGATCGAGCGTCCTGGCGAGTTCGTAGAGCGCCAGCGGCCCTTCATACTCGTCGCCATGATTGCCGCCGGTCAGCAGCGCCGTCGGCCCCTTGCCGTTGCGGATGACGCAGATCGGGATCATCACCGAGCCCCAGGCCGAGTCGTCGCGGCTATAGGGCAGGCGCAGGAAACCATGCTGGACGCCGCCGCGATCGAAATCGACGGTCGGCGCGATCGGCGACGGGCGAAGACTGGACATCGGGCTCAATCCTTCACCACCAGCTTGCGCGGCACATTGGCCAGGCACTCCACACCGGTTTCGGTGATCAGGATGGACTCGGTGATCTCCAGTCCCATTGTCTCCAGCCAGAGGCCGGTCATGAAATGGAAAGTCATGCCGGGCTTGAGCTCGGTGCGATCGCCGGGACGCAGGCTCATCGTGCGTTCGCCCCAGTCTGGCGGATAGGAAATGCCGATCGGATAACCAGTGCGGTTGTCCTTGACGATGCCGTATTTCTTCAGGACGGCAAAGAAGGCGTTGGCGATGTCCTCACATGTGTTGCCCGGCCTGGCGGCGGCAAGACCTGCTTCCATGCCTTCCAGCGTCGCCTTCTCGGCATCGAGGAATTCCTGCGTTGGTTTGCCGAGGAAGACGGTGCGCGACAGCGGGCAATGGTACCTGTTGTAGCAGCCGGCGATCTCGAAGAACGTGCCCTCGCCCCGCTTCATCGGCTTGTCGTCCCAGGTCAGATGCGGCGCCGAGGCGTCCGCGCCCGACGGCAGCAGCGGAACGATCGCGGGATAATCGCCGCCGATGCCGTCGACGCCGCGCGTGCCGGCATCGTAGATCTCGGCGACCAGATCGCATTTGCGCATGCCGACTTCGATCTTGTCGACGATGCGCTGGTGCATCGCCTCGACGATGCGGGCGGCCTTGCGCATATAGTCGATTTCGGTCGGGCTCTTCACCGCGCGCTGCCAGTTGACCAACGCGGTGGCATCGACGAGGCGGGCGTTGGGCAGATGTTTCTGCAAAGAGGCGAAGGCGGCGGCGGAGAACCAGTAATTGTCCATCTCGACGCCGACGGTGAGCTTGCCCCAGCCGCGATCGGTCAGCACGCTGGACAGGAAATCCATCGGGTGGCGCTCGGTCGACTGCACATAATGGTCGGCGTAGCCGACGATGTTGTCATGGGCGAGATAGGCGGTACGCTTGGCGCCGTTGGCGTCCTGGCCACGGCCATACCAGACCGGCTCGCCCGATGGCGGCACGATGACCGCCTGGTGGACGTAAAACGACCAGCCATCATAGCCGGTCAGCCAGGCCATGTTGGAGGGATCGCTGACGATCAAAAGATCGACGCCCTTCGCCTCCATGGCTCTCCGCGTCTTGGCGAGGCGTTCCGCATATTCGCTTCGCGAGAATTTCAGGTTCGGCTGCATAGTGTTGGTCCTCGTTTTTTTGGGGCTGGAGCCCGTTTCAACTTCGTTGAATCCGGCTCCAGGTAATTCTTTTTGTCGGAGCATGATCTGCCGGGAAAACCGGTCGCCCCTTTTTCCGGATCATGCTCCTGCGGCCGGCATCAGCTTTCAAAGATCGTTCCGGCTTTCGCGGCCAGCGCGCGGTCGCGGGCGAGCGTGGCGATCGCCGTATCCTGCACGCCGGTGCCGGTAAGATCGGCGATGGTGATGTCGCTGGCCGAGCGCCGGCCATGCTTCGCGCCGGCGATGATCTGGCCGAGCTCGGTCACATCGGTCTCGGCCGCCATCACGCCTGCCGCGATGGCATGGTGCAATTCACCCAGCCGCCGCGTCTGCTTCGCGCTGTCGGCGACATAGAGATCAGCCATGCGCAGGATCGCCGGCGCGATCTCGTTCTTGTGCTCGGCGTCGGAACCCATGGCGGTGATATGCTGGCCGGCCGAGACAAACCCGGCTTTGATCAGTGGTTCGGTCGACGGCGTGGTGGTGACGACGATGTCGGCGCCGGCAACAGCGTTGGCCGCATCGGGTTCGGCACGCACGTCGATGCCGAGCCTTTCGTGCAAGATAGCCGCGGCAGTCTCCGCCTTGGCGGCATCGCGCGCCCAGATGCGCGCCTGCCTGATCGGCCGCACCAGCATCAGCGCTTCCAGCTGCAGCCCTGCCTGGACGCCAGCGCCGAAGATCGCGGCGACGGATGAGTCCGGCCGTGACAGGTGTTTGGCCGCGACTGCTCCCGCGGCAGCGGTACGGACGTCGGTGAGATAGCCGTTGTCGAGCAGCAAGGCTTCGACCAGGCCGGTTCTGGCTGACAAAAGCACCATCATGCCGTTTACGCTGGGCAGGCCGAGCTTGGGATTGTCGAAGAAGCCGGGGCTGATCTTGATGGCGAAGCCATCGATACCAGGCACATAGGCGGTCTTCACATCAACCTCGCCGCGATGCTGCGGAATATCGAGCCTCAGGATCGGCGGCATCGCCACGGGCAGCGTGGCAAGCGCGCGAAAGGCATTCTCGACACAGGCGACGGCATCGAGATCGAGCGTCACGATTGTGCGCAGTTCAGCTTCGGTTAGGATAGTCATCCTGCTCATGCGGCGCGCTCCGAAATCGATGGTATCTCCCCGCAGACGATCTTCCTGTGCAGTTCCATGTCGATGTTGCGGCCGGAAAGCAGAACCACCACTGGCCCCTCCGCCTTGACTTTGCCGGCGAGCAGCGCCGCGATGCCTACCGCACCTGCTCCTTCGACGATCTCGCGTTCCTGTTCATAGCCGTGGCGAATGCCGGCGGCGATCTCGTCCTCACTGAGCAGAACGACATCATCGAGCAGGTCGCGGCACATGGCGAAGGTCAGCCGGTTGTCGAGGCCGATGCCGCCACCGAGCGAATCCGCCAGCGTCGGCAGTTCCTCGACCAGCACGGGATGGCCGGCATCGAGGCTCGCCTTCATCGCGGCGCCGCGCGCCATCGAGATGCCGATGACTTTTGTCCCGGGACGAACGCCCTTGATGGCGGCGGCGACACCGGAAGCCAAGCCACCTCCGGAGAGTTGCACCAGCACCAGAGCGGCATCCGGGACCTGCTCCATCATCTCCAGCCCGAGCGTGCCTTGCCCGGCGATGATCGCGGGATGGTCGAAGGGTGGCAGCATCACCAGCCCCTCCGCCGCCACCAGCCGCTCGACCTCCTGCTGGGCATCGTCCTGGCTGTTGCCGACAATACGGATTTCCGCGCCGAGGCGGCGGATTTCGTCGAGCTTATTCCGGGGTACCAAACGCGACATGCAGATAACCGCGCGCATACGCTCGAGCTTCGCCGCATGGGCAAGCGCACGGCCATGATTGCCGGTCGATGCCGCGACGACGCCGCGCGCCTTCTCCTCGGCATCCAGCGAAGCGACGGCGTTCGAAGCGCCGCGCAACTTGAAGCTGCCGGTGGTCTGGCGGTGCTCGAGCTTGAGATGAACCGGGACGCCCAGCCGTTCGGAGAGACTCGCCGAAAGCACGATCGAAGTGCGCTCGACCTTGCCTGCAATTCGCTCACGGGCGGCGCGGATATCGCCAAGGGTTACTGTTGCCATGATCGTCAGTCGCGCGGCAGGGGCAGCGTCATCAGACGGCCGAATTCGGGATGGGCTGTCTCGTCGCTGCAAAGGCGCAGACAGTTCCAGGCGGTCGCCTGGTTGCTGGTCACCACCGGGCGGCCGATCGCCTCTTCCATGCCGGTGACCGCGAGTGCGCCGCGCAGCGCCGTGCAGGACACGAACAGCGCATCGGCCTGCGGGTGCATCGCCTGGCGCGCGAGATCGACAAGCGCTGCCGGAGCAATGCGCGCCATCTTGCGATCGTCCTCGAAGCCGAGGCAGGTGAAGCTTAGGATTTCGAAGCCACGTCCGGCGAAATAGGTCGCCATCGGCCTGGAGGTTTCCATGGTATAGGGCGTGAGGATGCTGATCCTGCGTACATCAAGCGCGTTCAGCCCGCGCACGCCGGCCATTGTTGGCGTGACGACGGGCACGCCTGGCTTGGCGGCCTGTATCGCAGCCTCGACCTCTCCATCGCCAATCACCACCGAGGCCGACGTGCAGGAATAGCAGATGGCGTCGAGCGGCTCGTCCGGCAGGATCAAGGCCGCGCCCGCCGTCAACGCCGGCTGCATCTTGCGCAGATTCTCAGGCGTCGTCGGATTGGCATAGGGGATGCGCGCGACATAGACGCCGATCCGTTCGCTCGCCACCATGCGGCGAAAATCCGGCTCGGTCGTATGGTCGGTGGCCAGGATGATGAGGCCGACGCGCCGCTCCAGCGGACGCTCATCGAGCGCTGGCCGGTTGGGCACAAGCTTGATCTCGGGCAAGGGCTTCATCTTTTATCTTTCAATCTTGCCATAGCGGCGTTCCAGCCAGCGCAGCAGCACGACCGAAATCAGGCTGATGGCGAGGAAGAAGGCACCGACCAACGTGATCGGCTCGAGGTAACGATAATAGGTGTTGGCGACGCTTTTTGCCTGGTTCATCAGTTCCAGAACGGTGATCGCCGAGAGCAGCGGCGTCTCCTTGAACATGGCGATGAAGTAGTTGGCCAATGCCGGGATCATCGGCGGAATGGCCTGCGGGATGATGATATGCGTCCAGGTCTGCCGGGCGCTGAGATTGCAGGCCTTGGCGGCTTCCCACTGACCACGCGGCACATTGTCGATGCCGGCGCGGTAGACCTCCGCCGTGTAGGTGCCGTAGTGCAGGCCGAGCCCTATGACGCCGGCGACCAGGGGCGGCAGCAGGATGCCGATGTCGGGCAGCACATAGAATATGAAATAGAGCTGCACCAGGAGCGGTGTGCCGCGGATGAATTCGGCCACCCAGCCGACGGTACGCGACACCGCCTTGTTGGGCGAGCGGCGCGCCAGCGCGATGCCCAAGCCGACA
The DNA here is from genome assembly GCF_037179655.1 of Mesorhizobium sp. Cs1299R1N1. Classification (NCBI taxonomy): domain Bacteria; kingdom Pseudomonadati; phylum Pseudomonadota; class Alphaproteobacteria; order Hyphomicrobiales; family Phyllobacteriaceae; genus Mesorhizobium; species Mesorhizobium sp. Cs1299R1N1. The sequence continues at coordinate 94,119 of NZ_JAPYKR010000007.1, read as the reverse complement.
ATCGCCGCCAGCACCGAGCCGAGCAGCGTCGCCAGGATGGTGATCTTCACCCCCTGGATCAGGGTCGGCAGGATCTGCCGGACAAAATCCCAATCCCAATCCATCAGCGAACCCAATTCATCAGGAATGCTCCGGCCATCAGACCCGCACCCCGTCGAGGCCGCGCGCCATGCGGCGTTCCAGCGAGCGCACACCCCACGAGATGAGCAGCGCCAGGACGAAATAGATGAGAAGAATGGTGGTGAACGGCACCATGGTGTTGCCCGTCTGGGCGCGCACCACCTGTGCCTGGAAAGTGAGGTCGGCAAGCGAGATCAGCGAGACGACCGATGTCGCCTTGAGCAGCTCGATGGCATTGTTGCCGAAGGTCGGCAGCATCACCAAAAACGCCTGCGGCAGGATGACGTGGCGCATGCCTTGCCAGCGGCCCAGATTGAGCGCGATGCAGGCCTCATGCTGTTCGCGGCCGATCGATTGCACGGCGCCGCGCACCACCTCCGCGGCATAGGCTCCGACATTCAAGCCCAGCGCCAATACGCCGGCCTGCAACGGGGTCAGCTCGAAACCCAGCAGGGGCAACACGAAATAGGCGAAGAACAGCTGCACGAAGATCGATGTGCCGCGGAAGAATTCGATATAGGCCGTCGCCAGGGCCCGCAGCGCGAAGAAGCGCGACAGGCGCCCCAAGCCGGCGAGAAAGGCCATGATCAGGGCCAGCACCGACCCCATCAGCGTCAGCTCGATGGTGACAAGCGCTCCCTGCAATATCAGGCCGAAATAGCCGGACCACTGGGTCATTGAGGTTCCAACGTTTGTAGTACTAGGGTCCTTCTTCCCGTTTACGGGGAGAAGATTGCCGGCAGGCAGATGAGGGGCAGCGCCAGTTCGGCAAACGGGGCGCCGCCCCTCATCCGGCCCTTCGGGCCACCTTCTCCCCGTGAACGGGGAGAAGGCAAGAAAAGCGCGCGCTACTTCGCCGAGCAGAGCTTGTCGCGCGTCGTCGACATTGCCGCCGCCGCCGAGAAGCCGTAGGGCTCGATGATCTTGGCGAACTCACCCGACTTCTTCATCTTGGCCAGTTCGACATCATAGGCATCACGCAGAGCCTCGTCGCCCTTCTTGAAGGCGGCGCCGTCGCAATAGACCGGCGCGCCCTGCACCGGAGCGATGACTTCGAGGTTCGGATCGGCGGCCTTCTTCATCAGATCATTGATCGAGAGCACAGGCAGCGAATAGGCATCGATGCGGCCGTCCTGCACCATCTTCAGGCCGCTCTGGCCGTCCGGCACGACGATGACGCGCTCGCGCGGCACGCCGGCATTGAGCGCCAGCTTCTCCTCGGTGCCGCCGCCGGGCGCGCCGATGGTGGCGGACGTGTCCTTGGCGACATCCTCGTAGCTCTTGAAGCCTTTCGGATTTCCCTTCTTCACCAGCATCGCCTCGGCGTCGCACAGAACCGGCTCGGAATAGGCGACCGCCGCGCAGCGCTCCGGCTTCATGAACAGGCCGGCGGTGACGACGTCGAAGCGGCCGGCCTGCAGGCCGGGGATCATGGCGCCGTATTCGGAAATGGAGGCAACAATATCGCCGACGCCGAGACGCTTGAAGATTTCGCGCGCCACGTCAGGCGCGGCACCAGACACCTTGCCGTCGGCCGCGACCGCAGTATAGGGCGGCTCGTTGGCGATAGCGACGCGTGCGAACCCTTGCGCCTTGAGTTGTTCGAGCTTCTTGTCCGCGGCCGAGCCCACGCTTGATGTCGCAAGCACCGCCGTCAGTGCGAGGCCAGCGACGCCGGCGAGAATGCCAAGTTTCTTCATTGTTCCCAACTCCTTGTTCTTGTCCTGGTTTGCGTGATTTCAAGACGGCTTGGCCGCCTTTGGCATGCGGTCAGACACGGTGTCCGGCCGCGATGATCTTCTTCAGGAAGCCTTGCGTGCGTTCCTGCTTGGGATTGCGGAAAATCTCGTCTGGCTTGCCTTCCTCGACTATGCGGCCGCGATCGAAGAACAGCACCCGGTCGGCGAAGTCGTGGGCGAAACCCATCTCGTGCGTGACCAGCAGCATGGTCATGTCGGTTTCGGCGCAGAGCCGCCACAAGACGTTGAGTACCTCCTCGACCAGCTCCGGGTCGAGCGCCGACGTCACCTCGTCGAACAGCATGATCTTCGGCTGCAAAGCGAGCGCGCGGGCGATCGCCACGCGCTGCTTCTGGCCGCCGGACAATTGGGCCGGCATCGCCTTCGCCTTGTCGGCCATGCCGACCATCTCGAGCAGTTCCATCGCCCGCTTCTCGGCAGCGGCGCGCGGCGTTCCCTTGGTCAGCATCGGCGCCAGCGTCACATTGTCGATGACGCTCTTGTGCGGAAACAGGTTGAACAGCTGGAAGACCATGCCGGTCTTCTGGCGCATCCGCGCCAGGTGGCGCTCGTCGGCCGGCAGCAGCTGGCCGTTGCGCTCCATGTGGTAGAGCTGCTCGCCGTCGATCTGGATGTGACCGCCGTCGATGCGCTCCAGCGTCATCAGGATGCGCAGGATCGTCGTCTTGCCCGAGCCGGAGGGGCCGATCAGCGCCAGCTTCTCGCGCGGCATGACCTGCATCGAGAGGCCGTCCAGGACCTTGAAGCTGCCAAAGCTCTTCGAGATGCTGTCGACCTTGATGATGGGTGCGGATGCGGACAAATGAATTTCCCCGTGCTGGAGAAGCTTGGTGCCCCTTAACGATGCGGAACGTGCCAAATCATGTCAATTGGGAAAATAATATCATGACAATTATTCCGATTGCGCATATTTTCCAGTCAAGCACAGCCGGCTTTTTGGGCAGGCTTAGATTGCGAGCAGCAAATGCTCGGGATCGCCAAGCAAGAGCTTGGTGACAACGCCGAGACCAGCGCGCAGTTCCCCCTCGGTGGTCGAACCCAGCGAGATGCGTACCGCCGGATGCCAGGGTGCATCCGAAATGCGGAAGGAGGTGCCCGGCGCGATGGCCACGCCTTGCAACCGGGCCTGGGCGACAAAGCTCTCCTCGGAGCGGTCGGCCGGCAGTTGCAGCCAGATATGCAATCCGTCGCGGCGGGCACGGTAGTCGACGCCTGAGAGTACCTCGCCAGCGATATCCTGCCGGCGACGCAACGCCGCGCGCTGCCAGCGCACCAGTTCCATCGCCGTGCCGTCGGTCACCCATTTTGTGGCGATCTCGGCCACCATTGGTGTCGCCATCCAGTTCGAGACAAGATGCCGGTTGGCGACGGCCGCAACGTAACGATCGGGCGCGGCGAGATAACCGATGCGCAGGCCGGGCACGGTGATCTTGGTGAAGGAGGTGACGTAGAGCGTCCGCTCCGGTGCGAAAGCGGCGACCGGCGGCGGTCGATCCTCGACCAGCGGACCCAGCACATCGTTCTCGATAATTGCGATGTCGTGCTTGCGCGCCACCGCCGCGATCTGCTCGCGGCGCGCCGCATCCATGAGCGTTGCCGTGGGATTTATGACGGAAGGCTGGACGAACACGGCGCGGATGTCGGAAAGCCGGCAGGCCTCGTCCAGCGCTTCCGGAATCAAGCCATTGCCGTCAATCGGCAGGCCTTCGAGATTGAAGCCGAGATAACGGGCGAGCGGCACCAGCGTGTGATGGCCGATCGCCTCGGTGGCGACGGTGGAGCCCGGCGGCGCCACGCTCATCAGCGCCACCGTCATGCCGGCGGTGGCGCCATTGGTCAGGCTGATGTTCTGCGGGGAGGCATCGAGGCCGCACAGTTTCAGCCACTCGACCGCCACGGCGCGGTGGCGCGGGAATACCATGTTTGGCCGGAACGACAGCACCGAACTCGAGGGCAGGTTTTCGGCGAGCCAGCCCAGCGCCTGCTTCATGCGCTCCAAGTGCATCGGCTCGCAGACCGGTTTCAGAATCGACAGGTCGATGACCTCGCCGAGGCGCTCGGGCAGATAAGGCGGCTCCGGTTCGCGGCGCTGCGTCTGGACGAAGCTGCCACGGCCGATCTCGCCTGAAATCAGGCCACGCCGGATCAATTCCTCGTAGGCGCGGCTCACGGTCTGCACCGACAGCTTGAGATCGTCCGCCAGCCTGCGATGCGTCGGCAGCCGCGCACCGTTGGCAAGGCGTCCGTCATGGATGGCGCGCGCGAACTGATCGGCCAACGATTGATAGGCTGGCCGCCGGATGAGCGTGGGATCGGGTTGCCACAATGTCATGACTTATTAGAGATCGAAATCAGTGCAATTGACAATCGAAATAATGCGCCGTCATGGTACGATCGACGAAAAAGTGAGCGCTGATGACTGCTGCGAAACTCGACGCGATCGACCTCAAAATCCTCGACGCCATCCAGCGTGACGGACGTATCACCAAGCTGGCGCTGGCCGAGCAGGTCGGGCTGTCGCCGACGCCGTGCTGGATGCGGCTGCGCAAGCTCGAAAAAGCCGGCATCGTTTCGGGCTATCACGCCCGGATCGCCATGCGCGTCGTGGCGCCGGTCGCCACCGTGCTGATGGAGGTGACGCTGGCCAGCCACCGCCAGGCCGATTTCGACCGCTTCGAGCGCGTCATCCGCGACATCCCCGAGATCGTCGCCTGCTGGTCGGTGGGTGGCGGCGTCGACTATGTGTTGAAGGTGATGGCACGCGACATCGACGCCTATCAGCGGCTGGTCGACGGGTTGCTCGATCGCGAGATCGGCATCGACCGCTACTTCACCTACATCGTCATCAAGACGGTGAAGGATGATATCGCGCTGCCGATAGCGGACCTGTTGCCGGCGTCGACGTAGACCAGAGAGATCTACTGCCCTCTCGGTGCAATAGAGAGATTCTCTCTACAGCCAGGCGTCCAAACAGCCTCTCTGTCTGCCGCTGATGGATAGTCTCCCCGCATCAAACCGAACCGGGAGGCTTGACCATGTCCGCGCATTTCGCCCGCTCGCACCGCCACGAAGCGCTAGACCGGCTCGCCGACCGCCGGGTGCTGCGCGAACTCGCCTACGTCGACGGCCATTGGACGGCGAGTGAGGCTGCGGAGAGCTTCGAGGTCACCGATCCGGCGACCGGCGCCACCGTGGCCTTCGTTGCGGCGCTCGATGCCGGGCAGACCACAAAGGCAATCGACGCCGCCGCGCGCGCCTTTCCGGCCTGGCGGGCTCTGTTGCCGCAGGAGCGCTCGAAAGTCCTGCGGAAATGGTTCGACCTGATCATCGCGGCGAAAGACGACCTCGCCCTGCTGATGACATTGGAACAGGGCAAACCGTTGAAGGAGTCGCTCGGCGAGATCGACTACGCCGCCTCCTTCATCGAATGGTATGCCGAGGAAGCGAAACGCCTCAACGCCGAGAGTGTCACCAGCCATCTGCCGAACGCGGAGATGATGGTGCGGCGCGAACCGCTCGGCGTCGTCGGCGTGGTCACGCCGTGGAATTTTCCGTCGGCCATGCTGACGCGCAAGGCAGCTGCCGCACTCGCCGCCGGCTGCACCATCGTCGCGCATCCCTCCTCGGAGACGCCACTTTCGGCGCTGGCGCTGGCCGAACTCGGCGAACGCGCCGGCCTGCCCGCCGGCGTCTTCAACATCGTCACCGGCAAGGCCGCGACGATCGTTGGACGCATGTGCGAAGATCCGCGCGTGCGGGCCATGAGTTTCACCGGCTCGACCGAGATCGGCCGGCTGATCGCGGCGCAAAGTGCGCCGACGATGAAGCGGCTGGTGATGGAACTTGGCGGCCACGCGCCGCTGATCGTCTTTGCCGACGCCGATATCGACAAAGCGGTGGCCATCGCCATCGACGCCAAATTCGCCACCTCGGGCCAGGACTGCCTTGCGGCCAACCGCATCTATGTCCAGCGTCCGTTCTACGACCGCTTCTGCGTCGCTTTCGCCAAGCGCATCGAGGCACTGCGGGCCGGCAATGGCTTGGCCGATGACATCGACATCGGGCCGCTGATGCATGAGCGCGCCGTCAAGAAGGTCGAGGAACAGGTTGCTGACGCCATGGCCCTTGGCGCGCGCTGCCTCACCGGCGGCAAGCGGCATCAGGCCGGGCCGCTGTTCTATCAGCCGACACTGCTCGCCGATGTCGCCGACGAAGCGCTGATCATGCGCGAGGAGACCTTTGGTCCGGTCGCCGCGGTGACACCATTCGACGACGAGGACGAGGTGATCGCCCGCGCCAATGCGACCGAATATGGCCTCGTCGCCTATGTGGTGACAGACAACGGCGCCCGCCAACAGCGCATGGGCCGCGCGCTCGACTATGGCATGGTCGCCATCAACCGTGTGAAGATCACCGGCGCGCCGATCCCGTTCGGCGGCGTCAAGCAGTCCGGCATCGGCCGCGAAGGCTCGCGCCACGGGCTGGAAGCTTTCACCGACCTCAAATACCTTTGCCTGGATGTGGCGTAGGCTCGCACCCGGATCTCTTTCAAGGAGTCAAAAAAGATGCTCGACCAGTCCAACGAACTCGCCGCCTGGGATCGCGACCACTTCTTCCATCCCTCGACGCATATGGGCACCCATGCCCGGGGCGAGAGCCCGACGCGGATCATGGCCGGTGGTGAAGGCGTCACCGTCTGGGACAACAACGGCAAGAAGAGCATCGATGCCTTCGCCGGCCTCTATTGCGTCAATGTCGGCTATGGCCGCCAGAAGATCGCCGATGCCATCGCGACCCAGGCGAAGAACCTCGCCTATTACCACGCCTATGTCGGGCACGGCACCGAGGCCTCGATCACGCTGGCCAAGATGATCATCGACCGCGCGCCGAAGGGCATGTCGAGGGTCTATTTCGGCCTGTCCGGTTCGGATGCCAACGAAACCAACATCAAGCTGATCTGGTACTACAACAACGTGCTGGGCCGCCCGGAGAAGAAGAAGATCATCTCACGCTGGCGCGGCTATCACGGTTCGGGCGTGATGACGGGGTCGCTAACCGGGCTCGACCTCTTCCACAACGCCTTCGACCTGCCGCGCGCGCCGATCCTGCACACCGAGGCGCCCTATTATTTCCGCCGCGCCGACCGCTCGATGAGCGAGGAGCAGTTCTCGCAGCATTGCGCCGACAAGCTCGAGGAGATGATCCTGGCCGAAGGTCCCGAGACGGTTGCCGCCTTCATCGGCGAGCCGATCCTCGGCACTGGCGGCATCGTGCCGCCGCCCGCCGGCTACTGGGAAAAGATCCAGGCGGTGCTGAAAAAGTATGATGTGCTCCTGGTCGCGGACGAGGTGGTGACGGGCTTCGGCCGGCTCGGCACGATGTTCGGCTCCGATCACTACGGCATCAAGCCGGACCTGATCACCATAGCCAAGGGTCTGACCTCCGCCTATGCGCCGCTGTCGGGCGTCATCGTCGCCGACAAGATGTGGCAGGTGCTGGTGCAGGGCTCCGACAAGCTCGGCTCGCTCGGCCACGGCTGGACCTATTCGGCGCATCCGATTTGCGTCGCCGCCGGGGTCGCCAATCTCGAACTGATCGACGAGATGGACCTGGTGCGGAATGCCGGCGAGACCGGCGCTTATTTCCGTGCCGAACTGGCCAAGGCCGTCGGCGGTCACAAACACGTCGGTGAGGTGCGCGGCGACGGCATGCTGGCAGCGGTCGAATTCGTGAGAGATCGTGACGACCGTGTCTTCTTCGACCCTTCGCTGAAGATCGGACCGCAAATTGCCACGGCACTTGCCGCAAGCGGCGTCATCGGCCGCGCCATGCCGCAGGGCGACATCCTCGGCTTCGCGCCGCCGCTGTGCCTGACCCGCGAGGAAGCCGACATCGTGGTGGCCAAGACCGCCGATGCCGTGAACAGCGTATTCGCCAATCTCTGAGACCGACCGATGAATGCCATGACCAAAACGCTCCCCGCCACCATGGCCGCCGTGCTGCTCACCGGGCACGGCGGACCGGAAAAGCTCGTCTATCGCACCGATGTCAAAGTGCCTGCCCCCGCTTCAGGTGATGTGCTGATAAGGGTCAGCGCTTGCGGGATGAACAACACCGATGTCTGGGTGCGTCAGGGCGCCTATGGTACCGAGGAGGATGCGGACGCGGTGTCGACCTGGCGAAGGCAGGGAAATACGCTGACCTTCCCGCGCATCCAGGGCACCGACACGGTCGGCACCATCGTTGCCGTCGGCGAAGGCGTTTCGCCCGATCGCATCGGCGAACGGGTGATGGTCGATTTCTCCATCTACAACCGCGACGACGATTCACTCGCCGACATCGACTATATGGGCCATGGCCGCGATGGCGGTTATGCCGAGTATCAGACCGTGCCGGCGGAGAATGCGCATGTCGTCGACACCACATTGAGCGACGTCGAACTCGCCACTTTCTGCTGCGCTTACCTTACCGGCGAGCAGATGCTGGAACGCGCCGCACTTAAAGCCGGAGAACGGGTGCTGGTCACAGGTGCATCCGGCGGCGTCGGTTCCGGCATCGTGCAACTGGCGCGGGCGCGTGGCGCCATTCCCTATGCCGTCGTCGGCAAGGGCAAGGAACAGGCTGTGCTCGACATCGGCGCCGAGGCGGTCATCACTCGTGGCGTCGCAGACTTGCCGCAAGCCGTGGCCGAAGCGACCGGTGGCCAGCCGATCGACGTGGTCGCCGATCTCGTCGGCGGCGCGATCTTCAACGATCTGCTGCGCATCCTGCGACCCGAGGGCCGCTACACCACCGCCGGCGCGATTGGAGGTCCGGTCGTCCAGCTCGACCTCAGGACCATGTATCTCAAGCAGCTGCAGTTGCATGGTTCGAGCCAGGGCAAGCGCGCCGATTTCCGCCGCATCGTTCGCTACATCGAGGGGGGCAAGATCAGGCCGTTGGTCGGCGGCGTCTACAAGCTGTCCGATTTCCACCACGCGCAGGCCGATTTCATCGCCAAGGATTTCGTCGGCAAGCTGGTGGTGGTGCCCGACGCTGTCGCGGAGCGCCTCGCCTAGCCCCGGAACCCCGGCCTTTCGCCCGAAACTCCCTTCGCCTGCTGCTGTCATAATCGGAATGGCTTGCAGTCGTGCCAGCAAGGCGCCACAAACGGTGACGCTCGCAGCGCCACCGGCCCGGGCATCCGGTCACGGGATACAGGCGAGACATGACAGCCCGAATGATACTGCTCGACGCCAAGCCGCTCAGCGCGGCTGACGTCGCCGAGATCGCGCGGCGCAATGCGCGGCTGATGCTGGGCGAGGAGGCGATGCGGCGCATCCGGGCGAGCCGCGCGCTCATCGAGCAGCTGACGCAACTCGGCAAGCCGATGTATGGCGTCACGACCGGCCTTGGCGCCTGTGTCGACACGCCGCTCGCGCAGGCCGATCTGATCGCCTTCCAGCACAGCGTGCCGCTCAGCCACAGCATGGGTATCGGCCCGGCCCTTCCGACCGAGGCGGTGCGGGCGCTGATGGCCGCGCGCATCTCAGGCATGGCCGCGGGCGGCACCGGCACTTCCGAACGCGTGGTGATGGGCCTCGTGGCGGCGCTCAACGCCGGCGTCCATCCGGTGATCCCCACCTGGGGATCGATTGGCGCGGCGGACCTTGCCCATCTCGGCCACATGGCGCGAGCGCTGCGCGGCGACGGCGAGACGGAATACCAGGGCAAGATCATGCCGTCGGCCGAAGCACTCGCACTCGCCGGGCTCGAACCGCTCGATCTGCGCGAGAAGGACGGCCACGCCATCATCGTCGCCAACAGCCTGTCGACCGGCACGGCGTGCCTGTGTCTCGAAGACGTCGCCCATCTCATCGACTGGGCGCTGGCCGCGGTGGCGCTCAACTACGAGGCGTTCCGCTCTTCCCTGACCGCGATCGACGAAGATGCGCTCGCCGCGCGGCCAGCGTTTGGCCAGCGCGAGATCGGCGCGCGGCTGCGTGCGGAACTGTCGGGAAGCGGCCTGTGGAGGGACAAAGCGGCGCGGCGGCTCCAGGATCCGCTCAGCTATCGCTGCGTGCCGCAGGTCTGGGGCGGCCTGCTGCATGCGTTCGAACAGGCGAAGCTGGCGACGGAGATCGAACTGACCCATTCCGGCGACAACCCGGTGATCCTGCCCGAAGACGGACGCGTCGTCTCAAACGGCAATTTCGACCTCACGGCGATGACCCTGGCCTGGGAGCAGCTTGGCCAGGCGCTCGCGCATTGCGCGGTGGGCACCGCCAACCGCTGCATGAAGCTGATGTCGCCGACAATTGCGGAGCTACCGCGCTTCCTGTCGGCCAGGGGCGGCAGCCGCCAGGGCTACGCTGAACTGCAAAAGCCGCTCGCCGCGCTGGAAGCCGAGATCCGGCATCTGGCCAACCCGATGTCGCTCAGCCCGCTCGCCGTATCGGACGGCATCGAGGACCAGTCGTCGATGGCGCCACGGGTGGTGGCCAAGACCGCCGAGATTGTCGAACGCCTGCGCTACCTCGTGGCGATGGAGCTGATCTTCGCGGCGACGGGCGTGGAGTTGCGTGGCGGCGTCGACAGCATGGGCGAAGGACCGCAGCGCACCTTTGCCGCCATCCGTGCGCTCGTCAGCCCGCTCGACGACGATCGTGAGATGAGCGCCGACATGACGCGGGTCGCCCGTATGGTAGCCGGTCCCAGGGACTGAGAGCTCCGGCCTATTGCTGGAAAGATCCCCTGAGATCGAGGTTCTCGGCCAGAAGGCAGAAGCGGTCGATCAACCGGACAAGGTCATCGCCCTGTTCGGCGACAATCGCGACTCGCTCGGCTGGCGGAGTATCCGAGAGAGCTTTCCACAACCGGCTTTGGCGATCACAGAGATCCGCCAACTCGGAGCATTCGCTGGCGGTCAGTTTCAAAAGGTGGTCGGAGGTCACCGGTCCGATGCCTGGAGGCGTGGTCGCTCCAACGGAAAGATAGTTTGGCGGCACGGTGCCTTTTGCGTTCGTCACTGTCTTGCGGCAGATGACATCGAAGATCTGGTCGACGGCCTGCTTGGCGCCGGCGACGCGCGAGGGATGATCCGTGTCGGCCGCCGCATGCGGCAGAAGCTCGAGCCTGGCGCCATGCCTCTCGACGAGATCGAGATAAGGCAGCATCGGGCCAGACAAGCTGCCAGTGGAGGCATCCCTGAACAGGTCGGCATCGATCGCGGCGTGGCGCACCTGCCCTGCATTCAGCGCGTCGCCCAGGGCCGCGACGTCGACGAGCTCGCCGCGATCGTAATTGATCAGCACCGCGCCGCTTTTCATGCGAGACAAAATGTCCGCGCCGATGAGCCCGGCATTGGCATAGCGGCCGGTCCGCGCATCCTGGTTGCCGAGGCCGACATGAACGCTCAGCACATCGGCGCCTGCAGCCGCGTCGGCGAGGTCCGCCGCAAAGGCAAAGCCCTCGGCTTCTATCCAGTCCCGATGCCGGAGCCGCGCGTGGATCACCACGCGCATGCCGAAGGCGCGGGCAAGCTTGGCCACCTCCCTGCCGATATTGCCATAGCCGATGATCGCGATGGTCTTGCCTTCGAGCTTTGCGGTGGGGAAATCGCGCAGCTCCCTGCCGGTGTCGAAGAAGCCCCGCGCCACCCGGTCGTGAAGCAAGTCCACCGGGAGATCCGGCAGCACTTTCAGGATCGCCTTCATCACCATCTGCGCGGTTGCGCGGCTGTTGATGCCGGGCGTGTTCATCAGGACCGCCGAGCCGCCCTCGCCGCTGCCGCCGCCCCACGAGCGCGAGCCCATATTGCCGGTGCCGGCGCCGATCCGCACACCGGCCAGCGGAAAGACGGTCTCTGCCGGCAGGAAGGTGGCGGCGGCAATGACGGCGTCATAGCGTCCGTCGCCGGCGGCTCCGATCAGCTCTTCGCGGGTGCTGAGATCCGGCTGGTAGAAGAAATGCACTCGGCCAGGTTCGAGAGCGGTCTTGTCGCCAAGTCCGGTCGCATGAAAGCGGCCGCCCTTGGCCTCGATATGGGCACGCACCTCCGAAGGGTCGGGTTTTCCGTCAGCATCAAAGCGCAGGCCGATCAGATCGCAGATCAGAACGGCGTAGGCGCGTTGCGGATCGATCGATTCAACGGCGTGTGTGTCTGTTGTCGCGGTCACGTCGTTCCCTCATGAAGGATGGAAGCCTACTGGAAGAGCAGGCGCTGAATAATCAGAACCTATCCGCCCGCAAAGTCGCGAGATCGATCACCGGCGGCAGACCAGCGGCGAGTTGCGACACGATCTTGCCGGTGACCGCTCCGCAGATCAGGCGCTGACGGCCATGGCCGAGATGGCACCCGGCACCGCCTTTCAGGTACAGTGCGATGCCGTCATTGACCCCTTGAACGGGCAAGCCGGACGCGCGTAAAATCGCGCTATCTGATTGAGTCTGCTACATTCGTTCGGGCTAATGTCCGGATTGGTCTGGGTATTTCCTTGCACACGGATGCAACCAGCGCGGCCAAGCGCGGCAAATCATTTGCCCATGTGGCGGAAGCCTCCTGGGGCAAGGGCCTCAGCACGTTGCTGCGCATCGTGCGCATGACGCTGCGCCATCCCTGGCAGGTTGCCATCACCCTCATCTCGACCTTTGTCGCAGCGACGCTGCAACTCTTCATTCCGCGCCTCTTGGGCCGCGCCATCGACCAGGCGCAAGGGGTGATGGCCGCGGGTGCCGGCACCGCGGCAGAGCAGGCGCTGTGGAATACGGCGCTGACGCTGCTGGTCGTCAGCATCCTGCGCGGTCTTTTCACCATGGCGCAGAACTACTATGGCGAGGCCGTCGGCCATCAGACGGGCTATGAGCTGCGGCTCGCCTTCTATGAGAAAATCCAGCGGCTGAGCTTTTCCTTCCACGACAAGGTCCATACCGGCGACCTCATCACGCTCGGGCTGCTCGATCTCGACGGCGTGCGCATGTTCTTTTCCACCGGCATCCTGCGCGTGGTGCTGCTTGGCGTGCTGATCGGCGTCGGCGCCTATTTGTTGATCAGCACCGATCTCGTGCTCGGATTGTTGAGCCTCAGCTTCGTGCCATTCGTCGCCTGGCGCTCCTCGGTGACGCAGCTCCGGCTGCGCAGCACCTGGCTGACGCTGCAGGAGCGGCTGTCGGTGCTGAGCCGGGTGATGGACGAGAATCTCGGGGGCATCCGTGTCGTGCGCGCCTTCGCGGCACAGCGGCATGAGCTGGCAAAATTCGATCGCGCCAAACAGGATGCGCTGGAGCTCGCCAATGAGCGCGTCGACATCCGCGTCTCCAACACCGGCGCCATGAATTTTTCCTTCCTTGCCGCCATGGGCCTGGTACTGTGGTTCGGCGGCCAGAAGGTGATCGCGGGCCAGATCAGCGTCGGAACGCTGGCCCAGTTCCTCACCTTCATGACCATATTGCAGATGCCGGTGCGCCAGCTCGGCCTGATGGTCAACTCCTTCGCGCGCGCCTCGACCTGTGGCACGCGGCTGTTCGAACTGCTCGACACGGAGCTCGACATCAAGGATGCGCCCGATGCCAAAGATCTCGTCATCTCCGACGGCGTGCTGCGCTTCGACAATGTCGGTTTCCGCTACGAGGGCGGCGGCGAACGTCCGACGCTTTCCGGCGTTTCCTTCGAAGCCAGGCCCGGCGAGACCGTCGGCATCGTCGGCCCGCCGGGCAGCGGCAAGTCGACCATCGCGCATCTGATCCCGCGCTTCTACGACGTGACCTCGGGCGCGATCACCATTGACGGGCAGGACATCCGCAAAGTCACGCTGCAATCGCTGCGCAAGGCGGTCGGCGTCGTACAGCAGGACGCGTTCCTGTTCACCACCTCGATCGAGAACAACATCGCCTATGGCAATCCCTGGGCGCGCGAGACCCGCATCGGGCAAGCCGCCGAGTATGCCCAGTTGCACAATTACATTATCGGCCTTCCGGCCGGCTACACCACGGTCGTCGGGGAACGTGGGGCGTCGCTTTCCGGCGGCCAGCGGCAGCGCCTGACCATCGCGCGCAGCCTGATGCTGCGGCCATCAGTGCTGGTGTTCGACGATTCCACCGCGGCCGTCGACGCCGGCACCGAGCAGCGGATCCGGGCGGCGATGAAGCGCTTCGCCAGTGATCGCGTGACGCTTATCATTTCGCACCGGCTGAGTTCGCTGATGCATGCCGACCAGATCCTGTTCGTCGAGGGCGGCCGGATCGTGGAACGCGGCAAGCATGAGGAATTGCTGGCGCTCGGCGGACGCTACCGCGCGCTTTACGACCTGCAGCTGCGGCCGGACGAAGATCGGCTCGAGGGAGCCGCCTGATGTCGACGCAGGACGACGACGAGAAGGAAGACACAAGTCGGCGCCCGACCAAGGCGGTCGTCGGTTCGCACCGCGACGAGGAAGAGGTCTTCGGCAAGGCCTACGATCCGCGCATCGTCAGGCGCATCTGGAGCTTCGTCAGACCCTACCAAGGCCGGATCTTCATCTCGGTCGCCGCGGTACTGGTGTTCACGCTGACGCAGCTGGCGATCCCGCTGGTCATCCGCTACGCCATCGATCACGGCATGGCTCCGGGCAAGCTCGACCGATCGGTGATGATCTCCGCGATTGTCGCTTTTGCCGTCATCATCCTCATCAACTACGCCGCCAGTCATATCCAGGAGAGCGTCGTCGGCAAGGTGGCCGAGAACGTGCTATCCGACCTGCGTCGTGCCATGTTCAGCCACCTGCAGCGGGTCTCTCTAGGCTTCATGGACAGGACCGAGGTCGGCCGGCTGATGTCGCGCCTGCAGGGCGACGTCAATTCGATGCAGGAATTCCTCGAGACCTCCGTGATGTCGGTGGGCGACATCGTGCTGTTGTTCGGCATCGTCACCGTCCTGCTGTGGCTCGACTTCCGGCTCGGCCTGCTGACGCTGTCGACCATGCCGATGCTGTTCATCGTGCGCCTGTTCTGGCTGCCGCGCGCTAAGGTCGCCTTCATGGCCGCCCACGAGACCAACTCCATCGCCAACGGCGCGCTTGCCGAAGGCATCCATGGCGTGCGCACCGTGCAGAGCCTGGAGCGCCAGCATGTCAATTTCGACCTCTACGACGAGAAGGTGCTGGCCAATCTCAACGCGCATCTGCGATCGGCGAGATACGCGCAGGTGATGGTGCCGATCGTCGATACGCTGACCGGCATCGCCATGGCGACCGTGATCGTCGTCGGCGGGTCGATGGTGCTGTCGCACAGTCTCGACATCGGCGTGATGGTGGCGTTCCTGTTCTACATCCAGCGCTTCTTCGACCCGATCCGCTCACTCACCATGCAATACAGTGTCATGCAGCGCGCCATGGCTTCGGGCCAGCGTATCTCCGAAGTGCTCGACGTGCCGGTGGATGTCAGCGACAAGGAAAATGCGGTGGCACTGTCGCGCGACATGGACGGTTCGGTCGAGTTCCGGAATGTCACTTTCGGCTACCGGCCGAACCAGCCGGTGCTGAAGGACATCTCCTTCCGGGTCAATCCGGGCGAGACGGTCGCGCTTGTCGGGCCGACCGGATCGGGCAAGTCGAGCTCGATGGCGCTTGTGCACCGCTTCTACGATGTCTGGTCGGGCGAGGTCCTGGTCGGCGGTCATGATGTGCGCGACCTGACGCAGGACTCGCTCGGCGACCAGGTGGCCATGGTGCTGCAGGAACCGTTCCTGTTCTCCGGCACGGTGCTGGAGAATATCCGCTATCACAAGACCGGCGCCAGCCGCGAAGAGGTGGTGCGCGCCGCCCAGGCCGTCGGTGCGCACGACTTTATCGAGCAATTGCCCGACGGCTACGACACCGAGCTCGAACAGCGCGGCGGCAACCTCTCGCTGGGCCAGCGCCAACTGATCAGCTTCGCGCGCGCGCTGGTGGCCGACGCCAAGATCCTCGTCCTCGACGAGGCCACGGCCAGCATCGATTCCTACACCGAGATGCTGATCCAGAAGGCGCTGATCAAACTGCTGGAGGGACGCACCGGGCTGGTCATCGCGCACCGCCTGGCCACCATCCGCGGCGCCGATCGCATCATCGTGCTGCAGAATGGCGAGGTCGTCGAAAGCGGCAACCATGAGCAGCTGATGAAGAGGAAAGGCCTTTACGCCCGCCTCTACAACATGAACTACGCTTCCTTCGACGACATTTCCGAGGAAGAGATGGAAATGGACGCGGCGGCCGGAAAAGCAACGTAAGCCCGTGCTGGCGGGTTCGAACGGACGGATTGCTTCCATACCCTTTGCCGAGAAGACCTTATTTGCGAGATCCCCTGATATGGCCGCTGACCTGCACGCCGTCCTCGGGACCGTGAAGGCCGATTTCGTGAAGGAACGTGTGCAGGGAGGCGCGCGTTCTTCCCAATGTCTCGATCAAAAAGGAGACATGCTTATGAAAAAGCGAAACGTATTCCTCGGTTCCATCGTGTTGACGTTGGCCACGAGCGCTGTCCCGTTTGCCACAGTCGCCGAAGCCGCCGTCGCCAGGCACCACTATGTCCGCGTCACCACCGCCCATAATGGCCACACGCAGACCGCGAACCGCGGACACAGACACCGTTACGTTTGGGTTGATGCCGGTTGGACCGGCGAGAATTCGACCGACAACAGCAACTGGATGGACAGCTATTACAATGGGTACGGCAGTTACCGTGGGTATGCCGGCGACTTTTGCGGCACCATCGCATGGACGCTCGGCATCTGCAGTCCCCACGGCCCCTGATTCCTGACCGCCGGTGGGGCCAACGAAGGTTGCTGGCATTACGCCATTTCGGGACGTCTTGATGCCTCTCGGATCGCCTTGTGCACGCCGCGCTGCAAATCCATGAAGGCAGGGGTTTCCATCACCTCTTCCCGGCGCGGTCGCTCGATGTCAACGTTGAAGGTCTGCATGATGCGCCCGGGGCCGATCCCCATGACGACGATGCGATCCGAGAGGTAGACGGCCTCCTCGACGTCATGCGTGACGAACAGCACTGTGAGCCGATGCTCTTCCCAGATCTGGGTCAGCAGTTCCTGCATCTGGTGCCGCGTCAGGGCATCGAGCGCGCCGAAGGGCTCGTCCATCAGCAGCATCTTGGGGCGATAGGAAAGCGCGCGCGCGATGGCGACGCGCTGCTTCATGCCGCCCGACAGTTCGGACGGGAAGCGATCAGCGCTTTGCGACAGCTTGACGAGGTCGAGATGCTCGAGCGCGATCTCGCGGCAGGCGGAGCGATCATAGCCGGCGGCCTTGAGGGCAAACTCGATATTCTGCCGCGCCGTCAGCCAGGGAAGCAGCGTGTAGGACTGGAACACGACACCACGGTCGAGACCCGGTTGCAGGATCGGTGCACCATCGATGCTGAGATCACCGGCGTCAAAATCCTGCAGTCCGGCGACGATCGACAGCAACGTGCTCTTGCCGCAGCCCGATGTGCCGACGAGGGAGACGAACTCGTTGTCGGCAAGGTCGAGATTGATGTCCCGCAGCACTTGCGTACGCCGCTCGCCGGTGCCGAAGCTCTTGTCGAGACCGGCGATGCGCAATTTGGGAACTGTCATCGGCGGTTCCTCATTGCGGGTGGCCTTCCTGCCGGAACAGCACCTTCTCCAATGCCTTCATGACCTGATCGGTAATGAGGCCGAGCACGCCCAGGAGCAGGATGTAGCCGATGATGGTGTTTGTCTGGAAATAGCGCTGCGACACGGTGATGCGATAGCCCAGGCCGGATGTCGCCGCGACGAGCTCGGCCAGCACCAGCCAGGTCCATGCCCAGCCGAGGCTGATGCGCAGCGTGTCCCAGATGCCCGGCAAGGCACTGGGTACGACGATGCGCGTCAGGATCTTGCGGTCCGGCAGACCGAGCGTGCGGCCAAGGCCGATGAAGTCGGTAGGAACCCGTTTCACATTGTCCATGATCATCAGCACCTGCTGGAAGAAGGTGCCGATGAAGATGATCAGGAATTTCTGGGTGTCTCCGGTACCTGCCCACAGGATGGAGAGCGGCACGAAAGCGACAACCGGCATATAGCGGATAAAATCCACCAGCGGCTCGATGGCCGCCTCCCAGGAGCGGAAACTGCCGATCAGCACGCCGATCGGTATGGACAATGCCGAGGCGAGGAGAAAGCCGATGGAAATGCGGTACATCGAGGCCCTGAGGTCCAGCCACAAGGTGCCGTCGGCAGCGAGCGTGGCGATCTGGGTCACGACGCTGCCTGGGGACGGCAGGAAGATGGGTTTCACCCATTCCAGCCCGGTCGCCGCCCACCAGGCGAGACCAAGGCCGACAAAGACAACCACCGCTATCGCCAGGAAACGCGACCTGGCGATGGGCACGCCGATCCCGGAGGATCGGCGACGCCTCGCCGGTTTTGCGGCGGGCGCCGGCGTCGGGCGGGCCAAACCGGTTTTCGCGGCAGGCTCCCCGGACATCTGCGTTACCACCGCGATCCGGATCTCGTCATTGCGCCGCCTTGACGAAGGACGGGTCGATCATCTGCTCCGGCTTCACATCGGCCTGAAGCAGCTTGGCGTTCTTGGCCGCCGCTTCGACGTCGGCGAATGTCTTGGTGGTAAAATCGCCGGTGAGCGCCGTCTTGTTTTCGGCCAGGGAGTAGTAGCGCACGCCGTCGAAGGCGGTGTTGAGGTCCTTGACGTCGGAACCGACCGCCTTGGCGATGATGGCGCGACCGCCTGATGTATCGGCCTTATAGTCCTTGAGCGCGGCGTCCCAGCTCTTGATCATGGCCAGCACCTGCCCGGGCCGCGACTTGATCACCTCGTCGCGCACCACCAGCACGTCGCTGATCAGGCCGGGATCCTCGCCGGCGGTGAACAACAGCTTGATGTCCTTGTTCTGCGCCATGGCGACAGTGAGGTACGGCTCGTAGGTGACCGCGACCGGCACCTGGCCCGCGATCAAGGCGCTGCCGGCGTCGGCGGCAGGCATTGGAACCGGCTGGATGTCGGCTACCGACATGCCGTTCCTGGCGAGCGCGTATTTGAGCAGGATGTCGCTCGTCGTGCCTTCCTCGAAAGCGACCTGCTTGCCCTTGAGATCGGCGATGGAGGTGACGTCCTTGCCGGCGACGATGGCGTCGGCCGTCATGGAGACATCGAGCAGCAGCACGATCTTCACCGGCAGGCCGGCCGCAACCATGCCCATCGCCGTGTGGGTGGCGATGTTGGCGGCGTCGAGCTGGCCGCTTGCGAGTGCGGCGTTGATATCCTTGTCCTCTGCGAAATTGACGATCTGAACGTCCGACAGGCCGTTTGTCTTGAACAGGCCCTTGGCGTCGGCGACGTGCCACTGGCCATATCCAAGCCACGGTTCGATGCCGATCTTGAACGATCCTGCCTCGGGCGTCGTGGGAATGGCCGCATCGGCCGCATGGGCCGCCGGGGCGGCGGTGAGCCCGACGGCAACGGCCATCACCAATGCGCGAAATTGTCCTGCTAGGTTGAGCGTCATCTTTTGTTCCCCTTGATGATCAGACCGCTTTTCACCCAGGCATCCGGTCTGGTGAGACTGCGGGGTTCTGCTCTTGCGGCACTGTGCCTCGGCGTCTTGCCCGCCACTTCATGGTTGAAGTGCCGACATATCTCAACGTCAGCGGCCGCGGATGTCAAGGCTGAAATACATACATGCATATACAAGTTGGTGGAGTCCAGTTTTACGTTTGAACCGGCGGGTCCCCAGCCCGACTACTCACGCTTTTCAAGATCGATCCGATCGAGAAAACCGGTCATCCGGTCGGTTCCGCCATCGGGCTTACCTTCCGCTTGCTTTGGAAGGCGAGTAGCGGCTGCCGAGCGAGTAGCGGCTGCCGGCATAGGTCAGCTTGCTGATCGTGGCCACGACTGCTCCCGTCCATGTCCGGCGATGCAGGAGAAGGCAGCAACTGCCGACATCGATGCCCAGATGCTGCGCCGTCTCCTTGTCGGCCGGGATGGCGGAGATGATATGCTCGACCTCGGTCACCGGGGTCTTCTGCATGAGGTAGTCGTAGGTCGCCGTCCTCGCGAAGTCTTGCTTGTCATAGTCGGGAATCAGGCCCGGATTGACGAAACGCTCCTCCAGTTGCACCGGCAGGTCGTTCTCGAAATTGACGACGACGGAGTGATAGATCGAGGTGCGCTTCGCAAATTCGAACGACAGCGCGAGTTCCTTCGTGGGCATGATGGTTTCGAGGACGAGAACTTCGGAGCGATGCCTGTTGCCGCGCTCGACGATCTCGGCGGCGATGTTGTTGATCTCGATCAGCGTCGATTGTGGCCGGGGTGGCGCGATGAACGTGCCGACACCTTGCAGCCGGATCAGGAATCCCGCGGCGGTCAGTTCCCGCAGGGCCCGGTGAACCGTCATCCGCGACACACCCAGCGAAACCACCAGCTCGTTCTCGGACGGCAGCTTGCGATCCTTGCCCCATTTGCCCGTTCCGATGTTGACCAGGATGTAATCCTTCACCTTCTCGTAAAGGGGGCTCGCCGTATCGGGCAAATCGATCATCTCAAAAATCCTTTCCGGCAGGTTGCCGCACGCGGATGATTGTCTTCAGGCCATCGCTCTTCCCGGCCAGCAGCCGCTCATAGGCGGCTGGAATGTCGTCCAGGCCGATCTCGCGGTCGACCAGGGCCAGCAGCGGTTCACTCAGTTCACCAAGCATCCGCACGGCCTCGGGCAATTCGTCGGCGAAGGCATGGCATCCAAGCAATGCGATCTCGCGCTCGACCAGAACATTGGGGTCGATGTCGAGCCGGCCATGGAAGATGCCGACCATCGCCACCGCGCCGCCGGGATCGAGAACGCCGAGCAGCTGGTTGAATGCGGCGATGCTGCCCGTCGCCTCGACGGCCGCCAGCAGCGGGGCATTGGCGGTCGCGGCTGCAATGGCATCGTGGTCGAGATCGACGATCGTGGCGCCGGTCACCCGCGCCACCCGGGCGCAGCGGTCCCGGTTGCGGTCAGCGACAAGCACCGTGCCGGCGAAGGTTCGGGAGAGCAGCAGCGCGGCGAGACCACCGATCGGGCCGCAACCGGCGACAAGCACCGAGCCCGCCGTCTTCGGCAACCGCCGCACCGCATGCAGTGCGACCGCGAGCGGCTCGGCCATGGCAGCGACCCGTTCGTCGAGACCGGCGGCGATGACATGCAGCAGACGTGCGGGCAGCACCGCCTGTTCGGCAAAGCCGCCATCGCAGATTTCGCCGACGAAGCCGAGCGAAGCGCAGAGATGCCGCTTGCCGGCGCGGCATTGCGCGCAATCTCCGCACCAGAAGCGGGAATCCGCGACCACCCTGTCGCCGACGGCGACGGTATCGACGCCCTCGCCCAGCGCGATCACCGTGCCGGTCAGCTCATGGCCAGCTGTCGAAGGCGACCGGCTGATCCATTGGCCGGTGCGGAAATTGTGCAGGTCCGAACCGCAGATGCCCGCGGCATCGACCCTGATCTTCACCCAGCCGGCATCCGGAATGCCCGGCGCGGCGACGTCCTCGACGCGCAGATCGCCCGGTCCATAAAGTCGTGCCGCCTTCATCGCGATCGTCTCCGCTCAGCCGGCGAGATAGCGGTCGCGGATTTCCGAAACCGCGTTTTCGTGCGAGCTGAAGCCCTCGTAGCGCGCGAGCCTGCGGGCATGCAGCGCCAGTTCCGGATAGGCGGCCGAGGTGACATAGCCGACCGACGAGCGCTTGACGAAATCCGTCACCGAAAGCGGCCCATAGGTCCGCGCCCAGCGGCTGGTCGGCAGCACGGCATTCGGCCCGAGGACAAAATTGGCGAGGGTGACCGGCGTGTGCGGACCCATCAGGATTTCGGCCGCTTCGGTGATGTGGCCGAGATGCGCGAACGGCTCCTTCGAGAGTATCTCGAGATGTTCGGGCGCATAGTCGTTGATGAAGCGGTAAGAGTCTTCCAGCGACGCGGTCAGCACGATGCCGCCGCGCTCTCCCGTCAGCACCGCGCGCGAGAAATCCACACGCTGCTCGGTCATGCGCGACCAGTGGTCGGGAAGTGCAGCAAGTGCTGCCTCGGCAACCTTGCGGCTGTGCGTCACCAGATAGGCCGAGGAATCCGGCCCGTGCTCAGCCTCGATCAAAAGGTCGAGCGCGGCCAGGCCTCCGTCGACGCTGTCGTCGGCAAAGATAATGGCCTCCGACGGCCCGGCCGGCAGACCCGTGTTGATGATCGAGGACAGCACGCTCTTGGCCGCCACCACCCATGGGCTGCCCGGGCCGACGATCTTGAGCGCCGGCTTCACCGTCTCGGTGCCGTAGGCGACCGCGGCGACGGCTTGCGCGCCGCCGCATTTGTACACGGTCTCGACGCCGGCGAGGCGAGCGGCGACCAGCGTGGCCGCGTCCACGGAGCCATCCGAGGTTGGCGGCGTCACGATGGCGATCTGCGGCACGCCGGCAATGACGGCCGGAACCGACGTCATCATCGTCACCGACGGAAAGGCGCCCTTTCCGCGCGGCACGTAGAGCGCGACCGATGCGATCGGCGTATATCTGTCGCCGGCATAGGCGCCCGGCCGGACTTCCTTGAGCCACATGGTTTCCGGCTTCTGCTCTTCATGAAAATGCCGGATGTTTTCGATGCCGAACCCGATGCTCTCCACGACATCCTTCTCGACCTTGTCGAAGGCCGCATCAAATTCCGCTTCCGACACTTTCAGTTCGCCTTCGGCCACATTGGCCTTGTCCAAGTCCCTGGCGAAGCGGATCAGGGCGGCGTCGCCCTCGTCCCTGACCGCCTGGATAATCGGGCGGACCTTTTCGACGAAGACCGACAGATCGCTCTCGGCGCGTTTCAGCAGACCGGCCCGCCGGGTGGCATCGAGGGATGACAGATCGTGGAAGCTGACGTCAGGCATGGTATTCCCTCCTGTTGGAACGCAATGTGCCGGCCGGTCACATTGCGGGAGACTCTGTTTTCGAACCCGGGCGAGCCGCCTCAGATCGATGCGAGGAAACCGCCATCCACCGGAATGGACTGGCCGGTTATGTAGGCTGCGGCATCCGAAGCAAGGAACACGGCGATGCCGTGCAGATCGCGCAGATCGCCGAAACGATGCTGCGGAATCTTGGCGAGCATGGATTGCTGCCACGCCTCGTTGGCGTAGAACATTTCCGTCATCGCCGTCCTGAAATAGCCCGGGGCGATGGCGTTGACCCTGATGCCAAGTTCCGCCCATTCCACTGCCAGCGCCCGTGTCATGCCGAGCAGGCCCGATTTCGACGAACCGTATGGCACCGCCGTTGGAATGCCGACTTCTGAAGTCAGCGAGCAGAGGTTGATGATGGCGCCGGGCCGCCCGGCGTCCCGCATCTGCCGCGCCGCCGCCTGGGCGCAGAAGAACGCCCCTTTGAGATTGGTATCGATGATCCGGTCCCAGAGGGGCTCGTCGACGTCGAGCGAGGGCCGGACCTCTTCCACCCCGGCATTGTTGACGAGAATGTCGAGGCCGCCAAGCAGGCGGGCTGCCTCGACGGTGGCCGCACGGCACCGGCCGACATCGGTCACGTCAAGGGCAATGGCATGCGCGACCCCGCCGGCCGCGCGGATGGCCGCCACCGTCTCATCGAGCGAGTCCAGGTTACGCGCCGTGACGGCGAGGTCGGCGCCGGCGGCGCTCAGCGCCTCGGCGATGCTGCGGCCAATGCCGCGGCTGGCGCCGGTGACAAGCGCCTTCCTGCCCGAAAGGTCGAAAAGAGAAGCGTTGCGCATTGATCCTCCTTGGCCGCTTCGGTTGCGTGGCAGAGAGACTATCAGATCGACTTGCATATACAAGCATGTACAAACAGCCTCGAGTGAGATTGAGGGGGACGTTATCCGCCGCACGCGCGATCACAAAGTTAGCTCGTTCATACGAGATGCCACGGGCGGCGATTGTTCGAGGTTTGTCCAAGACGATAATCGGCCGGCGATGGGAGAGACCAACATGTCCAAAGCTGTGATTTCCGAAAGCCCTGCAGAATTGCCTGGCGTACCCGACACAAAAGTCTGGGTCTGCCGCGCGTGCCGGATATCGGGCAGTTGAAAGCCGGTTGCCCGTCAAGCCCGCCGCCCTATCGTGAGAGCCCGTCATATGCTGGAAAGCAGCCCGCCCAGGAGCCTCTATCGCGAAACGGCTGGCGGTGCCGGCAAGTACCCCGCCCTTGCCGGTCCGCAGCAGGCAAGGGTCGCCATCGTTGGCGGTGGCTTCACGGGCCTTTCCACCGCTTTGCATCTGGCGGAAGCCGGCGAAGACGTCTGCGTGATCGAGGCCCATCAGCCGGGATGGGGAGCGTCGGGCAGAAATGGCGGCCAGGTCAATCCCGGCCTCAAATACGATCCGGACACCATCGAGGCGATGTTCGGCCCGGAGCTTGGGCCGCGGATGATCGAGTTCTCCTACGGCGCGCCGGATTTCACCTTCGATCTCATCAGGCGCCTGTCGATCGATTGCGAGGCCCGGCAGAACGGCACCATACGCGCGGCGATCCGGCCGAAGCCGGCAGCCTCCGTGCGGGCCACGGCAACGCAATGCGAGCGGCGGGGAATGCCGGTTGAAATGCTGGACGCAAAGGCGATGGCGGCGTGTATCGGCACGGACAGGTATATATCAGGCATGTTCGATGCCCGCGGCGGCGACCTCCATCCCTTGAAATACGCGCTTGGCCTGGCAGCCGCCGCGCAGAAGGCCGGCGCGCGGATATTCGGCGGCAGCGAGGTGCTCTCGCTGAGCAGGCACGCCGGACGCTGGATCCTCGAGACGGCAGGCGGTTCCGTCAGCGCCGAAAAGGTCCTGATCGCGACCAACGGCTATACCGGAAACCTGTGGCCGGGCCTGGAGCAGTCGCTCGTCCCGGTGTTCAGCGCCATCGCGGCGACCCAGCCGCTTGCGCCGGCAGCCGCGGCGGCAATTCTCCCCGAAAGGCCCGTCGTCTACGAAGCCGGCAACATCACCGTGTACTATCGCATCGACCCCCAGAACCGGCTTCTCATGGGTGGCCGGGGCCCGATGAGCCCGATCGGCGATGCTTCCGCCATCCGCTACCTCACCGACTATGCGCTACGGCTCTGGCCAGCACTTGCTGGAACCGGGTGGACACATGGCTGGAACGGCCGGGTCGCGATCACCAAGGACCACCTTCCGCACGTTCACGAGCCGAAAGACGGAGTGCTGATCTGCCTTGGCTACAATGGCCGCGGTGTTGCCATGGCCTCGGCGATGGGCGCTGCCCTGGCGCGGCGTCTGCGGGGCGACGAGACATCGCCGTTTCCCATGCCGATATCGCCGCTCAAGCCAATCCGGTTCCATAGCTTCTGGCCGCTTGGCGTCAAGGCGGCGATCCTTTCGGGCCGGGTGAAAGACCGGTTCGGGCTTTGACGAGAAGAGCCCGCCGCTATGCTCCGGCTTCAGCGCCGGACAGTCTTCGGGCGTGCCATCTCAGATGATCGTCCATGAATGTCGAGATGAAGAAATACGAGTGATCGTAGCCGTCCTGCATGCGCAGCGTCAGCGCAATGCCGGCCTTGGCGCATGCCGCTTTCAGAAGCCAGGGCCTCAGTCCATCATCGAGAAATCCGTCCGATGTCCCTTGGTCGACGAAAAGCTCCGGGAAGCGGTGGCCCTCCTCGATGAGCAAGGTGGCATCGTAGCCCCGCCATGATTTCTCGTCCGCACCGAGATATTTTTCGAAGGCCGGCTTCGACCAGCCGGCGGTGCTGGGTTGCACGATCGGCGCGAAGGCCGAGCAGCTCTTGAAGCGTTCGGGATTCTTCAGCGCGATGGTCAATGCGCCATGTCCACCCATCGAGTGACCGGAGATCGCCTGACGCGTCATGTCGGCCGGAAACTCCCGCGCGATCAGCGCTGGCAATTCCTCGGTGACATAGGAATACATGCGATAATTACTGGCATAGGGTTCTTGCGTGGCATCGACGTAGAATCCGGCGCCGCCGCCGAACTGCCAATTGTCCTTCTCGTCGGGAATGCCGGCGCCGCGGGGGCTGGTATCGGGACAGACTACGATCAGGCCAAGCTCGGCCGCCATGCGCCTGTACTCCCCCTTGTCCATGACATTGGCGTGGGTGCAGGTGAGACCGGATAGGTACCATATGACGGGGCAAGGCCTTTCACGGGCCTGTGGCGGCACGAAGACGGCAAAGGTCATGTCGCAGGCGCAGACATCCGAAGCGTGGGAATAGACGCCCTGGACGCCGCCATGCGACTTGGCAGCGGAGATGATTTTCATCCGATCCGACATGTGTTTCTTCTCCGCCAATGTGATTCACCGCCGCTTGTCTACGGCATCGGCCGGGACTACGGCAACCTCGACGGATTGGGCTTTGGATATCGGGCCAGGTCCGATCGGGCGTCGGCCATCGCCTTCGAAATCGGCAGCCCGCATGGCAACGCCGCTGACGGTCAGGTGGCACAGGCAGCGTGCTGGATGTCGCCCTACCGCGCGCCAAGCGCGTTCAGGGGCCGCTTCAGCGCGCTCATGGGTCGGAGTGGGAGATATTCCGCAGCACGCTACTCGGCGGCGATCCTGGCGCGTTGCCGGCCGAAAAGCGCCAGGCCGACATCGTCCACCGCGAGACCGATACGGGCCCGGATCGCTTCGGATGCCAGCACGCCGTCGACGAAATCCTTCTCCGAGGCGAAGACGGCCGTCGGCAGCGCAAAGGCCTCGAAGAAGCCGAACAGCGGCCGCAGCTGATGCTCGACGATCAGCGCATGGCGGTCGCCGCCGCCGGTCGCCGCCAGCAGCACCGGCTTGCCCCTGAGGGCCGCCGGGTCGACGAGATCGAAGAAGTGCTTGAACAGACCGGTATAGCTGCCCTTGTAGGTGGGCGAGCCGACCACCAGGACATCGGCGGCCAGGATCCGCTCGAGAATGGCGCGAGCCTGTACATCCAGGTCGCGCATCCCTTTGGCATTGCCAAGGCTGGGACCGAGATCAACGATATCATGGGTCCTGGCGGTAAGGCCGTATCGCCCGGCGATCTCCGTCACGATATGGTCCACGAAGCCGCGGGTCTTGGAGGGCCGCGTGAAATTGCCGGAGAAGCCGACAATGGCCGGGTTGGTCATGATGGATGCCCTGTCATCTTTTTCGAACCAGCTGGCCGGAATGTCCATAGTTTTTATAGACATTACTTCCGAACAAAAGGAATTGACGGTCGCCGTGGAGCGAAATCGGAAAACATTTTTCTTCCGGAGCGCCATCCTTGAAAAAGGAGCATGGCTTGGCGAGCGCGCGGGCTGCAGCCGTCGCACGCGAGGGCCGATGCGACCGCTGGCAAAATGGACGACCATCACCGTTTGTTCGGAACCTGATCGGCCCGCGGCTGTTTTCCGTTCAGGCAAACACGGAGGCGGCCATGGCACGCGAGTGGACCGAATACGAAACCGGCGCACGGAAATATCCGGCGAGGACCGGCTCGGATCCGAGCGATGATTTCTCGCCCGATGCAGCGGGCAACAAGCCGCCGGCAGGCGGAATGGGGCTCACGCGACCAGCGGATCAGACAAAGGAAGAAACACATCAGTCCGGAGGCCAGCCTGGCAAGGCGACACCCGGCCCGGCAACAGAAAAGACATCCGGCGCGGGCCCGACGATCTCCGAACACTCGAAGGACGCGAAGTCTCCAAGATCGGACCGCCAACCCGGAGCCTATGTCAAGGACTGACGCGGACGACAAGCTTTGGCATCGCGCAAACCTTTCGGTCCGCCGCGCGTTGAACTTTCTTCAGCCGAGGAGACAACCATGGAGATGAAATCCCAGACCGCCGGTGAAGCCGCCAAGCAACGTCATATCCAGCGCGGCATCGGTGCCAAGGACAAATCGAAGCGCAACGGCAAGGCTGAACACGCCATGCAGGCAGGCGCGCGCGCCTATCCCGAGCCGCCCTTCCCCAAGCAACATCAGGCGAAACCCGGGTATGAAGCGGCGATCGAACCTGCCCCGCTCTACGATGCACCCTATTATCTCGGATCAAGGAAACTCGAGGAGAAGGTGGCTCTCATCACAGGCGGCGATTCCGGCATCGGTCGCGCGGTGGCGGTATTGTTCGCCCGCGAAGGCGCCGATATCGCGATCGTCTACCTGGCCGAGGACAGGGACGCCGAAGAGACAAAATCCGCCGTCGAAAAAGAAGGCCGACGCTGCATACTGATAAAAGCCGACGTCAGCGAACGGCAGGATTGCCACGATGCCGTGGCGGCAGCGGTGGAAACGTTCGGCCGCATCGACGTGCTGGTCAATAACGCCGCCTTCCAGATCCATTCCAGCGACTTCGGCGACCTGACCGAAGAACATTTCGACACCACGCTGAAGACCAATCTCTACGGCTACTTCCATATGGCACAGGAAGCGGTGCCGCACATGACGCCGGGCTCTGCGATCGTTAACACCGGCTCGGTTACCGGCATAGACGGCTCGAAGCAACTGGTCGACTATTCGATGACCAAGGGCGGCATCCATGCCTTCACGCGCGCGCTTTCGGGCAATCTCATCGCCAAGGGCATCAGGGTGAACGCGGTCGCGCCTGGCCCGGTGTGGAC
Organism: Mesorhizobium sp. Cs1299R1N1; assembly: GCF_037179655.1. NCBI lineage: Bacteria > Pseudomonadati > Pseudomonadota > Alphaproteobacteria > Hyphomicrobiales > Phyllobacteriaceae > Mesorhizobium > Mesorhizobium sp. Cs1299R1N1. Next base: position 65,672 of record NZ_JAPYKR010000007.1, on the reverse strand, counting down.
GCCGCTCAATCCGTCCGACAAGGAAGCCGACGACGTTTCGAAATTCGGCGCGGACACGCCGATGAAACGGCCGGCACAGCCGGAGGAAGTGGCTCCGGCCTATGTGTTCCTCGCCTCCCCGCACTGCTCGAGTTACATCACCGGCGAGATCCTGCCGATCGTCGGCGGCTACTGAGGTCATCGCAAATGTATTTTATTGCCTTGGCGACCGACTATGACGGGACGCTCGCACATGACGGGGTTGTCTCCAAGAAAACCCTTGCCGCACTGGAGCAGTTCAAGAAAAGTGGCCGCAAACTGCTTCTGGTCACCGGACGCGAGTTGCCCGACCTCAAGCGCGTGTTTCCCGATATCGGCATGTTCGACAAGGTCGTCGCCGAGAACGGCGCCCTGATCTACACCCCGGCGAGTGAGGAGGAGCGGGTGATCTCGCCATCGCCGGAGCCCAAATTCATCGCCCGGCTGAAAAAACAGGGGGTAAAGCCACTTTCGGCGGGACGGTCGATCGTCGCCACGTGGGAGCCACATCAGGCGACCGTGCTCGAGGTCATCAAGAAGATGGGGCTCGAGCTCGAAATCATCTTCAACAAGGGCGCGGTGATGATCCTGCCGAGCGGCGTCAACAAAGCCACCGGGCTGGCCGCCGCACTCGAGGACCTTCACCTGTCGCCGCACAACGTGGTGGGTATCGGCGACGCCGAGAACGATCATGCCTTCCTGCAGGCCTGCGGCTGCAGCGTTGCGGTCGACAATGCCATTCCCGCGGTCAAAGGCACCGCAAACCTGGTCACGCGCTGCGCACGCGGCAAAGGCGTCGAGGAACTGATCGCCAAGCTGATCGAACGCGACCATGGGATCGTGCCGAAACGTCATGACGGCATTGTCCTGGGGTCGTCCGGTGGCGACGACATCTATCTGTCGCCGACCGAAAGCGTGCTCATCGCCGGCAGTTCGGGCATCGGCAAATCCACCCTGGCCACCGCGCTGACGGAACGCTTCGTCGAGAGCCGATTTCAGTTTTGCGTCTTCGACCCCGAGGGTGACTATGACGGCCTCGAGGGCGCCGTTCGGCTGGGGGATGGGTCGAGCGCGCCGACAAAGGCGCAGGTGCTGGATTTGATGGCCAAGGCCGACAGCAATATCGTCGTCAACGGACTGGCGCTTCGTGTCGATGAACGGCCTGACTTCTTTGCCGACCTGCTGCCTGGCCTTGGCAGCTTCCGCCGCCGCACCGCAAGACCGCATTGGCTGGTCATCGACGAAGCGCACCATCTTCTTCCGAAGCGGCGCGACGATACGCGCTCCGTGCTCTCGCTGGAACTGCCGGGCACGATCCTGATCACCGTCCATCCCGAGGCGATTTCGACCGACGCCCTGCGCCTGGTTACGGCCGTCATCGCCCTTGGCCCCAAGGCGAAGGACGTGGTGAAGGCCTTCTGCCACGAGACCGGCATCGAGCCGCCGAAAGACATTCCCACGCCCAAGGGCGACCGGGTTCTGTTCTGGCGGCCGCAGGCGCGCAAAAAACTCACGACGGTCAAGGTTATCGAACCTCGCCAGTCTCTCAAGCGCCACAGCCGCAAATATGCCGAGGGCCAACTCGATGAGACCGGCAGCTTCTATTTCCGCGGTCCCGACGATGCGATGAACCTTAGGGCCCATAATCTGATGATCTTTGCCCAGATGGCCGAAGGCATAGACGACAAGACCTGGGAGTTCCATCTGCGCGCGGGCGACTATTCGAAATGGTTCCGCCAGCAGATCAGGGACAAGGATCTCGCCCGCGAAACCACCGAGGCGGAAAAGGACAGGAAGCTTTCGGCGGAGGAGAGCCGCAAACGGGTTCTCGATGCCGTTCGGCGGCGCTACACCGCACCGGCGACGGCGCCTGAGGAATAGCAGCCCGGAGGCGGTCATGAACGATGTCGGGAACGGCCGGTTCGCCGACCGCGATTGGAACCTGGGCGCCGACTTGACGTTCAACCTCCATCGAGAAGGAGAAACGATCATGCCACGAGGCGACAAATCCAAATACACCGACAAGCAGGAACGCAAGGCCGACCATATTGCCGAAGGCTATGAGAAGCGTGGCGTCTCCGACAAGGAAGCCGAGCGACGCGCATGGGCGACGGTCAACAAGGACGATGGTGGCGGCAAGAAGGAAGGCGGCTCCGGGCGTGGCAAGCACACGGGTCATCCAGCGGCGCACAAGGGCGGCAAGAGCGGCGGAAAGGCGTCCGCTTCCCGATCGGCCGCGAGCCGGTCCGAGTCGGCAAGGAAGGCGGCGGCGACCCGCAAGAGGAACGCCGAACACCACGCCCACTGAACGGCCTCGAAGATCGGGACACCGGCATGAAATCGCGACTCGTCAACGAGGCCAATGGCCAACGGACTTTTGTCGTGGTGCTCGACCCGGGTGAGGAAGCGTTCGCGGCGCTGACCAGCTTCGCGGTCGAGCAGACGATCGGCAGCGCGTCCCTGACGGCGATCGGCGCGTTCCAACGGGCCACTGTCGGCTGGTTCGACCTGAAGGCGAAGCGCTATCGAAAAATCCCGGTCGACGAGCAATGCGAGGTCCTGAGCGCGATCGGTGATGTCGCGACGGGCGATGATGGCAAGCCAAGCCTTCATGTCCACGCGGTGCTCGGCTTGAGCGACGGCACGACCAGGGGCGGCCATCTGCTCGAAGGCACCGTTCGGCCGACATTGGAAGTCACCGTGGTGGAAGCGCCGGGTCACCTGCGCCGCCGCAAGCGTGCCGAGTTCGGTGTGGCTCTGATCGATCTCGGCGCCTGAGGTGTCTTTGCGGGCGCTCCGCCGCGGGGCGCGACGCCCCGGAGAGCGATGGTTCAGGCAATGACGGACAGGTTCGCCCTACCCCTGGACACGCCTCCCATGGAGGCCAAGGCCGCCGACGCCCTGCCGGAGGGGGAAGGCCTTTGGCAATACGAGCCCAAATGGGACGGGTTTCGCTGCCTCGCCTTCAAGGGCGACACGGATGTCGACTTGCGCGCCAAATCCGGCAAACCTCTTGGCCGTTACTTCCCGGAACTCGTCGCCATGCTGCAGCAGGTGGAGGCCCGTAACTTCGTTGTCGATGGCGAAATCGTCATCGAACTCGATGGCGAGCTTTCCTTCGACGCGCTGCAGATGCGGCTTCACCCGGCCGAAAGTCGTATCCGCAAGCTGAGCGCGCAAACGCCTGCCCGGCTGATCCTGTTCGACATGCCGGCAGCGCCGGGCGGGACGATCCTGCTTGGCGAGCCGTTGTCGCGACGCCGCCGGGCGGTCGAGGGCTTCGTTCGCGATTGCGCCAAGCCCGGCTTGCGGCTCTCGCCCAGCGCGACCGATCCGGCGGCCGCCAGGCGCTGGCTGGAAGGGGCCGGTCACGGCCCAACCGACGGCGTCGTCGCCAAATTGCTGGCCGATCCCTACCGGCCGGGCGAACGCGCGATGGTCAAGGTCAAACGGTTGCGCACGGCCGACTGCGTGGTTGGCGGATTTCGCTATCTGACCGGAAGCAGGGAGGTCGGCTCGCTCCTGCTCGGTCTCTACGACGAGAGCGGTAAACTCGACCATGTCGGCTTTACCTCGACCATCGGCAGGGATGACCGGGCCCGTGTCACCCGAGAGCTGGAAAAGCTGCGTGGCGGACCCGGCTTCACCGGCAAGGCGCCGGGCGGACCGAGCCGCTGGAGCACGCAGCGCAGCGGCGAATGGGAGCCCCTGCGGCCGGAACTGGTGGTCGAGGTCCGCTTCGACCATGTCACCGGCGACAGGTTCCGGCATGGCACCAAACTGTTGCGCTGGCGCCCGGACAAGGCGCCGCGCCAGTGCACCATGCGGCAGATCGAGTGACGCAGTTCGCGCCACGGGCGCGCTTGCTGGCCGGAGGCGCCCTCCAGGTCGCCTCTTCGCGAAATGGCTGGAACAACCGCCCCGATAGCAAGTTGTGGCCCAGCTACACCGCTGGTGGGCTTCACGATAATTGATAATTGGAGATGACAACCATGGCGACTGCGAAGAAAGCGGCACCGAAGGGCCTTGAAGCCCTGTTCCTCGACGGGCTGAAGGACATTTATTATGCCGAGAAGAAAATCCTGAAGGCGCTGCCGAAAATGGCAAAGGGCGCCGAATCCGAAGATGTTTCGGCGGCGTTCGAGAAACATCTGCAGGAGACCGAGGACCAGGTCGACCGCCTAGAACAGATTTTCGAGCTTCTCGACAAGCCGGCCCGAGGCAAGACCTGTCCGGCCATCGACGGCATCATCGAGGAGGGTTCGGAAGTCCTCCAGGAATATAAGGGCGACCCCGCGCTGGATGCTGGGCTGGTCGGAGCGGCGCAAGCCGTCGAACACTACGAGATCGCGCGCTACGGCACGCTGATCGCCTGGGCCGAACAGCTCGGCAAGAGCGACGTGGTCAAACTCCTCAACGAGACCCTTGAGGAAGAGACGGCGACCGACAAGGCACTTTCCAGCCTTGGCGAGGGCGGCGTCAATGAACGTGCCCTGGAACAGGCCGCCTAGCTGGCGAGCTATTGCCCCGGGCGCAAGGCGATCCGGGGCAACTCCCCGGATTTCGGAGAACGACGATGGACCCCCGCAAAAGAAAGCAACCCGCAGTGCAGCCCGAAGACGCAGTGCAGGCCGAAGACGCGGCAGAAACCGAAGGTCCCGTGATCGAGCAGCAGGACTGGGACGCGCTCGCAGGCGCGAAAATCCTTCCCGACGACGCCGAGGTCGAGGACGAGGCTGAGGGCGACTTGCCCGAGGAAGGTGACGACAACGCCTATCAGGAAAGCGACGAGGCATTGCCCGACGATGTCGAGGAGGCGGTCATTTCACGCGATCCTTCAAGGGAAGGCGGCCACGCCGACGACGAGTGACCGAACGACGTCCGCAATCGGGTCAGCCGGCCGCATGCAACGGGGGCTCTTCATTCTCATCTGGATTGGGCAACGGCGCCTCATCGGGCAATCCGTCCGGCTCCGGTTCTCCGATCGGCTTGGGCTTCCAGTTGGGAGCGGGCATGGGCACGTCGCGGTTGGGGTCGGGTTCTCTCGGATCGGGCATCAAATCTGTCTCTCTTTCGGCGGCCTCTCTTTCGCCGGACCGGGTGGGTTGACCGCAGCACCTATCACCACGCAGAGCCCGTCCCGAGCGCTCGGGGCGGGCTCGATGCCACAGGGGCTGGCTAGCGATTCTTATGGCTTTGCTCGCCAGCTCTCACATGCTGTTCATGGGTCCCGCCGCGCATATTGCCGGAGCTGTCGCCTTGCTGGCGCTGGTTGCCACCGGCCGCCTGCTGCTGACGGTTCTTGTCATCCATGTTCTTGTGGCTCTGCTGGCCCGCTTTCACATGTTGCTCATGGCTACCGCCTTTATTGGGCATTCTTCTTCTCCTTTGAGTTACCGAGGCGAACGACCGCCTCGAGGGTCAAAGAAACTAGCGGCCCGGACGTTCCGTCACATAATATTTCGTGAACCGTGGTGATTCCCGAGCCAGCTACGGCCCGGATTGGGAGCGCGAAGACGAACGGAGACAGTCAAGTCGCCTTGAGTCTCGCAGCGCTATGGGCACCCTAACGGATGACTGAACATCACCGGCCAGGTGCAGGCACCGCACGACGGAAGCGCGGGAAAAGCATTGGGACGCGCCAGGCATATGGGTCGTATTCGGGGAAGGAGGATCGCCTCCTCATTCCTGGCTCGTCGGTATTGCAAAAGAACTGAAGCGCGCCTAACGCCACCAATTCAATGAAGATAGGAAGGGAACCAACATCGGCGTATCCCGCTTGTAGGCGACGTACTCCGGGAACGCGGCTTGGAGTACTTTTTCCTCGTTGACCATTCGTCGATACTGGAAAGTGAGGGCGATCGTGCAGACTGCGACCGTTATCCATATCGGGTTGCGCAAAACAACGCCGAGCAGAACGATCGCTTCGCATGCATACAATGGGTGTCTTACGATTTGGTAGGGGCCGGCGGTGACGAGTCGCCGCGCCTGTGCCAGGATGCTGAAGGATCTGCCGAGCCACCAAAGACACCAGATGCAGAGCGTGAAGCCTACGATAACGGTCAGATCGGCAACAATCTGAAGCTGCGGAGGTGACTCAACGCGAGGGACCGCAACCAAAGTTATGGTGGCAAAGCATCCGATCATAGCGGCAATTCGAGGTTCGATCCCCTCCGCGGTCTTCACCGGCGGAAGACGCGCTATGGTTGTGGCAACCATGAGCACGAGAAAGCCGAGAGCGGCAAAATCTGCCACCACGTCAATTGTTTGTATCACCGTCCATTCTACATGGGGAAGACCCACAACCAGGCTTCCGGCTTTCAATGTCGCGCAGATTGTAAAGTAAATCGATAATGCAGATCGGCCTATGAAGTCACGAGTTGCGGGCGGAGGAACCATTGCCTTTTCCTTTGGAGAATCCAAGATCTGTTTCTATATCTGCAAAACTGAAAAGCTTCCAAGAAAGATGTTTCCTACTTGTAGAGCTATGGTGCAGATTGCCGCCAACGAGATCGGCACGCCAAACGGCACAACGCGCTTCTGATCCAGGTGCAGTGCGTAGGCACGGAACGCGCCGTGCGGCAACAGGAACGGATTTTTCACGATGAGCACTGTGACGAGCGCTAGAACCAGCAACAGCAGTGAAAATACCGTCAGGCCACTGCCGCCGATCAAAAGCGGCACGACCGCCAGCAGCTTGACATCGCCGGCACCGATCTTGCGCAGCAACCAGAATGGGAAGAGCGCCAGAAACAACAACAGCCCTGCAAGTGCGCTCAAACCCATATCCCACCAGGACCCGGATTGGAGCGACAAAAGCAGAAGCGAGCCAAGCCCGAGGCACAACAGCAGCAGCACGTCCCGGTTGGAGATTTTCTGCGTGGTGAAATCGAGCCAACCGATCCTCGCCAGCAAGGGCACAGCCAGCATGTGCAGCACCATCACCTCGGCAAACAGCACACTCAGCGCTCGATGTTCTGCACGCTGGACGACAGTAGTTGCAGGTTGTTGACCACGGTTGGATCGTTGGGCGCCAGTTCATAGGCCTTGAGGAAATTGCTGCGCGCATCCTGCAGCTTGCCGCGCAGCAGATAGGAATAGCCGATATTGTTGTAATATTCGGCTGTCGGGCCAACCAGCTTTAAGGCCCGGCCATAGGCCCGGTCAGCGAGATCGAAGCGATGGATGCGGTCGCTGCAGGCGGCTAGCCCCATCCACGCATTACCGTCATTGGGCGACAGTTGCGTCGCCTTGAAGAACAGGGCGCCGGCATTGCCGTAGTTTTCGGCGCGGAACTGGTTCTTGGCTTCGGCCACAGCCTGGTCTGAGGCGTGATATTCGACATCGCTGACTGTCTTCAACCCGTCGAAGGCGTCGCCGAAGGACGTCACGTCTCCCTTCGAGGGCTCGTTGGTGCGGACGACACCGTCGGTGGAGTCCACGTTCGTCTGGCAACCGGCCAGCGCAATCATCAACAGACCGGCTGCAGCCGCTATTGGCCTTTTCATAGTGCGTCCCCAAAGGGTCCCCGACTCACGTTAGGACCAAAGCATATAACCGACTAGAAGAAAACGCCTTTCATTCGGATAACCACCGGCAGCATGACAATCATCATCACGACAGGAAAGATGCAAAGACCTAACGGAATCATCATCTTGACCGGAAGAGCGTTTGCGATCTCCTCCGCATGCAGGATTCTCTGACTGCGCATTTCGTCGCTGTAGACCCGCAAGGCGTCTGTCAGGCTGGTGCCGAGCTCTTCCGATTGACGGAACAGCACCGCTAGAGATCTCGCCTCTTCGAGGCCGATTCGGTCGGCGAGTTCGCGCAGTGCATCCCGCAACGGTTTGCCAGCGCGCAACTGCAAATTCATGATCGACAGCTGAATGCCGAGCCATTTGTGGGTGGCGGCAAGTTCTGTGCCGACACGCTCGACCGCCGCCTCGAGGCTCATGCCGGCGTCGGCGCAGGTGATCATCATGTCCATGAAATCGGGAAAGCCACGGCGATAGACCTGCTTTTGTCTATTCTCGAACCTATCGAGGGCGATGCTTGGTATGACTATGCAGGCCAGCCCGAATACGGCAGCGACGGCAAAGGCTACGACTCCCGGCACCTTAGACGGCAGTATATGCGAAAGGATTGCGAACGTCACCGCGAAGCCTATGGAGACTGCACCCAGGCGTGACAAAGTGTAAACTGCCGGCGCGGTTGACTGATAGAAGCCGGCGCGGAAAAGCTTCGCGTCAAGGGCGCTGGGTTCGTCCCGTTCCTTTTCTATCGACCGAAAATAGGCTTCCACTGGACGCTGCGCCGAAATCTTGGCCAGCTGATCCTGGCCCACCAGCGAGCGACGGCTAGCAATTCCTTCGGCCAACAGGCTTTGCGCAACCAGCTTCCGTGTCTGCATAGCCGGCAAGATTATAAATGCGCCGAACAGGAAAAGCGCCATCGCCGCGATGAAAACGGCGAGTGAGATGAGCAGCCCCGAATTCTGAAGGCTTGAAAAAACGGTCATGGCTCGCCCTCCTCAGAAATCGAAGTTGACCATTCGAAACATGATAAAATCGCCAAGCAGCGCCAATATTCCAAATATCATGAATACCGGGGTTATCAGCGGACTGCCCCAGATATCTCCATAATAGCTAGGGGCAACTAAAAGAAGTATTCCAAACATAATTAGGGGAAATAGAGAGATTATCCACGCCGATGCTCGGCCCTCGGCGGAAAGCGCCTTGATCTTCAGCCTCAATTTCTGCCGCTCGCGGAGCGAAGATGAAAGGCTCGATAACATCTCGGTCAGATTGCCGCCGGTCTTGGCCTGAATGGAGAGTGATATGGTAAGGAGATGGAGACCTTCGAAGCCGACGCGCTGCGAAAGTTTGCGCACGGCCTGTTCAAGGCTGAGGCCAAAGGTGATTTCGTCGGAGACGATGCCGAATTCGGTGCCAAGCGGGTCCGGCATCTCACGTGCCACAAGCCCAATTGCCACCGATGTCGGATGACCAGCGCGCAACGAACGCACAATCATGTCGAGTGCATTGGGAAGTTGGGCAGCAAATTTCTGGATTCGCTTGTTTCGTGCACGGCGCAAAACGAGAAGCGGCAGGATAAAGCCGACGACAAAAAAGGCGATGATCCCGGCCACAGCCGAAAAGCCCAGAACCAACGGCAGTACCAGCGCCGACACCAGACCAGCCAACAGAAATACCGTCGCAAATGCCAGCGGGTTACCCGTTATGCCGGATTGCGTGTAAAGCCTGTTGAGCACGACCGCGCCGAAGATGAAGTCGCCAGTCGCCGTCAGGCCACGTTCCTGTAACAGCCCCTGCAACGTCTGTTCGGCGGGAGCCTCCTCTCTCAACCGCTTGATACGCCGGTTGACAGTGGTGATGCGCGCGCGCCGACCTGAGAATGACACGTAGAATGTTTCCGCAGCGAGAATGACTGAGGCCGCTGCCAGCACATAGATGAAGTAGAGTAAGGTCTGTCCGGTCGGCATTAGAGTGGAACCTGAGGATTGAAGGCATCCCTGGCGAACTGATGGCCAAGCGTCGCCGCCTCCTGGGCAAAGCGCGGTCGAACACCGGTGGCGCGAAAGTCACCAACAATGGAACCGTCGGCGCCGACATCGCGGCGCACAAAGTGGTAGATTTCCTGAATCTGGACAACATTGCCTTCCATGCCGGTCAGCTCCGATATGGATGTTACGCGCCTGCCGCCATCCGAGAGGCGCTGCGTTTGTACAATGATGTCGATGGCAGAGGCGATCTGCGCCCGGATGGAGTCGTGGCTCATCGGCATGCCGGCCATGCCGACCATCTGCTCCAGCCGCGAGATCGCGTCGCGTGGCGTGTTGGCGTGGATCGTGGTCATCGACCCCTCGTGGCCGGTGTTCATGGCCTGCAGCATGTCGAAAGCTTCCTCGCCGCGAACCTCGCCCACAATGATGCGGTCCGGCCGCATGCGCAGCGCGTTCTTCAGCAATTCGCGCTGGCGAACCTCACCCTTTCCCTCGACATTGGGCGGACGGGTCTCCAGCCGGCCGACATGCGGCTGCTGCAGCTGCAGCTCCGCCGCATCCTCTATGGTGATCAGGCGTTCCCTGGATGGGATGTAGCTTGACAGCGCGTTGAGCAAGGTCGTCTTGCCGCTGCCTGTGCCGCCGGAAACCAGGATCGACTTGCGCGCCTGCACGGCGATGCGCAGGAGATCGACCATCGGCGGGCGGATGGAATTGAACGCCATCAGGCGCTCGAGTGAATAAGGATTCTTTGAGAATTTGCGGATCGACACCAAGGGCCCGTCCACTGAGATCGGCCGCACCGCGATATTAACACGCGAGCCGTCTTCCAGCCGCGCATCGACCATTGGCGTCGATTCATCGACGCGTCTGCCGATGGCGGAGACGATCTTGTTGATGACGCGCATCAGATGCGCCTCGTCGCGAAAGCGGATCGAGGTTTCCTCGATGACGCCACGCCGTTCGATGAAGACGCGCTTGTGGGTGTTGATCAATATGTCGGCGATTGAATCGTCTTTGAGCAGCGGCTCGATCGGCCCCAATCCGAGCATCTCGTCGGCGGTGTCGCTGGTCAGTTGGTCGAGTTCGCGGGCATTCAGCGGCACGTTGCGGCCGCGAACGAACTCGCGCACGATGGGTCGTATCTCGTTCAGGATCTCGTCCTTCGACGCAGTTTCGAGCGACGCGAGGTTGAACCGGTCAATGAGATGTCGATGCAGATCGACCTTCAGCGCCAGAAACTCGTCGCCATGCGGTTCGAAATCGGCGACAGGCGGCGCGCCGTTGGCAATAGGGAGGACCGCGATCGACTCCGCCTTCGGCTCGATCCGCGCCTCGCCACCCTTGATGAACCGCCCCAACATAATCGCTTATACTCCCCACAGCGGATATTAGAAGAAACTAAACGTTAACCACGCGACGCACAAGCGCCGGGGCATGCGCCGCGCAGCCAATACTTTCAACATAGTTAAGAAGCGGCGCCGGAAAATATCGTTTTTATTTCTAGCCTCCACGCCGTCAAACATGAGTGGTGCACTAAGCTTTGGAACGCCCTACGCCTCGTGCGTGCTCCGGCATGGCACTTGCTCCATATCTGGCTATAACCCCTTAGATATAAAGGGATATGCCATATGGCTAAAGTAGCCGTGTCTTTATTAGGGTCTATGCGTAATTGTGAACGAATGGTTAAGGGCGCTTGAAAAATTAGACGAATCAAGCTCTTGCTGAAATTTAAAGCGGCGCTCAACCCGAAAGTTCATGTATTGGAAAGTTAAGGAACCGTTAATCCCGTTTGACTCCGCAATTTCTCGGGACCTAGGATCGAGATGACGGGGGATGCTTGGGTATGGATTTCATCTCTGGCTCGTCTCGTCGGGTTCAAACCTCCAAAGGGAGAAAATTGACATGAAGAAGCTCATGACGATGACCCGGCAGTTGCGCGACGACGAAAACGGCGCTGCCATGGTCGAATACTCGATCCTGATTGGTCTGATCAGCGCCGCGGCAATTGCGGCGATTGTTCTGGTCGGTGGCTATGTGACCACATCTTGGGGCACGCTGACTACCGCGCTCAACCTGGGCTAACGACATTTTGGGCCCGGGCTTTATCCCGGGCCCAAATCTCTACACGGGGCGACGAGTGTTTGCCTGGGGGAATCAAGGGGCTGGGTCATGCGCGCAAATACTGTCATCATGATTGTTCTCGCCGGCGTGTTCGGCGTTATTGCGGTTGTTCTCGCCAACATCTGGCTTGCCAATCAGCGAAATGCGATGGCGCAAACGGGCGACGTCCCGCGCGATACGGTCGTGGTGGCCGCAGTGGACATCAAGTTCGGCGACACCCTGTCGGCCGACAAATTGCGTGATGTTGCATGGCCATCTGGCGCGGTTCCGGCCGGCGCCTTCAAGACGACGAAGGAACTGCTCGCTGGTGATGGCTCGAAGCAGGCTTTGCAGGCGATCGGCGTCAACGAACCAATCCTCGCTACTAAGATCACCGGCCCCGGCCAGCGCGCCACGCTTTCGGCGGTTCTGGGTGAAGGCATGAAGGCCGTTTCCATCCGGGTTAACGACGTGCTTGGCGTCGCCGGGTTCGTCTTCCCGGGTGATCGCGTCGATGTGCTTTTGACGCGCACCGTGCGCAGCGACGATGGTCCGGACAAGAGTTTTGTCGATGTGCTGTTGCAGAGCATGAAAGTGCTGGCCGTCGACCAGGTCGCCGACGAAAGCAAGGACAGCCCGACGGTCGTCAAATCGGTAACGCTCGAGGCCAGCACCAGGGACGCGCAGAAGCTGACCTTGGCCGCCGGCGCCGGCCAGTTATCCCTGGCGCTCCGCCAGGCCGCCGCCAGCAAAGGTGAGACGACCGAGCGCGTGACGCTGTCCGACCTGACCGGCGAAATGCCTGAAGACGTCGCCAAACGACAGGCGGAGCTGGCCAAGCAAGCTGCAGCCGACGCTACAGCCGCAGCCGAACGTCAGCGTGCGGAAGATGCGCGCAAGCGCGCCGATGATAAGATCGCGGGGTTGACGCAGGCAGTCGACCGGGTCGGAAGCAAGCTCGACGACCTGAGCAAGGTGAAGCCGGCTCCGGCTGTGGCGTCGGCCCCGGAAGTTCAGGAAGTCGTCAAGGAAGTGGTTAAATATGTGACCCCCGCGCCGCCGGCGCGGGCGACTGTCGGCGTCTTCCGGGGCGTGAAGCTCGAGACATATGACGTGCCGCGACAACCGTGATAAGCTGCGGCTAATGACAACGGGCTGCCACCGCAGCGATTGGGGAGACGGGGATGCAGGGGGTTTGGGTGAGGATGGCGGCGGCCGCGTTGTCGTGTCTGGCGGCGCTGTTGCTGTCTAGCCTGGCGGCTGAAGCAGCCGACCGGTTCATCGACGTGTCGAATCCCAGCGTTCATCGCGTCTTCCTGCCGGCGTCGCAATCGGTGACAATCCAGGTGAATGCCAATCTCGGCGACATTGTCGTCGGTGACGAGAAGATCGCCGATGCCCAGCCGATGACCGACCGCACGCTCTATGTCATCGGCAAGAGCGCCGGCACCACCACGGTCAATCTGTTTTCCACCGACAAACGCTCGCTCGGCGTCATCCAGATCGAGGTCGGCGTCGACGTCAGCGACATGGCGCAGGCGATCCGTCAGGTGGCGCCAAGGTCGCGTATCGAAGTCGGTTCGGTCAACGGCAGGGTCAGGCTTGGCGGTCATGTCAAGGACGGCGCCACGCTGGCGGCGATCCTGGAAGTGGCAAAGCAATATGGTCCCGACGACATTATCAATTCTGTCACGGTCGACGAGAGCCAGCAGGTCAATCTCGAAGTGCGGGTTTTGGAAGCCAAGCGCAATGCGGGCCGTGATCTCGGCGTGTCTATCAGGAGCACGAACGGCGATGGCACGACTAAAGTCGGCACTGGAATCGCAGCCGTCGACAAAGACAAGGTCGTGCTCGGACCGGGGACGTTGCTCAGCAATCTCCTGTCTGAATCCTCGCCGTTCGGCGCACTGCTCACGCGCGTCATCGACAGCAACATCAAGGTCGACTTGTACATCGAAGCGCTCGAAGCCAAGGGCGCGGTGCGCATGCTTGCGAACCCCAACCTCACCACGCTTTCCGGTGAACAGGCCAGCTTCAACGCCGGCGGTGAAGTCCCTATTCGCACTCTCGACAAAAATGACGAGATTAGCATCGTGTACAAGCAATTCGGCGTCAATCTGGTGTTCACGCCAGTCGTACTCGACGACACGAAGATCCATATGAACCTGGCGCCGGAGGTCAGCGACCTGACCGGCTTCACCACCGCCGGCGACCCGATCTTCACCAACCGCAAACTGTCGACTGTAGTCGAATTGCGCGACGGCCAGAGTTTCGCGGTCGGCGGACTTCTGTCCAGCAAGACCACCAAGCTTCAGAACCAGGTGCCGTGGCTCGGCCAGGTGCCTGTCATCGGCACGCTGTTCCGCAATTCGAGCAACCAGAAGGAAGAGACGGAACTGGTCGTCATCGTCACGCCGCATCTCGTGCGGCCAGTAAAACCCGGCGAGCAGCTCGAGACGCCGTTCGACAAGACGCGGCCCGCCAACGATCCGGAATTCTTCGTCCTCGGTCAGCTCGAGGTGAACAAGGACATGATCCGAAAATACGAAACGGGCGACGGCGTCACCGGCCCCTATGGCCACATGCTGGACTTCAAATCGAAGGACAAGATGCTTTATGTCAAGAAATAGCGCTTTGGTCCTCATTCTGTGCACCGGCCTGCTGACGGGCTGCGCCGCGGACTATCTGAACCACTATGACTCGGTGACGCTGGCCGCCGGCGATACGCAGAAATACAATTCGCTGCTGCAGACGGTCGACCCGCTCAATCCGGCCTCCAGGAACACACACATCGAGGGCGACGGCACGCGCGCCGCCGCCGTTGCACAAAGATACAAATATCCACCGCCACCACCGCCGCCGCCGGCGATCACGGTCAACGTCGGCGGGGCGGGTGCGACTACTACGACACAGTAAACTGAACGGAAGGATGCGGTTTCACCGCGCCAGGCCGTACGAGGAACCTGGCGTCAGGGGAGCAAAGAGTAAGGCCATGTTGCGGACCATTCGCGCCTTCTGGCACGATCAGAGGGGAATAGCGCTGATCCTGGTCAGCGTGATGCTGCCGGCAATTATCGGCTTTTCGCTGCTGGCAATCGACATGAGCCGAGTCAACAATCTGCACAATGATCTGCAGAAGGCGGCTGATGCCTTTGCGTTGGCTGGAGCCGCCGAGCTCGATGGCTTGCCCGGTTCGTGGGCCAGAGCCGAACGCGCCATGGCGACGCTGGTTGCCAACGAGGCCACTTTCTCAACCGTTGGCCCTTCTGGCCGGTTCACTTTGACTTCCGCGCAACCGGGCGGCACTGCACGATGCAACAGCGCCGGCAACATTTCGTGGTGTTTCCTGAAGACCATACCCGCGTCAGACGGGACTCTCGTCACCAGCGCAAACTATGCCAATGCAACGCAATCTGTCGGCGAAGACGAAACCGCATTCATTGAAGTGAAGGTGACGCCGACTGGTTTCGCCGCGATATTCCCCGCGTCGTTTCTGACGGGCAACTCGGCCAGTAACGGCTTCAACGTTGCTGCCCGGGCGACTGCCGGGTTCACGTCGGGCGTCTGCGATTACACGCCCGTTTTCATGTGCAACCCGTATGAGGACACAACCATCACCGGTGGCGTCACACTGGAACAGGCAGCGCAAACCAGGCAATACCGTCGCCGCCAAATCATGTTGCGCGGCGACGGGTCTTACTTCCCCGGCAATTTCGCTTTCCTGGCCTCGCCGTTCGGCAACGGCGCCAATGAACTTGAAAAGATGCTCGCCGACTCCAAGCCGCAGAATTGCTATTCGCGCGACGGCGTCGACACTGAGCCGGGACAGAATGCGGGTCCGGTGCAAAATGGCATCAACTCGCGCTTCGGTATCGACGCGTCCAGCTACTCGGATGGGCCCGCGGTCAACGTGCGCAAGGGTGCCACGAACGGGGACCAGTACGTCAAGAGCAACAAGGTCACCTACGAAACGGATCCGACAAAGGGTGTCGGCCTTGAACGCGATTCGTGCCAGATCGCCGGCAACTGTACCATGATGGGCGGTCGCATGGGCGCCGGCGACTGGAACTTCGCACGCTACTGGGCCGCCAATCATCCCACGCGTGCGGTGCCTACGGCTTTATCAGGAACCGGTGCCAACCTCCCGACGCGGTATGAGGTTTACCGTTACGAGATCGATCCCGACGGAAACCCGCTCACCAATGACAGTATCGTCGGCGATGCTTCGGTTGGAGGTGAAAAGGGCACGCCGCCCGCAGGAGCCGGCACCCCGATCTCGACGCCCGACCGCCGGTTGCTTTACGGCGCAATCCTGGACTGCAATGCGCTCAAGGCTTCGGGCACGAATTTCAGCGGCCGCCAGACGGGCATTCCGGTCAGGAGATTCGGCAGCTTCTTCATCACCGAGCCGGTCATGGACGGCAAGAATATCTACGTCGAGCTGGTCGACATCACCGGCAAGGGCGGCAGCGGTACGCTCGACAACTACTTGCGCGACGAAGCGCAGCTCTACCGGTGATCGCGATGTTCAAGATGCTGTCCCGATATCTCGGTCGATTTCGACACGACCAACGCGGCGCGGTGATTGTCGAGATGACACTGATCACCCCGCTGATGCTGATCCTGTCCGCAGGAGTGTTCGAGTTCGGCAACCTGATCCATGACAAGCTGCTGATGGAGGCCGGGCTTACAGACGGGGCTCGCTTTGCCGCGCGCTGCAACAGCCAGATGTATACCGATGCGGGGCTGGCGGCGATCGACTGCGCCACCATGGCCGCGAACATCGCGGTGTTCGGCAACCCGACCGGCACCGGCAGCGCGCGCGTCAGCGGCTGGCAGACATCAGGGGCGACATCGTATGCGACGGTGACGATGAACAACGCATGCAAGGATACCGTGGTGGGCGGCGTTACCCAATATCGCTCCACCACGGCACAGGTCTGCACCGTCCGCGCGGTCGGCTCCTACCCATACGCAGGTGTTGGAATGCTGTCGTTCATCGGCATCGGGCCGCTCACGATTCATGGCTCCCACGACGAGCGGTTGATCCGGTTCTGACCATGCTCAAACGTTTTGCAAAATCGGAAGACGGCGCGGCGATGGTGGAAATGACCATCGTCTCGTCACTGCTGTTCACGCTTGTCCTCGGCTTCGTCGATTTCGGCTATGCGTTCTATCAGTGGAACGAAGCGACCAAGGCCGTGCAGATCGGAGCCCGGCTGGCATCCATTTCCAATCCGATTGCAACGGCATTGGCGGCAGCCGCGCCGACCGCGAATCCGGGCGCGCCGGTTGCTGCCGGAGCGTACGCGCCCTTCGTCTGCAAGTACACCGGCAACACCGGGGCTTGCAACGGCGACTCCACCAAATTCAGTGCCAACGATTTCAGTCGGATTTTTCGAGGCGATACGGCGGTTACCAACGACAACACGTGCCCCCCACTGGGCGCAAACCAACGCTCCGGCATGTGTCACTTTTTCCGGGGCCTGCGTCGCGACAACATTGTCATCACCTACACGGCCACCGGTCTCGGCTACCAGACCCGTCTGGGTGGACCGGTGCCAACGATCACCGTCAGTCTGCAAAACCTGACATTCAACTTCTTCTTCCTGAGGTTCACCAGCATCACCATGCCCTCCATGCTGAGCACGGTCACGGGCGAAGACATGAAGAGTACCTGGCCATGAACGCCTTCAACACCAAGGTTCTGCCGACCAAGCGAAAGCAGGTTGCGCTGTTTTCCTCCGATCCGAATTTCAAGCGCGATGTGGCGACGCGGTTGGATGCGCTGGCGATCTATGATGTGCGGGTTGCCGAGACGGGTGATTTTCTCAAGGGGCCGCCGGCCGACACGCGCCCGGGCATCGTCATCCTCGATCTCGGCAATGGCGAATTGCTTGGCAATCCTGGCATCGTCGAGGCGCGCGCGCTGTGGGCGACCGTGCCGCTGATCGCGGTTTCCGACGAGCTGACGTCGGAGCAGACGCGTGTGCTGGTGCGCATGAATGCCTCGGACTGGCTGCACAAGCCGCTCGACGGCAAGGAGTTGCTCAACGCCGTCACCTTCCATGACAGCGGCAATCAGGGCGCCAAGAGCCGCATCATCACCTTCATCAGCGCCAGCGGCGGCGCCGGCGCCACGACGCTGGCGCTATCGGCGGCCGAATTCCTGGCCTCGAAATCGACCGAGCGCGCGGCCTCGACCTGCCTGGTCGACCTCGACTTCCAGAGCGCCAATTGCGGCGCCTATCTCAACCTGTTCAACCAGTTCGACCTTGCCGGCATCATCGGCCAGCCGGAACGGCTCGATGTCGAACTGATGGATGTCATCAAGCTGTCGCGGCCGTCCGGCCTGACGCTCTATGCCTTCGAGCGGCCGCAACTGCCGTTCGAGCCGCATGGCGCCGATTTCGTCTTCCGGCTGCTCGACCTCGTGGCCTACCGTTTCGACGACATCGTCATCGACCTGCCGAACATCGAAACGCCCTGGCACAATTCCGTGCTGTCGACGAGCGACGAGATCTTCATCGTGTTCGAGCTCAATGTCGCCTCGCTGCGGCAAGGCAAACGGCTCTACAAGAAGATCCGTGAGCTGCGCGGCAATGCCGTCTCAATCACGCTGGTGGCCAACAAGCACAAGCGCAAATGGTTCGGCAACCACTTCTCGCGCAGCGAGCTGGAGAAGATATTCAAGGCGCCGAACATCAAGTCGGTCGGCCTCGACAACGCCCTGCTGGCCGACGCCCTGAACCGCGCGATGCTGCCGTCCGAAGTGGATGGGCGGGCGCGCTTCAACAAGGACCTGAAGAAGATGTTCCGCGAGCGGCTCGACGATGCGGCCCGCTAGCGGCCAACGCTTTCGACTGACGGCGGCCTGCCTCCTCGGCCTGGCGCTGGCGCCTGCGGCCGGACAGAGCGCGTGGGCGGACAGCCGCCCGCCCTTGCCGGCCATGGGTCCCAGCCTGCGCAAGACAGTGGCGTTTTCCACCGCCGAGAAGATTGGAACCATAATCATCCGCAAGCAGGAAAAAGCGCTCTATCTGGTGACCGGCAAGGGCGAGGCCCTGCGCTACCGGATCAGTGTTGGACGCGATGGTTTCGGCTGGACGGGTACGGTCCAGGTGGGGGCGAAGACGGAGTGGCCGGCGTGGCGCCCACCCCGGGAAATGCGCGCCCGCCGGCCGGAATTGCCTGACATGGTCCCCTCGGGGCCCTACAACCCGCTCGGCGCACGGGCGCTCTATCTGCTTCGGGACGGTCGCGACACGCTCTATCGCATCCATGGCACCAACGATCCTTCGGGCGTGGGTTTCGACGGCACGTCGGGTTGTTTTCGCCTGACCAATACCGATGTCATCGATCTTTTCAGGCGCGTGCCTGTCGGCACCAAGGTGGTGGTCCAATGACGACGATCAGCGATCCCGACGACCTGGTGGCGGCGGTCGAACCGCCATTGCTCGACAAGGAGAAAAGCCGGTTCAGATTGGCCGTTGCCGTTTGTGTCGGCCTGGCGCTGTTTGCCCTTCTGAATGCCACCGCGGCCGTCTATCTCTACCGTGGCATCAACGACCTGCGCGCGATCGAGGCGCGGCTGGAAGACCTCGGCCAGTTCGAGCAGCGGATGAGCGCGCGGCTGGACACCGTCAACAACGGATTCCAAAGCCGGTTCGAGGCGCTGGACGACCGGCTGCGGGCGAGCTTCGGCGAGGTCAACGCCACCATCGCCCGGCAAGCGCCGGACATGTCGGGAAATCACGGTGGCGACATGCCGCGCGTCGTGGAACTCCCCTCACCCGCCGAAGATACGGCGGCGGTTGCCAGCGCCGCCGACGACCAGCCTGCTGTCGAGGATATGCCGCGCGTGACGCGAAGGAGGTCGGCTCCGGCAGTGCCTCCCGCGCCAAGCTCCAACTACCAGCGGAGCGTATCCCCGGAAGGCAAGGTCACCTATCACAAGATAAACTAGCTCTGGCCTCGGGCGCGGCGCGGCGCGCTAGAAATCCCTCTGCAGCGCCATCATCCGGACACGCCGCGATTCAACGCGCATGCCGAGTTCACGGACATAGGCAAAATGGCAATAGGTGCACGCCGTCACCCCGATGACCGCCAGCATGCAGTTCAGCCAGGTGAAGTCCATCGTCAGTGAGAACTGAAGGCCGCTCGGCGCCGTGAACGCGGCAATGGTGCTGGCGGTCTGCGGGCGGCCGCCGATCAAAATCATCGACGCCGCGAGGATCAGGGCGCCATGGTTGGCAAGAAAGAAAGCGGCCGACCTCCTGGCCTGACATGCCATCCAGCAGGTCCCCAGCGCCGTGCCCAGCAACGCGAAATCCAGGACCATCGACCCTCCCAGATAGACATCGACCTGCTGCCAGACCATCCCGGACGACGGGTGCAAGGCGAGCCAGATCTTCCACATATCGGGGCTTGCGGGGTAGGTTCCGAGCAGGATCGTGGCCATTCGCTCCGCCGCCAGGATCAGCAGGACAAAGGCCGGGAAGGCGAAAAGCAAGAGTGGTTTGCGCTTCATGGTGCCTCGCAATCTGATGGGCAGACTAGGCCGCATAGATTGCGCGAAGCTTAACGGGGCGTTTTTGCGTCTGCCCATCGGGACCAGTGTCGGATTCCACCCGTGTCGCGACGAGTCGAGGCCTGAACTCTCGAGCCGATGAGACAGCATCGTGCGGCCGCAGTACGAGGCGGGTCGAATCTATCCGGCCACGACGACGTCGTGAAGCCAGTCGCCCGCGGCTGTCCCGCGCAGCCCCAAATCACGTACGCTATCCATGTGGTTGCGCCCCTCGAGCACGCCCTTCGACACACTTAGGCGCTGCCCCGTCAGGCGGTCAGCAAACAAGCTGGCCTGCTGGTGAAAAGGTTCCGTCTCCCGCTCGCCGACCAACACCGTGACTTTTGTCCGGGGCGAGTGGGATTTGCTCATCGGCGAAAATGCCTCAACTTCCGTGTCGGTCAAGCCTATCAAAGGCTCCAGGAAGGAATGCTGAAGAGGCTTCAAGTCATACAGCCCGCCGAGCAGAAGTGCCGCCGAAGGGGCCGAACCCTCGTTGAACAAAAAGGTCGCCAGATGCGCCCCGGCGGAATGGCCGCTGACGCTTAGCCGGCCTGGATCGCCGCCATGGTCGGCGATATTATCCAGCACCCATTGCCTCGCGCGCCGGACCTGGTCGACGATTGCCGCCATCCTGACGGCAGGCATCAGCGCATAGTCGATCACGACCGCGATTGCCCCGGCGCTCGTCACCGTTTCGGCAATGTAGGAATAGTCGCTTCTGGTGAACATGCGCCAGTAGCCGCCATGGATGAAGATGTGCACCGGGAGGCCCATACGCGGTCCCTCCGGAAAGAACAGGTCGAGGCGTTCGGCCTCGTGCGGGCCATAGGCGACATCCGCTAGCATGGGCAGCGCTGCCCGCGTCGCGGCGCTGCGGGCGACGATATCGGCCACGATGTCATCGAAATCGGCAACGTGGTCGCGGGTGCGAAAAGGATCCTTCGACATGGTGTCCGCTCAGAAGGTTACAGCGATGTATTTGGCCTCCATGAACTCGGCGATGCCGTGATGCTGGCCCCCTTCCCGCCCGAGGCCGCTCTGCTTGACCCCGCCAAAGGGCGCGGCGGGATCCGACATCAGGCCGCGGTTGAGGCCGATCATGCCGGCCTCGATCTCCGAGGCCACCCGCATGCCGCGGGCCACATCGCGGGTGTAGAGATAGGCGGCGAGGCCGTATTCGGTGTTGTTGGCGTGGAGGATGGCTTGCGCCTCGCTCTCGAAGCGGGTGATGGGCGCCACCGGGCCAAAAATCTCCTCATGCGCCATATCGGCGTCCGGCGAGACTTCGGACAGGACGGTCGGAGGATAGAAAAAGCCATCTCCTTCAGGCACCGAGCCGCCGCACAACACTTTGGCACCCCGATTGACGGCGTCCTTGACCAGCCGGTCGATCTTGTCGACCGCCTTCCTGGTGATCATGGGTCCACATTCCGTTTCTGCCCTGGTGCCGGCGCCGATCTTGAGCGCGGCCATGCGCCGGGACAGGCCGTCGGCGAACGCATCGTGGATGCCCGACTGGACGTAAATGCGGTTGGCGGCGGTACAGGCTTCGCCGGCATTGCGCATTTTGGCGATCATGGCGCCATCGAGGGCCGCATCGAGATCGGCATCGTCGAAGACGATGAAGGGTGCATTGCCGCCAAGCTCCATGGAACAGGAGATCACATGTTTGGCGGCCTCGGCGAGCAAGGCCCGGCCGATCCCGGTCGAGCCGGTGAAGGAGAGCTTCCTGACGCGCGGATCGGCCAGCATGGCCGACGTCAGGGGGCCGGGTGTCGACGTCGTCAGCACGTTCACGACGCCGTCCGGGACGCCGGCTTCGCTGTAGAGCGCGGCGAGTGCATAGGCGGTCAGCGGCGTCTCGCTGGCCGGCTTCAGAATGACCGTGCAGCCTGCCGCGAGGGCCGGTGCGATCTTGCGTGTCGCCATCGCGGCGGGGAAATTCCACGGCGTGATGAGGACGCAGATGCCGATCGGCTGATAGTCGACCACGATCCGGTTGGTTCCGGATGGAGCGATGCCGAACTCGCCGGTGATGCGAACAGCTTCCTCGGCGTTCCAGCGGAAGAATTCGGCGGCGTAAGCCACCTCGCCGCGCGCGTCGCGTAGTGCCTTGCCGTTCTCCAGCGAGATCAGCATGGCAAGCGTCTCCGACCGCTCGACCATCAGCTCGAAACAGCGCCTGAGAATCTCCGAGCGCTTGCGTGGCGCGGTCTCACGCCACCCCTTGGCGGCCTTGGCCGCTGCCTCGACTGCTGCGGCGGCGTCCTCCAGGGTCGCATCGGGAACCGCCGCGATCACGGCGCCGGAGGATGGATCGGTGACCTCAATGAGCCCGCCGTCGGAAGACGGCAGCCATTGTCCGCCAATGTAGAGTCGGTGCGGAAAACCCCGCACTTCGTAGGGGTCCTGATCGAGCTGGAAGGCATTATAGGGAAGGTTCATCGTCTTGTTCCTGACGTTCACGTGGCGCAGGCGTTGAGGTCGCCGTCATAGGCAGCCTGGACAAGGCGGCGCATGGCGGTGAGGTCGAATGAGCGCGGGTTGTTCTTGATCAGCCGATCGATGCCGAGTGCCTGCTCGGCGGTCCAATCGAGCTTGTCGGCCGGAAGCCCCAGACCGGCCAGCGTCGGAGTGATACCGATCGCCGCAAACAAACGCCTGATCTCCTCGATGGTCGCACCCGCCATTTCGTCGGCGCTTCGACCGTGCGGCTCAAGGCCAAGAGCAATCCCTATCTCGGCGATCTCCGCCGCGGCCACACGGCTGTTGTAGCTCATGACATAAGGCATCATTGTCGCCACCCCCAGCCCATGCGGCGTGTGTGTGAGCGCGCCTGCCGGGTATTGCACGGCGTGTGCGGCCGCCGTGCCGGCAGTGCCGAATGCGCAACCCGCCGCCAGCGCTCCCATCATCACGTCGGCGCGCGCCTCTGCGTCGCCGCCGTCAGTAAACGCCTTCTCCAGGCTGCGGCCGAGCAGTTTGACGGCCAGCAGCGCGAAATGGTCGGTCAGCGGCGTCTTGCCAATGAAGACGTGGCGTTGCGGCAGAGTGAAGTCACCGTCCCGGCGCATGGCCGTGAAGGCCTCGATCGCATGCGTGAGGGCGTCCGCACCGGCGATCGCCGTCAGGCCCGGCGGACAGGTCATTGTCAGTTCGGGGTCGCAGATGGCAACGGCAGCGATCAGATGGGGGCTCGATATGCCGACTTTGAGCGTGCGGTCCGGATCGGAGATCACCGCGACGGGTGTCACCTCCGACCCTGTGCCCGCCGTGGTCGGCACGGCGATCAGCGGCAGCGTCGGTCCCGGAACCTTGAACTCGCCGTAGTAGTCGTGGAGTTCGCCGCCGTGGCTGATCAGCAAGGCGGCGCATTTGGCGAAATCGAGACAGCTGCCGCCGCCGATCCCGATCACCATATCGGGCCCAAAGTCCCGCGCTTCCTCGACGCACACCGCCACGGAGTCGCGCGGCACATCCGGGAGGACATCGTCATGGACCAGCACTTCGATCGACGCTGCCCGCAAGGATGCCATGATTTCGGCGAACACGGCCGTACCGGCGAAACGCTCGTCGGTGCAGACCAGGGCGCGTTGGCCGTAGCGAGCGGCCACGACCGGCAGTGCATGGCGTTGCCCCTTCCCGAATAGAATTTCGCGTGGGAGCCGGAGGGCTGTGAGAAGGCTCATGACAGGCTGCATCCTTGAAGGGCGTCGGAGAAAGTCGCATTGCAAAATCCGCACCGAAGATCCTTGAACTGAATGGCGCTGAAAAAATCGTATAGGATATAGTATTGCATCGGTCAAACCCTCGTGTTAGCAGTCTCCCTTGTCGAGAGGCGAAAGAATGCAACCTGTCATTTTGAGCAATAGTGGTGAAGCACCCACGGGAGCGGGTCGCATCCAGCGCGCGAGCAGCCTGGCCGAGGACGTCTACGAGGCCATTTTCGCGCAGCTGATGTCGCTGAAGATCGCGCCCGGTTCACGCATCACCGTCGACAATTTGGTCAAGGAGTTCGACGTTTCCCATACGCCGATCCGCGAAGCGCTCGGGCGTCTGGAAGGCGAAGGCCTGGTTCTGAAGACGCATCTGATCGGATACCGCGCCGCACCGCAGATCAGCCGGCGCCGTTTCGACGAATTATACGAAATGCGTCTCCTGCTCGAACCGCACGGGGCGGCGAAGGCCGCTGCCGCGATGGACGAGGCCAAACTCGGCACGCTGCTGGAGGCAGCAGGCGTGATGTCGCGCCGCGAGGGCAAGGACGAGCGTCTGCGCTACTCAAACTTCGCCCGGCAGGACGCGATTTTCCACGACAAGATCATGGAATATGCCGAAAACGAGCTCATTCGCGAGACGCTGGGTTATCAACACACCCACTTCCACATTTTTCGCCTGATGTACCACTCCCGCGTGACCGAGGAGGCGCTGGACGAGCATGAGGCGATCCTTGCCGCGTTCGGTTCGGCCGATCCCGATGCGGCCGCGAAAGCAATGCGCGCCCACATCGAGCACTCGCGCGATCGCCTGCTGCCGGCCTTCGATTGAGGCTAAACCGATGTCCGCGCCGCTGACCACCAACGACAACGCCGAGGAATACTACTTCCCCAACTCACCATTCTGAGGACGGACAAAGCCAATGCGGGGCGCGGCATGGCTCGCCCGGCTTTTTTTCACACGACAGAGGAACCGACTATGTCAGGCAAGAAAATATTGATGCTCACCGGCGAGTTCACCGAGGAGTACGAGATCTTCGTCTACCAGCAGGCGATGGAAGCCGTCGGTCACACCGTCCACGTGGTCTGCCCGGACAAGAAGGCCGGAGATCTCATCAAGACCTCCCTGCACGACTTCGAGGGCGACCAGACCTACACCGAGAAGCTCGGCCATTTTCAGGTGATCAACAAGACGTTTGCCGAGGCGGAAAAGCAGCTCGATCAATACCACGCCGTATACTGCGCTGGCGGCCGCGGCCCGGAATACATCCGCACGGATAAGCGTGTGCAAGCCATGGTGCGCCACTTCCACGACACCCGGAAGCCGATTTTCACGATCTGCCATGGGGTCCAGATTCTGATTGCCGTAGACGGCGTCGTGCGTGGCAAGAAGGTCGGCGCGCTCGCCGCCTGCGAACCGGAAGTGACGTTGGCAGGCGGAACCTATGTCGACCTCTCGCCGACGGAGGCCTATGTCGACGGCACAATGGTGTCGGCCAAGGGTTGGACAGCCCTCGCTGCCTTCATCCGCGAATGCCTGAAGGTGCTCGGGACCGAGATCCGCCATAACTAAACAAGGCCGGCGCACGTCAACAATGCGCCGATTTCCGTTGTTGCAAGGTGTGCAGGCCACGCTCCAATGGCAGCCGCTCGCATCCGCACTTTGAAGTATGCCCTCGGTCGATGAGATCGAGGGCCACCGGCGCCAATCAATCGAAGAAGCCGGCATCCTCCGCCAGCAAATACTTCCTGGCGCCTTCGGCGTCGATATCGAGGCCTAGCCCCGGTGCTTCCAGCAGATCCACCATGCTGTCCTTCACGATCTGCTTGGGCAGGCCGATGACGATGTCTTTCCACCAGGGGTCCGAGGCGCTGGGATATTCGAACGCCACGTAGTTGGCGGGCAAGGTGGCGCAGACATTGATCAGCGCGCCTAGGCCCAGCAGGCCGTTCGCGGTGCCGTGCGGCGCCATCAGGATCGAGTGCATATAGGCGTGCTCGGCGACCCATTTGAGCTCGGCAATGCCGCCAATGTCGGCAGGATCGGGGCCGATGACGCGCACCGCCTGCGTCTCGATCAGCTCCTTGAAATTGTGCCTGAGGTAAATCTGCTCGCCGGTATGGATCGGCGTCGAAGTGGAGCTGGTCAGCTCCCGGTAGGCCTGCGGATTGACCCACGGTACATAGTCGCCGGTCAGCATGTCCTCGAGCCACATCAAATTGTACTTCTCGACCGCGCGAGCGAACTTGATCGCATCGGGCAGCATCCAGCCCGGGCCGCAGTCGAGTGCCAGGCTGACCTTGTCCCCCAACACTTCCTTCATCGCGATCACGCAATCGAGCATGTGGTTGAAACCACGTTCGCTGATCACGCCCTGATCCATCGCACCATGATAGCCGGCCTTCTTCTGCGTCACGCCGTAATGGAAGCCATCGACCGTATCCTTCATGTTGGAATGGAACGAGATTCCTTGCTTGACCATGAAGAAATTCTGCGGCTGCTCCATCATCCATTTGACGTCGGCGGCGTAGTCCTCCGGCCGGTCGCCCGTGCGCTTCTGGCGGATCGAGCCGTTGTAGACGCGCACCTTGTCGCGCACCTTGCCGCCGAGCAGCTTGTAGGCCGGCACGCCGGCGGCTTTGCCGGCTATGTCCCACAGCGCATGTTCGATGGCGCTGACCGCCGCGCCATAGGGCTTGAAAGAGCCGCGTTGGCGGATCTTCAACATGACCCGCTCGACGTCGGTCGGATCCTCGCCGATCAGCGCCTCGCGGAAATGCAGCACCCATGGCTTGAGATAAGGCTTGGTGTACTCGACCTCGCCAAGGCCGTAGAGACCTTCGTCGGTGACGATACGGACGATGGGATGTTTGCCGATTACGGCGCACCGCAGGTCGGTGATCTTCATGGCGCAGTCCTATTTCACAGACGAGAAAGCGGTCGGCGTGAGCAGTTGGCTGCTGATATTGGCAATGATCTGCCCGTCGCGCTCAGACTCGTCCCGGGCCCTGTGCCATGCCGGATCGGTGACGAAAGCCGCCCATTTCGCCTCACGCTCGGCCAGCGATTCCCAGGCGAGGAAATAGGTGAGGCGATTGCTGTTTTCGCCGATCGCCGTGGTGAAAAACCCGGCTTGGCGGATGCCATGCCTCTCCCAGATGGCCAGCGTTTGGTCGGAAAAGCGCTTGAGCAAAGTCGGCAGTCTGCCCGGCAGGCAGTCATAGATACGCAGTTCGTAGATCATGGTTTCGTCCGTTTCTTTCTTCGCCTCTCCCTTGGGAGCGGTCGACACGAATGGTCGGTCGTTGGCCCTGTGAGCCTGGGGGAATGAGGGCAAGGGGGTCTGGGCTAACTCCAGGTCCGGTCCCAGCTATATTCATTGTCCCAATGCTCGGTGGATTGCCATATCCCCGTGACACCGGGCTGCAGATGCTGGCTGATCACCTCGTCGACCACGTCGTCTATGCCCAGCCCCGGCTTGTCGGGCACGGTGATGAAGCCGTCCTTGACAAGCGGCTTGGGTAGGCCGGTGACGATATCGTCCCACCAGCCGACATCGGCGGAGTGGTATTCGAGCGCCATGAAATTCTCGGTCGCGGTGGCGACATGCGCGGCGGCCATCGCGGCGATCGGACTTTCGGCCATATGGATCGCCATGGCGACACCGTGATCCTGCGCCATATCGCCGATCTTCTTGGTCTCGAGAATGCCCCCACTGGTGAGCAGGTCGGGGTGGATGACCGAGAGGCCGCCGCTCTTGAGCAGCGGCTCGAAGCCTTCCTTGAGGTAGATGTCCTCGCCGGTGCAGATCGGCACCGTGGTAGCCTGCTGCAATTGCCGGTACTGCTCGGTGTATTGCCAGGGGATCACGTCCTCCAGCCATGCCGGAACGAATTTCTCGATACGGCGCGACAGGCGTATGCCATCCTGCAGCGAGATGTGGCCGACATGGTCGATGGCAAGCGGGATCTCGTATCCGATGATCTCGCGAACCTCGTGGATATACTGCTCGAGCAGGTCTATCCCCTTTTCGGTGAAATGCAGGCCTGTGAACGGGTGCTGCACGTTCTGCGCGTCATAAGCGAGATTGCGGGCCTTTCGCTCCTCGAACGATCCAGCGCGGCCGCGCGGGTTGCCGTGAAACCCTTCGAGCGCGCCGGCGGGTGCGACCACGGCGCCCGGGACATGGGCGATCTGCATCAGGCCCAGGTCCATCTTCAAGAAGGTGAACCCGCGGCCCATGCGTTCCTTGAGGCGCTTGCCGGTTTCGGTGCCGCTGGGTTTCTCGGCGTCGGTATCGCAATAGACGCGCACGTGATCGCGAAACTTGCCGCCCAGCATCTGGTAGATCGGCACGCCATAGGCCTTGCCGGCGAGGTCCCACAGCGCGATTTCGACCGCCGAGACGCCGCCGCCCTGCCGGCCGTGCCCGCCGAACTGCTTGATCCGGCGAAACAGGCGGTCGATGTCACAGGGGTTCTCGCCAAGCAGCCGGCTCTTCAACATCAGCGCGTAAGTGGCGCTGGCGCCGTCGCGCACCTCGCCAAGCCCGACGATGCCCTGGTTGGTGTAGATCTTGAGCAGCGCCGAGGTGAATGGCGCGCCGACGATTTCGGCCACCCGCATGTCGGTGATGCGAAGTTCGGACGGCTTCGAGTTGGTGTTGACCCGGTTGAGGGCCTCGTCGGCTCCATCCGTCTTTGGCATGACTTATCCTCGTTCTGATTTGCAGGCTTGTCGCCCGCATGCTGCCGACAACGTTGCTAGGCCAGTTCGATCTCATGGGCTTGCAGGTAATCGCGGTTCATCTCGATGCCGAGACCGGGCCTCGACGAAAGCTTGAGGCTGCCGTTCGAAACGTCGAGCGGCCTGTCGATGAGATGATCGTACTTGCCCAAATTCCACTCCGACGTTTCGAGCTTGTAGAAGTTCGGAACGGTCATCATCACCTGTGCTCCCGCGACCACGTTGATCGGCCCCGCGGCATCATGTGGCGAGACCGGGATGTAATAGGCTTCGCATAGGGCGGAGATCTTCTTGAGTTCGGTAATGCCGCCGGTCCAGGTGACGTCGGGCATGATGTAGTCGGCGAGCTTGTTCTCTAGAACCGGCACGAAATCCCACTTCGTGTGGCCGCGCTCGCCCCACGAGATGGCCGCACTGACCTTCTCGCGCACCTGCTTGAGGGCGTTAAGGCTCTCGGGCGGGCACGGCTCCTCGAACCAGTCGATCTGGCCGGCTTCCTCCAGGCTGCGACAGAGGCGAATGGCGGTCGGAACGTCGAAGCGGCCATGCGCATCGATGAGGATGTCGACATCGGGCCCCGCCGTTTCGCGGACCAGAGCCGTGAGTTCGGCGGCCTCGCGCTCGTCCTTGCGGGTCATGCTGCCATCGAGATAGCCGTCCCGCTGTTCGCGGGACACGCCGCTGGCACCGCGACCCTGGTGGGGGAAAGGATCGAACTTGAGAGCAGTGTGTCCGGATTCGACGATGTCCAGGATTTCGCGGACCACAGCATCCTTGCTGGTGAATTTGGCCTGGTTGGGGTGGGTGTAGAGCGCGATTTCATCACGGACCGGCCCGCCCAACAGCTCGTAGATCGGCTTGCCGAGAGCTTTGCCCCTGAGATCCCAGAGGGCTATGTCGATCGCGCTCACGCATTCGACCGCGGCGCCACGACTGCCCATATAGGTGAAGCTGCGGAAGATCTTGTGCCAGAGATACTCGATACGCGCCGGATCCTCGCCCGTCACCGCGGCTCCGATCTGTCGAAGGATCGTGCAGAGGGCGCGGTTGGCGAGCTTGGTGGTGGTGGTGATCTCTCCCCAGCCGCTCAGCCCCTCGTCTGTCGTCACCTCGACGAACAGGAATTCCCCCCAATAAGAAGCATCGGACTTGATCAGCCACGGCCGAACGCTGGTGATTTTCATTTCAACTACCTTTGCCAGTGAGGGTCAGCCACGGTGTTCCAGACCTGACCCTCGTCCTATCCGGCCCGAGCGGCATTGCGCGCACGCATGTGTTCGAGAACATGCCGGCCGGAACCCTCGACATGACGGGAGATGAGTTCGGCTGCCTTGTCTGCCTCTCCCGCCTTGATGAGCGCAATGAGTTCGCGGTGCTCGCGAATGATCGCGGCACGCCGCGCGAGCGTGAAATTGAAGCGTCGGCTCACCGCTCGCAGCACTTCGCGATGCTTCCACCAGAGTTCGGCGGCATGGCGGTTATAGTGCCGCTGGTACATCACGGTGTGAAAGGCGGTATCCAGCTCACTGTGCCTGAATGTGTCGGCAAAGTTGTTCTCTTCAATCAGGCCCTGGATACGTTCCAGTTCGGCGATGTCCTCGCCGGTGGCCATGCTCACAAACCATCGCGTCAAGGCTGGTTCGATCAGAACACCGATCTCGTAGATGTCGCGGACAAAGTCCTGATCAATGGGCCTTACACGCGCGCCGCGATTGGGAGAAAAGATGACGAACCCCTCGCCCCGCAACAGTTGCAGGGCCTCGCGCACGGGGTTGGTCGAAGTGCCGTGGCGGCGCGCGAGATCGGTGACGACAAGCCGTTCGTTGGCGGCGAGCCGTCCCTCGATGATGTCTTCCCTTATTAGTTCGTAAAGGGAGGCGCCCTCGCTGGAGGCTCCGATGGCGTCGATCCCCGGAGGTGGCTTTGCTTTAAAATCGTTTGTTTCGGCCAAGGGCCGGCTCCCCAAATTAATACACAGTCTGTCCGATATCACGCACAGTTTCCGTACACAATGTACGATCTGGCTCGTTGACAGGCAATCCATGATCTGAAAACGTACTAAGCGATCGAGGGGATACACCGTACTAAAGAACCATCCTCGCGATCGCAGGGCGGAGAACCAGGGAGGATACCTATGACGAGGATCATGCTCGGCAGTGCGGTCCTGCGCGGCACTGTCGTCGGTGTTTTGGCGGCATCGCTTATGTCCACATCGGCGCTTGGTGCGCCGCCGGTCGACCTGAACAAATGGTCGCCCGAATATGTGCGCTCCATCGCCGGAACACAGGATTTCGACACGGCCGGCGATTGCGGCAAGGTCACCCCGCTCGATTACAAGGGGCGACTGACTTTCTGGTATCAGGGCGTGTTCGAGGGCGATCCCGACCTCCTGCGCCAGTACTACAAGGATTTCTTCGAGACTTTCCGCAAGACCTATCCGAACATCCAGCTCGAGGACCAGGCCCTCACCTATAACGACCTTCTCGACAAATTCCGCACGGCGCTCCTGGGCAATGCCGCGCCGATGGCGGTGCGCCTGCAAATCCTGGGTGGTACCGAATTCGCCTCGAAGGGCTATCTGCAGCCGCTCAAACCAGAGGATGTCGGCTATTCGACCGAGGATTTCTGGCCGGGCGCCATGAAGGCCGTGACCTGGGATGGGGTGACCTACGGCATACCGACGAACAACGAGACGATGGCGTTCATCTGGAACGCCGACATCTTCAAGCGTGCGGGCCTCGATCCGGACAAGGCTCCGGCAACCTGGGACGACGTCGTCAAATATTCCAAGCAGATCCACGACAAGCTCGGCATTGCCGGCTACGGGCTCGTGGCTCGCAAGAATGCCGGCAATACGCCCTATCGCTTCATGCCGCAGCTGTGGGCCTATGGCGGCGGCGTCTTCGACGAAGCCACCCCGAACCCGACTTACAAGGAGGTGGAACTCGACAGCCCGCAGAGCAAGGCGGCGCTGCAAGCCTCATACGACATGTATGTCCGCGACAAGTCGGTTCCGGTCTCGGCACTTACCAACCAGCAGGCCGACAACCAGCCTCTGTTCGTCGCCGGCCAGTTGGGCATGATGATCTCGCACCCGTCCGACTACAACGTCATGCTCGATCTGCAGGCAAAGGCGACGGGCACCGACAAGCAGAAGGCGCAGACCGTCATCGACAATATGCGCTACGGCCTGATCCCGACCGGCCCCGACGGCAAGCGCGCCGTCGTGTTCGGCGGCTCGAACATTCACATCCTGAAGCCCGAATATGTCGAGGGCGGCAAGGTGGACGAGCCGGCCGCGAAGGCGATCATCTGCATGTGGACGAGCCCGGAATGGTCGCTGAAGATGGCCTATGCCGGCTCCAACCCGGGCAACCTAAACGGCTTCAAGACCAAATGGATGAAGGAACGTCTGGACCACATCAAGTTCCTCGATGTCACGACCTCGATGCTGCCGTATGGCATCCCGTTCCCGGCGCTGCCGGAGTCGCCCGAGATCATGAACATCATCGTCCCGGACATGCTGCAGAATGCCCTGACCGGAGCGATGACCGTCGACCAGGCAGCGGACGACGCGGCCAAGAAGGTGAAGGACCTGATGGGCGGACTCTAGTCCGGACCTGACCTCCGATCTGGCCGGCTGCACCGAGAGTGCAGCCGGTTCATTCCGAAGAACAAGGGCACGCCACAGTGACGATCGTGACCGGCAAGGCCGAGGCTCGCCGAAAATTTCAACCGGGCAGGTCCGGCGCGTTGCGGAACATCTGGGAGCATCGCGCCGACTACGCATACGTGCTCCCCGCGATCGCCGTGATGCTCGTCGTCATCGCCTATCCGATCTATTACACGATCGAGCTGTCGTTCTATAAGACGCCGCCCGGGCTGCAGCTCCGCGACAAGACCTTCATCGGCTTCGACAATTACACCACCATCCTCGCCAGTGAGGTGTTCTGGAAAGTCACCTGGAACACCCTGATCTGGACATTCGGGTCGACTTTCATCTCCTTTGTCCTGGGGTTTGCCACGGCGCTGGCGCTGCACCGCGACTTTGTCGGCCGTGGCATCCTGCGTGCCATCCTGATCATTCCCTGGGTGATCAGCGCGGTCGCCGCCTCCTACATCTGGAAATGGATCTACCATTCGGATTTCGGCATCATCGGCGCGGTGCTGGTGGGCCTTGGAGTGACCGACCGGCCACCGAATTTCATCGACAACGTCGGCACGGTGCTCCCCGCCCTGATCGTCGTCAATATCTGGCGCGAGTTTCCATTTGCCATGATCATGATGATGGCCGGCCTGCAGACTGTGCCCGACCAGTTGTTGCGCGCCGCGAAAGTCGACGGGGCCAATGCATGGCAGCGTTTCTGGCACGTCACCTTCCCGCACTTGCGCAACGTCTCGGTGGTGACG
This sequence comes from Mesorhizobium sp. Cs1299R1N1, assembly GCF_037179655.1. NCBI lineage: Bacteria > Pseudomonadati > Pseudomonadota > Alphaproteobacteria > Hyphomicrobiales > Phyllobacteriaceae > Mesorhizobium > Mesorhizobium sp. Cs1299R1N1. Next base: position 32,583 of record NZ_JAPYKR010000007.1, on the reverse strand, counting down.
ATCCTGCTGCTTGCGGTGGCCAACTTCAATTCCTTCATCATCCCCTGGATCATGACCGCGGGTGGACCGTCGAACGCATCGCATATCTGGATAACCCATATTTACGAGCTCGCCTTCGGCCGGCAACGCTGGGGCGTGGCATCGGCCTATTCGGTGCTCCTGTTCCTCATCCTGATGATGCTGGGCTACTTCTACGTCCGTGCGCTGAGCGGCAATGAGCGGAAAGAGGGTGGCGCATGAGCACGATTGCCGAGACAGCGTCTCGAGGCCAGACCCGTCGCCGCATGCGCGTCGACGGATGGCGGTGGGCCGGGCGCATCTTCCTTCTGTTCATGCTGCTTTACACAGCGCTGCCGATGATCTGGATGCTGATCACCTCGATCAAGTCGGGCTTCGCGGCGACGCAATTCCCGCCGCAATGGTGGCCTGACGAGCCCACGCTTGCCAGCTACCAGAAGCTGCTCGATCCGCAGAACAGTGTCGGCCAGGACTTCCTGCGCTTCTTCTGGAACAGCCTGTTCGTGTCGACCGTCACGACAATCCTTTCGGTGATCGTGGCTGTTCCCGCGGCCTATGCGTTTTCGCGCTTCACTTTCCCGGGCCGGAACTTCCTGTTCTTCGCCGTGCTGCTGCGCAACATGTTCCCGGCAGTGATCTTTCTCGTGCCGCTCTTCATCCTGATGCGCGCGATCGGGCTGGTGAACACGCATGGCTCGCTGATCCTGACCTACCTCACCTTCGGCCTGCCCCTGGCGATCTGGCTGCTCAAGGGTTTCTATGACAATATCCCGGTGCAGCTCGAGCAGGCGGCGCGCATCGACGGGGCAACGCGGTTCCAGGCCTTCATCATGATCGTGATGCCGCTCTCGACGCCGGGGATCATCGCCACCGCGATCTATTCCTTCATCGGCGCGTGGAACGAGTACATCTACGCCTACACCTTCCTCTCCAAGAACGACCAGTTGACGCTGCCGGTGGGCATCCAGCGCTTCTTCTCGGAAAACACGACGGACTTTCCGGGCCTGATGGCGGCGAGCTTCATGATGAGCGTGCCCGTCGTGGTGCTGTTCCTGGTCCTGCAACGATACTTCGTACGCGCCCTGACAGAAGGCGCGGTCAAGCATTAGGGAGTTGCCGATGGCCCACGTGGTCCTCAAAGATCTCGTCAAGACCTACGGCAACTTCAAGGCCGTCAACCACGTTTCGCTGACGGTCAATGACGGCGAGTTCGTTGCGCTCGTCGGCCCTTCAGGGTGCGGCAAGACAACCACGCTCAATCTCGTCGCGGGGCTGACCCCGATCACATCGGGCGACATCGTCATCGGGGAACGGGTGGTCAACGATCTCGACCCCAAGGACAGGGACATCGCAATGGTGTTCCAGAACTACGCGCTCTATCCGCAAAAGTCGGTCTATATGAATCTCGCCTTCCCGCTACAGATGCGCAAACTGCCCAAGGACGAGATCGACAAGAAGGTCAAGGAAGCGGCGCGCGTGCTCGACATGACGCACCTGCTCGAGCGCAAGCCGCGTGAACTTTCGGGCGGCCAGCAGCAGCGTGTGGCCTTGGGCCGCGCCCTTGTGCGCGACCCCGCCGTGTTTCTCATGGACGAGCCGCTCTCCAACCTCGACGCCAAACTGCGCGTACAGATGCGGTCGGAGATCAAGCGCTTTCATCAGGACCTCAAGGCGACGATCATCTATGTGACGCACGACCAGCTCGAAGCCGTGACGATGGCCGACAAGATGGCGGTGATGAACGGCGGCTTCCTGCAGCAATACGATTCACCGGCGCAGGTCTTTGCCCATCCGGTGAACATGTTCGTCGCCAGTTTCATCGGCAGCCCGGCGATGAGCCTTATTCCGCTGGAGGCATCGACGGCACCGGGCGGTACCGTGTTGACCAGCGCGGAGGGCTGGAGCCTCGGGCTCTCGCCGCGCAACGTCCAGAAGGTCACGAAGGCAACGACCAAAAAAGTCGTGCTTGGCGCACGTCACTCGACGATCAAGCAGCACAAGAGTGCGGTGCCAGGCAGCATCCCGGCCAAGGTCTACACGGTGGAACCAACCGGAGACGTCACCTTCGTGCAGGCGTTCCTGTCCGGCGCCGTCGTCAACGTCAGCGTGCCGCCGAACATTGCCGTCGCGCCCGACGAGCAGATCTGGCTCGAGTTCGACCAGGAGCGGATGCATCTGTTCGACGGCGAAACTGAAATGGCCCTCGAGGCCAACTGAGCAGGCGGATGCGTGTGGAACGTGGGCGTGGATGACTACGAAGCTTAAGATCACCGCGATCAAGCCCTATCCGGCATGGGTGGGAACGCGCAACCAGATGCTGGTCAAGGTCGAGACCGACCATGGCATATTCGGCTGGGGCGAGAGCGGCCTGAGCGGACGCGAGAGGGCCGTGGCCGGCGCGGTCGAGCACTATCGCGAGTTCCTGGTCGGCCGCGACCCCATGCAGATCGGGCGCATCTGGCAAGAGGTTTATCGCAGCCAGTATTTCGAAGGCGGGCGAGTTCTGCAGGCGGCGATATCCGCCATCGACATCGCCCTTCACGACATCAAGGGCAAGGCGCTGGGGGTGCCGGTCTACGAGTTGCTGGGCGGCAAACAGCGTGACCGGATCCCTACCTTCGCCTCGACCGGAGACGAGGCCGAGGGCGATATCGCCATCGAGCGGGCCCGCGAACTGCGCGCACAGGGCTGGCAGGCCATCCGCTTCTTTCCCGCCGGGCAAAACAGCAGGGACATCTTCGAGCCACGCCAGTCGATCGGCGCTACCGCGAGCATGCTGAACAAGGCGCGCCGGGCGCTGGGCGACGATGTCGTCCTCGGCATCGACTATCACCACCGGCTGTCGGTGGCGGAAGCAGCGAGCTTCTGCAACAAGCTCGACCGCGGCGTGCTCGATTTCCTCGAGGAGCCGATACGCGACGAGACACCGGGGGCCTACGAGTCCCTGCGCACCATGACCGACATCCCCTTCGCCATCGGCGAGGAATTTGCCAGCAAGTGGCAGTTCCTGCCCTACATCGAGCGTGGTATCCACCAGTTCAACCGGCTCGATATCTGCAATGTCGGCGGGTTCACCGAAGCGATGAAAGTCGCCGGCTGGAGCGAGGCGCATTATGTGGACCTGATGCCACACAACCCGCTTGGTCCAGTCTGCACGGCCGCGACCGTGCATCTGGCTGCCGCGGTACCCAACTTTTCGTGGCTGGAGACCAGGGCGCCCGAAGCAAAGCTTGGCTTCGACAATTCCGAATTCTTCCCGGTGCAACCACGGCTCGACGGCCCCGATTATCCCGTCAGCGATCTGCCGGGGCTCGGCGTCGAGGTCAACGAAGAGGCGGTCCAGGCGCAAAGCTTCCGTTTCTGGGAAGCGCCCCACCTCAAGCGCCACGATGGTTCTGTCACGAACTGGTAGTTCCCTTTCAATCGGAGTCCACAATGACGCATACCTCCGACATCACGCGGCCACCCAAGGATCTGATCGACGCGCTAAGGGAGATCGGCGCGGCGACGGTTGCCGGCACGCTTGGCCATATGGGCTTCCGCAATCCGCACATGGTCGGCCCGGTGGCGCAGAACCACGGCAAGTCGATCGTCGGGCCGGCGCTGACGCTGCAATTCATGCCGCAGCGGCCGGACCTCTTCACCGAGGGAGAATATGCCGATCCGGAGACGCAATTGCACCGACACGTGCTCTATCACGCGCAGGAAGGCGACGTGGTCGTGGTCGACGCGCGCGGCGACATGAGTTCGGGCGTCTTCGGCGATATGATGTCGACGTATTTCAAGGGCAGAGGCGGCGCGGGTATCGTGATCGACGGGTGCATGCGCGACCGGCCCAATGTCGAAAAGCTCGATCTGGCGCTATGGCTGCGCGGCTGGACGCCCAACTACCACGTGCAAACCAGCATCTATCCCAACGCCGTCAACGTTCCGATTGCCTGCGGCGGTGTCACGGTGATCCCCGGCGACATCATCGTCGCCGACGACGACGGGGTGGTGGTGCTGCCCGTCGCAATGGCCGCAAAGGTGATCGAGGAATCCCAAAAGCATCACGACTGGGAGGAATTTTCGCGCATGAAGCTCATGGAGGGCGGGTCGTTGCAACGCTATTATCCGCTGCACCCAAGTGCGAACGATGAGTATGAAGCTTGGCGGACAACCAACCCGAAACTCTGATGAACGGGCGAGGTCATGGGATGCCCCTCCAATGCAGGCAGCCGCACGTCGCCAGAACATTGTCGGCGCGATCCAGTAGGTCATCTCCGCCGCCTTCACGGCGATCATGACTGGGGGAGCGTGCGTTGGCTGCTGGACGGCTACTGCCCGCGCTCGACCAGCCAAACAGATGCTAGCCGGGTGAGTGGGCCGATGATTACGCCAGCCCAGGTAGTGTCTCGTTCTCGGCGATCTTTGTATTCTTTGCGGATTATTTTTTGTACTTCAGAACAGCCAACCGTCGTAAGTATCCAGCTGTTTAGCTGAGACGATCTCCTCCACATTGGGCTGTCGCTGTCCGCGGGGCCGATCGACAGATTGAGACGCTCCGCCTTCCGGACGAGCCGCCGCGTTTTTATCTCTGCAATCTGTTCATAGTATAGTAACGTTTCCCAATAATGTCGGTACTGAGCCTTTTCCCGCTCCACAGGCGTACAAGCATTTGCCAGGTCGACGTCATAGGCGTGGTCGAGCGTCTTGATGGTTCGCCGGTACGCCTCGATTTCCAACAACTCTTTGATTTGTAAAGGTATGGTCATACGACCTCTCAACCCCGCAGCCAAAAAAGAATGCTACGGCCCCGTATGGCGTCCAGTCCATTCGACTACTTGGATGAGGTCACAACGCAAAAGAACTAGACGCATCGAGTTGACCGATTGAGACGGAGGAGCGTGTTCGCTGCGACGGTTGGGATGCGCACGGGTATCATGATCGATGTTGTGGCCTCCGACAGGCCTGGTTTGAGGCGATCACGGCAGCATGGCGGCTACGCCCAAGTCGACGACCCGCGTATGGCGGTGGCAGGAAGGGTTCATGGCCGAGGCGTCGACGATCTGCGGCGCCCCTAGCCAGGGACAGCGACCGACAAGCCAGCCGGAGTTTCCGCAACCATATCGTCAGACGGGTACACTGATAGCGCACCTCCCGATAGGAAATGTGCCATCGACCGAAGTATCGGACACCACAAATCGCTCTAGAAAAGAGACACGCCAAGACGGAGGGCGTACGATCCCGTCTGTATTTCCCTGACCTGGACACCACCGATTGGCGTAATTGCCTGGTTGCAAGTATGCGTTAAATTGACCAGTACGGGTGCGTAGCGTTAAGCCCGCCGCAGTGGCCGGTGCGGTCTTCACGTCCCCGGAAGGCTGCCCCTCCGCACCGGCCATTTCCTTTACGGCTCTGCATCGACTACGGCTCGGTAGTTGACCCTCGATGAGGGCCGGTGCGCGGTTGAGACCGGAATTGCGCCATCAACTCGAAATGTAAGACCGATCAAATCCGGCTATTTTGATAAGTCCCGCGTGGTCATGCAACTCGACCACACCATTGCGGAACGAAACCAACCCGTTTTCTCGCAAATCCTTCAACACGCGACTTACATGCACAGCAGACAGCCCCAACGCGTCGGCCAACTGGGCCTGGGTCAGCGGGCATTCAAAGCGCTGCGGATAACCTGTGACCGATCTATGTGCGCGGCAGCCCAGTTCGAGGAGAAGGTGAGCCGTGCGTTCAATAGGTCCTCTTCTACTGACTCCTGCCAGATGTTCGGTGACCCTTGAGTACCGCCGTGCCTCAGCCAGCATGATGGCCTCGCAAATGGACTGCGGATAACGCGAAAAACATGTATGGACCGGACCCGTCAACTCGATCGCGGTCACGTCCGAGAGAGCCGTTACCGTCTCGCTCCCGTCTCCGCAGAATTCGATGAAGGCAAATTCGTGAGGGAGCGCAAAATCGACGATGAGACGAGAGCCATTCCGCAGCGTTTTGGCGAATGCGGCCCATCCCGCGGTCATGACTAGGATAAAGGACCTAGCCTGATACTCCCGTGCAATCGTCGTGTTCGCCGGATAAAGGCGCCGGACAGCTCCAGGCAGTACAGAGATTCCCATTTCTGAAATTGGTTCAGCAAGGGTAGGCTCCCTCGCCAATCCAAGAGCCTGCTTTGATAAGCTCATTTTGTGTGATTACCCCAGCCGTGATCGTCCCTCAGGCCCAAACTAACAGCTACACATAAAGTTCCATTTATAGTTTCATCCGAATGGAGGCGCAACCTACCACCGTTGGGCACTACCTTACCACCTTCGGAGGATATCAGCATGCAGCAAACGTCATAAAGAGCCGCAATGCCTGCTGGGGCCACCCATGCCGGTACAGCGCCGATAGCCAAGAGCGTCGGGCGCACTGGCCAGTCGGGGGTCACGATTTTCATTGTTCTGGCCGCGGCACCTTTGTTCCGCTCGGCAGCCGTGCGGTCCATAGGCAAGGATTTGTGACCGCAACCGAATGAAAAAAGCGATCCAGCTGCCGTGCATCTCCGCCGAAGCCGGCTCTTATTATCTACCGGATCGACGTCTGCAAGTAGCCCGTGGGTCCGCCAGCAGCAACCCGGTCGCCCGCAGTCGACCTTTTCCTTTGGACTGCGCCCAGCCGGAGCATCAGCGCTAGCTGGCGGTCACTTCACTTGGCCGAAACTATCCAAGACAGACCCACTCAACTTGACACCAGCCTTGTTCGACGTTTTTCTTCTGAAAGAACATCGGATCCTGTTGGCGGAGTTAATGCCGAAACCGCCGATCCCACTGTCGGATCTAGCGGTTGAAACTCTTGCCAAGGAGGCCCAGGGATCACCTGCGTCCCACTTTCGAGACCCTCTGTCATGCCCCCCGCAACGACCGACTCCATTGTTCTAGCTGCCGGTTTCCGGCGAAGCCGCGAGGTCGACGGATGCTTGGCCTTGTAGGTCTGCCGTCTTTCCTCGGCAACTTCCAGATCATCGAGTACCGATATGGCCGATGCAAGGCGATTTTCGATTTGGGCAAGTCGCCTGCTGGTGGAAATCAGGGCAACTGAAACCAGCAAACTGTAGGCGAGCACGACAATGGCTGCTCCCGCGGGGCTTTCGATGCCGAACACGATCAAGGCCCCAACTCCAATAAAAAAGGCAAGGGCACCATAGCCCAGCAACCGGCCCTTACTTAGAAGAAGCATCAACGGCCAGGTTGCAGACAGCATCAGAATGGCTAACGGTCTGTTGACCGCCCAATCTACAAGTCCCGGAACAATGTCGCTGTAAGTGTCCATATCAACCTCGAAACAAACGGGGCCGGCCGGCCTCTTCGTCGTGTGGGAGCGTAGGCCGTCCCGCGCGCGCCGGCTCGGTGGTCGCGTCATAGAGCACCCGGACGAGCGATAGATGTCCCTGCGAACGTCCTAAGGTCTGAAAGGCTCATCGGGTAGACCAGATCGACCTTTAGCCGAATTACTACTCAATAATGGTAATGGCGGCGGTGTGCGCGAAGCTGTTATGTTTTCGGCTGACCGGCGACGCGATCGTTGGTGGGCGGAAGCGATTTGGACATGCCGGATGGCGGGTGCGAACCCTGTCAGCAGTCTCATCGCGCCTAACAGGCAACTGCCCAAACAATTTTGAAGTGAAGCACATTCAGCCGACGCTGAAGGGTGGGCGTTGTTCTGTTGATCGTTAAGGATTCGGCAATGGCAAGTTCAATTGACAGTCCGACCATGACCAGAGAATTACTGCCGCTCGACGTGCGGGAGATTCTTGATTTCTTTCTCCGCCGCTGGAAGCTGGTGTGCAGCATTGCTGTAATCACCTTCGCCCTATTTGTCGCCGCCGCCTATCTCCTTCCACCATCCTATACGGGCGTCGCACAAGTCTTACTCGATTCCCCCGTCGACTATATGACCCCGCAGGATTATTCCAATTCTGATTTTGCCGACAATTCGACATTTATCGAAAGTCAGATTGCAGTCCTGAGATCCGCCTCGCTCCTCCAGAAGGTCGTCGACAGCGAAAAACTGACGGAAGACCCGAAGATCGGGCCGGGGGCATTAATATGGCTACAGGGCGCCCTTGGGGTTTCGCGTGTCGGATTGGCGGATGTTATTGAGATCTCGGTGACCGCCTACGACCCGGGGAAAGCAGCATCGCTGGCGAACGCAATCTCCCAGGCCTACCTCGCTGATCGAGTTAGGTCCCGTTACGAAGGGGCCAGGAAAGCGTCCACATGGCTCAGTGAGCGGGCCGCATCTCTGCGAGCGGAACTGAGCCTTTCGGAACAAGCTGTCCAGAAGTTTCGGATCGATCACAATCTATTGGCGACACCAGCAGGCAGTTTGACTGATCAGCAGCTGTCTGAATTGAATGTCGCATTAATCACCGCACGCGCGGAATTGTCGGAGAAACGGGCACAATATCAACAAGTTGACAAATTGCTGACTAACGGAGGCGACATCCAGTCGATGCCGGACGTCTTGCAGTCCGTGGTTATCAGCGCGCTTCGGGCCCAGATCTCTGGAGTGACACGGCGGGAAGCCGACCTTAAATTGAAATATGGCGATCGGCATCCGGATGTCCTGGCGGCGCAAGCCGAGCGCCGCGACATCGAGGGGCAGATTACCGCCGAAGTCCAGCGTCTCATCGGCAATCTGAAGAATGAAGTGGACGCTGCCGAGGCCCGGGAAGCTTCTCTCAGCCGAGCCTTGAATTCGGTATCCAACCGATCCGAAGTCGAAGGTCAGGTTGGCGTGCAGTTGCGCGACCTAGAAAGGATTGCCGCCGCGAACAAGGAGCTGTTTGAGACATTCCTTTCACGCGCCAAGCTCACCGAGGAGAAGTCTACCCTGCTGAACAGCGGCGTGCGCGTGATAACCGATGCGGTTACTCCGGGTTCGCCAAGCTTTCCGAACAGGCCTCTATTCGCGGCGCTGGGGCTTGTGCTCGGCTTCTTCGTCGGGGGCGCAGGCGCCGTTCTTCGTGAACTTTTCGCTTCCGGCTTCATGGCAAAGAAGCAGATAGAGGAAGAGCTGTCCGTTCCGGTTCTTGCATCCATCCCACGGATGGCGGGCTGGTCGAGAGACGCCCAGTCCCAAGCTCAACCTGTGGCTTATCTCGAGCGCAGACCGCTATCGAGGTTTAGCGAGGCCGTGCGGCGGCTCCGCCTGGGCATCGATGCGACGCCCGAACAGGCCCGCTTGCCGCGCCTCATGCTGGTGACATCGGCGATGCCCGGCGAAGGAAAGACAACCCTGGTATTGAGCTTGGCCTGCTCCGCAGCAGCCGACGGCGAACGGGTTCTGGTCGTCGATGCGGACTTGCGGCTTTCGGCCACCACGGCCTTCTTCGGCATGGCAGACAAGGTCGGCCTGGTCGACCTTCTGACGTTGCCGGTGAAGGCAGCAAACGCAATTCATCTGGACGAACGCTCGGGGATATCCCTGCTCCCTGCGGGCGCAAGGACCCGGAACCCGCCTGCCCTTCTTGCTTCGGCACGGATGCGCTCGGTTCTCGAAGAGCTTCGCGGAAAGTTCGACACGGTGATCGTTGACGCACCACCTGTTGGAGCCGCGGCCGACGCCACGATCCTGGCGCGGTATGTCGACAAGGTCCTTTTTGTCGTGAAGTGGCGCGAAACCGCGCGCGAGGCCGTTGCAGAAGGAATTCGACACCTTGGCGGTCGGTCGAAGATTGCCGGCATCGCCCTGACAATGGTGGACGAACCAAAGCTGCCAAAATATGGCCGCTACACGTCCCTCGAAAGTAGTGTCTCGGACAGTTACTATCTCAACTAGAGAATGTTTCGCCATGCAGCACGCTGAATTATACCATGATCGCTACCCGGAGCCGGTTGGAAAGACTTACGGCGGGGACCCAGCGCGTTGGTACGTGGTCCAGACGCATCAACATTCCGAGAGCTTGGCGGAGCGGCACCTGCTATCGCAAACCTTCCGAACATACCTGCCCAAGCGAAGGCGAACCGTTCGCCACGCTCGCACTGTCAGAACCGTCGCCAGTGCGTATTTCGACTGCTATCTGTTCGTCTCGCTGGCTGCTCAGCAGAGTTGGTACCCGATCAACTCAACCGTCGGCGTCCGAAGGCTTGTCATGAGCAAAGGAATGCCGGTCCCGGCGCCATACGGCGTGGTCGAGTCCTTGATAGCCGCAACGGACGAGGACGGAATTTTGCACCCCGATATCTTATTGAGGCCAGGTCAAAGAATTAGAATCATAGATGGGCCGTTTTCGGAACAGCTTGGCGTTCTTGATCATGTTGGAAGTGCTGGAGCGGTCAAAATTCTTCTTGATATAATGAACCATTCGATTCCAATCACGATCGACCGAGATAAACTTTCGGTTATATCCTGAATTCTATGCGTTAGTTTTCGTATAATATCTTTTTGCTCGGAAGACGCCGAAACCACCCGGCAAAGGAAGGATGAGTTGGCACCCAATTCACCCTCGATGCGGCAGCTTGCAAGGCGACATCCAAGGCTGAAGGCCGGCATTGAAAACATCGGGTGCTGCGTCTCAACGAAATCAGCGCCAATAGGTTGGTTGGATATACCTCGCCGATACGATGACCGGCGACGATGAGCGAATGACCCTCGACGCGATCAACCAGGGGAAACCCCTTGCAACCTTCACGTAAATCCAAACCCGGAAGCTACCGTCCGACGGATCCCGGAGAGCCTCGGGACGGCCTGCAGCCGCAACAATATCGTCGCTGGGTTCCAAAAGCCAAGGCAAGCATGCTGGTCGAAGCGTTGACGCCGGGGGTGAATGTTCCAGCGCCAGCTAGGGTGGTTGGGGCGAGCCCGTCGATCAACAAAGCAGATGCCGGTGTTTCTCAAACCGACGCAAGCGCCTCCTTGCTGCCCCTCGAAACAGTCCCGGCCCTCCCGATCGCCACCGAACTGTTTCGAGCATTCAATGAGAGCGGCCTGAAGTACGGAATAATTCAGGATCTCGCATCCCTGCAAAGCGGACTTGCGGGCCGCGACGACCTGGATCTCCTTCTGGACAAGCACGACTACCCGGTCTTCTGCTCGATCGTGAGCAAGCTGCACGGTTGTCGCAGCGTGAGCCTGTCTTGCTACGACAATGTCTGTGCCGGCCGGGAGGACTGGTTCCTGCCTGACTTTCCAAATGGCCGCTATCTCCATCTCGACATGCATATCGGGATCCGTGTCGGCTGGGAATTTCGCAAGCGATATCCGGTATTCGACTATGCGGCGATTACACGATGGGAGTCGATTTGTGTGGATGGGGTGTCGATTCCAGTCGTCTCACCCGAGGACGAGGTTCGAATAACCATTGCCCGCTTCGCCTTCCGGACCTGGGCATTGCCTTGGCGACAGTGGATCCCCGTCGGTGGTGGTTGGAGGGACCAGTTTGCACGCCCGCCACTTCCGTCAGGCCAGCAAGGCTTGGGTGTCGCGGAATACACACTTGGCGGCGGCAGACTGGCGAGCTGCAGGTTTCTGCAAAGCGTAGACGGTTTGATGGCAAACCGCAGAGATCTTGCCAGGCTCCGGCGCTCAATCCGTGGAGCCTGCGGTTTTACAGGAGGTTACGGGATCGCCGATGCCGGCGTTCATCTGGTCCGCAAGACCTCATATCTGGCGTTGAGGTCCCTTCAGCGCCTTATGCCCGGCACATTCCCACCAAAGAGGCGACCTGCGGCTGGCGGCTTTGTAGTGGCGCTCGTCGGCCCTGATGGCATGGGAAAGAGCACTCAAGCTGATCGGCTGACACGGATATTTCGATGGAAATTCGGGTGTGCGCAAGCATATGTCGGAATCGGAGACGGCAATGGGTGGTGGCTCCGCAAGGCGTTGCAGACTCTGGTTTTTCCCTACAGACGCCGCCTAAAGTCGTTGGCCCAGCACGATGGCAACAATTCCCTCAGCCGAAATTGGTCGAAGGGAGGACTCGCCGCTGCCGCGCTGGCATTCTGGGCAGTCTTGATCGCGTTAGAGCGATACGCTGTCGTGAAACGTGCGCATCGGTGGGCTACGCGCGGCCTGATCGTCATTTGTGACAGGTGGCCGCAGGCGCTGTGTAGCGGATATCTGGACGGGCCAACCGTCCCACCGCACCTCTTCTCCGTCCCCGGCCTGTCGGTTCTCGCCCGCCTCGAGCAAAGGCTCTATCAAAAGATGGCAGAATGCCAGCCACAACTCACTTTGCATCTCGTTTCAGATTTTGCCGTCTCCGAGCAGCGCAAGCCGGGAGAAATCAGGAAAGAAGCGTTCGATGCGCGGCTATCGCTGATGGCGGAATTGCGAGACAGGGACAAGAACATCCGAACCATTGACGCGAGCGCCGGCATAGAGGCGGTCGGCCAGGAACTGTTCAGGCATATCTGGTTGTCCTTCTGAGAACAGCTGGCGGCTTAACGCCGGCATTCACCACAGCAGACGCGCTGGCCAGCTTGCCACGATCGCGCCAAGCAACAGCCGATCCAGGCCGTGCCAGGGAAGCCGCCGAGGAGCCCTCAACGCTCCGCCTCCAGGCGCTCGCTCACCCGGATGCGCCGCCCCGGATTCATGTCCCCTGAGGTATAAGCAAATGAAGATTGTTCATGTGCTCACCAGACTGCTTCGGGCAGGCTCCGAAGAGAACACATTGGCCTGCTGTCTCGCTCAGGCGCGGCATGGCCACGAAGTGCTTTTGGTTCACGGCCAAGAATACGATGCTGGATTACGGGCGTCGGTTGCCGGAGCCATCAGGGTGGTGACCCTGGAAAAACTGATCAACTCGATTTCGCCATCCCGTGACATTTCCGCATTCGGGCAACTCACTCGCCTTATACGCGATTGGCAACCTGACATCGTGCACACACATCAAAGCAAAGCCGGGATTGTCGGTCGCCTTGCCGCCAAGGAAGCCAATGTCCGTTGCATCGTACATGGCGTGCACATTTTACCTTTCGTGCATGTGGGCAACGCGCAGAGGCTCATGTTCCTGGCTGCCGAACGCCTGGCCGCGAAAGTCACGCGCGCTTTCATCGATGTCAGCCAGGCCATGCGCGACATTTGCATCGCCAATCATTTGGGCAGTCCCGATCAGCACCACGTCGTCCATTCCGGTTTCGATCTGACACGCTTCGCGAACGCGCAATGGCCCCAGGAGCCGCATCTGCTCCTGGGAACGGCCGCCGGGGAGCCTAAGCCACCGGTAATCCTTATGCTGGCCGCATTGGAACCGAGAAAACGCCATGTAGAGTTCATTGAAGCATTTGGGCAAGTCGTAGACCGAATCCCAAACGTGCGACTGATCCTAGCCGGTGAAGGGCCGACTCGGTCCGCTGTTGAAGCGGCGATTGAACGATCTCCGTTCGCAAACAACGTTCGCATGATCGGCTACCATTGCGAGCCTGAACGACTAATCAGCCTAGCCGATGTATGTGTGCTGACGTCCATGCGAGAAGGACTACCTCGGGTCGTAATGCAGTATCTGGCGGGTGGTCGAGCCAGCGTGGTCTCGCACCTGCCGGGCGTGGAAGAAGTGGTGAAGCATGGCGTGAACGGAATTGTGACGCCAGCAGAAGATGTTGGCGCCGCAGCGGCGGCGATCGCGGACCTTCTGCAAAATGAGCGCTATCGCGCTCAACTGGCTGCCAGCGCGAAATTCACCGACCTTTCGTCATGGGGAATGGATGCCATGTGCGACAGGGTCGAGTCGATCTATCAGTCCGTTCTTGAGTCAGCTCTCTCAGCCGCAAGGCCGAATGACCCGCGAATTCGCGATGGCCTCGCCAACCAGACCGTAGGACTGCACGGATTTTGATCCCTTTTTGCTCCTTCGACGGAGCACGGATTTCCAAGGCTTAATTCTCGACAACGAATACCTGCCGTGACGTTCCGCCGATGAATGTCGACTGGTCCTGACGGCAGCATGACAACGGGAGTACGACGATGCGTTTGCGTGCCAACCAGCAATTTCCATCCAAGCCTTCGCTGCAGGATTGGTGCCGATGGCTATTTCCAAGACCCGGACCCGTGGCCGGCCGCATGCTCGCAATGATTGGTGGCCTCGCCATTGCCGTTGTTCTAATCGCGGCAGACGCTTCCCGTGCCGATGGCTATACATTCGACACCGGCGACGTCCTGCGCGTATCCGTGATTGGCGAGACAGCCTATCCTCTGGAAGTCGTGGTCGATGACCGGGGCTCGATATCACTTCCCATGTTGGGTGATGTCCAAGCCCGCGGCCTCAGCAGCGTTGCCCTTTCGCAGGCCATTCAGCGTGCATTCCAGCAGCAGAAGCTCATCCTCGAGCCCTACGTGAAAGTGGAGATCGGCCAGTACCGGCCATTCTTTATTTCCGGGACGGTTGCTCATCCCGGATCGTACCCGTTTCAACCCGGCATTACGGTTCGCCATGCACTCGCCATAGCAGGCGGCTTTCGGGCTACGACCGCGGGAAACACGGAGCCGGCCCTGCAAATAGCGGATCTACGCAGTGCGCGCGCAGGTCTGGCGATCGAGGAATACCGTCTGAAGGTTCGGCTTGCCCGGCTCCAGGCGGAAAGCCGACAGGACAAATCCTTCGTTGCCCCGCCGGATCCGCCAGTCGAGTTTGGCGTCCACTTGATTGACGACATCGTAGCATCCGAACAAGCGCAGTTGGACGCCCGCCTTGCCGCATATCGGGACGACATTTCCTACCTTGATGTCTCGTTGGAGCGGGCCAGGAAGGAAGCGGATATGGTCGCTGCCACTCGAAAGGAACGGGAAAAGACCGCGGACATTCAACTCGAGGAACTGCAGTCCGCCCGTTCATTGCGGGAAAAGGGCCTGGTCACCAATTCGAATGTCATGACGGCCGAACGAGCACATACCAGCTATCGCGCCGAACTTTCGCAGACCGAACTGCAGCAGGAGCAGGCGCAGCAGGCGCAGCTGACCGCTGAAAGCGAGCTGCGAAAAAAGAAGCAGAGTTATGAAATGGACTTGATCTCGCAGACCCAAGACACGCAGGTCGAGCTGGGGAAAATTCAAAGTCAAATAAGGTATGTCGCCGACAAGCTTCTCTTTATATTTACATATGGCGAACAGAGGACCTTCGACGATTTGCAAGGCTCCGTGAAGATTTCGATCTTCAGGCGCGACCAGAAAGCCGCCCACGACATCGTCGCGGATGAAAACACGGAAGTCAGAGCTGGCGACGTCATCGAAGTCTCTGTCGTGGCCAACAAAGGGTTCTACGCCCCAGACACTTCCGGAACAACGGCGATCCCGAATGCGAAAGGCCCGGCGCTTCAGCCAAGCCTTATCGGTCAATAGCAAGAACACATGCCCGCTTCCTCGGTCATGGCTTCGCTTCAGGCTGCGGCCTCGCTCCGCAACGATCGTGGGTTCGTCGGGCCATGGACCTTTGAGGGACCAGATCATGCGTGCGTTCAGAGACCAGTAGCCGCGCGGCGGAGCTTTTCACGCCGGTCGGCGCGATCCTGGCTAACCTTTAGAGACGGAGACCTGTCATGACAGCAACAGAGCTGAAACCTCCGATTTTCCTGATCGGCAACTATCGGTCTGGAACCACAATCGCACAAAAATTAATCGGGCTGCACCCCGACATCGTTACCTGGTACGAGCCGAAAACAGTGTGGCTATACGCCGATCCGGCGCGGCGTCATGACGAATTCGTCGAAACCGACGCTACTGATAGGGTCGCTCGCTACATTCGCGGCAGATTCCTTGAATATCAGTCGCAACACGGCGACAGACAGATCATGGAAAATACGCCTGCCAATGTCCTGCGGGTGCCGTTTGTTCACAAGATATTTCCAGACGCAATATTTCTCTATATAACGAGAAATCCTTTTTCTTACATAAGCTCGATGGAACTTAAATGGCAGCGAGCTAAATCTTTAAAAGGTCTAATACGGCTCTTGAAGATGACGCCCGTGTCACAGATTCATTATTACGCAAGAGACGTTCTGAAGCAGGTGGTCACAAAAAGGCTGCTGGGGAAGAAATACACATCGATCTATGGGCCACGTTACAAGGGGATAGATCGGGATTTGACGGAGAACGAGAAACTGACGGTGATCGCGCGCCAGTGGGCGCGCGGCAATCGAAAGGCTCGCGAAGATCTCGCCAAGCTGGGCAATGGCCGCGTGCTCTCTTTTCGCTACGAGGATTTGATACAGGACCCCGAGTTGGTCTTGCGGCGAATCTATGAGCATTGCGGGCTGAACTGTACCGACGATATCGTCCACAAGGCCAAGGAGATGATCGATCCTGGCCGCCAGCAGAAGTGGCTCCGCCTCGAACGGAAAGATTTGACGGCGATCATACCGGAGATCCGGGATGAGATGGAGTTCTATCGCTACGAAATCCCCCCGCTCCTTCAATAGGAAAGGCGCGCTGGGCGGGCAAGCGAGACCGCTGCCGAGGCCCTTTGATGCCTCATGCGCACGCAACTGAAAAATAGGTGCGGTGAAGCCGAGTGTCGAAGGGCACGGATGACCCTTACGCCGTCATCCTGGCAATGACGAAAATGACCATGGCGCCGATGATCACGGGCGCATCGCCGAGCATCGCCTGCGGCTCGGCGGATCCAGGATGGACGCAGTGGTCGCCTTTTTGAACCGGCCGACGAGTGGAGAGAGATGTGAGCAACAACCGGCGGGGGCTGGCAAAACAGAGTGTCGTGGGCATGTTCTGGACGGCCCTGTCGATGGGCGCCCTCGCGGTCGCCGAGCTCGTCGCGCTTCTCGTCCTGGCCCGACTGCTCTCGCCCAATGAGTTCGGCCTTTACTCCGCGGCGCTGATCGTCATCAAGTTTTCGGCGATCTTCCAGGGACTTGGCATTAGCCCCGCAATCGTCCAGCGCCCGGTCCTGGAAGAACGACATCTTCGGGTAGGGTTCACCTTGTCGTGCGTCCTCGGCCTTGTTGTGTCCGCCCTGGTATGGGCGATGGCACCGGCAATTGGCGGTCTGCTTCGGCTCCCCGATCTTGCTCCGATCGTTCGTGCCATCTGCTTTGTGTTCCTTTTCCAAGGCGCTTCCATGGTGGCATTGGCCGCAGCCCAGCGCGCGCTGCGGTTCCGCTGGCTGGCGCTCGTCGACGCCTGCGCCTTCGCCGCTGGCTACGTCGTTGCCGGTCCAGTACTGGCTTGGCTCGGCTTCGGTATCTGGGCCCTCGTCGGCGCGCTCCTGATCCAGCAATTCATCCGCATGGTCGTGCTGCTCGCTGGCCAGCCGCATCCGATGCTACCTTTGCTGGAACGCCGGGCCACCGTCGAGCTGCTTTATTTCGGAAGCGGTTTCACCATTGCCCGGATATGCAATTACCTCGCCACCCAGGCGGACAGGCTTGTCGTGGGCCGCTGGCTCGGAGCAGATGCGCTTGGCCTGTACGGCCTGTCGTCGCAGCTGATGACGACGCCGGCGGTCATCGTCGGGCAGGTTCTCGATCGAGTGCTGTTCCCGACCATGGCTCTGGTCCAGGAGCAGCCGGCGCGGCTTGCTCGTGCCTATCGCAGCGCGGTCGCGGGTTGCGCTCTGCTGGTCCTGCCCGCCAGTGTGGTCGTAGCGATCGTCGCGCCGGAGTTGGTTGCGGTCATTCTCGGGCGGGGATGGGTGGGAGTAGTCGCGCCGCTCCAGATACTAGCGTTCAGCATGCTGTTCCGCACGAGCTACAAGCTTAGCGATTCCGTCTCGCGCGCAACAGGGACGGTCTACGCTCGTGCCTGGCGCCAGGCGGTTTTCACCATCGGCGTCTTCGCCGGTTCCCTCATAGGGCAATTCTGGGGCATAGAAGGCGTGGCGTTCGGCGTCGGCGCGGCCTTCGGGATCAACTTCTTCCTCATGGCACAGTTGAGCCTCCGCGTGACCGGCATGACATGGGGGGATTTCCTTGCGGCGCACCTGCCCGGGCTCGCGCTCGCGGGTGTTGTCGGGACTGGCGTCTGGGCAGTCGTGGACTGGCTGCGCGAGTTCCATCTATCTCCTCTTCCCCTGCTCATCGATACGGCATTGCTGGCATCCGCCGGAGGCTTGCTGCTGTGCTGGATCCTGCCGTCGCTGTTCCTTGGACGGGACGGGCTATCACTGCTGCGCCTGCTCGCGGCCGTGGCGCCGGCCTGGCCCAGGATGAAGAAGGCAACAGACTGACCAGCAGGACAATCGGGCCGCGGCTTTCATGCGCCCGCGACGCGGTGGCGATTCGCGCCTGGGGTATGGGAACTGACCTCCTGTCGGGCGCGTGGCGATGCCGGTTTTAATCACGGGAAATTGGGGAAGGGAAATCCAACATGACTAAACTGACTGAGGTTGGCGCGAAATTCCTGACGACTGAATTCGGCAGCGACGCAGGCATTGGCGGCGACTGGCTGAACATTGACGATTGGACCCAGCCGAGCGGAAAAGAAAGCGGTAACGAGACGGGTCATGTGCTCTCCGATCTTGGCGAGGGGCTTGCTGCCGAAACCGGCCAGGGCAGCCACACTCCGAACTTGGAACCAGCCGCGAGCAAGCTCGATCTCATTTCCGGGCATGGGATCATCCCGCCATCGGGAGACGACGGCGGATTGAAATTCACCGGACAGACCGAGGTGCCGGCTGGACTTGCCATCCATCTGGACAGCACCTTTGTCGACAGCTCCCGGAATCATGTGGACAGAAGCGTCACCTACACCGCCCCTGCCCTTGCAGACACCCGCACGGTCTCGACAGGGGGCGCTGTCGCCACCAGCAGCCTCCTCGCCGCCAGCTCAAGTGCGATCGACCCGATCTTCGAGACCAGGGTGGCGACCGCAGGCGACGACGTCGAGGAGAAAGGCTCCGGTACGATTGGGACCAACATCAGCGATCTGGAGCTGGGTTATGACGGCAGCACCCGCCAGACCGTCGGCCTTCGCTTCACCGGCATCGACATCCCCAAGGGTGCCATCATCACCAGCGCCTACATCCAGTTCCAGGCCAACGAGGTGAAAACCGGCGCGGCCTCGCTGCTGATCCAGGGCGACAACACCGACGACGCCAGCCCCTTCACCAGCGCCGCCTTCAATGTCTCCTCGCTTCCCCGGACGACGGCATCCGCCGCCTGGACACCGGACCCGTGGACCGTCGTGGGCGAACAGGGCCTTGCCGAGCGCACGCCGGACCTTACGGCCATCGTCCAGGAGGTCGTCAACCGCTCCGGCTGGGTGGCGCTCAACGACATGGCCTTCCTGATCAGCGGCACCGGGACGCGCACGGCCGATTCATACGAGTACAATCCCGCCAGTGCGCCGCTGCTGCACGTCGAATACCTGTTGCCAGGATCCGGCAAGCCGGTGGCCTTCAACACACCCGCCGATAGCAATTCAGCCACCAACGAGATTAACGAGCTCGCCGCGACCGGTGCCCCTACCGGAATTACTGCTTCGGCTACCGATCCCGATGCCGGATCGAGCGTCACCTACAGCATCAACGATGCGCGCTTCACCATCAATTCCAGCACCGGTGTCATCACGCGCTCGGCCGTCGGCACGCTCGACTTCGAGACCCAGCCATCCATCAACCTGACGGTGACGGCGACCTCCTCCGACGGCAGCACCGCCAACAAGAGCTTCACTCTCGCCGTCCTCGACAGCCCGGAATCGGTCGCATTCAACGCTCCGCCCGATGCCAACACCGCGGCCAACCAGATTCTCCAGAGTGCCGCCGCCGGTACTGCCGTCGGCATCACCGCTTCGGCCTCGGATCCCGATGCCGGCTCGATGGTCACCTACACGATCGACGACTCGCGCTTCGCCATCAATTCCAGCACCGGGGTCATCACGCGATCGAGCACCGGCACGCTCAACGCCCAGTCCGAACCGACAATCAATTTCCACGTCAAAGCCACCTCGTCCGACGGCAGCTTCGATACTCACACTTTCACCGTTGACGTCACTGGTAGCAGCCAGCTGCCGACATCGGTGACCCTGGCCCATACCATCCTGACCTCGCAGTGGTCGCCGCCGAGCCCCGATCCTACTGACATCGTCTATATTTCTCACCTTGGCACGCTGCTGGTTGCCGACAGTGAAGTCGATGAAATGCCCATTTTTACCGGCAAGAATCTCTACCAAATGAATCTGGCCGGCAATCTCATGGGAACGCTCAGTACCATCAACTTCTCGGACGAGCCGGCCGGGGTCGCTTATAATCCTGCCAACCACCATCTCTTCTTCTCGGACGATACCGGCACGAAGAGCGTCTACGAGCTGAACCCAGGCAAGGATGGGCTTTACAACACGTCCGACGATATCGTGACCTCATTCAAGACCGCCGCGTTCGGCAGTAAGGATTCGGAGGCTCTTGCCTACGACACAAAACGCGGAGTGCTCTATCTCGAGGATGGCTCAAACCATAACATTTACACCATCGCTCCGGGCCAGAACGGCAAATTCGACGGCGTCCCAAGCACGGGTGGCGATGATGTCGTGACGAGTTTTTCTGTACAATCGCTCGGATCCCCTGCTGACGGGGGCCTCGCGTATGATGCGGTCCACGACCTGCTTTACGTCATCGTGTCACGCACCTCGGTGGCAATGATAACGCCAACCGGGAATCTGCTGGGCACGCTCGATATCTCGGCGGCCGATGCGCATAAACCGGCCGGATTGGCGCTGGCGCCGAGCAGCGACGATCCGAGCCACCAAATGAGCCTCTATATCGTCGATCGGGGCGTGGACAACAACACGGATCCGAACGAGAACGACGGCAAGATCTATGAATTCCATTTGAACGATTGGGTAATCGCCTGATCCGGCACGGCTTCGCGTCTTCAAGTCAGTCGTTAGGGCGTCCGGCTTGCCAATCCGCAAGCTGCTGCCGGTCGGCTAGTCTCAGCGCCGCCAGTGAGCCCTTCAGGAGGCGACTACAGCATGTCGCGGCGAATAGGATTCGCCCGACCTGCTGTAAGCTTCTGATTTCATGCATGTCGTTATTCCGGAACCGAGGACATTTCCGGGCGACATGCATTAGCGTCTTCCCGCAAACCATTCACGATGCGTTCAGGGCTTCAGGCGAGTTGGGCGAGGATATCGTCGACAACGCTTGGGACCGTGCCCGCAGTGTCGATATCGATGCCAGCGGGAAGATATTCCCGGGTATGATGGTAGCGCAATACCAGCCGCCGCTCGGCCGGATCGAAACCTGGCTCATTCGGTCGCCCATCCAATCGTCGGTTCAACGTCTCAACGTCTACGTCGAGCACAAAGACCTTGTCGAATAAGTCCAGGAATTTATGGAAATTGCGCGACCCGCCACAGAAGAAGGTGGCAGGATGGGTGGTGTCGGCAGCAATGGCCCGGACCTTGTCGACGGGCCAAATCCAGTGCGCGTATCCCCAGGCGATGTGATCCTGGCCTTCGGGTGGTCCTGGCAGTGCCTTGCCTGTTTCGGGGTCGCCGACATAGGCCAAGGCCCGGTCACCATGGACGACATGATAACCCCGCCGCTCCAGTTCGGTGGCGACAGACGTTTTTCCAGTGCCGGAACCGCCTTCGATCAGGTAGTTCTTGATTCCCATAGGCGCCGTTTATCATGTCGTTCAATCCGGCGAGAAGAGAACGACAACGTGGGAGCGGAAGACCGGTTACAAAAATCGGCAATGGGACGATGCTCGATGCAACGTGTATCGGCGCCGTTAAAAAAACCCGGGCCGCCGGCGGCACTCTGGGTGCCGCAAGCGGTCCGGGCTTTCACGAAGGGCTGGGCCCTATGTCGTCGAGACGCTGTTTTTCAGCGACCTGCTCAATGATCTTTTTTCACCTGGCCGGGCGGGCCGACGTGAATATGGTTCTCGTCTCCCCAACCATTGCCGGGGCGTGTGCCGCCCGATTTGGCAATTGCCTTGGAGTTCAAGCTTGTGCCGAGCAGAAGCGTCACAGCCGGCGGCGTAACCGCCGCAAAACGCCCCGCCTTCTTAAGAAAGTCACGGCGCGCTTGAGCCTCCGAGACCAGCGTCTCTTGCGTCCGTTCCGAGCGTTTTGTGCTTTCTATTGACATTTCGACCTCCCACAAACTTTCTCAAATTCGCAGGTTGATCTTACGCTTTCCATACAGGCGCACTAGTTCCCCAAAAGGCTTAGATTTTCGTGCGAGGATTGAAGAGAGTGCGAGCGACGCGATGCAAGGGGTCCGACGGCCCACGTTTCGCCAACCCGTAGGCGCGTGAAAACCGCCATATGCCCCACATCAAATTGCCTGCCAGGCGCAGCGGGGCGCCAATGATGGGATGGGTCGCCGTGAAGACGCGCCTCCAGTGCTGGAAACGGACCATCGGGCGCTGTGTACATTTTGCGGGGATTCTGGTTCCAAAGAAATGATGCAAGGCCAAGAGCTGGGTGTCGAGCGCATTGCGGGCGCTCCGATCCGGCATGGATTCCTGCAGTGACATCCAGTCCACGTCCTCGCTTTCCGCCAATCGGGCCAGATCATGAAGGTGCCTGAGATCTATCCTTCCGCGCCAGTAATCTCCCTCCTTGAGAAGGTCGTGCACCATCCAATGCAGGGCGCGAGACCGAGCGGGAGGAATGTTCACCCGAAGTCCTCCGAGTTGGACGAGTTCGGGAGGGGCATAGCAGGTTGGTTGGCTCGGCCGAAGTTCCAGCATTCCGGCGTCATGCTCGCGGGCCATGCCTCGGGCGCCCGCCACATCGACGTAGCCAAGCTCTTCAAGACAGGTCCGGGCGAACGTCTCTTCGCGCGGGTCCACGGCTAGGTCGAGGTCACTCGTCATCCTACTGGGAACCTGGCCGCCCGGCGAAAGGAACAGAGGAACGGCCCCCTTGAGCAGAAACGGTACGATGTCGCGGCCATTGAGGGCCGCAATGGCTTCACGCAGTTGGGTACGCAAGCGCAGGTTCCGTTCGCGATTGCAGTCGTGAACGAACCGAAGGTACTCGCGCACGTCCTGCGGGAGTTGATGGATTTGTCCGGCCCGAGCGAGAGACGAGAACAAATCGGGTGTGAGCAGAGTGTGATTTGCCAGAGCAATCACGGCCTGCCAGTCGGCGCTGTCGGTCGGAGCGCCGCGAAGTCCAGCGACCAACGCCTTAAGCGCGTTGCCTCTACTCGTCATGGCACGCCTTCGAGATAAGCTGTACCGCATCATCAAGCCCCGAATAGGTCAGGCAATAGGTTTGCGCCGAGCCGATGAGTTGGGTCAGCACTTCGAAAGCGGTGCCACTGAGCTCTCCGCCGGGTGCCAGCGCGCCGTTGAGCAGGCCGCGCAATGCGTGAGCTGGATCGATCGGCTCCAGGCTAGCTTTCGAGTCACGACCTCTACGGAGCAAAACCACACAGCCAATGGGCAGGGGAGCGGGAGGCAAGGGCACGAACGCCTTGGGCACGGCAAATCTTACACGCTTGCGGTCGGGGCGGCGACAGATCGGAACGGCATCGAGGCCGGGGCAGTATTTGGCCAGCAACGGCCATGCTCCCGCCTTGACCGCCGGGGCAAACGGAAGGCCGACGCCATGCCCGCTAGAGTCCAGCAGCGTCACATCATCGGCGACAAAGCCAAATCCTGCATGGACCAGTGCCAAGGTCAGCGTCGTCTTGCCCGCGCCCGGATTGCCACAAAGAAGGACGATGCGTTCATTTCTGAGAAGCGCAGCCGCATGGAGGGCAAGTTCATATGCGCCGTAGTCCAGAACCTCGGTCAGCAATTGCCCCTTCAGCATGACGGGTAGTTCGTCGAGGGAGCAGGACAAAATCCACTTGCCATCCCGCAACAGATGGACTCTCCCTCCCTGCCCAACCACCTCGAGCAGTACGTCGGCAGTATCTCTTTTGACCTCGAGGTGGCGAAATACGGAAATCGCGGGAAAGGCGTAGGCTGCCGGATAGACGATGCGTATGTGGAGGCCCGCAACCGCGACCACCTGGCTCACAGGCTTTTGAGCTGACGAAGTAGACAAGGGCGCGCAGGGCCGTATCAGGTTCAGCCGCTGCCAATCTTCGAGTGCAGCCTCGACATGCCTGTCTGCCTCAAGTCTATCAACGCCACTGCGCGCCATCTCGACCGAGATGGCGTGCGGTGGCATGCCTTCTTCCAGAGAGCGCCAGATGTCGGCAGCAGTATCGTTGACGGCGAAAATGGCCTTCTGGGAAGGGCTGAACAGGATATTTTGTCCCCTGACGCGTACCAACCGCCCCTGAATCACAAACGTGCCAGGGCCGTGATCGACGGATCCTGATGCCATACTTCTGTCAATCGCCTCGTGCTGGTTCATCGCGGTGACGGTCCAAGCTGTTGTTGCAAGCAGGGTGCATGCGAGCGCCACCTGTCTTTGCAGTTAGGATAATCATTGCCGACGCTGCGACTTCTCACAGCAATTCGTCGGAGAACCGGACCACGTCCTGATGCGCCGCGATCCACTGGAGATGCGCCTTGTTCCAATATTCGCGGGCGTTGGCGCCCGTCAGCAATCTGAAACCAGATGGCGGCAGCGGCAACGAGGAGGGGATTGCCTCGTCGGGCAGCCACAGCAAAACGTTGTCGCGGCTTTCAATCGTCAGCCGCCATGTTCTTTCCAGGCGATGGAATCCACGCATGTTGGCCGCGGCCAATGCGAAAACGGATTCCGTGATCCTCAACCTGGGCGACTGATCGACAGCCTTGATCGGCGCCTGATGGGTGATTTCGCCCTTGGACAGGAAGGCATGCATACGAATGAGGGATTTGTCGACCCGCACCGTTTGCCCTGTTCCGTCCCGCTCGTTTGACGCAGGGTCCAGGCTGATCCCCGAGAAACATCCGTCAAACAGGCAATCTTCGATGATACCGCTGAGGAGATAGTCGTTCTCCACCGCATCATCCCTGATTTCGCTGAGCCAGCACCCTTTTAGGCGAAAACCGTCGGCGTGCTCGGCGAGGCGAATGCCATCCCAGCAGCGACGGGCACGCACCCCTTCTATTGTCGCATCGGTGGTTCCGTCCCTGACAAGCAGAGCCGCGCTGTTGCAGTAGGTATCCCGCCAATCAGACGTCAGCGGTACCTGGCCGTCGAAGCGGCCGCCGACAAAGCGAACCCCGGGACAGTTGCGGATGACGACGGGATAGCGATTGACCGGCAACGGCCCCTCGTCGCAGCCCATCGTCGCGCTGGGATCGCTGTTTCTGCTGTTGGCCACCGTGAAGGAAGCATTGCGAGCATTGATAGTTGCTCCCGGCTGGAGATTCCGAATTAATTGCTGTTTGAAGCCATACTCACCCGCCAGGACGAACTCGTTGCCTCCCGGCTTTTGGCCGCCTTGCGCTCGGAGCGAGCTCGGCAACAAAGCGATTACAGGATACAAGCCGGCGACGGCCATGAAAGAACGGCGGTCCATTTTCGCGCTCATTGACCTACCCTATCGCACAGCCGATGCCGTTCAAGGCAGGCCAGTAGCACCGCGTCGAGAACCCTTTCGGCGACGTCTTCGGGCGACGCAACCCTCTCCACGTTGACCGCCACCAGTACGCCGGCGTGATCTTCCGTTCCCATCCTCCACTCAAGATCGGTCGCAATCTGGCGGCAAGCACCATCCGCGGTCGACCACAGATCAAGGCCGCGGTCAGGAGATGTCCTTTGCATCCGCGAGGACCGATCGCCCCTTTTCAGAAGTCGATCTCGTGCCACGCCGATCTCGCCGCGCAGATGGACAAAAGCAATATCGTGCACGCCAATGGCGAACAGGATATCAAGCCACTTCTCGGATGTTGCCCCACGCCTGCTCTTAAGCAAGATGGATAGGAATCCCTGCAACAGGCCCTGGTCCATGACAATAATTGTATTTCTTCCCTGTCTCTCGCTTTGAACATAAGCAATCAGAAACGAAAGGTTCCAGATGACTCTGGCTATGTCGACAATTGATGATTGCCCACCTTCGATGACAAAGCGCGCAATGCGCGAGAGCAAGGAGCGAAACTCACGATCCCTAAGCCTTGGTGCAACAATACCTATTCTGTAGATCTGGCGGCCGATGAACTTTCTTGTCTCCGACGCTACCCGCACATCACCCACCAACGGGCCGTGCCGCCGCAAACCGTTCGCCAACAGGGTGGTTGCGGTTGTCTTTCCAATCCCGGGGAGACCAAAGAATTCCACAAATCGAATGTCTGTTTGAAGTGGGCGTGGTTCGACGTTTGGCGGCAAGCCTGCCGTCAGGTCATGGACTGTGTGCGAAGCCATGGGAATTTCAATGTTGAAAGAGCTGGGACCCTGGAACCGCGTACAATTTCGGACGCTCAGGGCCGGTCTGCAGTGATCGTTGGACGCCGCGGTAGAAGATGAGCAAAGCCAACGGCAGCCAGAAGAAAGGCGCTGTCGATGGACCGAAGGAGTCGCTCATCTGGTTTGCGATGATGTAGTTCCACAGGGAAACCGACGTCCCAAGCACCATCACATTCACTTCCGCCGCATGGTCGCCCCCCCTGTCGTTGCCGAATAATGTGCAGAACACGACCCTGACCAGATATGCCATGACCACGAGAACCAGCATCGACACCAACGCCAAGCCGGGCACTCCCAGTGTTCTAAAGAAGTCAATGAACAGATTATGGCTATGGGGTGCGATATCTTCCACCCATTGCCCTGCCCCCACACCCGTGAACGGGTGCGACAGGCCGAGATCGATCGATATGGACCACAGGCGCTGCCGCGATACCACCGAATGCGCCTCGCCTCCGGAAAGTTGAAGGGCCAGCAGGCCGTAAGCCCGTGGATTTAGGAACTGCAATGTCAGCAGGCTCGCTTCGAACAATACCGGAGCGGCAATGGTTCCCACGATTACTTTTAACGGACTCTGCTTTCTTCTGATTAAATATATACTGTATAGTGCAAAGAAAAGACCAAGGCCCACCACACCGAGAACGAAGTTGGTCTTCGAACCCGATTTCACCAAACCCAGGAGCACCGCAGCGAGGCAGCCCATAAGGAGAAGTCGGTGCCGGCGGGATGTGACCAGCTTCGCGGCGACAAGCGGCAGACCAGCCGACAACGCGATCCCGAGTTGGTTCGAGTGCTTGAAATAGCCTTCGGCCCGATCGGCGAATCTGGCATCGCCCAGCCCGATTGCGACAAGACAGGATGTTACGACAGTCATGATGACTATGGTCGTCACAACCCTGTCGATTGCCACGAGACCCTTCGGTCTCAAGGAGATCGCCGCGACTGCTGGAATGATCGCGAAACCAAACACTTGTGAGAAAACCGCGCGCATCGTCCTCATCGGATTGTCTGCGTAGAGCATCGACAGTAGAGAGAGAACGATGATGACAGCAGATATCGTCAGCACCGCTGTCGTCAGGGCGGCCTCAATCCGATGGAGGCGTCTTGCTGTTTCCGCATAGGCACCGACACTTAGCAGAGCGCAGAACAGTGCCAGCACGAAGGAAAGCGAGCCATCCGTTCCGGCAATCCGCGTGGCGCCAGGGAACCAGATGGACAGGATCAGCAAAAGGACAGATACCTGAAGCATAGGTAGAATGTCACGTTAGAGGCATTATGCGGGAACTGCGCGCCGACGCAGCCTCGCGTTGATGCGCAACATCCAGCGCCTTGTTGTCCTGAATAGCTGCACTGATAAACACAGGCTTGGCGTCCGGATCATAAATCATTGCATGCTGCCGCACGGCGGGTGAATCTCCGCATACCTATTTCCATGCAGCGTAGGCTCGGCGGGTGGACAAGGAAATGAGCGAAAAGGGGGCATTCGGACAGGGTGCTCTACGCCTTTTGTGCAGCACGGGGGAGTGTGCGGCGATTTCCCGCCCCTCGACCGCTCGTCGGCGAGGCGGTGCAGCCGGATTGAGTGTTGGTACCGATTTCGCAGATGTGGGAGACTTGGAGATGGCACACTGAGTCTTCCACCCATAGGAGATCGCCGTGCTTTGGGGCCTTGTCGTCGTCGGTGTTATCGGCATCTTGCTGGGATTTCGTTTTCGAGTTGCCGCGCTCATCATCATGACCGCGGTGACTGTCGTGGGCGGCGTCGCTGCAGGCGGCATCGGCAGTGTATTTGATTGGCACCACCTCATCTCAATCCTGCTTCTCGTTGTCGTTCTGCAGGGCGCCTACTTGCTCGGCCTCTTCCTGGGCGTAATCTGGCGCCAAGGCATGTCACGTGAGCAGTAATGGTCCGCGGCTGCCATTTCGCCGCGGCCGGCCGGCGCCGCACCTTTCGCCATCGCGGTCGCGACAACACGATGCGGTTTTTAGGCAAAGCAATGCATTGGGCAAGAATTTGCGATGCGCACTAATCAAGACGCACGGTCGAATTTCATCACGGCGCCCACAGTCCGGACGAGAATGACAACATCGGCCCATAGGGACCATTCCCGCACATATTGGCTGTCGATAGAGACACGACTGGGATAATCCATTGCGTCTCTGCCGGCCACCTGCCAAAGGCCAGTTAGCCCAGGCCGGGTTTTCAGATAATCGATCGCAGAGGAGCCGTAACGTTGAAGTTCGTCGGGAACGACTGGACGAGGGCCGACGCAACTCATCTCGCCGCGCAGCACGTTGATGAGTTGAGGCAGCTCATCCAGGCTCGACTTCCTGAGAATGCGCCCCAGGAATGTGATCCGCGGGTCATTCTTGAATTTCCAATTCTGCTCCCACTCCTTGGCGGCTTCGGGATTGCTCGCGAGATAGTCGGCCAGGACCCGCTCCGAGTTGGCCACCATGGTCCTGAATTTGTAACAGGCGAAGCGCCTGCCGTTGAACCCGATCCGGGTGTGTGAGAACACCGCCGGTCCGCCGTCGGTCACCAATATCAAAAGGGCAACCGCCAGCATCACCGGCGCAGCGAGGACAAGCGCGATCAATGCGACGGTCATGTCCATCATCCTCTTGCGCCGGCCTCCAAGCGGACGGAGGTTTTGGCCGACGCGGATGCCTGGCCCGCGGTGCTTTATGTCAAAGGCGCTTATTGTCACGGATGTCACCAAGAAACGCTGCTGGTTTTGCTGCCCAACTTCACAGCGGCGCGTCATTCTCGGCAAGAGAAGCAAAGGAGGTAGCGCCGTACCCAGCGCTCGTTACCCCCTTAGCCTGATCCGAGCGTCGCAGGCGTAGCCTCGGTAAGTCTTCCGATCAAACGGGGTATCACCTAGCATCCGTTTGCTGCAGTAGCAGTTCGGGCAGGTTCGGCTGTATTGCCAAAGCGCGGATTGGAACGGGTTCGGCCACCAAGAGGTCAGAGGGCCAACCAAATTTGGACCGTCACTCGCCTGGGCGAGAATAGAATAGACAGGAAGTAGTTTACCAAATGCGAAGGCCGCAAGCGCGTCAGCCAACGCAATGCAGGAAATGCACGCGCATCGCGCCCAGACGAGACCGGCAGGGCAGCGGATCCGCTTAAAGGACATTGCCGGCCTACCAGATAGTGAGAGCGCGCAACGTGGTGCCCAGCTTCATGCCTACATCACGTCATTTTTCAGCAAGGTCGTTTGCTCGTGATTTTCCCGAGATCGACCGTGCCGAAGTCCTTGCTCTCGTGCGCAAGCAAATAGCCTTGCTCGATCTCGATCTCTCCGGCCTCACCGTGGTCGTTGGCGCTGCGACAGGATACCAAGCAGTGACTGCGGCAGCGGCGGCGCTCGCTAAGGCCAGCCGCGTCGTTGCGCTCACTCGCATATCCTCCAGACATCCGAGCCTGGCAGCAGCCGCGACCGCGACGTTGGCATTTGCCAATTTTGCCAACGTGTCGGAACGCGTGGAAGTGACGGACCGCATCGACAGCCGCAAATGGCAGGACGTCGACCTCGTCACGAACTCCCTCCAGGTCGGGCCGATTTCTAGATCGCTTGTCGAACTCTTACCCTCTCATGCGGTTGTTTCACTAATGGCTGGACCATGGGAGCTTCGGCCTGGCACTGTGGACTTCGACGCCTGTGACGAGGCCGGCATTAAGGTTGCGGCTCTCAATCTCAACCATCCAGCCGTAGACCTGCTGCCAGAGTTCGCGCGGTTATGCTGCACCTTGCTGGACGATGCCGGTGTCGATCTACGCGCGGCCAAGCTCGCCATCGTCTGCGACACGCCCTGTGCATCATCCCTTGAATATGCGCTCCGCGAGCGCGGGGCGGGAGTAAGCGTTTTTTCGCACCCGGTGCTGCTGACCGACGATGCCTGGGATGTCATCGTCGTAGCGATGCGACCCAGCGACAAACCACCAATGGACATCAACAGCCTGGGCCGAATTGGCCGGAACTCGAACCAAACGCTGTTGGTCCAGTTCAGCGGCGGGATCGATCGCTCGGCCGCCAGCTACTTCGGCCTCACGGTTTGGCCGCCGAAGAGGCCCGGCCGCGATCAGCTAGGCTTGCCACTTGACGTACTCGGAGCAGCTCCGACGGTCCGCAGGCTGACGGGAGGGCTGAAAGCCGCCGAAGCAGCATATCGGGGCGCAGAACTGGGCGAGGACAGTGTTGGATTCCTCGTGAAGGCAAGGTCCGCGACCATTGAGAGGCAACGCAGTTAAACACTAGCGCGAGCGAGTCTGTTCGCGAAAACGACCCGGGCGGGTGTCCAACCTCAGCGGGTCCGGCAATAGTTGCCGGACCGGCTAAGTAAAGTCCGAAGCAGCCGTCACAGCAACATCTGTCTGAGCTTGTAGGCTACTTCCGTGCGGTTCGTAGCCTTCAGTTTCTTCATGATATTGCGGATGTGGACCTTGACGGTGCTCTCGCAAAGATTGAGTTCGTAGGCAATTATCTTGTTCGCCTTGCCTTTCCTGAGCGCCTCTACGACCGCAGCCTCGCGTATCGTGAACATGCCGGCGAGCGGCCGCGCACCGTTTGCCGTCGAGTGGATGATCTCTCGAAGCGCCAGCACGCAGCTGGCGGGTACAAAGATCCCTCCGGCGCGAGCGAGACCAATGGCCTCGGCAGCGACCTTCACCTTCACACTTGTGGGAATGTAGCCTCGGGCTCCGCATTCGAGTGCGGCGAGAACCTCCCCCGGGTCGTCGGAATCCACCACGACGATTACGGGTACGGTGCCAATCTCAGCAATGAAGTCCGTAAGTTCCGCCCGAACACTCTGCTCGGAGACCTTTCTGGCGCCAAGAATGACCAGTACCGCGGATGGCTCCTCTTTCCCAGCAATGTGCTGGATCTCGTCAAGCGATCCTACCGCGCTAACGCGCAAAGTGGGATTGTGTTCGATAAGGCCACGAGCAAGGCATTCACGTTCAAGCGCTCGCTTGTCTACAATCAGGACTAGGCCTTCGCTTCGGTGCTCTTCTTCGACATCGGATCTGCCTAGGCCATTCGAGTCCGGCAGATGTCCATTGTGTAACGGTCGTATTGCATCATTCCAGGAATCGGAAGTTTGGTGAGGTCCCATCGCCTTACATACTCCTCTCCGTCCGACTTGCTTTTCTCCCATTTGATTGGGCCCCGCAAAGCTTGTCAGACGCGTGAACTGATACGCTCCATCGTGTCAGGCTGCCTAGATTTAACCGGGGATTGGATTCAAGGAGTAGAGCATACGCCGCCCCAACGCACGGACGTATGGCCTCCCCGCCCTATGGAGGTAACCCAACCTAAAGGGCATACTACAATGCTGTGGAAAGGGCGCATTAATCCTGGTTAACAATTGGTAATTATATATTAGCTAGCTAATATGTCCAAAGGTATTACAACCTGTAATTGCGTTCAGCTTGTCTCGCATCAATAAGCTGAGACAGGGGTTGCGACTGGTCATCCCCTGTTTGCCGGCAACAAACCATACGGCCGCCAATCGCGGCGAACTCGGCGACCGAGGTGCACATTGGTTCGACCTCGCCGCCACGGCCAAGCGCCTCGGCAAGACCAACCGGATCGATGGTGGCGTGGTCACTGGTTTCCCGGCTAGGCGAGAACGAGGGATAGCAGCAGCGCTGCAAGCCTGATCCCGCAAATCGCCGGAAGAGAGCGTGAGGCGGCGCCTGCACGTCACTGGCTGATCGGTCATCGGTTGACCCCGCATGTTTTCCTCATACTTCTTTCGTATGCTTTGCGCGTCTTGGGTATGAGCGCATATAGTCCGTTATCCCCCGGCGCCGTTTCTCACAAACTGCCCGTCGGTTAGGCCCGGTGTCCTAGCCCCATCCCAACAAGGGGGTGCCGGGCCGCTCCATCCAGACCCGACTGAAGCCGCCGCCCCATCTGCGAGGCGACGGCCGCAATTGCGGTCCCAGGCGTACTGACCCGCAACAGGTCACGTTTGACCCAGCGGCGGATGGGCTTCACATCAGGGCTTGCAGGACCGATAGTCTCAACCTGAAGCGCGAGGGGTATTTCTGACCATGCGCCACATCAAGGCGAAGAGCCTCGCTCCCACGGATGGCGTCCGCGATTATCTGGCCGCGCAGGAGAAGAAGTCGCTGCTGCGCTTCCTGACCTGCGGTTCGGTGGATGACGGCAAGTCGACGTTGATCGGACGCCTTTTGTCCGACACCAAGCAGATTTTCGAGGACCAGCTCGCCGCGCTCGAACGCGATTCGCGCAAGCACGGCACGACGGGCGACGACATCGACTTCGCGCTCTTGGTCGACGGCCTCGAGGCCGAGCGCGA